>CAZORE010000129.1:0-21252 GCA_964581815.1 uncultured Streptosporangiaceae bacterium | reverse complement strand
CCTGGCTCGATCTGGAGGAAGTAGGCGACCCCGGTGACGATCGGGGCCGGGACGATGATCGGGCCGCGGAGTCGCCGGACAGCCCCGTACGCAGCGAGTGATCGGAAGGCCCGCGTGCCGACGTTTTGCGCAGGTCGCATCTCTGCTGGTCAGCAGGCCGATGACCTGGGCCTAGATAAATCGAAATAGTACAAGATCGCTCATATCTAAATAATGATTGATTATCCTCAACAAAAAGTGATCGCTTGTGTTGCGCAAATTTCCTAAAAATCCAACTTTCGTCGACTAAGTCACGATCGGCTATCCCGGGATCACATTTACGACATTTACTGAAGTCTCCGGTTTATTCCGGTTCGGGGATTTAATCGCTATAGTACGAAACGCCGCTTCGCAGCCGGGGCGGCCGGCAACGGTTGCCGACCGAGGTGCCGCGCATGGTTGGTGCGCGGCTGCGGTTCCGGGGGGGACCAGAAATGCGTACAGGGAAATTTGGCGCGCTGACGTCGATCGCCGCGACCGTGGTTCTGGCAGCAGGATGCGCCTCGCAAGTCGGCTCGACAAGCGTGTCCGCGTTCAATCAGCCCGAGTTGCCGAATATCGTAGTCGCCGCCCTGCCCGCGGCCGACCTTGCCGGCCTGTACATCGCCCAGGACGAAGGGCTTTTCGCCCAGCAAGGTCTCCACGTGACGCTGGAGAAGATAGCGAGCAACCAGGCGGCGGTCGCGGCCCAGCTCAAGGGCCGAGTCGACGTTAGCGCGCAAAGCTATGTGTCCTACATCGCGGCGCAGTCGGCAGGCGCCCGGTTCCGCATCCTGGCTGAGGCGTCGACCCTCAGGCCCGGCACACGCGTGCTAGTTGCCCCGGCGACCTCGCACATCACCGCCATGGCGAGCCTCGCCGGGCAGAAGATCGGGGTCAACGGGACCAATAACATCGGCACCCTGCTGGTCAGCGCGCTTCTTGAGGAAAACGGCATATCCCCGGCAAAGGTCGATTTCATCACGGACGCGAAGGGTTACACCGACATGCCCAGTCAGCTCCAGCGTGGCAGCTGGGGAGCGGCGCTCCTCGCCGAGCCCTACGCCACCATCGCGGGAGAAGAGTACGGCGATCAGGAAGTGGCCGACACGGACCAGGGGGCCACGGAGAACTTCCCTATGGACGGGTACGTGGCCACCCAGACGTGGGCCGAGAAGTACCCCAAGACGGCTGCGGCGTTCGTCCGCGCCATCCAGGAAGGCCAGGTGATCGCCGATACCAGGCCGTTGGCCGTGCAGACGGCGATAGCAAAGTATGACGGCTTGTCGTCCACGGTGACCGCCGTCATGGCACTGCCAGGATTCCCTACAGGCCCAGTGCAAGTGCAGAGCATCCAACGGGTCGCTAACGTGATGCTCCAGTTCGGCGCGCTCAGCAGGCAATACAGCACCGAGGTCGAGAGCGGGACCCTGGTCCGGTCAATGATCGGCTAGGGGTCAAGGCCCGGACTGCGGCCGAGGGAAACCATCGAGCACATGCCGCCCGAAGTCCGCCCGGTCATGACCGAGCTGGCCGCCGGGGCGTTCGCCCGGCACGCCGAGCTTGTGCACGGAACCCCGGCTCCCGCCACGAGTGATGAGGTCTGATGGCTGACTACGGTCACGGGCGCCGGTCGCGCCCTGATCGCGGCAGGCTACCCCCGGTCCGGGATGACTCCCATTGTGTACCCGCATGCCTGGAGGAGTCGGAGAGCGGTGGTGACATTCGGTTCCCGGGCACCGGTCTCATAGGCGTGAATGGCTGCCCGTGAGGTCTGCGCGCGCCGTGCCATCATGCTCACCGACAGCCCGGCCTCTTCTCTCGCCTGCCGCAGCGCCTCGGCGAGCTCAGGAGACCGTTGTGGTGAGCGATGTGGGAAAAGGCGCACGTGATGTGTCAGGGATTGAGTACCGTCGCGGGACGTGCTGGTGCACTGGCCCGTAGTAGTGACGAGGTCCCTGTAATGGGGGCGGAGCGAAGGGGCCAGGTCATTCCGCGGCAGTTGTTCATTCGCTCAACCGGAGATCTTTCGGGAGGAGTTGCGTGGACGAGCTGAAAGCGTCAGGCAGGCCGTTTGAGATTTCTCCCTCTTCGAGAATGCCGCCATTCATGGTCTCCAGCTTTTCGGGGACATGTCCTTCGGCGTCGTGCACGACTGCAGCTGGCTGTCTCGTGGGCAGCGGTGCGCCGCCGGTCCCAGGCAGCCGTCGCCGCCGCCGGGCATGGATCCCGACTACTGCATCATCGTCCCGCCCAGCCTCGACGACTCCGGCGACGAGGCCAGGTCCACCCGATGGCCCGCCGGCTGTTCCCGCCCGGTCAGCAGGTTATCCCTCACGCCTGTGCTCGCACATTTCATAATAGGTCTTCTTCGGTGAGTGACCGCAGCTCCTGGGAATAAGCAGAATTGTGCGTCACCCGGCTGATCGCCCGAGATAAAATCCCTGATTTTGCTGGCAATGTATGCTGAAATTAGGCAACGGGAACCAGCCGCCGAACGGCGGCCGGCTATCCGGGGTCATTGTAAGGATGGCTGATATGAACGACGAGAATGCGACCAAGGTCCTGGTACGGAGCAGGGACGGCCGGATGCTGGCCGGGGTCTGCGCGGGAGTCGGCGGCTACTTCGGCATCGACGTTACCCTGGTCCGGGTCATCTGGGCCGTCCTCTCCGTCATGACCGGAGGCGCAGGCGTGCTGGCCTACCTGGTGGCGTGGGCCGTTATCCCCGAGAGCGGCCACAAGAGCTCGATCGCCCAGAACCTCCTCAAGAATCAGGACGCCTGATCCGGCTGAGCGCAAGGACGACCAGTTGTAGGGTTCTCCGGGCCGCCGCCAGCGAGCACCTTTATCCCACCGGCCCGCTGCCTTGACTGTCCGTAGCCGGACAGGACGGCATCGGTCGGCGGTCCGCCTGCCCGCCTCGCTTCACTGCAACGGGTTACCGAGGCTGGTCCGGCTCGGGAAGAAATCGCGCAGTGCCTCGGCGATCTCGGCACGTACCGGAGCCCCGGAGATGACCACGCCGACCATCGTCACGGACGTGTGAGTGTGTCCGCGGGCCCGGACGCGGCGGACCTGAGTCCCTGCGGCCTCCAAGGCGTCCGCGTAGGCGAGGCCGTCGTCGCGGAGCGGGTCGAAGTCGGCAGTGACGATGCAAGCCGGGGGCAGCCCCTCCAGGTTGCCGCGGAGCGGGGCGGCAAGCGGGTCGCCGCGGTCGGCCGGGTCGGCGTAATAGTCCCAGAACCAGTCCATCAGCGGGGTGGTGAGGACGTACCCGTCGCCGTTCTCGTCGTAGGACGGCCGGGTCATGTCCGAGTCCGTGACCGGGGTGAGGAGGAGTTGTCCCGAGACGTGCGGGCCGCCGGCGTCGCGGGCCAGCTGGCAGGCGACCGCCGCGATGTTCCCGCCGGCGCTCCAGCCCGCGACCGCGATCTGGCCGGGGATCCCGCCTAGCTCGCCAGCGTGGGCGGCCGTCCACCGTAGCGCCGCGAAGGCGTCCTCCGCGGCGGCGGGGAAGCGGGCCTCGGGCGCGTGGCGGTAGTTCACCGACACGATCACCGTGTCCGACCGGACGCAGAGGTCCCGGCACAGCGGGTCGTCGGAGTCCAGGTCGCCGAGCACCCAGCCGCCGCCGTGGAAGTACACCACCACCGGGTGCGGGCCCGCCGTCGCCGGGCGGTAGAGCCGGTAAGGCAGGTCTCCGGCCGGGCCGGGCATCACCCCGTCCGTGACCTCGCCCACCTCCGGGCTCGGCGGGCGGGCGGCCGCGGCGAGCGCCATCATGGCCCGCGCATCGTCGGCCGACAGGGCTTCCATGGGCGGCAGGCCCATCGTGGCCATCACCTGCAGGACCAGGGAGACATCGGGCTGCATCCGGCGGATCACCCCGTCCCGGCAGCGTTCCCCGCCACGACCAGTCCGCCGGAACCCGAGGTAGTCCTGCGCGACCACGTCGTCGCACGCCTGCCGGTACACGGCCACGCCGCCGATGTAGGGCAGGAACACGCGCGGCTTGCCGGGGACGTTGGCACCCATGTACCAGGAGTTGGCGGTCGGGTGCAATGTGATGGCGGCGCAGTCCTGGACGTGCTGGTCCCATCCGGCTTCGGCGAGCGGGGTCGGCTCGATCGTCTCGAAGCCCTCGGCGGCCATGTCCTTGAGGCAGTCGGCGATCCAGTCCACGTGCTGCTCGATCGACACGGCCATGTTCGACAGGACCGACGGGCTGCCGGGGCCGGTGATCATGAAGAAGTTCGGGAACCCGGCCGTCATGAGCCCCAGGTACGTGGACGGGCCGGCGGCCCACTTCTTCGTCAGGGACAGGCCCTCCCGGCCGGTGGCGTTCACGGCCGCCAGGGCGCCGGTCATGGCGTCGAAGCCGGTGGCGTACACGATCGCGTCAAGGCCGAATGATTCGTCCGTCGTGTCGATGCCGTCCTCGGTGATGCTCGTGATCGGCTGCGTGTGCAGGTCGACGAGCCGGACGTGCGGGAGGTTGTAGGTCTCGAAGTAGCCGGTGTCGAGGCACGGCCGCTTGGTGCCGAAGTAGTGGTCCTTCGGGCACAACGCGTCGGCTGTCTGCGGGTCGTGCACGACCGAGCGGATCTTCTCCCGGAACATGTCGGCCACGATCTGGTTGGACGCCGGGTTCACCCCCTGGTCGGCGAAGATGCCGAGGACGGCGAACAGCTGGCCCTGTCTCCATGCGTCCTCGAACCGTTCCCGGGCGACCGTCTCGCTGGCGGTCACACCGAGGACGTCGGTCGGCTCGACCGGCATTCCCCCTAGGGACCACCGGGCGGCGTGCCGGTACTCCTCGCGGTCCTGCGCCAGCCGCGCCAGCCGGTCGGCCGGGGCGGGGCCGTTGTGCGCGGGGGCGGAGAAGTTCGGGGTCCGCTGGAAGACCGTGAGCTGGCTGGCCTGGCGGGCGATCAGCGGTATCGACTGGATGCCAGATGACCCGGTGCCGATGACCGCGACCCGCTGGCCGGTGAAGTCGACGCCCTCGTGGGGCCACTGGCTGGTGAGGTACACCTTGCCCGCGAACCGGCCGGCGCCCTTGATGTCGAGCGACTTGGGCATGGAGAGACAGCCGCTGGCCATGATGTAGTACCGGCACCGCAGCTGCGCCCCGCGGTCGGTCACGATGCTCCAGCGCTGTTCCTGCTCGTCCCAGTGAGCGGAGGTGACGGAGGTGGAGAACTCGATGTCCGCGCGCAGGCCGTAGCGGTCGGCCACGAACCGGAGGTAGTCCAGGATCTCCGGCTGCGTGGCGTACTTCTCCGACCACGTCCATTCCTTCTCAAGCTCCGGGTCGAAGCTGTAGGTGTAGTCCGTGGTCGGGATGTCGCAGCGGGCTCCTGGGTAACGGTTCCAGTACCACGTGCCGCCCACGTCGGCGGCCGAGTCGAACGCCTTCACCGATAGGCCGAGCTGGCGCAGCCGGTAGAGCATGTACAAGCCCGAGAAGCCCGCGCCCACCACAACCGCGTCGAACTCCTCTGGGCTTCCCGCTGGCTTATTCACGAAACGTCCCCTTTGACGTTGAACGGCCGGTCTGCCGGGAACCCTAACTCACACGAATGCGCGAGTAAATGATTAAGCAGGCAAAGGAGGCTTACATACCGCTGAAGTTCGGGACGTTCATGGCACCGTTCCACTGCCCGGTTGGGCAAGACCCGCATGCTAAGGAACGGGAACAGCGTGACGGTAGTTGACGTGACAGGCGTCCAGCCTCGGCAGATGCCTGGTCAGCCGCTCCTCGAACTCCGCGAGTTCTCCGCCAGGCGGTGACCAGACGACCTCGGCGAACGCGCACAGCCGCGGGAAGTACATGTACTCGGCCTTGTCGGTGTCGGGGATGTACTCGGTCCACAGCTGCGCTTGCGCGCCGATGATGTTCTTGCGAGCGCCTTCCGACAGGCCGCGCGGTACCGGGTCGAACGTGTAGACATCCGCCACGCTGGTCGCGCCGCGGATCGCGAGCGGCTCGCTCTTGTCGTCCGAGTGCGCCCAGTCCAGGTAGACGTAGTACTCCGGTGCCATCACGACGTGGTGGCCGAGTTCCGCGGCCCACCGGCCCATGTAGCCGTCCTTGCGCCACGCCATGATGACGGCGTCCGGCGGGCCGCCGGCGTCGATGACCTCGTCCCAGCCGACCATGCGGCGGCCGCGGGCGGCGAGCCGCCTCGCCACCTGCGCCATGAACCAGCCCTGCAACTGGGCCTCGGCCCGCAGGCCGAGCGAGCGCATGCGCTGCCGGGCACGGTCGCTGTCGTGCCACTCGGTGGCCGGGCACTCGTCGCCGCCGAGATGGATGTAGGGGCTGGGGAAGACGTTCATCACCTCGTCGAGCACGTTCGCGCAGAACTCGATGGTGGCGTCATCGACGTTCAGTACGTGCCGGGAAATGCCCCAGCGGGTGCGCACCTTGATCGGCTTCTTGCGGCCGTTGTAAGCGTCGCGGTTGCCGAGCTCGGGGTAGGCGGCAATCGCGGCCTGCATATGGCCGGGCATGTCAATCTCCGGCACCACCGTCATGTGCCGCAGCGCGGCGTAGGCGACGATCTCCGCCAGGTCGGCGACCGTGTAGCAGCCGCCGTGCGGGGTACCGTCGAACCGCTTATCCCTGGCCAGCCCGACCGGGCTTTGCTTGCGCCACGATCCGACCTCGGTGAGCAGGGGATACCGCTGGACCGGGAAACGCCAGCCCTGGTCGTCGGTAAGGTGCAGGTGCAGGATGTTGAACTTGTGCAGGGCGGCCAGGTCGATCAGCCGGAGTATCCATGCCTTCGGGAAGAAGCGCCGGGCCACGTCCAGGTGCACGCCCCGCCAGGCATAACGAGGCGCGTCCTCGATCTCCACGGCGGGCAGTTCAAGCGCGGCAGGCACGCCATGGGCCGGGGCGTTCCGCAAGGTCTCCGGCGGCAGCAGCAGCCGCAGCGTCTGCGTACCGTGGAAGACGCCCGCCGGGCCCCCGGCGTTGACGACAACGCCTTCGCCCGGGGCGGCGCGCAGCCGGTAGCCGTCGTCGGGCAGGCCGCCGCCATCAGGAAGCCCGACGGTGAGCGTGACGGCGTTCGGCCCGACGTCGCCGCTGACCGGGACGACGGCGATGTTCCAGCCGGTAGACGCCTCAAGCGCGGCGCGAAGCAGGCCCGCCGCTGGGCGCGAAGCCTCGTCGGCGGCTATGCGGAAGCCGTCCGCGGTTAGCATGACCCGGCCGCCGCCGGGATGCGCGTGCGCCTTGACCGGACGGGGGATGATCACGATGACGCCATGCAGGCGGTCAGGCAACACACGCCCCAGAAGCTACCAAATCGGCGCAGTGCAATCGTTGACATCAGCCATGTACGCGGGTGTTTGTCGCAATAGTCTCTGACTGTGCTGGCGGACGGCTACGGGAGCTGATCAGGGATGGACTCGTTGACCGCGACGGATCTCCGGACCGTGGGGGAGTTCCGCCTGCTGGCCCGGCTCGGGTCGGGCGGCATGGGGCAGGTGTTCCTTGGGTCGTCGCTGGCCGGCCGGATCGTGGCGGTCAAGGTCATCCACGCGGAACTCGGCCGGGACGCTGAGTTCGTGCGGCGCTTCCGCCACGAGGTGGCGGCCGCCCAGAAGGTCAGCGGCTGGTACACCGCGCCCGTGGTGGCGGCCGGGGTCGACGACAACCCGCCGTGGCTGGCCACCGCGTTTGTCCCTGGACCGTCCCTGGACGACCTCGTCCGCCGGCACGGCCCGCTGCCCGTGGCCGCGGTGTGGCGGCTGGCCGCCGGGCTGGCCGAGGCGCTGCGGGCCATCCACGGGATCGGGCTTGTGCACCGTGACCTCAAGCCCGCCAACGTGCTGCTGGCGCTGGACGGGCCCCGGGTCATCGACTTCGGCATTTCCCGCGCGGTCACCGACACCCGGCTCACCGCGACCGGGCAAATCATCGGGACCCTGAGCTACATGTCGCCCGAGCAGGTCCTGGGGGAGGTGGCCGGACCGGCCAGCGACACGTTCTCGCTGGGTTCCGTGCTGGCGTATGCCGCATCCGGCACCGACCCGTTCAGCGTCAGCCCCGGCTCACCGTCGGCCTCGGTGATGTTCCGGATCGTGCACGGGGAGCCGGACCTTGCGGCCGTCCCCGCACAGGTGCGGGGACTCATCGAAGCCTGCCTGGCCAAGGACCCGCAGGCCCGTCCGGACCTCGGCCGGGTCGCGGCGTACAGCACGGCGGCCGCCGAGCGCCTCGGGCTATCGCCGGCCGCATTCTGGCCGTCCGGGCTCGCCGGGGTGATCCAGGCGCAGCAAGCCGCGCTGGCGGCCCAGATCGAAGCGCTGCAGCTTACGCCGGGCCGGGACGTGGAAGGGGCCTGGCCCGGGCTCAGTGCCGCCCCCGTCGGCCCGGTCACCGCGCCGGCCCCCAGCAACGGCGGCACCACCGCAGGCGGGCCGCCCGTTCCCTGGCCGCAGGCCCCGGCGGCTCGCGGCGCGAGCCGCCGGGGCCTGCTCATCGGGGCCGGCGTTGGCAGCATCGCGGTGCTCGGCGGTGCGGTGGGCTGGGCGCTCAGCTCGCAGTCGACGACGACAGGCACGCCGTCATCGGCCGGGACGGTGCCGGCCGGCGGAGTGCTGCCCACCGGCGTGTCACTGCCGACCGGCGAGTCCCTGTCGGCCGGACAGTCGATGCAGGAGTACTACGGCGCCGGAGCGCACCGGACCCAGGCATGGAAAATCCCGACGGGCAACGCCATCGAGGGGAACCCGGGCGCCGGCAACGGCGCGGTCTACGTCGCCAGCACGGACAACAACTTCTACGCGGTCACGATCGCGACCAGGCGTCAAGCCTGGTCGTTCCAGGCGGGATCGGTCTCCGCCGCTCCTGACGCCGTCGGCGGCGTCGTCTGCTTTTCCACCAACGAAGGGCACTTCTACGCCCTGCGCGCCGCGAACGGCAGGCGGGTCTGGGAACTGGACACCAGCGTGCCCGCCGTCTACAAGAAGACCTGGGCGGTCGACGGCGGCACCGTGATCCTCGCCCAGGCCGCCGCGCCCGCGCAGGCCTACGAGGCGGCGACCGGCGCGAAGGGCGTGAGCTTCAGCACGCAGGAGCCCTACCTCACCGCGCTCACCGCCGACCAGGGCATCGTCTACGCGCTCGATGAGTCCGGCATCCTCTACGCCTTCAAGACCGCGACCGGTGCACTGGTCTGGCACAAGCAGCTGCTGTCTTCTGACGACGAGCCAGGGACGGGCCTGGCGGTCGGCAGCGGCGGCGTTTACCTGGGCACCGTGTCCGGGACGATTTACTCCGTCGCCGCCGCGAGCGGGCAGGTCAGGTGGACCTACCACCCGGGCAACGGGATGGATTCTCCCCTCGTCGTCGCCGGCGGCCTGCTCTACGTCAGGGACAACCAGGGCAGCCTGCAGGCCATCGACGCCGCTCACGGTAAGAAAGTATGGGAGCGGGCGACCACCCCCATCGGGCCATATGGGGTAACGGTGACGGGCGGCCGGGTCTACTACAGCACCGCCCTGGCCATCCAGGCGCTCGATGCCACGACCGGCACGCCCGTCTGGGCCTTCACCCCGTCAGGCGCGGCGGCCGGCACGGCGGAGTTCCTCTCCACCCCGGCGGTCGAGGGCGGCCTGGTCTTCGTCGGCTGTAACGACGACAGCCTCTACGCGATCCAGGCCTGACCGGAAAAAGCCGCCGGTCACGACGTGACCGGCGGCGCGATCCGCCCGCTCCGGGCGCCGATCACAGGCTCAGGCGGTGAGCTCCATGCGCACCGGGAGGTTCTTGAACGTGGCCACGAAGGTGGTCTTCGCGCGCACCACGTCACCGTCGATCTCGAGTGAGCGCACTCGCGGGATGAAGCGCTCGAAGAACGCGCGCAGCTCAAGCCGGGCCAGGTAGGCGCCGAGGCAGAAGTGCGGGCCGCCGCCCCCGTAGGCGAGGTGGCTTGAGGCATCGGATCGCGTCACGTCGAACTCGAACGGGGAGGCGAACACCTCCTCGTCCCGGTTCGCCGACGGGAAGGACAGGAGCAGCCAGTCGCCCGCGGCGATCCTCTTGCCGCCAAGCTCCGCGTCCCGGGCGGCGGTCCGCATGAAGTGCTTGGTGGGCGTGACCCAGCGGGCCATCTCCTCGATGGCGTTCGGGATAAGCGAGGGGTCGTCCTTGAGCCGGGCCAGTTGCTCGGGGTGGGTCGCGAGCGCTTCGACGCCGCCGGCCAGCACGGTGCTCACCGTGTCGTGGCCCGCGGTCGCGAGGAGCACGTAGTAGGGGACGAGCTCGCCGGGCCCGAGGAGGCGGCCGCCGACGGTCGCGTTGGCCACGATGGAGCCCAGGTCGCCGGTGGGCTCGGCCCGGCGCCGCATGGCCAGCCCCATGAAGTACTCGCCGAATTCCCGCACGACGGCGACGATCGTCTCGGCGTTGTCCGACCGGGCCACGTCGCTGTCCTGTGCGCCGAACAGCTCATGCGACAGCCGGTGGATCTTGGCGTCGTCCTCGGGCCCGATGCCCATGGCCCCGAGGATCACCCGCAGCGGGATGTCCGCGGCGACCTCGCTGGCGAACTCGATCGTCTCGCCGTTGCGGCCGGCGAGCTCGGCGAGCTTGCGGTCGACCGACTGCTCGATCGCGGCCGCCTGCGGCTTCACCGCGCCCGGCAAGAACCACTTGGCCACGATGCTGCGGTACTCGCGGTGCTTGGCCCCGTCCATGCCGACCAGGTTCCGCACGGGCGGGCCGCCTTCACGGTCCGGGCCGTCGACCAGGATGGGATAAGGAGCGTTGCGGAAGGTCGCGCTGTCGCGCTCCACAGCGGACACGTCCCTGTGCCTGAGCACCGCCCAGAAGGGCGCGAACCCGGCATCGTGGATGCGGGTGATGCCGTCCTCCCTGCGCAGTCGCGCCGCCTGCCCGTGCCAGGCATCCTCATCGGCGTATGCCGCCGGGTCGGTGAAGATGCTGAGCCGTGTCATAGCGGGACGATGCCCCCACAGTGGACGTTCATCCAGTCGAGAGTACCGATCGCTGACCGCTCGCGCGCGGTGCGGTGACGGGGGACCACGCCTACGTTCGGTGTGATGTCTTCGATTCTCCCGAACGGGCGCGTGCGACGACCCCACCTGAGTTCATCGCCCGGTGGCTGCCTGGCTGGCCACGGCGACGAACGAGCGGCCCGCGTCGTGCCATTGGTCCACGACGCGCAGGCCGGCCGCCGCGGCGGCGTCAAGCACCGCGGACGTGCCCAGGTGAGCCCACGGGAAGACCGGGCCGCGGCGGCCGTCGGGGTGCTCGAGCCAGGCGGTTACCCGTTCGTCGACGTCGCCTGGCTCCGCCTCAATGAGGATCCGGCCGCCCGGCGCTAGCAGCTGCGCGCAGCGGCGCAGGAGCCGGGCGGGCAGACCGCCGATGCCGATGTTGCCGTCCGCGAGCAGCACGGTGGCCCACCGGCCCAGCCCGGGCAGCGGGTCGAAAACCGAGCGGTGCAGTGCGGGTGCCCCGGCCTGCCGTACCAGGTCAATGGCAGCGCGCGAGATGTCCACGCCCAGCGCCTGCACCCCTCGCTCGGTCAGCGCGATGGTCAGCCGGCCCGGGCCGCAGCCCACGTCGAGAACGGGGCCGTGAGAGCGCTGGAGCAGTTCCTCGTCGGCGGCATCGGGCCGCCCGCACCACCGGAGGATCTGGAGCGGCAGCCCGCGGCCGTCCGAGGTCCGCATGACCAGCACCGGTGCCTGCTCGTACAGCGCTTCCTCGTACAGGGCGATGGCCCCCGCGATCATGCTGTTTCCCCCAGGAGATCGTCATCAGCAAGGCTCAGCACCGTCGCCAGTTCCCGTGTCCGGGCGGCGAAACGGCTCCGCGGCACCTGGCGGGCCACGGCGACGGCGTCCGCCGCGGTATCCACGTCGCGCAGTTGCGGCAGGTCCAGGACGCGGAGCCCGGCCGCGAGCAGCCTGGCGCGCTGGACCGCGCCGGTGGCCGCGGTCGACATCGGAACGCCGCGCAGCAGGGCGGGGTCCGGCGTGCGCAGTCCGAGGGCCCAGAATCCGCCGTCGGCGGCCGGGCCGAACACGGCGTCCACAGTGCCCAGGTCAGATTGGCCCCAGTCCACCGTCAGCAACGCGGGGGTGACCTGCGGCGTGTCCATCCCGATCAGCAGTGCCGGGCCGCTCACCGCGGTGAAGGCGGCGGCGAGCCGCTCGTCGAGCGGCCCGGCGCACTGGGGCACGATGTCGAACCCGGGAGGCAGCCAGGGTCCCGGCTGGCCGTCGAGGATCAGGACCCGGCGCCTGGCCGGCGTCATGCGGACGGCCCGCAGGGTGTCGGCGAGCGCGGCCTCGGCGAGCGATGCGGCTTGCTCGTACGTGCAGGGCGGTACCAGGCGGGTCTTGACCCGGCCAGGCACCGGCTGCTTCGCGATGACGAGCAGGGTGGTGTCCGATGCTGCGGTGTTCGATTTTGCTAGGGCGGTCACCGGGCGAGCACCCCGCTCATGTCGTGTACGGTGCGCACGCAGCCGCGCACGGTGCCGGTGACCTTGGACTTTCCGACCCGGGGCAGGTAGGCGACCTCAACCTCGGATACGCGCCAGCCGGCGGCCGCCGCGTTCATCACCATTTCGAGCGGGTACCCGAACCGCCGGTCGGCGAGGTTCAGGCTGAGCAGCGCCTCGCGGCCCGCCGCGCGCATCGGTCCCAGGTCACGGATGCTCAGGCCGGTCCGGTGGCGGACCCGCCTGGCCAGTTCCCAGTTGGCCATCCGCGCCGGCAGCGGCCAGGCGTCGCGCCGCACCGGGGCGCGGCGGCCTAGGACCAAGTCGGCCTGGCCGGCCAGCAGCGGCCCGGTGATGCGGGGAAGCTGCTGCGGGTCGAGGCTGCCGTCACAGTCGCAGAAGCACACCACGTCGCTGGTCGCCGCCAGCAGCCCAGCGTGCGCGGCCGCACCGAAACCCCGGGCCGGCTCGGCCACGACGGTCGCGCCGAGCGACCTCGCGATCTCGTCCGATCCGTCGGTGGAGCCGTTGTCGACCACGATGGGGCGGAAGCCGGCGGGCATCCTCTCAAGCATCCAGGGCACAGCCGACGCCTCATTGAGGCACGGCAGGATCACGTCAACTGTCACGGCAGTGACGTTATTACCGATGCCGGTCACAATATGGCTAACAAGCCTTACGAAATAGAGAAATAACACTCTGGGCCCATGTGAGCGGCCGCGGGGCCAGCGGGCGCGGTATTTCTTATGGAATTCTTATGGGGCATCGAAAAGCCAGCGGACCGCCAGGACCGCGTTCCCTAGCCCGGGCTGGCCTGCCAGTAGACGGTGAATGGCTCGTGCGCGGCCCGGGCGACCGGGATCAGAGTCACCGGATGGCCGTCGGCCGTCGCGGTGAACGCCATCGGCGCGGCGGCGGTCCGGTGCACGGACGCGGTGTCGAGCACCGGCAACTCGGGCGGGTGCGGCGCGGTTCGCGGCGCCGCGGGGTGCCTGATGCTGCCCAGGATGGCGGCATTGTCGATGGCGTCGGTCGCGGCGCCAGGAGCCGCGTAGGCGGCGCCGGCGCCGCGGCCCGCGAGAACGACCGGGCCGTAGCTCACCGCTTGCACGGACGGCGCGTCCGGCGCGCGGTGGAGCGCCAGCCGCATGGGCAGCGTGACCTCCAGCCGGTCGCCCGGCTGCCAGTGCCGCAGGATGGCGATCCAGCCGCCCGTGACGGTCCCGGCGAGCCGCGCGCCGTTGAGTACGACCCCGGGCGGCCCCGCGGTCCAGGACGGCACCCGCACCCGCAGCGTCATCGTGGCGAAACCGCTGGCCACGGTGAGCCGCACCACGGGATCGTCCGGGAAGCCGGTCTCCTGGCGGATGGTCACGCCGTGATCGGCGCAGCGAACCTCGGACGGGATGAACAGGTTGACGTACACGCCACGGGAGTCCCGCGAGTAGATCGTGTCCGCGAACTTGGCCTGGGTCTCAAGCTCGGTCGCGGTGTCGCAGGTGAACGTGTCGTAGTCGGTCGCGTAGGCATCCGGGTTGCCCGCGGGGAAGTAGTTCAGCGGCTGCTGCTTGACGGCGCCCGCCGACAGCCCCGTGTAGTAGACGGTGAAGCCGTGCGGGGAATCCGGGTCCTGGACGCCGAGCATCTGGTTGAACAGGGCGCGCTCGTAATAGTCGAGCACGTCCGTCCGGGCCTGATCGTGGAAATGCAGCAGCCGGGTGAGCTTGAGCGCGTTGTAGGTGACGCAGCCCTCGCACGTGTAGTTGGACAGGGCGGCGGCGATCACGCCGGGCGGGTCCCAGTGCTCGTGGTTACCCTGGCCGCCGATCACGTAGCTGTGCTGCCCCGTGGCGAACTGCCAGAAGTTTTCCGCGATATCGCGGTACTTCTGGTCGCCGGTCACCTCCCACATCCGCAGCGCGGCGAGGATCTTCGGCGTGTTCACGTTGCACTGCTCACCCGCCAGGTCGTCCTGGCCCGCCGCGAGCGGATCAAGGAACCGCGCGTGGTAGAAGCGCTGTGCCACGGTCAGGTACCGCTGCACCCCGGTGATGGCGTACAGGTTCACCAGCGACTCGGGCAGGCCGCCGTACTCCGTGGCCAGGATCTGCTGCATGTGCGCGTACGACAGCGGGGCAGTTCGCCGGTCCACCCAGTCGGCTAGCCGCATCGCGACGTCGATTGCCTGGTCGGCCCCCGCGAGCTCGTACTGGTCGATCATGCCCGCCAGGTACTTGTGGATCATGTAGTAGGGGGACCAGACCCGGTCCGTCTGGCCGGCCTCCAGCCAGTCGAAGAACTGCTCAGGGAACGCCGACAGGTAGCCGGGCGAGTACCCGGCGGACGGCGCGGCCCGCTGCAGTTTCGCGAGTTCGCCGACGAGGTAGGCCCCGGTCGCCTTGCTGCCCGGGTCCCCGGTGTTCGCGTAGCTGATCGCGAGGCTGGACATCAGGTGGCCGACGGTGTGGCCGCGGATCAGCGAGTCCGGGCTTTCCCAGCCGCCGATCGGCCTGGCGGCCGACGGCTGCCCGTAGTTCAGCCGGAACGTGTGGAGCATCCGGTCCGGGTCGAGGAACCGCAGGTAGCTCAGGTTCCGCAGCTGGTTGTCACGGAACGGTGAGTCAAGCAGCCGCACCGCGGACAACGGGTACGCGGCGGTCCGGCCCGCCGTGCCGTCCGGCGTGTAGCCGCTGGCGCCGAGCCGGTAAACCGGGCCCGCGCTGGTGTCAGCCGACCAGGCGGAGGAATGCCCGCTCGCGAGGTAGACACCGTCGGCCGCTAGCACACCGACGCCAAACGCCGCGGCCAGCGCTTGCCGCCTGGTGATCTCCCGCACGGGATCTCCGCCTCACCCGCCGCCGCAACTCGACCCAGCCGTCAAGGCAACCGGCATATCTCGACGCTCTCTCACCTCTCCTTTCACTGTCTGGGCAGTCTCTTGCTCAAGTCAAGCCTGGCCCGCCGCTAGTTGTAAGGAATCTGAAATAACCGGCCTGGCACGTTGGCACCGGGGCTGGCTACCGGCCCGCGAAGGCGGCCCGGCCGGCGGGTGCCGACGCGAACTCCGCGACCCCGGCGGCGAACGGCACGGAGGCCCGCCACCCCAGCTCCCGCCAGATTCGCTCGCTTGACGCGGTGATGTGCCGGACGTCGCCGAGCCGGTACTCGCCGGTGACAACGGGGTCGGGGCCACCGCAGGCGTCAGCGAGGACGGAAGCCAGCTGGCCCACGGTGCGCGGGGTACCGCTGCCGACGTTGTACGCGCGCAGCGTGCCCGGCCCGCCGTGGACACCGGGGCCGGCGACCGCCTCAAGCGCGGCGGCGGTGGCGCCGGCCACGTCGCGGACGTGGACGAAGTCCCGCCGCTGTCCGCCGTCCTCGAAGACCCGCGGCGCGCGGCCCGCTTCCAAGGAGGAGCGGAAGAACGACGCCACCCCGGCATACGGGGTATCGCGTGGCATCCCGGGGCCGTACACGTTGTGATAGCGCAGGGCCACCGCCTGCCCGCCGGTCGACCTGGCCCACGAGGCGGAAAGGTGCTCCTGGGCCAGCTTGGTGTCGGCGTAGACGTTGCGCGGCCCGAGCGGGGCGTCCTCGGGCACGAGCTCAGGGGCCAGCGGCTCGCCGCAGCGCGGGCAGCGCGGCTCGAACCGGCCCGCGTCAAGGTCGGCCGCCTGCCGCGGCGGCGGCGTCGCGGCCGGCCCGTGTCCCGAGCTAGCCGACCCAGTGCTCGACGACCCAGCGCACGACGATCCCGTGCACGAGTAGCGGCCCTCGCCGTAGACGACCATCGACGAGGCCAGCACGAGCCGGTCAAGGCCCGCCCGGGCCATCGCGGCAAGCAGCACCGCGGTCCCCAGGTCGTTGCAGCCCGCATACAACGGCGCGTCGTTGAAGTCGACGCCGAGCCCGACCATCGCCGCCAGGTGGCAGACCGCGCTGACGCCGCGCAGCGCGTCGCCGACGGCCTTCTCGTCGCGGACGTCGCCGTGCACGAACTCGAAGCCGGGATCGCCGGACCACGCCGGGAGTCCGCCGGGGTGGACGCACGGCAGGAGCGCGTCAAGCACGCGCACCTCATGACCCGCGCCGGTGAGCGCTTCGACGACATGGGATCCAATAAAGCCGGCCCCGCCGGTAACCAGGACACGCATGGGCCCGAGATTATTCACATTCCCGGCCGGGGCGCCCGCGACGCCCCGCGAATTCATCAATCTGTAAGATTCAGCATTCCGGTCGCATTTCCGCCGCCCGGCCGAGTCCAGATTGACCCTTATTTCGTAAGACGATTCCCCGCTTCGCGACATGCCGGATGCCATGTAATACGTGGCATGACCCTCAGCAGTCCGGGCGTCGCGTCACTTCCGCGGAACGCCGCTGCGCAGGCACCTCGCCGCCAGCCCAGGCCATGGGCGCCACGGGCCGCGCGGCTGGCCGCGGCGCTCGTCGGCGTCGTCGCGATCGGCGCCTACCTGCTCGTCGCGCTGCGCCGCCTGGATTACCCGTTCTCCCTGGAGCAGCTGGAGGGCAACTCGCTCGTCGAGGTGCACCGCATCCTGGCCGGGCAGGCGCTGTACCCGGCGCCGTCCGTCGGCTACGTTCCCGACGGGTACCCGCCGCTCTACTTCTACGTGTCGGCCGCCGTCGCCCGCGTCCTCGGCGCCTCGTACCTGGCGTTGCGGCTGGTGTCCCTGACCTCCTCGCTCGCGTGCTTCGCGCTGCTTGCCCGCCTGGTCCAGCGGGAAACGGGAAGCATCGCGGCCGGCGTCGGCGCCGCGGGCGTCTTCGCCGCGACCTACTTCACCGCGGGCGACTGGCTCGACATCGGCCGGGTCGACTCGCTCTTCCTCGCGCTCAGCATCGGCGCGCTGTACGCCGTCCGGTGGATGCGCCGCACGCCCGGCGCCATCGCCGCCGGGACACTGCTCGCCGCCGCGGCCCTCACCAAGCAGACGGGGCTCGCCGAACTGGTCGCCGTGCCCGCCGTGCTGCTTTTCGGCCCGCGCCGCGGGCTCGCCCGCGTCGCCGCGCTCACCGCGCTCACCGTCGTCTGCCTCAGCACGCTCATGCTGAGGCTGACCAGCGGCGGCTGGTACACCTACTACGTCTTCAAGCAGATGAGCGGGCAATCGCTGACCGTCAGCAACTTCGGCTGGTTCTGGACGGCCCTGGCGACCGCGATGGGCCTGGCCGCGGGCGCCGCCCTCATCGGCGCGCGCCGGGTGCCCCGCGAGCTGCTGGCCGGCTGCGCCGCGCTGGCCGTCGGTGGCTACGCCACCCTCGTGCACAGCGGCGGCGCCATCAACGACGTGCTGCCCGCCTACCTCGCGGTCGCGCTGCTCGCGGGCCTGGCGCTCGGCCACGACCCGGGCCGGTCGGGCACCGGTCGGCTGGTGACCACCGTGGCAGGCGTCCTCATCCTCGCCCAGTCCGTCTTCCTGCTGGCCACCTCCCACCCGTCCCGTGCGCTGCCCGCGAGCTCCGCCCGCGCCGTTGGGATGAGGCTGATCGCGGGCATGCGGGCGCTCGGCGGTGACGTCGCGGTCGCCACCGACCCCAGCCTGAGCCTGCAGGCGGGAATGGGACCGTCCGCGGCCCCGGGCGCGGTGTACGACGTCCTGCGGGCCACCGACCGGGCCGGGATCGTGAGCTACAGGCGCAGCGCGGGCGCGGCGGTCAGGGACCAGCAGTTCAGCGCGATCATCAGCTCCGGCGGCGGCAAGGCGCTCGCGGGCCCGCCACAGCTACTCGAGTACTACCAGGAGTGCCTGCAGCCGCTGCCCGCGGGCCCGGCCACGCTGCTCATCCCGGTCGGGAGGAACCAGCCAAGCCCCGCCGTCGTCTGGATCCCGCGCGGCGGTTCCTGCCAGCGCGTCCTGAGCATCCTGAACAGCGGCACGGCGGCCGGCTCGTGAGGTTGTCCACGAGAGAGCCACCGCTCATGAAAGACCCATCGGGTCCTCCCGGTCCGTCGCGCCGCTCGTTCTGGCGCAGCCCGATCCGCGGCCCCTGGCTGACTTCGGTACTCGGACTGCTGCTGCTGCTCTCCATCCCCGTGATGTTCGCGACCGGCCTGCTGTCCTACGCCGCCTACAACCCGGACCTCAGCCCGCTCAACGACACGACACCGGACAAGGGCCCGCTCGGCTTCTACCTGTTCTCCTGGCCCACCCACCCGTACTGGCTCTACCGGCTCACCCAGGGCGTCCACGTCACCTTGGGTCTGGCGCTAGTGCCGATCGTGCTGTTCAAGATGTGGTCGGTGCTGCCGAAGCTGTTCGAGTGGCCGCCGCTGCGCTCGTTCGCGCATGCGCTGGAACGGTTGTCGCTGTTCCTGGTCGTCGGGGGCGCGGGGTTCGAGTTCGCGACGGGGATCTTGAACATCCAGACGTGGTACCCGTTCCCCGCCTCCTTCTACACGCTGCACTTCTACGGTGCGTGGGTGTTCATCGCGGGCTTGGTCGTCCACGTGACGGTCAAGTTCCCGGTCATGATCAGGGCGCTGCGCAGCCGGGGCTTCATCGCGGAGATGCGGACGAACCTGGCCCATACGCGCCCGGAGCCGCCGGATGCGGGGTACCTGGCCCCGGTGGCCCCCGCCGCTCCGACGATTTCCCGGCGCGGCGTGCTGGCCTTCGCCGGCGCGGGTTCAGCCCTCGTCGCGCTGCTGTCGGTGGGCCAGTCCCTGGGCGGGGTGTTCCGCCAGACCGCGCTGCTCGCGCCGCACGACCAGCCCGTCACCGGCGCCGACGCCGGCACCGTCGGCGATTTCCAGGTCAACAACACCGCCCGTAACGCGCGGATCAGCGTGGTTGAAACAGGGGAGAAGTGGCGGCTCAGCGTCGGAACCGACGACCAGGGGGGTCAGGCCCCCGCGCTGCTGAGCCGGGCTGACCTGCTCCGGATGGAACAGCACACCGCCAGCCTCCCCATCGCGTGCGTCGAAGGCTGGTCCACCGACAACCAGACCTGGACTGGCGTCCGGCTGCGCGACCTCGCCGCGCTGTCCGGCGTCGCCAGCCCGTCGAGCGTCCTCGTGCGGTCGCTGCAGGCAAGCGGGGGATTCAACCGGGCGGTCCTGTCCGGTACGCAGATCATGGACCCGGACTCGCTGCTTGCCCTGCGGGTCAACGGCGCGGACCTCTCGCTCGACCACGGCTACCCGGCCCGGGTGATCGTGCCCAACAACCCTGGCGTGCACAACACCAAGTGGGTGTCCAGCCTGACCTTCCGGAGTTGACATGCGCTGGTTCAAGCGCTGGTACGGCGCCAACCCGCTGCACCTGCTCGCCATGTTCGGCTGCGTCACGCTCACCGGGTACGCCGGGGGCGCGCTGCTGCAGGTCAAGCCCGTCGAGGTCCTCATCTGGTTCATCGCCGCGGTGGTCGGCCACGACCTGGTCCTTTTCCCGCTCTACGTGCTCGCCGACCGGTCGGTCACGACGGTGTTCCGGCACCGTCCGCCGAACCTGCCGGCCGTGCCGTGGATCAACTACCTGCGTGTTCCCACGGCCTTGTCCGGCATGTTGCTGCTGATCTGGTTCCCGCTGATCTTCCGCATCCCCTCCCACTTCCCGCGCACCACGGACCTGTCGCTTAACCCGTACCTCGGGCACTGGCTCGCCGTAACCGGCGTGCTGTTCCTGCTGTCCGCCGCCGCGTTCGCCGTGCGCCTGCGCCCGGGGCACCGCGGGCGCGGGACCGCCGGACACCGGCGCCCGACCGCCAGCCAGATGGTCATCCCGCCCGAGCGGGCCGCCCCCGCCGCCCAGTCGCAGCCCGCCCGCCCCTGGCCTGAGCCGCCTTCCCGCCCTCCATGGACTGAGCCGACCGACCACCCTCCATGGCCGGATGCGCGCCGTCCCAGGTAGAAATCAGTTACGGCTGCGCGGTGTCCCTGATGGCATGATGTGTCTGGTGACTGAGGCCACGACCGACTGCCTGCCGCCGGCGCTCGTGGACTGCCTTCTCGACAGCGCCCTTGAGCCGGTTCTCGACGCCGCGGTCCAGCGGGGCGGGCAGGCCTCGCGAAACCAGAAGAACTCCGGCGCAGCGACCGAAGTCGCGCGGGCCCTGCTGGCGGTGACCGTCTGCGACCCGGCCTGCGGCTCGGGGAGTCTCCTGGTGGCGGCGGCCGACCGGATCGCGCGACGCGTGGCGGAGGCCCGCGGTGGGAGGAGATGCAAGCCCCTCCCTGGGCCGGCCAGTGGGAAGAGCGACGAGACGCGGGCCCCCGCTAGCGGGCGTGCCCGGCTACAGTGAGATTGTTTCCGCGTGGCCGCGGGAAGGTGAGCCCGTGTCACGTGACTTGTATGACGTTCTCGGCGTACCAGGCACAGCGTCTGAGGCAGAGATCAGGCGCGCCTTCTGGGTACTGGCCAAGCGCTACCATCCCGATGTCAGCGGCAGCGACCCTGCTGCGGCGCGCGGGTTCGTCGAGGTGGGGAACGCGGCGGAAACGCTCCTTGACCCCCGGCGGCGCGCCTCCTATGACGAGTCCCGGGTGCCGGGCGCCCCGGCCTGGCCGCCGGCCGCCGCACCGCAGCCGCCGCCGCGAAGCACCTCGCGGGCCGGCGGGGCACCCCCGCCGGCGTCGCCCGCGTCGGCTGGCCAGCCTCTCGATTTCCTCCCCAGGAATGCCGTGCAAACCGTCGCGGCCGTTGCTGTGGTAGCCGCCATGGTGTGGTGGACCGCCTGGGGGCTGTCCGATTCCCCGAAGCAACAGGAGTCAGATCTG
>CAZORE010000128.1:10651-21476 GCA_964581815.1 uncultured Streptosporangiaceae bacterium | reverse complement strand
CGACCCCTCGGTGCGCGCCCGATGGCTCCGCCATCTTATCGGGCGCGCTGTCCGCAGGAGATGACTGGCCGTAGCGAGGCGGCCATTCGTGGCGGCCAGAGCCAGAGCCAGAGCCACGGCTCTGCCGCTGACGGCGGAAAATGACTCCGCCCTCGCCTTACCGCGATAACCGCGGGAAGAGCGAGGGCGGCGACGGACCTCCGGTCCGGGCGGGGTGGCCCGGGCTGGCTAGTTCTCTGGCTTGCTAAGCCGCTGCGTCTCGTCCTGAATGTCGATGGCTACCTTCTTGAGCGCCGGCAGGTGCTCCCTGCTGTGATGGGCGCAGAAGAGCAGCTCACCTGAATTAGGGAGCAGGACGCGCACATACGCTTGCGCGCCGCACCGATCGCACAGATCGAGAGCGGTCAGCGGCTTAGTGGGGGCGATAGCTCCAGTCACGTCGCCTTCCTCGTCTCGTGCCTCCGGCTGCTGCGTCCGGCTGGCTCCGGTCTTGGTGGGCTGTCCGATAGTCGCCGCTCCCGTCAGACGTGCCCTCGGGGGTTCGGGGGTCTTGTCCGGGGGAGGACAACTTCCTTACAGCACAGCACAACACATACCCCGGCGTCAGGCTTCCCGTGGCCGGCCCGTGTACGCCACAAGCGAAAACCGCACATGCCACGCCGCCAGGCCAGGCCGGGCAAGCGCGATCTTCGGTGACTACACGACCGTGCGGGTAGTCACCGGTGAGATACCCGTGCGGTTCGGGTGGTGTATACCCCCACAACCTGGGCCATGAACACTTTTAGCCGCAAGTATCCGGGCCTGTACCTCCTGGTGACGCGGGCAGGCGCCTGGCCACCTGGCGCTAGGCCTCCGGCACCGGTAATGTTCGCTCATGATTTCGAAGTCTACGGCAAAGACCGATCGAATAATCGATCCGCCGCGCAAGCCAGGAAAGACGGGGCAAACCGGCGTGGTGACGTCCGGGCAGTCGGCGGGGGACGCTACCCTTCGAGTGTGCGGCAGGCAGCGCGCGCCGCTTAAGCTTTCGAGAGGAGACCGGCCGCCCGTGACATCGCTCACAGACACCGTCCGGGCGACGGCTGACCCCAGGTCCCGGCCAAGGGCGCGGCAGGACGCCGCGCAGACGGCCGACGCCGCCGACGCATACAGCGCCAAGCACCTGTCCGTCCTTGAGGGCCTGGACGCGGTCCGCAAGCGCCCGGGCATGTACATCGGCTCGACCGACGGCCGCGGCCTGCAGCACTGCCTCTGGGAGCTAATCGACAACGCGGTGGACGAGGCCCTCGGCGGCTACTGCACCAAGGTCGACGTGATCCTGCACGCCGACGGCTCCGCCGAGGTGCGGGACAACGGCCGCGGCATCCCGGTCGACACCGAGCGCAAGACCAAGCTGTCCGGCGTCGAGCTGGTGATGACCAGGCTGCACGCGGGCGGCAAGTTCGGCGGCGGCTCCTACACCGCCTCCGGCGGCCTGCACGGCGTCGGCGCGTCCGTGGTGAACGCCCTGTCCGCCCGCCTGGACATCGAGGTCGACCGGGAAGGCCAGACCTGGACGACGAGCTTCCGGCGCGGCGTGGCCGGCGAGTTCGCCGCGCCCGGTCCCGACGCCGACTTCACCAGGAAGTCCGGGCTGCGCCAGGTCGCCCGGGTGCCCAAGACGCGGACCGGCACCAGGATCAGGTTCTGGCCGGACCGCCAGGTGTTCCTCAAGGACGCCTCGTTCTCCTACGACGGCCTGGCCGAGCGGGCCAGGCAGACCGCTTACCTCGTCCCCGGGCTGGCGATCGCCGTCCGCGACGAGACGGCGGAGGACCCGCGCACTGATGAGTTCCGCTTCGCCGGCGGGATCGGCGAGTTCTGCGAGCACCTGGCGTCCCGCGAGAAGATCTCCGAGGTCATCAGGATCGTCGGGGACGGCACGTTCACCGAGACCGTCCCGGTGCTCGACGACCGCGGCCACATGACGCCGACCGAGGTCGAGCGCAGGCTGGACGTCGACGTGGCGGTGCAGTGGAACACCGGGTACGACACCATCACCCGTAGCTTCGTGAACGTGATCGCCACCCCGCACCACGGCACGCACGTCACCGGGTTCGACCGGGCCCTGGCCCGCACCGTCAACGAGCAGCTGCGCGCCGCGCGGCTGCTCAAGAACGGCGACGAGCCGGTCACCAAGGATGACATCCTGGAAGGCCTGACCGCGGTGGTAAGCGTGCGGCTGCCCGAGCCGCAGTTCGAGGGGCAGACCAAGGAGGTGCTCGGCACTCCCGCGGCGACCAGGATCGTGCAGCAGGTGGTCAGCACCGGGCTCAAGGACTACTTCGAGAACCCGCCGCGCGGCGCCAAGCAGCAGGCCCGCGCCGTGCTCGACAAGATCACCGCCGCGGCCAAGACCCGGATCGCCGCCCGCGAGCACCGGGAGAACCAGCGCCGCAAGTCGGCGCTCGCCAGCTCGAGCCTGCCCGCGAAGCTGGTCGACTGCCGCTCCGCCGATGACCGCAGCGAGCTGTTCATCGTCGAGGGCGACAGCGCGCTCGGCACCGCCAAGCTCGCCCGCGACTCCGAGTTCCAGGCCCTGCTGCCGATCCGCGGCAAGATACTGAACGTGCAGAAGTCCTCCGTGGCCGACATGCTCAAGAACACCGAGTGCGCCGCGATCATCCAGGTACTCGGGGCCGGCTCGGGCAGCACCTTCGACCTCGACTCGGCCCGCTACCAGCGGGTGATCCTGATGGCGGATGCCGACGTGGACGGCGCGCACATCCGCACCCTGCTGCTCACCCTGTTCCACCGGTACATGCGGCCCATGCTGGACGCGGGCCGGGTGTTCGCCGCCGTGCCGCCGCTGCACCGGATCGAGCTGACCAGCCCGCGCAAGGGCCAGCAGAAGTACATCTACACCTACTCCGACACCGAGCTGCGCCGCACCCTGATCGGGCTGGAGAGCAAGGGCCAGCGCTGGAAGGACCCGGTGCAGCGGTACAAGGGCCTCGGCGAGATGGACGCAGGCCAGCTCGCGGAGACGACCATGGACCCGCGGCACCGGATACTGCGGCGCATCAGGATCGAGGACGCCAAGGCGGCCACCGACGTGTTCAGCCTGCTCATGGGCACCGAGGTGGGACCGCGCCGCGACTTCATCATCGGCGGCGCCAGCGAGCTCGACCTGTCCCGCATCGACACCTAGACACCGGCAGATAAGACCCAGCGAGGACCGCAGCATGCCACCACGCCGCGGCGGAACGACGGCGCCGCCTCCGGAAGAGTTCGAAGAGAACATCGTCGACATCGACGTCACCGAGGAGATGCGCGGCTCCTACCTGGAGTACGCCTACAGCGTCATCTACTCCCGGGCGCTGCCCGACGCCCGCGACGGCATGAAGCCGGTGCAGCGGCGCATCCTCTACCAGATGAACGAGATGGGGCTGCGCCCGGACCGCGGCCACGTCAAGTGCGCCCGCGTCGTCGGCGACGTGATGGGCCGCCTGCACCCGCACGGCGACAGCGCCATCTACGACGCCCTGGTCCGGCTGGCCCAGCCCTGGGCGATGCGGCTGCCGCTCATCGACGGCCACGGCAACTTCGGCTCGCTCGGCGGCGACGACTCGCCCGCGGCGATGCGGTACACCGAGTGCCGCCCGACCGACGCCGCGATGGCCATGGTCGAGAGCATCGACGAGGACACCGTCGACTTCGGCCCGAACTACGACGGCCAGGAGCAGGAGCCGCAGGTTCTCCCCGGCGCGATCCCGAACCTGCTGGTCAACGGCACCGCGGGGATCGCCGTCGGGATGGCGACCAACATGGCGCCGCACAACCTGACCGAGGTCATCGCCGCCGCCCGCTACCTGCTCAAGCACCCGGACGCCAGCCTTGAGCAGCTCATGCGCTACGTCCCCGGCCCGGACCTGCCCACCGGCGGGCACATCGTCGGCCTGGACGGCGTCAGGGAGGCGTACGAGACCGGGCGCGGCATCTTCCGTACCCGGGCGACGACCGCGATCGAGCAGCTCAATGCCCGCAAGACCGGCATCGTGGTGACCGAGCTGCCCTACGGCGTCGGCCCGGAGAAGGTCATCACCCGGATCAAGGACCTTGTCCAGTCCAAGAAGATCACGGGCATCTCCGACCTCAAGGACCTGACC
This sequence comes from uncultured Streptosporangiaceae bacterium, assembly GCA_964581815.1. Taxonomy (GTDB): domain Bacteria; phylum Actinomycetota; class Actinomycetes; order Streptosporangiales; family Streptosporangiaceae; genus Trebonia. The sequence goes on along the minus strand of CAZORE010000128.1, from coordinate 17,328 downwards.
GACCGCAACCGCGGCCTGAACCTGGTCATCGAGATCAGGCCCGGCTTCAACCCCGAGGCCGTCCTCGCCGAGCTGTACCGGCTCACGCCGATGGAAGAGACGTTCGGCATCAACAACGTCGCCCTGGTCGACGGCCAGCCGCGCACGCTCGGCCTCAGGGAACTGCTCAGCATCTACATCGAGCACCGCGTCGACGTCACCAGGCGGCGCAGCGAGTTCCGCAGGAAGAAGCGCGAGGACCGGCTGCACCTGGTCGACGGCATCCTCATCGCGCTGCTCAACATCGACGAGGTCATCGCGGTCATCCGGACCAGCGACGACTCGGCCGAGGCCAAGCGCCGGCTGTGCCAGGTCTTCGACCTGTCGGAGATCCAGGCGCAGTACATCCTGGACACCCCGCTGCGCCGGCTGACCCGCTTCGACAAGCTGGAACTCGAGCGTGAGCAGGAGACGCTGCGCGCCGAGATCGCCGGGCTGACCGAGATCCTCGACAACGAGGACGTGCTGCGGAACCTGGTCAGCGGCGAGATGGCCGACGTGGCGAAGAAGTTCGGCACCCCGCGCCGCACTGTGCTGATGGAGGCGGGCGCGGCGGTGGCCGCCGCCGTCCCGCTCGAGGTGACCGACGACCCGTGCCTGGTGGTGCTGTCCCAGACCGGCCTGCTCGCCCGCGTCCCGCTGGAAAACCAGGCGGAAGCCGAACGGGAGCGGGCCGCCTCCGCCGCCTCCGCCGCCGCGGTCACCGCGGCGGACCTGGTGGGGTGCGCGCTCGCGACGACCGTCCGCGCCACCATCGGCGCGGTAACGTCGGCCGGCCGGATGATCAAGTTCAGCGTGCTCGAGGTGCCCGCGATCACACCGGGCGGCGGCGGAACGCCGGGCCTCGGCGCGCCCGCGGCCGGGCTGTCCGGCGGCCACCCGGTCGAGGAGTTCGTCCCCGGCCTCGCGCACGGCGAGACCGTGCTGGCCCTGGCGCCGATCGAGGGCCCGGAAGCGGGCGGCGTAGCCCTCGGCACCGCGTCCGGCGTGGTCAAGCGCGTGCAGCCGGACTACCCGGCCAACCGCGACGAGTTCGAGCTGATCACGCTCAAGGACGACGACCGCGTGGTGGGCGCCGCGTACCTGACGGGCGACGACGCCGACCTCGTCTTCATCACCACCGACGCGCAGCTGCTGCGCTTCCCGGCCACGTCGGTCCGCCCGCAGGGCCGCGCGGCCGCGGGGATGGCGGGCATCCGGCTGGACGGCGCCGCGAGCGTCGTCTGGTTCGGCGCGGCCGGCCCCGCGGCGAGCGCCGCGAGCGTGCCCGGCCCGGGAGACCAGGCAGCCGTCGTGGTCACCGTGGCCGGCCGCTCAGGCGCACTGCCCGGCACCGGCGGCGGGTCACTCAAGGTAACCCCGTTCGCCGAGTACCCGCCCAAGGGGCGCGCCACCGGCGGCGTCCGGTGCCAGCGCTTCCTCAAGGGCGAGGACGGCCTCATCCAGGCCTGGATCGGCCCCGCCCCGGTCGTCGGCGCCACCGAGTCGGGCGTCATCGTCGACCTGACCGCGATGACCGGCAGGCGCGACGGCTCAGGCAACGCCATCAACCGCCAGCTAGCCCACCTCGGCCATCCCTTCGGACTCGGCTGACCCGCCCGGCTGACGTCAGGCGCCGGAGAAGCCGCCGTCGACGTAGATAGTCTGGCCGGTGATGTAGTCGCTGGCGGTGGACGCGAGAAAGACGGCGACGCCGGCGAAGTCCGACGGCTCGCCGTTCCTGCCCATGTGCGTCCGGTTGGCCAGCGCGGCCGACCGGACGGGGTCGGACGCCACCTCCACGGTCAGCGGGGTGGACACGAACCCCGGGCAGACCGAGTTGACGCACACCCCGGAGGCGGACCACGCCTCGGACTGCGACCGGGTGAGCCCGGCCAGCCCGGCCTTGGTCGCGCCGTACCCGCCGCTGTTGCCGAACGCGCGCATCGCCTGCTGTGAGGTGATGTTGATGATCCGGCCCCAGCCGCGGGCGGCCATCGCCGGGCCGAACCGCTGCCCGAGCAGGAACGGGGCGGTCAGGTTCACCGCCAGCATGAGGTCCCAGTGCTCCTCGGACAGGGAGCCGAGCGCGGGCCGGAGGTTAACCCCGGCGCAGTTGACCAGGATGTCAGGCTCGCCGAACGCGGCCGACGCGGCGGATGCCGCCCGGCGCACCTCGGCCCGGTCGGAGAGGTCCGCGCTCGCCCAGGCGGCCGCGCAGCCCGCGTCGCGCAGTGACCGGCAGGTGGCGGAGAGCCTGGTCGGGTCGCGCGCGACGATCACCACCTGAGCGCCGGCCAGCGCCAGGGCCGAGGCCATCGCCTCGCCGATCCCGGAGCTCCCGCCGGTAACGACCGCGACTCGGCCCTCAAGCGAGAACAACTCCTTCAGGAACCCCGTCATGGCGCATTTCCTACCACACGGTAGCCTCCCCGTGCGATGACAGACGCCCAACTGTGCCCAAAACGGCACGCGCGCAGCCTGGAGGATGCCGTTACAAAATCGGGCGGGCGCCGATCAGGTTCAGCGCGTGCGCGGCGAGGCGGCAGCCGCTGGCCAGGGCCTCCATGGGCGGCTTCTTGTCCAGCCAGGCGGGCAGGAAGCCGGCCGTGAAGGCATCACCCGCTCCCGTTCCGTCGATCACCCGCTCAACCGGGGGAGCGGGCACCCGCACCGGGGGACGGCCGTTGGCGAAGAAGAGCGCGCCGTCCCCGCCCAGCTTGATGACCACCTGCGGGTACCAGGCGGTGAGCACCCGGGCGGCTGCCTCCGGGTCTTCCCGGCCGGTGAGGACCCTGGCCTGGGCGACGTTCACGAACAGCAGCAGCGCGTTGCCGGTCAGCTCGAAGAACGGCTCGGCCCCGACCCGCTCGAGCGGCGCGGCCGACGCCCCGTCGACCGAGGTCGACATGCCGACCCGGCCGGCGAAGTCGAGCGCGGCGAGCGCGGCCGCGCGGGACCCCTCGGACAGCAGCGTGTACCCGGACACGTGCAGGTGCGCCCCCGGTACGAACAGGTCGTGCGGCAGGTCATCGGGCGAGAGCGCGGCGTTGGCGCCCGGGTCGGACAGCATCGTCCGCTCGCCCTTGTGGGTGACCATGACCACGCAGGTGCCCGTGGGCCGCTCCGGGTCCATCACCAGCCGGGCGTCGACGCCGTAGCCCATCAGTTCCATGTCCCGGTTGCGTCCGGCGATGTCCGCGCCGCGGCGTCCGATGAAGGCCACGTCGGCACCGTCGGCCCCGAGCCAGGCGGCTACGTTGCCGCCGGAGCCGCCACCATGCGTGGTCACCTTAGCGGGCGTGTCGCTGCCGCGCGCGAGCGGCAGCGTCGCGTGGGCGACGGTGTCCGTCATCAAGTCGCCAATGACAACGATGCGGGCCATAATCGTCATCACCTCATCATCAAACCGGCGTCCGGCCGGGCGGTGCCTGAAGCTAAGCCGCCAGCCGCCTGCTTCGCTGCAGGAGGTTGGCGACATGAATCTGGACAGGGACTCCTACGGTATCGGCAACCTAATGCCGCTGGCCACCGCCTTATCGGGTAGTTATGTAGTTGTCGCCCGGGGGGACGACTCCCCGTACACCCCGCTGTCCTCGCGTGGCGATTTCCGTCACCTCAGCCGGGCAGGAATGACAGGCGCACCTGCCGGTCCGGATTGTCAACGTTCACGTCCACCAGTGCGATCGACTGCCAGGTGCCGAGCGCGAGCCGCCCGCCGATCACCGGCACCGTCGCGTACGGCGGGACCAGGGCCGGCATGACGTGGGACCGGCCGTGCCCGCGCGACCCGTGCGCGTGCTGCCAGCGGTCGTCGGCGGGCAGCAGCGCGGCGAGCGCGGTCAGCAGGTCGGGATCGCTCCCGGAGCCGAGCTCGATGATGGCGATGCCCGCCGTGGCGTGCGGGACGAACACGTGCAGCAGCCCGTCACCGCCCCTGGCGGCCGACCGGGCGAACTCCGCGCACTGCCCGGTGATGTCCGCCACTGCCTCACGTGTCCCGGTCCTGACCCGGATGATGTCGCTCTCCATAGCGGCCATGATCGCCTACCATCCGTATTCATGGCGGAAGTACCTGGCAGTACCGGGGCCAACCTGCGCCTCGCGCGCCAGGCGCGCGGGTTCTCGCAGCAGCAGCTCGCGTCCATGGCCGGGGTGAGCAGGCAGGCGGTGTCGGCGGTCGAGTCGGGGCATTCCGACCCGTCGCTGCGCGTGGCGCTCGCGCTCGCGCGGGCCCTCGGCTTGGGGGTGGAGGAACTGTTCGGCCCGGGGGAGCCGGCCGCTCCGGTGCTGGCGACCAGCATCGCTCCGCTCCGGCCCGGCACCGACCGGGTGGCGCTCGCCCCGGTCGGCGACCGGTTCGTCGCCTTGCCGCTGAGCGGCGACACCGGCGCCGGGCTCGGCTTCCTGCCAGCTGGCGGGCTCGTCAATCCCGCCAGCGCGCCCGTGCCTGCCGTGACCGCGCCGGGCGTCGCGACGGGCCCGGCCGGCGCCGGAACCGAGCTGATCGCGGTCCGCCCCATCGCGCCGCCGCGCCCGACCCTGGTGGTGGCGGGCTGCGACCCGGCGCTCCCGCTGCTGGCCACCCCGCTGTCCCTGCTCGACCCGCCGGTCGCCTTCGCCTGGTGGCCCTGCGGGTCCGGCGCCGCGCTCCAGCTGGCGGGCCAGGGCCTGGTGCACGCGGCCGGCATTCACGCGAGGGGCGGCGACGGTGACGGCCAGCGGGTCCCGGCGGGGGCCGCCCAGGTCGGATTCACCGCCTGGCGCGAGGGCCTGGTGCTGCGCCGCGAGCTGCGGTCAAGCGTCACCGGGCTCGGCGCGATCGCGCGGCACCGGCTGCGGATCGTCAACCGCGAGCCCGGGGCCGAAGCGCGCCGCCTGCTCGACGCCGAGCGGCAGCGGCTCGGCCTCGCGCCTGGCGACCTGGCCGGGTACGACACCCAGGCCGCGGGGCACCTCCAGGTCGCCTCCGCGGTGGCGGCCGGCCTCGCGGACGCCGGCGTGGCGAGTGAGCCCGCCGCCGCCGCCTACGGGCTGGCCTTCATCCCGCTCGCCGAGGAGCGCTTCAGCCTGGTCATCCCCGCGGAGCACACCGCCTCCCGCGAGGTCCAGGCGCTCCTCAAGGTGCTTTCCTCTCCGTGGCTGCTGGCCCAGCTGGCCAGCCTCCCCGGCTACGATGCGGCCACCTGCGGTGACCGCATCGCCTAGGAACGGCTAGGAGAAGTCACGGAAGGCGGGCCAGGCCGCCGTCCACGACGAGCGCGGGCCGGTCGCGACGTCGATCACCGCGCCCTGCTCGTCGTCGGCGACGTTCAGGCTGTTGTGGTACACCGTGACCTGCGTGACGTGCGCGAACTCGCGGTGCAGCAGGGCTGGGTCCACGTTGATGGCCACCACCACCGGGTCCGCTGCGGGCGGCGGACCCCGGAACCAGTAGCTGTTCGCCCCGCTGTACACCTGCGGGAGCCCGAAGGACGCGCCGTACCGGTCCACCGCGCCGGCCTCGCCGTAGTTGCCCGTGAGCAGGGTCGCCCGCTCCCGTTCCGCTGGCGGGAGAGCGCGCCACGCGGCGGCCAGCGCCGCGACCTCGGACGGCCAGCCGATCTCCTCGCCCAGGTCGTAGTTGACCGTCTGCACCGGCACCCGGGCGAGCGCGGCGGCGGGCAGTACCGGCAGCGCGATCAGCGATGAGACCGCGCCCGCCGCGAGGTAGGTGACCGCCCGGCGGCGCCACGGCAGGCCCTCGAGGGAGACCGCGCCCGCGGCGAAGCAGAACGTGTAGATGCCGCCGGGATAATACGCTTTGCCGCCGAGGATGAACTGGGTGACGATCACGAAGACCGCCGCGATGCCGATGACGCGCAGCAGCGGGTGGCGCAGCGCCCAGCGGATGCCGCGCAGCCACAGCGGGACGAGCAGGATCGACGTGTAGAGCACCTGGCCCGGCCAGTACTGCACCCGGTTCTGCCAGGCGTCCCCCTGGAGCGCGTGGAACACCGCCAGGTTCGGCCAGCCGTGCGCCGCCTGCCAGAGGAAGTCGGGCGCCGCGAGCACGACGAACGCCGCCGCGCCGCAGGCCAGGTACCTGCCGCGGAGCAGCGGCCGCGCCGCGGGCGTGCCCGCGAACCCGAGCAGCAGCCCGGCGACGAGGAACCCGATGTTCCACTTCGCGCTCATCCCGATGCCCGCGGCGGCGCCGATGGCCGGCCACCAGCGGGGGTCGCGGCTGGTAAGCAGCCTGGTGACGAGGTACAGGACGACCGCCCAGGCGACGAAGTCCAGGGGGGTCGTGGTGAGCTCGTGCATGGCGCCCAGGTACTCGGCGCAGCAGCCGGCCGCGATCCCGGCGAGCAGCTGGCCGCGGTCACCCGCCCCGAGGGCCCGCGCCATCGCCGCGGCGAGCAGCACGAGCGCGGCGAGCCCGAGCGCGGGCAGCGCCCGCAGGCCGGCGAGCGTGTTCCCGGTGGCCAGCGCGTCGAGGTGCGCGAGCAGCGGGGTGAGCGACGGCTGGTCCACGTAGCCCGCCGCGGGGTGGGCCCCCGCCGCGAGGAAGTACAGCTCGTCGCGGACGTAACCGTAGCGGGCGCTGAACGCCATCTCGATGAGGAACGCGGCGACGGCCGCCAGCCACACTGCCTTGTTCTTGAGCACGGGGTTCT
>CAZORE010000128.1:4359-10551 GCA_964581815.1 uncultured Streptosporangiaceae bacterium | reverse complement strand
GTTCTTGAGCACGGGGTTCTGGTTCACGTGCATGGCGGCCGTGATCTCTGGCCGCCTGGTCATGATTGGCTCCATGACCGCCATCGTCTCCGTCGGCCTCGTCGCCGCGCCTCGCCCGCGCGGATGAACCGCGGTATCCCGCTTGCGGATGATGGTTCCGCGGTGCGGCGCGGTCTTACGATCGGCTCATGAAGCGGACGGGATCCGGCGCGGCGCGCACTGCCGCGCCCGGTGAGGTGGCCGGGGAGACCGCGGCGCCGGACCTTGCCGTCCCCGCCGCGGTGCCCGCCGTCCGGGCCGCGGTCGCGGTGCCCGCCGCCGCGGTCGCGGCAGTCCTGGCCGGCGGCGCGCCGGGCGCTCCGGCCGTCGTCGCGTCACGGGCCGGTCGGCGGCCAGGCCGTCCAGCCGAGATGCTTGCCCGGGCCGCCGCCCGGTATGCGGCGCTGTCGCCGCGCCGCCGCGAGGTGGCGCAGGACGCCGCGCTCGCGCTGGTCCTCGCCGCGCTGAACCTGCTGTCGCTGCTGCCCTACCAGGCGCAGCTGCACCCGGCGTGGCTGGCCTTGCTGCTTGTCGGCGGGCAGTGCCTGCCGCTGGCCCTGCGCCGGGTCGCGCCCGTTCCCGCGCTGCTCGGCTGCGGGGTGGTGCGCAACCTGTACGACGCGCTCCAGTTCGGGTATGCCCCGCTGCCGCTCGCGCCGGCGATCGCGTTCGCCACGGTCGCCGACCGCAGCCGCCCGTGGCTCCGCTGGGGCACCGTCGCCTGCACCGGGGTCGGCATCGCCTGGTCCCAGACGCTGCCAGGGCACAACCAGCCGTACGACGCGATCGTGCAGGCGTTCATCTTCGGCGCGGCGTGGGCGGTGGGCACCCTGAGCCGGTACCGCCGGGTCGCACTGCGCGCGGCCGCCGAGCGCGCGGCCCGCGCGGAGGCGTCCATCGACGTCGCGGCGGCCAGTGCCGCGGCCGCCGAGCGGATCCGGATCGCCCGCGAGCTGCACGACGTCGTGGCGCACCACGTGAGCCTGATGGCGGTGCAGGCCGAGGCGGTGGGCGCGCTGCTCCCGGCGCGCCCGCAGGACGCCGCGGTATCCGCGGACCTGATCGGGTCGACGGCGCGCGCCGCGATGACCGAGCTGCGCCGGCTCCTCGGGGTCTTGAGGGTCACCAGCACCGAGGATCCAGAACGAGGGCGGCTGACCCCCGTCCCCTCCCTGTCCCGCCTGGGCGAGCTGGTCGACACGGTCCGCGACGCCGGCCTCGCGGTGACGTGCGAGGTGTCCGGCCCGGTGGCGGAGCTGCCGCCGGGCGTCGACCTGACGGCGTACCGCATCCTGCAGGAGGCGCTGACCAACGCACTGCGTCATGCCCCTGGCGCCGCCGCCTCGGTCCGGGTGGCCTGCGCGCCCAGGCAGGTCACCGTCGAGGTGAGCAACAGCGCCCCGCCGGCGACGGCGCCTGCACCTGCACCTGCGCCCGCGGCGCCCGCGGGGCGTTCCCGGGCCGCTGGGCCCGGATACGGCCTGGCGGGCATCGCCGAGCGCGTCGCGTCCTGCGGCGGCGCGCTGGTGCTCGGCCCGACGGCCGACGGCGGCTTCACCGTCACCGCCCGATTGCCGCTGAGGTGAACCACGACGGCCGGGCGGGCGGCCCGGGCACCGCGGAACCGTTGCGCGTGCTCGTCGCCGACGACCAGGAACTGGTCCGCGCCGGGTTCCGGCTGATCCTGGAGGCCGCGGGCCTGGCCGTGGTGGGCGAGGCGGCCGACGGCGCCGAGGCCGTCGCGATCGCGGCGGCTGAGCGCCCCGACGTGGTGCTGATGGACATCAGGATGCCGGTCATGGACGGCCTGGCGGCCACCCGGCAGCTCGCCGAGTCCGGCCCGCACGCGCCCAAGGTGGTGATCCTTACCACCTTCGACCTCGATGACTACGTTTACGAGGCGCTGCGCTCCGGCGCGAGCGGCTTCCTGCTCAAGGACGCGCCGCGCGCCGACCTGATCGCGGCCGTCCGGGTGGCCGCCGCCGGGGACGCGCTACTCGCGCCGTCGGTGACCAGGCGGCTGATCGAGGCGTTCGCCGCCCGCCCCGCCACCATGTCGCCCGCCCCGTCCCGGCTCGCCTCGCTGACCCCCCGCGAGCGCGACATCCTGCTGCTTGTGGCGCGGGGCCGGAGCAACACGGAGATCGCGAGCGCGCTCGTGGTCAGTGAGGCGACGGTCAAGACGCACGTGGCTCACCTGCTCGCCAAGCTCGGCCTGCGCGACCGGGTCCAGGCGGTCATCCTCGCCTACGAAACGGGCGCGGTCACCCCCGGCCGCCCCTAGCGCCGCCCGCGTCCGGCGCGGCCCAATGCAGCGATATTCACCGATTGCGTAGCCGAACGGCATCATGTTTTCGTAAGCACGCAAACAGAGGTCGGCCGGGCGGGTCAGCCCGATCAACGGCGCTTACCGGCGCACCGGACACAGGTGAGAGATGCCGGGCGGGCGGTGAGGCGTTCCGCGCCAATAGGGCCGCCGCATATGTCGCATATTTCATACGTGCCGGATGCGACTTTCCGCAATGCCGCGTCAATTGCCGTCAGGTGAGCACGGGCCGACGCGATCAGCGCCGCGACGTGCTGTCGCTCGAACGCGATGGTGGCGCCTTCCGGGTCGTGCTCATCGTCGCCGCCTGCCGAGCCCTCGCTCGCGCTGGTGACGATCGCGCCGAACTCCCGTTCCAGTCCGGCGATGCGGCCAAGTACCTGATCGCGATCGGTATTCAACCGCGACCTGGCGAATTCGGGGCCGTGGGCATGCATAGGCTACGATCATAACGACAACGCCCGTATTCCGGCTGCTCGCAGTCGGATCTGCCACAAGAGCCGGCCAGGTTGGCAGCTACGCAGGTGAAGGTTTAATGAGCCGCTCAGCCGCTAAGAATTCTCCCGTCTTCCCCGTCACGGTGACCCAGCTTCCCGTTACGCGCTGCGAGATCTGCCAGCGTACGGTCGCCTTCCGGCCAGGCGAGGCGAGCGCCGCACTCACCAAGCACTATGAGCTGCGGCACAAGGAAGCGCTCGGCACGCTGCCCGTGGGCACGCAGGGCGAGTAGCGCTACGAGTCATGACTCGCCGGTGCGAGCGCGGCCGGGGCCCGGCCGCGCTCGCACCGGCTGTATCCGGGCGCTAGTGACCGTAGACCGGGACGATGAGCCCGCGCGCGATGGTGTGGAAGCGCAGGTTGAACCCGGCGACCGCGGGCGTCACGTCGGAGTTGATGCCGAGCGACTCGACGTCGAGGGCGTGCACGGCGAACACGTAGCGGTGCGGCTCGTCGCCCGCCGGCGGGGCAGCGCCACCGAAGTCCTTGGTCCCGTAGTCGTTACGCACCTGGAACGCCCCGGCGGGCAGCCCGGCGCCGTCCGCCGTGCCCGCCCCGGCGGGGAGCGAGGTGACCGAAGCGGGGATGTCGACGACGAGCCAGTGCCAGAACCCGGATCCGGTAGGCGCGTCCGGGTCGTAGCAGGTGACCGCGAAGCCCTTGGCCTCAGCGGGGAACCCGGACCAGGACAACTCCGGGGAGACGTTCTCCCCGGACATGCCGAAGCTGTTATAGACGTGCCGGTTGCTCAGCATCTCGCCGTGGGCCACGTCCTGGCTGGTCACAGTGAACGCCGGGACCGGCGGCAGGAAGTCGTACGGAAGCGGTGCGCGGTCTGCCATTGAATACCTCCTCGTATCTCGTCCAACGCTATCGAGGCCGGCCCGCGCGGGTAATCCAGAGGCCGGGAAATGTCAGCATGGCGCAACCGTTCCGCTTTACCCTGATTGCCGGATCTTCCTAAGGTGGCGGGACAGTGAGGCGACGGCACGCGGGACGGCGGGTGCGGAGACCGGGGCGGACCTGGGCTGGCCGTCCTCGTCCGCGCGCCGTCCGGGCGAGGCGGCGCCTCACCCGGTCCGCCGGATCACGCCGGATGGCGGGGGGCCGGCTCGTGCTGGCCCTCGCCCTGCTCGTCCTGGTGATTCTCCCGCTCCCTGTCCTGGCGTCCGACGAGCCGTCGGCCCCGTCGCATGCCTGCCAGGGGGCCGGCTGCCACCCGCAGCCCGCGTGGCACGTCCCGCTACACGGCACCTGGGCCGCGGGGGCCAGCGCGGGCGAAACCGGGAGCGGGGGCACCGTGCCCGCCGTCGGCCAGGCCTACGTCGCGGCGGGCGGCGGGGTGGCGGTGCTCGGCGCCGGGCTGAGCCTGGCCGGCTACCGGCTGTCCAACGGCAAGCCGCTGTGGCAGGCGACGCTTGCCGCGCCGGCCGGCACCGCCATCATGTCGGTGCGCGCCTGGCCGGGCGTGATCACCGTCGGGCTGCTCGGGCCGGGCGGTAACTCACGCACCGAGGTCGTCATCGCCGCGGCAACGGGCACTGAGGTGCGGCACTACCCGGCTGCGGTATTCGGCGGGGCGGTCGCGGCTTCCGCCGCGACGACCGTCGTCATCGGCCCCGCCGCGGTGACCAGTTATGCCAACGCGACCGGGCGCGTCCGCTGGACGCACAGGATCTCCGGTGGCCAGTCATGGCGGACCGACGGGCAGGCACTCTACCTGCCGCAGTCCCCCGGCGGGGGCTTGAGTTCCGCTCCGGTGACCGCGCTCAAGGTCATCAACCTGGTCACCGGCTCGGTGGGGACGCTCAAATCCGTGCTCGGCAAGCCGTTCTCCGGGACGCTGGCCATCACCGTCGGCGGCTCGGTCGTATTCGCCTCCCCTTCTGGCGTGACCGCGTACAGCGGGACGACCGGCGGCCTGCTGTGGACGATGCGCGGCGCGGTGCCTGAGGGAACCGACCCGGTCACCGGGCTGGTTTACCTCACGTCGAGGAGCGGGGTGCTGCTGGGGGTCGACCCGGTGGCCGGCATCGTGGTGACCTCGGTGCCGAGCGCGGTGGCCACCGGGTCAGCAGCCGTGTACGTGGTCAGGGACGGGACGGCGTTCGGCCTTACCGGCGGCACGAACGGTCAGGCATGGGGGTATGACCTGGCCGCGGGCCGGGTCACCTGGAACTCGGCGGCCCTGCCGTGGCCGCACTTCTACTCCGACCTGTCCGGGCTCGGCGGCAGCGCCGCCGACGGCGGCGACGTCCTCGTCACCGCGTGCCCGCACCTGGCCGTGGCCCCCGGAATCTGCGCCGACCCGGAGCTCGTGGCCTTCAGCCTGTGAGGGCTCGTGCCCGGACGTCTAGCGGGTGATGGCCGGCGAACCGGGTAGGTAAGCGGCATATGAGCGGAATCAAGCAGCGCTTGAGCGCGGCCGACGGGTTCCAGCAGCGCCACCCAGTGCTCGCCGTTCCCGTCGCGGTCTGGTCGAAGTTCAATGACGACCAGGCGGGAAACCTCGCCGCGCTGATTTCCTACTACGCCTTCGCCGCGCTGTTCCCGTTGCTGCTCGTCCTGGTCACGGTGCTGAACATCGTGCTCAAGAACGACCCGGGCCTGCAAAAGACCCTGCTCCAATCCGCGGTATCCCAGTACCCGGTGATCGGCCCGCAGATCAAGGCCAGCCTCGGCACCATCCCGGGCACGGGGCTGCCGCTTGTCATCGGCACCGTCCTGCTGCTGGCCGGCACCCGGGGCGTGGCGAGCGCGATGCAGAACGCGTTGTGCGAGGTCTGGGGCATCAAGCGGGAGGACCGCCCGGGGTTCCCCATGTCCCAGCTGTGGGCCCTCGCGCTCGTGCTCACCGTCGGTCTCGGATTCGTCGTGACGACGTTCTTCTCCGGCCTGGCCGGAGGCGTCGGGCACGTGATCAACGGGACGGTCGTCCATATCGCCACGGTGCTGATCTCCCTGGTCCTGAACGTCGGCGTCTTCTGGCTCAGCTTCCGGCTCGCCACCGCGCGGATGATCCCGTGGCGCAACCTGCGGACCGGCGCGGTCATCGCGGCCGCCTGCTGGACGATCCTGCAGCTGGTCGGCGGCTACGTGGTCGGCCACCAACTGCAACGGACGTCGGAACTCTACGGCACGTTCGGCATCGTGCTCGGCCTGCTCGCCTGGCTGTTCCTGCAGGCGGAGGTGACCCTGTACGCGGCGGAGGTGGACGTGGTGCTCACCCGCCGCCTCTGGCCCAGGTCAGTCATGCCCGCCGGGACACCTGAGCCCGCGGCGGCCGTCAGGCCCGCCGAGGAGACCCCGTCCGGTGCGCCCGCCCGGCC
>CAZORE010000128.1:2759-4259 GCA_964581815.1 uncultured Streptosporangiaceae bacterium | reverse complement strand
GTCGAAGACACCCCGTCCGGTGCGCCGGCCGAGCCTGTCCAGGCCGCCGAGGCCGTGCCGCCCCCGTTTCAGTGCCCGCCCCCCCGGGCGGCCGCAGAACGCGGCGGGGATGATGGGAAGAGGACGGCCCGCTGGATTTCCCGGGCACGGCGGGCCGCCGGCAGACGCTAGGCATCAGGGAGGGTCGGCGGATGACTGATTCGGCGCACGTGGTGATCGTTGGGGCGGGCTTCGCCGGCCTGTCCGCCGTTGGCGCCCTGCGTAAGGCAGGCCTTAACGTCACCGTGATCGACAAGAACCTGTACAGCACGTTTCAGCCGCTGCTCTACCAGGTCGCGACCGGCGGGCTGAACCCGGGCGACGTCTCCTACCCCGTGGGCGGGTTCACCGGCAAGCGGCACGCGCGCTACATCCGGGGCAACCTCGCCGCGGTCGACCCGGCGGCGCGCGTGGTGCGGCTCGTCGGCGGCCGCGAGATCGGCTATGACTACCTGATCCTCGCCACGGGCGTGTCGGCGAACTACTTCGGCGTCAAGGGGGCCGCCGAGAACACCTTCGGCCTCTACACGCGGGCCGACGCGATCGTGCTCCGCGACCACATCATGAACGGCTTCGAGTGGCTGAGCGCGGACCCGGACGGCCAGCGGGAGTTCGCGGTCACCGTGGTCGGCGGCGGCGCCACCGGGGTGGAGCTCGCAGGCACCCTCGGCGAGCTGCGCAACGACGTGCTGCGCGCGACCTTCCCCGACGTGAACCCCGAGCGATTGCACATCCGGCTGGTGGAGACGGCGCCGGAGCTGCTGATGCCGTTCAATGCCAAGCTCCGCGCGTACACCAGGCGGCAGCTGGCCGACCGCGGCATTGACATCAAGGTGAACACGACCATTCGCGAGGTGACCGAGGACCAGGTGCTGCTCGCGGACGGGACACGGCACCGCAGCGACCTCACGGTGTGGACCGGCGGCGTGGCCGCGCCGGAGTCCGTCTCCGCCTGGGGCCTGCCCCAGGGCAAGGCAGGGCGCCTCCTCGTCGGGCCTGACCTGCGCGTGCAGGGCACCGACCGGATCTTCGCCGTTGGCGACATCGCGCTCGACCAGGACAACCCGTCGCCCCAGCTCGCGCAGCCCGCGCTGCAGGAGGGCAGGCACGCGGCCGCGCAGGTCCTTCACCTGCTGCGGGGCGAGCCGACCGCGCCGTTCCGCTACCACGACAAGGGCACCATGGCGACGATCGGCCGCCGGTCGGCGGTGGTGCAGCTGGCGCATGGCGCCCGGATCACCGGGACGCCCGCCTGGTTCGCCTGGCTTGGCCTGCACCTGTTCTACCTCCTCGGCAACAGGAACAGGATCGCCACCCTGATCAACCTGTCCTGGCGGTACATCGCCTGGGGGCACGGCGGCGGGGTGATCGTCGGCGACGAGCCGACCGAGTCACTGAACCCGGAGGTCAGCTCAAGCCCGGGCGCGCCGCCCGGTGCCCGGTCCGGGCCAGCCTGACCGG
>CAZORE010000128.1:0-2659 GCA_964581815.1 uncultured Streptosporangiaceae bacterium | reverse complement strand
CCGGGCCAGCCTGACCGGACCAGCCTGACCGGGCCGGAGCCGCCCGTCATTGGCTACTACTCGCCGTAGTACGAGTTAGGCCGGTGTAGTAGCCTCATCACGGTGGTGAATCCGACCTGCGAAGGAACCTCATGACGCGACCGGTAACGTGGCTGGCCGGCCTGGCCCTCGCGGCCCTGACGGTGGCCGGGTGCTCATCGGCCGCGTCGCCGGGATCGCCGTCCGGGATGTCCGCGCTCAGCTCGGCGAGTGCCGCGGCGGAGCAGAACCCCAACCTCGACCTGGGCAGCCCGCTCGGCGACAAGCCCGCGCCCGACATCAGTCTGGTCAACCAGTTCGGCCAGCCGATGTCGCTCAGCCAGTTCCGCGGCCGGGTGGTCCTGCTCGGCTTCGAGGACTCCGAGTGCACCACGGTCTGCCCGCTGACCACGCAGTCGATGGTGCTGGCGAAGGAACTGCTCGGCAAGGCGGGCACGTCGGTCCAGCTGCTCGGGGTGGACGCCAACCCGGACGCGACCAAGGTGTCCGACGTGCTTGACTACTCCCGCGTGCACGGCATGGTCAACCAGTGGGACTTCCTCACCGGGTCGGCCGCCCAGCTCAAGGCCGTATGGAAGGCCTACAACATCGCGGTCCAGATCGAGTCGGGTCAGATCGACCACACTCCGGCGCTGTACGTGATCGATCAGCAGGGCAGGGAGCAGAAGCTGTACCTGACCCAGATGGCCTACTCGAGCATCACGCAGTCCGCCCAGGTGCTGGCCGCGGAGATAGCCAGCCTGCTGCCCGGCCACCCCGGGCTGTCCAGCCTCGGGTCGCTCGCCGCCGTCCCCGGGCAGACCCCCTCGGACACGGTCACCCTCCCCGCCGCGGCCCCGGCGGCCGGCGGGACCGGATCGGCGCCGGCGGGCACAGTGACGCTCGGGCCAGGCAAGCCCCGCCTCGTGGTCTTCTTCGCCACCTGGCTGAGCGAGACTTCCGACCTGACCACCGAGCTGAACGGCCTCAACGCATACGTCAAGGACGCCGCGAGCAAGCACTTGCCCGCGCTCACCGCCGTTGACGAGGCCGTCACCGAGCCCTCGGGCACGGTGGTGAACTCTTACCTGCGCCAGCTCGGGCCGCTCTCCTACCCGGTCGCCCTCGACGAGACGGGCAGGCTCGCGGACGGCTACGGCGTCCAGGACCAGCCCTGGCTCGTCCTGGTCGACGCGGCAGGCAAGATCACCTGGCAGCACGACGGCTGGGTCTCCGTCGCCACCCTGGAACAGGCCGCCGCCGCGCACAGCTAAGGGCACCTCAGCCGCCGCCACGCTGGGCCGTCTGGCGGTCGGGGCGGGCAGGCTCCGGGTGGACGAGCTCCGGCCCGCAGCGGGCCGGAGCTTGCCGTCAATTCCCGCTTCCCAGGACGACTTTGTATCAATTCCCGCTTGGCCCTGCTTCTCATATCGGACATAACGGGCACAGGAATGACCGAAACCGATACGGAGTCTGGGAAAGCTGGCAGGAACTGATACAAAGTCAAGATCATCCAGGGGAGGTCGCGCGGACGTGAAGATCGTTCGTGGTTGCGGCCGATGGCGGGCATTCGTGAGGATCTTCACGGTCAGTGCAGTCGCCGACGCTGGCCCTGCCATGCGGGCCGCGTGGCTTAGCCGAGACCGCTCCGGTCGATGGTCGGCAGGCCGAAGGCGATCGCCGTTTCCCGTTCGGCCATGTCGAGGAGCAGGCCGGTCGCGTCCAGGGGCAACGCGGCCGGGCCGATCGCCCGGGCCGGCCTGAGCTGCGGGCCGCCTGGCCAGCCGGGCCCGCCGCCGTCGATCCGGTACAGGGTGACCGGATGACAGCCGGGTCGCGTCCAGGTCTTCCGCGTCACGAGCGGCTCGCCGGGCGCCGTGGGCAGCTCTTCGATGACCGGGCGGGCGAAGCTGCCGGTGACGGTGACCCCGCCGACCGCGATCCCGTTGGCGGCGCTCCAGTCCGCGAGGACCTGCTCGGCGCCCGCGACGACGTCCTCGCCGGGCAGCTCCCCGTGCTTGGCCGCGCGCCGCCGCGTGGTCATTCCGGAGATCCCGCGCCGGGTGAGCGGGCCGCCCTGGTATGGCGCTGTCTTGTCACCGGTGCCCATGATGAGGATCATGCTGGCCCGCAGCTGCGGTACGGGCACCAGCCGGCGGCTGTACTCCAGGGTCGTGCCCGCGACGAGGAACAGGCCGGTCACCGGCAAGAGGCCATGTCGCGCGACGTGCTCGGCGTACCTGGCGCCCTGCGAGATCCCGGTGAGGAAGACTGGCCAGGACCGGGCCGCGCCGATCGCCTCCAGGTAGGCGGCGAGCTCGGCGAGAAACCGCGCGTCGTCCAGGCCCGGCTGGCGAGACGGCGACCGGGCCGGATGCCATGCGCCCTTCCAGCCGTCGGGGAACACGGTGGTGATGCCGGCCGCGGGCCCCCGCCTGGCGAGCCCGGTGAACCGGGCCATGGCGTGCCCGTCCATGCCTGACCCGTGCAGCGCGATCAGCAATGGCGGGGTCGACTGCCCGTGCCGCCGTGGGGAGCGGGCAAGCCAGTAAGACCGCCGTACCCCCGCCACCTCGATCTCTCCTCGCTCAAGCTCGCTGCCGCCGCGTGCTCCCATGGCAGAAGCGTAGATTCACCCGGC
>CAZORE010000127.1:14310-21673 GCA_964581815.1 uncultured Streptosporangiaceae bacterium | reverse complement strand
CCGCCGCCCCGGCGCTCACCCCGTCTTCCGCGCCGGCGGGCTCCCCGTCTTCCGCACCGCGCGGCTCATCGTCTTCCGCGCCGGCGGGCTCCCCGTCTTCCGCGCCGGCCGACACGCCAACGGACAGCCCCTCGGATAGTGCGCCAGCCTCGAGCACGCCGCCGCTGGTGCCTGTCCCCGACGTGATCGGCATTAACTTCCCTAAGGCCAAGAAGCTGCTCGAGAGCGATGGGTTCACGGTGGCGGGCACGCACAACCCGCCGGGGAACAAGGTAGTAAGCACAAGCCCTTCCGGCGAGGCGCCAGAAGGCAGCGTGATCATCGTCGTGTACGGGACGTGAGCTGGCGGCTTACTGATGCTTGCCTAACCGCTCACGGCACTGATCCGCCTGTACGAGGCGGGCGACGGGCTGCGCCCGGCCATGCGGTAACACCAGCGTCCGCCGTAACGCTTAAGTATTCGGGCTAGCCAGACTGCCGGTCTTCTCACACTATTCTCGACACCACGCGGTTTGGCGCGGCGGGATAGAAGGGGCGGGCGTGGCCAACTTCGGTGAGCGGTACGAGCTGGTCGAGCGCATCGGCGCAGGCGGCATGGGGGAAGTCTGGCTGGCGCACGACGAGCAGCTCGCCGGCCGGCCCGTCGCGATAAAGATCATGCACAAGCACATGCTGCCGAACTCCGGCGACGTCGCGCGGTTCGAGCGCGAGGCGCGGATCGCCGCATCGATGGACCACCCCAACATCGTGACCGTCTACACGACCGGTACCTACCAGGGCGCCCCTTTCATGGTGATGGAGTACCTCAGGGGACAGGACATGGAAAGGGCGCAGCCCGGCGGCGGAGCGGAGCGGGCCGCGGCGATCGGGCGCGACATCTGCGGTGCCCTCGCCTACGCCCACGGCCGGGGCGTGATCCACCGCGACATCAAGCCGGGCAACCTGTTCCTGTGCGACACCGGGCAGGTGAAGGTCACCGACTTCGGTATCGCCCGGGCGGCCAGCGGGACGACGCTCAGCGTCGCGGGCGTTCTCATCGGCACGTTCGCCTACCTGTCACCCGAGCAGTGGCACGGCGCGGCGCCGGCCTTCAGTAACGACGTCTGGGCGGCCGGCTGCGTGCTGTACCGGCTCATCTCCGGCAGGCTGCCGCGAGTGTTCCCCGACGCCGCTGGCTACGCGGCCGCGGCGATGCGCGGCGATCCGGTCCCCAGCGTGCGGGACATCAGCGACACGCCTGACTGGCTGGCGAGCGCGGTGATGGCCATGCTCAACCTCGACCCCGCCCGCCGCCCCGCCGCCGCCGACTGCGTCCGGATGCTGTCAGGCCTTCCGCCCATGGCGCCCGCGCCACTTCAGCCTTCCCTTGGCCAGGTTCTCCCCGGGCGGCCCGGGGCCGGCTGGACTGAGCATGTCCCCGCAGGCGCGGCGGCGGGCCAGCCGCCGGCCACCGTCAGCATGACGCAGGCCGTTGCCGCGGGGACGGCCGACCGCCGCCCGCGGCGCCCGGGCCGGGTCATCACCGCGATCGCAGGCGTCGTGGCGCTGCTGGTCGCGGGATCGCTCATCGCGCTGCGGTTCCACGACTCCCCGCAGTCCTCGGGAACCGCCTCCGGCGGCACGTCGGCTTCACCCGCGCCGAGCGCCGCGACGACCCCGGCCAGGTCCGCCGCCGCATCCACGCCGGGGACCGCGACGGCTTCCGCGCTCGCGCGCCCGGCGGGTTCCACGCCAGCTTCCCGCGCCGCCGCGCCCGCCAGTCCCACGCCCAGCGGGCCGGCCTCGACCGCGCCGACGCTCGTGCCGGTCCCCGACGTGGTGGGCATGACATTCACCAAAGCGTGGCTGGTCCTGGTGGGCAAGGGATTCAAGGTGGCGGCCAGGCACACGCACGTCGGGCAGATAGTGACCAGCTACAGCCCGACCGGCCAGGCACCGGCCGGCAGCGTGATCATCGTGGTGTACGGCACGGGCCGGTGAGACGGCCGGCCGCCGGCCGATCGCTCGCGTCCTGAGCGGGCCGGCATCCGGCGGGCCGCCGCCGGCCCGCACCGCGGGCCCGTCGTCGATGACGGCGACCGGGAACTCGGCCATGGCCTGACCTATCTTGGCCGCGCCGCTGCGGACGGGATAGCGTGCCTGCTATGGAACACGTGAGGCTGGGGCGGAGCGGGCTGCAGGTGTCGCGGCTCTGCCTGGGGACGATGACGTTCGGGCTGCAGAGCGACGAGGCGACCGGGTTCGCCATCATGGACAAGGCGGCCGAGGCCGGGGTCGACTTCTTCGACACCTCTGACGCCTACCCGCTCGGCGGCGACCTCTCAAGCCGCGGGCGGACCGAGGAGATCATCGGGCGCTGGCTGGCCGGCAAGCGGGACCGGTTCATCATCGCCACCAAGTGCTTCGTGCCGATGGGACCGTCGCCGATGGACGGCGGCAACTCGCGCAAGCACATCATGTCCGCGGTCGAGGGCTCGCTGCGGCGGCTGGGCACCGATTACCTCGACCTGTACCAGTTGCACGGCTACGACCAGAGCACGCCGATCGACGAGACGCTGTCCGCGCTCGATGACCTCGTGCACGCCGGCAAGGTCCGGTACATCGGCTGCTCGAACTTCTACACCTACCAGCTGGTGCGGGCGATCGGGCGGTCGGAGACGCTGCGCCTGGCGCGCTTCGACTCGGTCCAGCCGCGCTACAACCTGCTGTTCCGGCAGATCGAGCGGGAGATGCTGCCGTTCTGCGAAGAAGACGGGGTGGGCGTGATCTCCTACAACCCGATCGCGGGCGGGCTGCTGTCCGGCAAGCACAACAGGACCGATGCGCCGCCGGAGGGCAGCCGGTTCACCCTCGGCAACGCCGGGCCGATGTACCAGGACCGGTACTGGCATGAACGGGAGTTCGAGACGGTCGAGGCGGTGCGCAAGCTCGCGGACCAGGCCGGGGTACCGCTCGTCACGCTGTCGGTCGCGTGGGTGCTCGCCAACAGGGCGATCACCGCGCCGATCATCGGGGCCAGCCGCCCTGAGCAGCTCGACGCGTCGCTCGCGGCCGCGAGTTACGATCTCGACCCCGACCTCAAGGGGCACCTGGACGACCTCACCTCCGAGTACCGGCTCGGCGACGCCCCGCGGTAGCGGATTCAGCTCGTCCTCGCGCCATCGGGGCGCGAGCGATGCCCGCCAGGCGGCCGTCCGCGTCACCGGGCCACCGGGCACCCAGTCACCGGGCCACCGGGATTACTCTCAGGCCTGCGCGCGGCGGAGCAGGGCGATGAAGATGGCGTCGGTGCCGTGGCGGTGCGGCCAGAGCTGGGCGAACAGGGGGTTCGCCGCGCGCACGCCGGGGATGCCGGGCAGGACCGCGGTGGCGTCAAGGACTTCGGTTCCTGGCCGCGCCGCGGCCACGTCGGTTACCACGCCCGACGTCTCGGCGGGGACCGGGGAGCAGGTCACGTAGGCAACGACGCCGCCGGGGCGGACGGCGGCCAGGGCGGAGCGGAGCAGGGCGCGCTGCAGGGCGGTCAGCTCCGTGAGGTCGGACGCGGTCTTGCGCCAGCGAGCCTCCGGGCGGCGGCGCAGCGCGCCGAGGCCGGTGCACGGGACGTCGACGAGGACCCGGTCGAAGGTGCCCTCGGGCCAGGGGGGCTTGGTGCTGTCCGCGACGAGCACCTCGAACGCGGGCGGCTCCCCCGCGATATTGCGGCCCGCGGCGGTCAGCGCGTCGCGGACCAGGGCGGCGCGGTGCGGGTGCAGTTCGGCGGCGGTCAGCCGGGCGCCGCGCTGCGCGGCGAGGCCGTAAAGCAGGCGGGCCTTGCCGCCGGGGCCGGCGCACAGGTCCAGCCAGCGCTCGCCGGCCGCCCCGCCGGAAGCCGGCCCGGCGGTGACGGGGGCGCGGGACAGGGCGATCGCGGCCAGCTGACTGCCCTCATCCTGGACGGCGGCCGCGCCCGATGCGGTCAGCGGCGCCGGGTCGCCGGAGGCGAGCGTGAACGCGTACGGTGACCAGCGGCCGGGTGCGGCGTCGGCCGGCATGATCTCGTCGCGGGGCGGGCCCGCAGGGAACGCGGCGAGGGTGACCCGGGGCCGGGCGTTGCCGGCGGCGAGGGCTGCCTCGAGTTCGGTGACCGGCGGCCTTGGCGCGGTCTCCTCGCCGGCCAGCTCCGCGACGGCGCCGGCCAGGTCGGGTGGGCTGAAGGGGCTGGCGGCGGACTCGCCGAGCGCGGCGCGGTAGGCGGCGATGATCCACCGGGGATGGCTGTAACGGGTCGCCAGGTTGCCGTCCGGATCGGTTTCCGCGTCGGGGGCGACGATGCCCAGCCAGGTGTCCAGGTCGCGGGTCGCAACGCGGCGCAGCACCGCGTTGACGTAACCGGAAACCCGCGGGCCCGCCACCGACCTGGCCAGGTCGACCGAGGTGGCGACGGCCGCGTGGGCACCGACGCGAGTGCGCAGTAGCTGGTGGGCGCCGAGGCGCAGCACGTCGAGGACCGGCGGGTCGAGCTTTTCCAGCGGGCGGTCGCTGCACGTGGCGAGCACCGCGTCGTAGGTGCCCTGGCCGCGCAGGGTGCCGTAGGCCAGCTCGGTCGTGAGCGCGGCATCGCGGCCCGCGAGCCGCCGGTCCGCGAGGAGCCTGGGCAGCAGCAGGTTGGCGTACGCCTCGCGGTCGCGGACCGCAGCGAGCACGTCGTAGGCGGTACGGCGCGGGTCGGCGGGACGCGGGGACCTGGCCCGGCGGGGGGCGCCTTGCTTCGCCGTCCCCTCGGCCGGTGTCGCACCGCCGGCCCGGGCACCGCCGACCTGGCCTGTGCCGCGCTTGGCGCCGGGGGCCCCGGGGGATGCCTCACGGCTAGCGCTTGCTTCGGTCGCCGGGCCAGCGGTGCTGCCGTTGGTGCCGGGTGCCTTGGGGCCGCGGGCCAGGCCGTGACGCCGGCGCGGCCGGTAATTGCCCACCTCAGGCGCTGCCCAGTCGCGGCGCGACGGCGGCGCGCAGGCCGCGGGCCCAGTCGATGGCGGGCATGCGGCGCTTGCCCTGCGGCTGGACGTCGCCGAGGCGAACCGGGATGGTGCCGGTGCCCGCGTAGACGGCGTTGCGGTCGATGCGCAGCTCGCCGGGTGCGAGCCCGGTTCCGCCGGACGCCAGCCCGGCGCCGGCCGCCATGGTGACGGGCCACAGTTTGAGCCGGCCCGTGCCTGACTGGCCAGTATCGCTCGATTGCTCAGTGTCGTACTCGGTCCAGGCGCCGGGGTCGGGCGTACAGCCACGGATCTGGCGGTCGATCAGGTGAGCGGGGAGCTTCCAGTCGACGCGGGCGTCGGCCTGGGTGAGCTTGGGCGCGAAGCTCACGCCGTCCGCTGGCTGCGGCACGGCCCGGACCGTGCCGTCCTCGATCGCGTCGAGCGTTCTGACCAGGAGCTCCGCCCCGGAGACCGCGAGCCGGCCGAGCAGGTCGCCGCTGGTATCGGCCGGGCGGACCGGCTCGGTGAGCGTGCCGAAGACCGGGCCCGCGTCGAGTTCCTTCACGATCAGGAAGGTGGTCGCGCCGGTGATGTCGTCGCCGCGCAGCACGGCGTGCTGCACCGGGGCCGCGCCGCGCCAGGCGGGCAGCACGGAGAAGTGCAGGTTCACCCAGCCGTGCGCGGGGATGTCCAGAGCGGCCTGCGGGAGCAGCGCGCCGTACGCCGTCACCGGGCAGCAGTCGGGCGCGAGAGCGCGGAGCCGGTCGAGGAACCACCCCTCGTTCGGACGTGACGGTTTGAGTATCTCGAGCCCGAGCTCGCCGGCGAGCTCAGCCACCGGCGACGGCTGCATCCTCTTGCCGCGCCCGGCGGGCGCGTCCGGCCGGGTGACGACCGCGGCGACCGAGTGCCTTGACGCGACGAGCGCGCGCAGCGTGGGCAGCGCGGCCGCCGGGGTACCTGCGAAGACGAGCCGCACGGGCGCGCTCCCTAGGAGATCCGCTGGGTGGAGTGGGGGGAGACCTTGACCTCCGGGACACCGACGCCGGACCACTCGGCCTCGCGGATGGCCTTCATCGCGAGCTTGCGCTGCTTCTTGTCGAGCCGGTCGATGAACAGGATGCCATCCAGGTGGTCGGTCTCGTGCTGAACGCAGCGGGCGAGCAGTTCGGTCCCCTCGATCGTCACGGGGTCGCCGTACATGTTGCAGCCGGCCGCGATCACCCGGGGAGCGCGTGGCGTGGGGAACTGCAGGCCGGGCAGTGACAGGCAGCCCTCGTCGTCCTCTTCCTGCTCACCGTCGAGCTTGAGTACGGGATTGACGAGGTGGCCGGGCTCGTCGTCCACGTGGTAGGTGAAGACACGGAGGCTGACCCCGATCTGCGGTGCGGCCAGGCCAACGCCCGGCGCGTCGAGCATGGTCTCGGTGAGGTCCTTGACGAGGTTGCGCAGCTCAAGGTCGAAGTCCACCACGGGTTCCGCCGGAGTCCGCAGCACCGGGTCACCGAACAGCCTGATCTTCCTGAGCAACTGGCGTCCCCTTCGAAAAAGCCAATGGCAAGCGCGTGTTTACCTTTCGATTCTATCGACGCGCTCGATCGCCCCGGCCTAGATCAGCCCGGCCTAGATCAGGTCCAGCGGATCAAGCTGGACGCGGACGCCGCCGCCCTCCTTGCGGGCGCTGCGGCCGGCCTGGGCCGCCTGCAGTGCCCTGGCCAGCGCGGCGCCTTCCGACCGCGGGACGCGGACCAGCGCGCGGACCTGGTCCTCACCTGGCTGCGCTGGCTGCTCCACCGGGACCGGGCCGAGCACCTCGAACGCAGTGCCCTTGGCAGCACTGTCCTTGAAAGCGCTGCCCTTGAAAGCGCTGTTCTTGAAAGCACTGTCGAGGCCGGTGATGACGGTGGCGACGGCGGCAGGCTCCCCGGTCACCGCGGCCATCCGGACCGCGGGAGGAAAGCCGAGCTCCGTGCGCTCGGCCAGGTCACGCTCGGCGAACGTGACCGGGTCCCAGCGGATCAGCGCCTGGGTCACGGCCAGCGCCGCGTCCGCGTGCACCAGCACGGTGCCATCGGGGCGGACCAGGGCGGCAGCAGCCAGCCAGCGGCGCAGCGTCTCCTCCCCCGCGCGCAGGGTGGGGCGGGAGAGCAGCGCCCAGCCGTCAAGGAGCAGCGCGGCGGCGTAGTCGGCGAGCGGCTCCGCGCCCGGGGTCGCGATCACCAGGGCGGGCGATGAGGGGACCTGCGGCAGCACCAGGTCACCGCCGGACGTGCGGACCTTGACGCCGGGGAAGGCGCGGCCGAGCTCTTCCGCGGTGCGGGCCGCGCCGGTGATGGTGGCCCGGAGCTTGTCATGGCCGCAGCGCTGGCAGCGCCAGCCTCCTTGTCCCGCGCTTCCCTGACCCG
>CAZORE010000127.1:0-14210 GCA_964581815.1 uncultured Streptosporangiaceae bacterium | reverse complement strand
CCCGCGCTTCCCTGACCCGTCGCGAGCGCGCCGCACCAGCGGCAGTCGGGGGCGGCGTCCGGCCCGGAGAGCCGCAGCGGGCCGTTGCACTGGGCCCCGTCCTCTCCTGCCGGGCGGATGCACCTGGCCTGTGCGCGGCACCGGGCGCAGGCGATCCCGGCGAGGTAGCCGCGCCTCGGCACCTGGACGAGGACCGGTCCGGCTTGCAGCGCGTCCCTGGCGGTGCGCAGCGCCAGGGAGGGCAGCCGGGCCATGGTGGCGGCCTCGTCGCGGTGCAGTTCCTTGTCGTCGGCAGCCGGCCTGACGCGCGGGGCGGCGGCCCGCAGCGTCTGGCGGCCGGGGCCCAGCTCATGAGCCCAGTCCGCCCGGACCAGCTGGGTCAGCTCGGTGGTGCGGGCGAACCCGCCGATCAGGGCGGCCGCGCCGGCCCGGTGGGCGCGCAGCGCGAGGACCTCGCGCGCGTTGGGGTACGGGGCGTGCGGCTCGGCGTGCAGGTCATCGCCGTCGTCCCAGAGCACCACCAGGCCAAGGTCGCGTACCGGGGCGAACATCGCGGCCCGTGTGCCGGCGACGATGCGGGCATCGCCATGCAGCGCGGCGAGCCAGCGGCGGTACCGTTCGGCGGGGCCGAGATCAGCGGTGAGCGTGACGTAGCCGGCCGGCGGGATTGCCTCCTCGGCTCGCGGCGCCCTCGGCGGCAGCGGGGCGGCGAGGGCCGGTGCCGCGGCCGGAGTCGCCGCGTGCACGGCCGGGACGAGCGCCGCGAGTGCCTCATCGACGCGGGCCAGGTCGCGGGCATCGGGAACGACGATCACCGCGCCGCGGCCGGCGCTCGCGGTGGTGACGGCGGCGCGCGCGATCTCTTCCGGCCAGGCCGCGCCGGGCAGCGCCGTCCAGGCCGCGCGGGCCGGACGGCCCGCCGCGAGCGCGCCGAGGAACGACGGTCCCGCTGGGTACCTGGTCCAGGGCCCGGCGTCCGGACGCGCCGGCAGGCGGCGGGACTCGCCGGCTGGCTCCCCCTCGGCGGCCCGGCGCGCGGTGCCCCGCTTCGCCACGGCCGCCTCGGTGGCCGCGTGCCGCTGCGGCACCGCGAGCCGCAGCACGTCAGCGAGGGTGCCCGCGTAGCGGTCGGCGACGGCGCGGGCCAGGCCGAGGACCTCCTCCGTGAGCACCTGCTCGTCGGAGACCACCTGGTCCAGGTAGCGCAGGCTGCCCTGGTGGTCGCTCCGCTCGGCGCGCTCGATGAGGAAGCCGTCGCATCGCTGCCCGGCGAACCTGATCCGCACCCGGACGCCTGGCCGGGCCCGGTCCGCTAGCCGCTCCGGTACGAGGTAGTCAAACGGCCGGTCGAGATGGGCAAGCGGCAGGTCAACCGCGATCCGGCCGACGGGCCGGTCGGTGGCGGGCCGCAGCGTGCGCGCGTCCCTCGGCTTCGCGCGCCCGCCGACGGGCTTGCGCTCTTTTTCTGCTGTTTCCGCAGCCATGGCGACGGGCGCTGGCAGGTCGGACAGCAAGAGGCCAGCCGTCCCCTCGTCGCCTGTCTCTGCCATCATTCCGTCCTACCAGATGCGGACGGCCTCATCGCACCGCAACGCGAAGAAGCACGGCCCGGACCCGGGTTGACGCCCAGACCGGGCCGCGGCGGGTGACCATCGCACCGCAACACGAAACCCTGGGCGAAAAACGCGAGCGGCCGGGCACGGGGAGCCGCAATTACCCGTGCCCGGCCGCTCGCGGGCTTACCCGCCCGCCCGCTAGGCGGGCACGGCTGGCAGAACCATTCGCGGGCTCGTCGCCTCGTTCAGGCTTGTACTAGCCGACGAGGTAGTCAAAGTCTCCGGAGCGCAGCGCACTGATCATCGCACGCACGGCGGTCGCCGGGTAGATGAGCGCGGTCCCCTGCGGGTCGCGCGAGTTGCGCATCGCGACGGTGGCCTGGTCGAGGCGGGCCAGCTCCACGCATGCCCCCTGGGAGTTGCTCCGCTGGCTCTTGCGCCAGGTCGCACCGTCGAGCTGGGTGGCGCTGATCCCGTTGTGAATGTCCTGCATGGTTCTCGTCTCCTGACGGATTTCAACCCCCGGCCCGCAGGTTGGCAGCTACGCCACCACGGGGTCAGAGTGCTGGACCGGCCGCCAACACGGCCGACTCCGGTTCTTCTTTGGGTAGCCCCCCAGACTTACTAAGCTTAGGCTAGCAGATGCACGTGCATCCGCATGGTATTTAGCACTTTCATACGCATACGCATCTGCACGGCATGGCCGCCTAGGTACGCGGCGGCGGTTACCGGAGTCATTTTTCTTAATAGCCGCAGGTGAACCGGGCAATAGCGGTTCGGTTCGCGCCGTTCCGCCGTCAGCCGCCCATGACACCGATGCCATCGGCGACGCTCAGCAGCGGCACCACGCCCCCGCCGAACAGCACTAATGTATCTCTTAGTAATCGGTCGTGCACGCACAGAAGCGCGTCGCGGGGAGCCATCGAGGTCTGGACGCTGCAGGCGGACGAGGCTGACAGCGAAACGGCGGCCCGGAGGGCGGGCGGCGATCTGCGCAATCCCCATCAATAGCACCTGTCACCTGGGTTGCCTGGCATGACGGCCAGCCCCGGCCGCAACGGGGCTGGCCTCATGCTCCCACCCCTGGCCGCGCGGCGGGCGGGATCGGTTCTTACCGATCCCTTACGGGCGACGCCACGGGCAGAGACGCCGGAAGCCCCGGGCTAACCCGGGGCTTCCGGCGTACGTGGTGGGAGGGCGCGGCGCGACAGCGCGCCGCGCGCCCGGGTGACGAGGCGGGATAACACCGCCGCGCGCAGCGCGGCGGCGCGGTCGGTGCGCTCCCAGGAGAAGTCGGGCTCGCTCCGGCCGAAGTGACCGTAGGCCGCGGTCTGCGAGTAGATCGGGCGAAGCAGGTCGAGGGCGGCGATGATGGCCCGCGGGCGCAGGTCGAAGACCTGAGTTACCGCGTCCTGTATCCGCTCTACCGGCACCTTCTCCGTGCCGAAGCACTCGATGAACAGGCCAACCGGCTTGGCCTTGCCGATCGCGTAGGCGACCTGCGCCTCGCACCGCTCGGCCAGCTCCGCCGCGACCACGTTCTTGGCCACCCAGCGCATCGCGTACGCGGCGCTGCGGTCCACCTTGGACGGGTCCTTGCCGGAGAACGCCCCGCCGCCGTGCCTGGCCATGCCGCCGTAGGTGTCGATGATGATCTTGCGGCCGGTGAGCCCGGCGTCACCCATGGGGCCGCCGATCTCGAACCGGCCGGTCGGGTTGACGAGCAGGCGGTAGCCGGAGGTGTCGATGTCGAGCCCGGCCAGCACCGGGTCGACGACGTAGTCCTTGACGTCCGGGGTGAGCAGTTCCTTCAGGTTGATGTCCGGCGCGTGCTGGCTGGACACGACCACGGTGTCGAGACGGACCGGCTTGTCGCCCGCGTACTCGATCGTCACCTGGGTCTTGCCGTCCGGGCGCAGGTAAGGGACCTGGCCGGACCGCCGCACCGCGGACAGCTGGCGCGCCAGCTTGTGCGCCAGCATGATCGGCAGGGGCATCAGCTCCGGCGTCTCCCGGCTGGCGTAGCCGAACATCAGGCCCTGGTCGCCCGCGCCCTGCCGGTCATAGTCGTCGACGCCCTCGCCCTCGCGGTACTCGAACGCGTCGGAGACGCCCTGTGCGATGTCCGGCGACTGGGCGCCGATGGAGACCGAGACGCCGCAAGAGGCGCCGTCATATCCCTTGGCGGAGGAGTCGTAGCCAATCTGCAGGATCTTCTCGCGGATGATGCCGGGGATGTCCACGTAGGTCTTGGTGGTCACCTCGCCGGCCACGTGCACCTGCCCGGTGGTGATCAGCGTCTCAACCGCGACCCGGCTCGCGGGGTCGTCCTTCAACATCGAGTCCAGGATGGCATCGCTGATCTGGTCAGCCATCTTGTCTGGGTGGCCTTCGGTTACTGACTCCGAGGTGAACAGCCGACGCGCCACGTCTTGTCTCCATCCGCAATAGTCAACTGGCTCGGTCGAGTTTAGCCGGAACTCGCCTGCGCTCGGGCAGGTCAGCGACTCACGGCGATGGATCTTTCCCCGGGCGGCCCGAGACCCTGGTGCGACCGGGTTAGGTGAGGCGGGCGGTGACCAGGGTTAGCACGTCGGCCGCCAGCGCGTCCTTCGACCGGCGCGAGATTCCCGTCACGTCACCCTCACGGTCGAGCACGAACCACTCGTTCTCGTTCGCGCCGAAGCCCTGGCCGTTGCCTACCTGGTTGACGACCAGGAGATCGCAGCCCTTGCGGGCCAGCTTGGCGCGGGCCGCGTCCAGGTCGGGGTTGGTCTCGGCGGCGAAGCCGACGATCACCTGGCTGGCCGGGCCGTGGCGCTCGCGGGCTCTGGAGAGGTCGGCGAGGATGTCCGGGTTCTCGGTCAGCTCGATCGGGGGCGGGAGGGTGCCGTCCTTCTTGATCTTCTGGTCGGCGCGGATGACCGGGCGGAAGTCGGCGACGGCCGCGGTCATGACGATGACGTCGGCGGACGAGGCCTCGGCCAGCATGGCCGCGTGCATGTCCCTGGCCGAGACGACCTTGATGACCTTCACGCCCGCGGGGTCGGGGAGTTCCGCGTTCGCCGCGACGAGGACGACATCGGCGCCCTGGGCAACCGCCGCTACGGCGAAGGCATAACCTTGCCGGCCGGTCGACCAGTTGCCGAGGAAGCGGACGGGGTCGAGCTCCTCGCGGGTTCCGCCGGCCGAGACGAGCACCCGCTTCCCGGTGAGGGATGGACCTCGGTACAGAACGTGGGCGTGGCTGTCGCCGGAACCGGATGCCATGACCCTGACGGCGAGCTCGAACAGGTCGCCCGGCTCCGGCAGGCGCCCCTTGCCCGTGTCCTGGCCGGTGAGACGACCGACGGCCGGCTCGACCACGATGGCACCGCGGTCCCGGAGCGTCGCGACGTTGTGCTTGGTCGCCGGGTGCTCCCACATCTCCGTGTGCATGGCCGGCGCGTAGACCACCGGGCAGCGGGCAGTCAGCAGGGTGGCGGTGAGCAGGTCGTTCGACAGGCCGGCCGCGGCCCGGGCGAGCAGGTCGGCGGTCGCGGGGGCGACGATGACCAGGTCCGCGGTCTGGCCGAGCTTCACGTGCGGCACGTCGGATACGCCCGTCCAGACGTCGGTGGCCACCGGCTCGCCGGACAGCGCCGCCCACGTGGGCTCGCCGACGAAGCGGAGCGCGTCCTGCGTCGGGATGACCCGCACCGCGTGCCCGTCCTCCTTGAGCAGGCGGAGCAGCTCACACGCCTTATAGGCGGCGATGCCGGCGCCGACGCCGAGGATGACGCGCGCCATGGGGCTACTGCTCTTAGCCCTCGGTCTGCTCGACCTTGAGCAGGCCCTCACGGGCCTCGCGCAGCGCGATGGAAAGCGGCTTCTCCTGCACGCGGGTCTCGACAAGCGGGCCGACGTACTCGAGCAGGCCCTCGCCGAGCTGCGAGTAGTAGGCGTTGATCTGGCGAGCCCGCTTCGCGGCCAGGATCACCAGCCGGTACTTGCTGTCAACGATCTGGAGCAGCTCGTCGATCGGCGGGTTGATGATGCCGTCCGCACCCTGGGTCACAGCCACGTGTTTGCCATTCCTCACTGACTAGGGCGTCAACCAAACCCTCTTCACGCTGCCCCGCGGCGCACAGGCCGACCTGCTGGGGCACCAGGAAGAAGAGAGGTCACTCATTACCGTTAATCAACGTTACCATCTGCCGGCAAACCTCATCGATCGAAGTGTTGACCAGCGTCACATCGAACTCGCCGGCGGCGGCGAGCTCTTCCCGCGCCACGGCCAGGCGCCGCTCCACCACGTCGGGCGGCTCGGTGCCCCGGCCGGACAGCCGACGGACGAGCTCGCCCCACGTGGGCGGCTTGAGGAACACGAGCAGCGCGTTGTCCTTCATGGCGTCCCTGACCTGCCGGGCGCCTGCGAGGTCGATCTCAAGCAGGGTCGGCTGGCCCTGCTCGAGCCTTTTCCGTACCGGCTCGGCAGGGGTGCCGTATTTGTTACCGGCGAACTCCGCCCACTCCAGAAGTTCGCCGGCGCTGACCATGCGGTCAAACTCGGCGCTGTCGACAAAATGATATTCCCGCCCGTCCACTTCCCCAGGCCGCGGCCTTCGAGTAGTAACGGAAACGGAAATCCAGACCTCCGGACTGCGTCGCCGCAGTTCCGCGACGACTGTGCTCTTACCGACCCCGGAAGGGCCGGAGAGCACAGTCAGCCGCGAATTCTTCCGGTCCGCGGGCAGGCAGGCGTCATCCGGTGCCGCATTATTGGTCGCGGCAGCGGTTCGGCGCGCCTCACCACCCGGTGCTTCGGCCATGACCTCGCACCCGGGACGGCCACGCCGACCGCCCGCCTAGCCCGCTAACTAGCTCAGAGATCCGCACCGAACTCCTGCTCAAGGGCGGCGCGCTGGTTGGCGCCAAGCCCCCGGACGCGGCGGGACTCGGCGATGCCGAGCCGCTCCATGATCTGCTTCGCGCGGACCTTGCCGACGCCGGGCAGCGACTCAAGGAGAGCCGAGACCTTCATCTTGCCAATGATGTCGTCGGTGGATCCGTCCTTGATGACTTCGGAGAGGGTCACCGCGCCGCGCTTGAGGCGATTCTTAACATCGGCACGTTCCTTGCGCGCTATCGCGGCCTTCTGCAAGGCCTCGGCGCGCTGTTCGGGAGTGAGGGGAGGAAGAGCCACTCGGGTCACCTCGGGTTTCGTCGAAAAAAAGGTTGGACGGGAGGGGAAACTAGCGAGTCAAGTACCCTTTCGGCAACGCGAACCTCCGTTTATGTCGCCACAAATCCAAATATACTACTCTGTACACACGGTTCGCCACTTAGAGTAGTCAATACCAGGTCCCACGCGACAGCCCGCTCTCGCGGAGTGATAGCCGCACGGTGCACCGCGACCTTCCGCGGCACCGCCGCAATCTTGGAAAAATACCCCATTTGTCCGTTTCGATGTCCCTGACGCGGATACCTGTCGCCAGCGGCCCGCGGCCCGCCGCCGCGTGGCCCGAGGCGGCGAGACGGCTCACTCACCGCGCCCGGATGGCGGCCGCGCCACGGGCGGCCGGCCCGGGCTGCGCTCAGGGCCGGTCCCGCGCCCGGCGTGGCCGGGGCGCCGCCTGCCTCGGCAACCGCCTCAACGATACACGCAGCGAAGAAGCCGGGACGTACCGCCGCAAAGGCCAAGCCGGCGGCCGGGCCCTCGGCACCGGCGACCGCCGTACGCGGAACGTGCCGTGAGCGCTGACGCCCGCACGCGCCCACCGGTGCACTTGGCCGCCCGCGAAGTGACATATGCGCTTTATGGTGATTCACTACCGGTTTTTTCATAATCCAGGATGTTCCGCGCTCACCTAGTCCGTAGGGGACATTTTACCTACCGCAGCGTTCCGATCACAGTGCAGTTCGATGAATCGTCGCAGGTAGGCTTTGTTACGCCGAACATACCTCCGGTCAATTGGCGACGACTGATGCCAGTGTGGCTGCTGGGACCTTCGTCTGCCACCCAGATGGCGGGACTGGGCTGACAAAGACATCCGCCTTTCGCGACGTTCCCCCACGCGCCGGCGTTTTCCGGCGTGGCCCCGTGTTTCCCCGGTCCGGTGGTTAGCGGGCCGGGACGGCGCGCCGCAGGGACATGGCGATCGCGGACGCGGCGGCACCTGGATCGGGGGACCTGGTGATGGGGCGCCCGATCACCAGGAGGTCCGCGCCCGCCTTCAGCGCCTCCACGGGGGTAGCGATCCTCGCCTGGTCGTCGCTGGTGAACCCGGCCGGGCGGATCCCCGGCGTGATCAGCAGGATGTCCGGGCCCACCTCGGCGCGGACCGCCGCGACCTCCTGGGGTGAGCAGACCAGGCCGCGGGCGCCGGCCGCGACGGCGAGCTCCGCCATCCGGCGCACGGCGTCGCTCACGGAGCCGCCGACGCCAAGGTCGGCGAGATCCTGGCCGCCGATCGACGTCAGCAGGGTCACCCCGGCGACCAGCGTCTCCGGCGCGGACTGCACGGCCGCCTTGATCATGTCCGCGCCGCCCGCCGCGTGCACGGTCAGGATCTCGGGCCGCAGCTTGGCTACCGCGCGGGCCGCTCCCGCCACAGTGTTGGGTATGTCATGCAGCTTGAGGTCGAGGAAGACCTGGACGCCGCTCCCCCCGCGCACCGTGGCGACCACCTTGGGGCCGTACCGCAGGTACAGCTCGAGGCCGATCTTGACCGTGGACACGTACGGCGTGACCAGCGTCGCCCAGTGCGCGGCCACGTCGATATCCGGCGCGTCGAGCGCGACAGCGACCGGTGCCTGCATTTGCACGCGACTCTCCTTTCTCGGTTGGTGTCTCGAAGGTGCTCCGGGCGCTCCGCGCGGCGCGGTCCCAGGCGGAGGCGGTTCTGATGTGGTCACGGACGGCTGGCCGGGACCGGGAACGGCGGCCGGGGCGGTGGCCTGGTTGCCGGTCGGCTGGACGGGGGCGGGCGGGGCGGCCTGGCTGCCCGACGGCTGGACGATACCGGCGGCAGGGTCCTGGTCCTCGCTTGCCGCGGCGGGTGTCGGGGGTCGTCCCGGTGGGAAGCTCACCGCCGCGGCGACGGCGACGGCCCTGGTGGCCCGTTCGGTCAGTACGGCGAGGCTGGCGCGCAGCGCGGTCCGGTCCCCGCCATCGCCAGTGCCGGACTCGAACTGGGCGCTGAGCGCCCGCTGTTCCGCCCTGAGCTCCTGGTGCGCGCCGGCCAGTTCCGTCAGTTCCGGCGGGACCGCGAAGGATCGCCGCGGCCGGTCGCCGACGCCGGCCGCCGCGGTGATCAGTCCCATGATCAGCGCGCCCAGATCGCGCACCAGGCCCGCGAGCTCCCCGAGCAGGTCACTAAGCTCGGCCAGCTCCCGCAGGTCCGCTGCGGAGCTCTGCGGCGCGCCGGGGGGCATCTCAGCCCGGCGGGCCGCCCAGGTGTCCCAGTCGGGCAGTGTGGCCTGGACGGGCACCGCGGGCGGACCAGGCGCGGCGCGGTCGTCGGGCACCGCGGGCTCGCCTGCGCCCGGGTCGCCCTTCTCCCCCTGGCGGTGCGCCTTGCTCGCCCCCCTCCATCGGGCGGGGAGCCGGGAGGTGCGGGCCACCGGGACCTGGGGTGACTCCGTGGAGGACCGCGTTCCCCCGGGAGATGGCTCCTCCTGATCGCCGGACCGCACCATGGCCGCTCCCCGTTAGTGCCTCGCTATACCCAAGTATGACGGTCCGCCGCGTAGCCGGCCGGCTGGTGGGCCCGGCCGATGACGTCGGATACCCGGTCGACCCCGCGTGCGGTCAGCTCCTCCTCCAGCTCGCGCTGGATGCGGGAGCAGGCCGACGGGTCGTGGAAGAGCACGGTGCCGACGGCCACCAGGGAGGCGCCGGCGAGCAGCAGCTCCAGGGCGTCGCCTCCGGTCCGCACGCCACCACAGCCGATGAGCGGCACGTCAGGCAGCGCCTCGCGGACGAGCCACAGGCAGCGCACGGCGACCGGACGGACGGCCGGCCCGGACAGGCCGCCCGCGAGGCCGGCGAGCGCGGGCCGGGAGGTGACCGGGTCGATCGTCATCCCGGGGATAGTGTTGATCATGGAGAGCCCGTCCGCGCCGGCCGACACGCACGCGCGGGCCACCGCCACGATGTCCGTGACGTCCGGGGAGAGCTTGGCGAACACCGGGATGTCGTACCGGGCGCTGCCCCGCACCGCGGCCACGACGGCGCCCGCCGCCGCGGGGTCGTGCGCGAACGGGCGGCCCGCCGTCGCGGCGTCCGGGCACCCGAGGTTCACCTCAAGCGCGGTCACCCCGGCGGCGTCGGACAGACGGCTGGCGATCTCGCCGTACTCGCGGGCGGTGTGCCCGGCGACGCTCACGATGGCCCGCGCGCCGCGCGACAGCAGCCAGGGCAGGTCGCGCTGCAGGAACCCGTCGAGCCCCGGCCCCTGCAGGCCGACCGACGACAGCAGGCCGCTTGGCGTCTCGGTCATCCGCGGCGAGGGATTGCCCGCCTTGGGCTCAAGGGTGACCGACTTGGTGATGATCGCGCCAATCCGCGCGACGTCGGTGAACTGCGCGAGCTCCCGCCCGGTGCCCGCGCAGCCGGAGGCGGTGATGATCGGGCTCGGCAGGTCCAGGTGCCCGATGCGCGTCCTCAGGTCAGCTGGCATGGGTGCGTTCCCCGCTGGCCGGCTTCGGCTTCCAGCCCGGGGCTCCGAGCGCGTCGAAGGGGATCGTGCCCACGTCGTCCCAGCGCACCAGGTCGCCGCGGAAGACCGGGCCCTCGGTGCACGCGCGGACCATGCGGGTGACGCCGTCGTTGCCCACGGCCGGCAGCACGCAGCCCATGCACAGCCCGGTGCCGCAGGTCATGGCGGGCTCGGACACCAGGGCCTGGACCGGGATGCCGTACCGGCCCGCCATGGCGCACACCGGGCGCAGCACCGCGGTCGGCGCGGACGCGTAGATGACGTCGGTGCGCGCCTGCTGCAGGACGGTGGGGAGCATGTCCACCACGGAGCCGCGCGAGCCGAGGGAGCCGTCCGCGGTGGCGATGGTCGCCGAGCGCCCGGTGCGGCGGGCGGTGAGGGCGCCGAACACCCGGTCGGCGCTTTCCGCGCCGAGCAGGTAATCGGTCTCCGAGCCGCGCTCGGCCAGCCGGGAGGCCAGCGCGAACAGCGGCGCCGCGCCCGGTCCCACCCCGAGGAGCAGGCAGGACGCCGCGTCGCGCGGCACGGGGAACGGCCGCCCGAGCGGCCCCACCACGTCAAGTACGTCACGGGAGCGGCAGTCCGCGAGCCACTGGGCGCCGGGCTCGCGCGGCAGGAACACGAACTCCACCGTGCCCCCGTGGTCGGGCCGCACGTCATGCACGGAGAACGTGCGCCGCGCCAGCATGCCGGACTGCGGGCCGCCGACCGCGATCGCGATGAACTGGCCGGGCCGGAACCTGGTGGCGATGGCCGGGGCGACCACCGTCATCGCCACGTAGGCGTCGACCCGGCGCACCGTGAGCACCGTGCCGCGCACCTGAACCGGCGCCGCCCCGCCGTCCCGGTCGTTCCCTGCCATTCGGCCGCCGTCCAGTTCCCTCTGTCAGTGTTCCGCAAACGCTAGCCGAGACAAGCGCGAACCGCCTACTTTGGCCTGATCGCGGCGTCCCGTCAATGCCCTCCACCCCATCTCCGCTGGCCGCAGGCCAGCTTCGGCGGTTTTTGCCATCGGGCGCCTACCTCAGCCCATCGGGCGCCAGCCGCAGCGCGGCGGCGTGCTCCTGGAGGGAGCGGACGCCGATCTCGCCGCGGATGGTCGACTCGATGCCCTGGACCGCCGCCGCGAGCCCGGCCACGGTCGTCACGCACGGCACGCCCCGGCGGACCGCCGCGGTCCTGATCTCGTAGCCGTCGAGCCGCACCGCCGCCGAGGCCGTCGACCCAGTGCCTGCCGACATGGTGCCGAAAGGCGTGTTCACGATCAGGTCTACCTCGCCGTCCAGGATGCGGTTGACCACGGTGGGCTCCCTGACCCCTAGTTCGTTGGCTGGCCCCGCGCCGTCACTCTGCTTGCGGACGATCTTGGCACGAACGCCGTTCCTGCGCAGTACCTCCGCCGTTCCAGACGTCGCCCA
This sequence comes from uncultured Streptosporangiaceae bacterium, assembly GCA_964581815.1. Lineage (GTDB taxonomy): Bacteria > Actinomycetota > Actinomycetes > Streptosporangiales > Streptosporangiaceae > Trebonia. Next base: position 2,534 of record CAZORE010000127.1, on the reverse strand, counting down.
GATCTCGAAGCCGAGGTCAGCGAGGCGCTTGACCGGGAAGACCATGGCCCGCTTGTCCCGGTTGGCGACCGACACGAACACCCGTCCCTTGACCGGGAGCGAGCCGTAGACGGCCTCCTGCGACTTGGCGTAGGCGGTGCCGAACGACTCGTCGATGCCCATCACCTCGCCGGTGGAGCGCATCTCCGGGCCGAGCACGGTGTCCACGCCGGCCCCGGACGCGTCACGGAACCGGCCGAAGGGCAGCACCGCCTCCTTCACCGAGACCGGGGAGTCGAGCGGCAGCGTGCCGCCGTCGCCGCTCGCGGGCAGCACGCCGGCGGCGCGCAGCGACGCGACCGAGGCGCCCATCATGACGAGCGCCGCCGCCTTGCCCAGCGGCACGGCGGTGGCCTTGGAGACGAACGGGACGGTGCGCGACGCCCGCGGGTTGGCCTCAAGCACGTAGAGCACGCCGGCCGCCAGTGCGTACTGGACGTTCAGCAGGCCGCGCACGCCGACACCGCGCGCGATCTTCCTCGTGGCCTCGCGGATCGCCTTGATGTCGGCGTTGCCGAGGGTGATCGGCGGCAGCGCGCACGCCGAGTCACCGGAGTGGATGCCGGCCTCCTCGATATGCTCCATCACGCCGCCCAGGTACAGTTCCTCGCCGTCGTACAGCGCGTCCACGTCGATCTCGATCGCGTCGTCGAGGAAGCGGTCGATGAGGATGGGATTGGCCTCACGGCCGTGCCCGCCGTGCGCCGCGCCCGCTGCATGAGCCTGAGCGGCGTGGGCCGCGGCCGCGCGGCCCACGTAGGCGCGCAGCGTGGCCTCGTCGTAGACGATCTCCATGCCGCGGCCGCCGAGCACGTAGGACGGGCGGACAAGCACCGGGTAGCCGATCTCCGTCGCCGCGACCGCGGCCTCGTCGGCGGACAGCGCGACCTTGCCGAGCGGCGCGACAAGCCCGGCCTCGGCGAGGACCTCAGCGAACGCGCCGCGGTCCTCGGCGGCGTGGATCGCGGCGGGCGAGGTGCCGACGATCGGCACGCCCGCCGCCTCGAGCGCCCGCGCGAGTCCGAGCGGCGTCTGCCCGCCGAGCTGGACGATCACCCCGGCCACCGGCCCGGACCGCTGCTCGGCGTGCACCACCTCGAGCACGTCCTCCAGGGTGAGCGGCTCGAAGTACAGCCGGGAGGAGGTGTCGTAGTCGGTGGAGACGGTCTCGGGGTTGCAGTTGACCATCACGGTCTCGTAGCCTGCCGCGCGCAGCGCCATCGAGGCGTGCACGCAGGAGTAGTCGAACTCGATGCCCTGGCCGATGCGGTTCGGGCCGCTGCCCAGGATGATCACCTTGGGCGTGTCCCCGCCCGGCACCTCGTCGCCCTCGTCGTAGGTCGAGTACAGGTACGGGGTGCGCGCCGCGAACTCCGCCGCGCAGGTGTCGACCGCGTGGTAGACGGGACGGACGCCGAGGGAGTGGCGCAGCGCGCGGATCTGCCCGGCCCCGCCGGCGTCGGCCCGGATGACGCGCAGCTCGGCGATGGCCGCGTCGGAGAACCCGGCGGCCTTCGCCGCCGTCAGCAGCCGCTTGTCGAGCTCGGGTGCACCCGCCACCGTTCGGGATATCTCAAGGATGTGCTCCAGCTGCTCGACGAACCACGGGTCGATGCCGGTGGCCTCGGCCACCGACTCGGGGGCGGCTCCGGCGCGCAGCGCCTGGAGCATCGTGCCCAGGCGGCCGTCGTGCGGGGTGCGGCAGCGGTCGAGCAGCTCGCCGGCGTCATCGAGCTCGCCGGTGAACTTCAGCGGCCCGGTGGGGCTCTCCAGGCTGCGCTGGGCCTTCTGCAGCGCCTCGGCGAAGGAACGGCCGATCGCCATCGCCTCGCCGACTGACTTCATGTGGGTGGTGAGCGTGGGGTCGGCGCCCGGGAACTTCTCGAACGCGAACCTGGGGATCTTGACGACCACGTAGTCGAGGGCCGGCTCGAAGGACGCCGGGGTCTGGCCGGTGATGTCGTTGGGGATCTCGTCGAGGGTGTAGCCGATGGCGAGCCTGGTGGCGATCTTGGCGATCGGGAAGCCGGTGGCCTTGGACGCGAGGGCGCTGCTGCGCGAGACGCGCGGGTTCATCTCGATGACGACCATGCGCCCGGTCTTCGGGTGCACCGCGAACTGGATGTTGCAGCCGCCGGTGTCGACGCCGACCGCGCGGATGATCGCGATCGCGGTGTCTCGCATGTCCTGGTACTCGCGGTCGGTGAGGGTCATCGCGGGCGCGACGGTCACCGAGTCGCCGGTGTGCACGCCCATCGGGTCGACGTTCTCGATCGAGCAGACGATCACCACGTTGTCGTTGCGGTCGCGCATCAGCTCGAGCTCGAACTCCTTCCAGCCGATGATCGACTCCTCGAGGAGCACCTCGGTGGTGGGGCTGGCGTCCAGGCCGGTGCCGGCGATCCTGCGCAGGTCGGCCTCGTTGTAGGCGATGCCGGAGCCCAGGCCGCCGAGAGTGAACGAGGGGCGGATGACGACGGGGAAGCCGAGGCCGT
>CAZORE010000126.1:16045-21776 GCA_964581815.1 uncultured Streptosporangiaceae bacterium | reverse complement strand
GCTACCGACAGCTCCCGGAGGGACGAATCCAATGAACGCCACCATCACGGTGCCCACCATCACCGTGCACCGGCTGACCAAGCGGTATGGCGCGGTGACCGCGGTAGACGAACTCACCTTCGACGTGGTCCCAGGCCTGGTCACCGCCTTCCTCGGCCCGAACGGGGCCGGCAAGACCACTACCCTGCGCATGCTCCTCGGGCTCGTCGCGCCAACCGAGGGCGAGGCGCTGATCGGCGGCCGCCGCTACGCGGACCTGATCAGCCCGAGACAGACGGTCGGCGCGGTCCTTGAGGCGACCGGCTTCCACCCTGGCCGCACCGGCCGCGACCACCTGCGGGTCATCGCCCAGGGGGCCGGCCTCGGCGCCAAGGAAGTGACCGAGGCTCTCGACCGGGTCAGCCTCACCGCCGCCGCCGACCGCCGGGTACGCGGCTACTCGCTCGGCATGCGCCAGCGCCTTGGCCTAGCCGCCGCGCTGCTCGGCGACCCCCAGGTGCTCATCCTCGACGAGCCCGCCAACGGCCTCGACCCGGCGGGCATCGCGGAACTGCGTGACCTGCTGCGCGGCCTCGCCGCGGAGGGCCGCACCATTCTCATGTCCAGCCACGTGCTCAGCGAGGTCGCGCAGACCGTCGACCGGGTCATCATCATCGCCGCGGGCCGGCTCCGTCACGCAGGCCCGCTCACCGACCTGACCGCTCAGGGGGAGACGCTCGAGGCCGCCTTCCTCCGGCTGACCGGAACCACCCAAGCCCCCGGCGCCGCCGCGCCGGCCCGCGGCTGAGCAGGCAAAGGAGCAACTCCAAGATGCACACCCTGGTCCGCACCGAGGTGCTGAAGCTGCGCACCGTCCGTTCCCCGTGGCTGCTGCTCGGCGCCGTGCCGCTCCTGGTGATCGCAGGCATCAGCGGCCTGGTTATCTCGAATCCGGGCGCGCTTGCCGACCCGGGCACCCAGTCGAAGGCGCTCGCCCACGTGGGCATCGCCGCGCTCTTCACCCTGGCCTTCGGGATCCTGGCGGTAGCCGGCGAGTACCGGCACAAGACGATTACCGACAGCTACCTGACCACCCCCCGCCGCGCCCCGGTGGTCGGCGCGAAGCTCATCGTCTACGCCGTCTTCGGCGCACTGGCTGGCCTGGCCGCGAGCATCGTCGGCCTCGCCGTCGCCGCGGCCTGGTGGTCGGCCAAGGGCGTGCCGTTCGGCTGGGGCGACTCGGCGATGTGGACCACGATCGGCGGCGGCATCGCCGGATGCGCCGCGCTCGCCGCCATCGGCGTCGGCCTGGGCGCGCTGGTCCGCAACCTGGTGGGAGCGATCGCCATCGCGCTGGCCTGGATCGCGGTGGTCGAGGGCATCGTCGGCCAGCTGGTCGGCGGCCTGGCCCGCTGGCTGCCGTTCAGCGCCAGCCAGGCTCTCGGCGCGGCCAGCGGCAAGGGCATGGTGGCCGCGCAGCAGCTGCTGCCCCGCTGGGGCGGCGCAGCGGTGCTCGCCGCTTACACCGCGCTGTTCGCCGTGACGGCCATCGCCACCTCGGTCCGCCGCGACGTCGCGTAAAAAAGATCGGCCCGTGATAACAGCAAGAAGCGCCGAGCGCACCGCCTCACGAGCAAGATGGTGGATAGTTCTGTACACCCCGGTGTACAGAACTATCCACCATGTCTACTTTTCCTCGACCTTGACGACCGCCATCGGGCGGTCCCAGAAGCCGAAGGTCTCGACGATCGAGGAAACCCCGGCATTGGGCGCCCCGGCCACCACGATCTGCACCGAGTCGATGGACTTGATGAGCTGAACCGGGGTGTCCAGGTCGTCCGGTACTTCCTGCGGTATGGCGTCCGGGTGGCTGGCGGGCAGCCGCCAGCCGGTGCCCTTGGCGATCGCCTCCTTGCCCGCCGCGGCGAGGTCGCGGTACGTCCGCCAGCCGCGGTCGGTGATCGCCTGCCTGACGTCGTTCTTGGACCAGCCGTGCTTGTCGAACATCCAGGCGTGCTCGGAGTTGAGCACGATGAACCCGGCCGCGTTCGGCCGCACCAGCGCGCCGGTGCGGCACAGCGAGTCGGCGAGGTCCGTCACGAGCTGCTCCGGCACGATGGTGTGCCGGGCCTCGACGTGCAGCACCGAGCGGATGACGGTCGAGGTCACCGCGCTGTCGGCCGGGTCGAACCCGTTGTCGGCGGCGAGCGACGGCCAGGGAGAGTCCTCCTCGTTCTCCGCGATGAAGCAGGAGTACTTGCCCGGGTTGCCCTGGGTCGCCTGGTCGAACACGTGCGGCTTCAGCCCGAGGGCGTTGATCGCGCCGAGCCTGATGGCCCGGCCGACGGTGGCGTTGGCGCGGAACCCGGACCCCCACACGTTGCCGCGGGAGTTGAAGCCGAGCGTCGTCCGCAGCGGCCCGAACAGCACGGAGAACGGCGCGGTGCCGGTGGTCGACTGCCAGATCGCCCGGGGCACCATGCCGTCCGCCAGGAACGCGTCCCACGCGGCGAGCACGACGGGCAGGTACTCGGGCAGGCAGCCGGCCAGCGCCGCGTTGATCGCCGCGAGCCGCACCGTCAGCGCCTTGTTCAGGTGCGGCATCGGGAGGATCACCTCGTCCGGGTCCCTGGACGTCGTCGCGAGGAACTCGTCCAGGTACGACGCGGTGACCGGGACGACGGGCAGGCCGTCGGTCCAGCCGCGAAGGTGGTAGTACTCCATCGCGCGGCGGACCTCATCAGCGTCGGCCAGGGAGTCGTCGTCGATCACCGGCGGCTCATCGCTCATGACGTGCGGTCTCCTCTCAGCCGGCCTGCGCCGGCGGGCCTGCAGTCAGCCGGCCGGGGTCGGCGGGCGAATGGTCAGGCCCGCGCCGAGCACGCGGACGATCTCCGGCAGCGCCTGCGCGGCGATCTCGTCGATCTCCTCCTGAGTGCGGCTGGCGATCGGGTGCGGCACCGTCACGTACTGGTACCCGGGGAACCCGAGCGACCGGGCCATCGCCTCCGCGGTGATCTTGAAGGCGTGGGTGCAGATGCTCACGGCGGGGATGCCGGCCCGCTCAAGCACGATTCCATCGGCCAAACTGGCCGCGCTGCACGAGCCTCAATCACCGATCGCGGCGACCGCGAAGTCGCAGTTGTGCAGCATCTGCTGGACGACCGATTCCTCGACTGGCGTGCCGAAGTAGCCCTTGCGGAACATCCGGACCTCCCGGACGCCGTACTTCTCCCGCAGCTCGCGGCCCACTGCGTGCAGCAGCACCGTCGCGTTCGGTTTGGTGTTCTCGAGCAGCCCCACGGTGAGGCCCGCGAGCGACTGCGGCCGCGGCATGGCGAGCGAGGTGTTGGTCCCCCGGTCACCGTCGCCGGTCGGGTCGAGCAGTGGTTCACGCATCGAAGATGGTCACCTCCTGACCAGGTTGCGGGCCTTGGCGGCCACGTTCGACGGGGTCAGCCCGTAGTACTCGTACAGCTCGGCGGGCACGCCGACCTCGAGGTCCTTGTCCGGCAGCGCGACCTGGTCCAGGCGCACGCTCAGCCCGGCGCGGGCCACCGTCTCCGCGACGATGGTGCCGAGCCCGCCGACCACGCTGTGCTCCTCGACGGTGAGCACCCGCCCGGTCTTCTCCGCGCTGGCCAGCAGGGCGGCCTCGTCGTACGGCCGCAGGTAGGCGGCGTCGAACACGTCCGCCTCGATGCTGTCGTGCTCGAACAGGGCCTCCGCCGCGGCGGCGGCGAGCCCGGTGCCCATGCCGTGCCCGATGAGCGTGACGTCGCCGCCGGAGCGCAGCCGCGGCCACTTGCCGAACTCGTACTCGGGCGCCTCGTCGTAGACCTTCGGCGCGGCCTCGGCGATCCGGATGTAGACCGGGCTCTCCAGGTCCGCGGTGGACCGCATCAGGCTGATGCAGGACGCGGCGTCGGCGGGGGAGAGCACCACGGTGTTGTTCATCGTCCGCGCGATCGCGATGTCCTCCACCGCGTAGTGCGACGTGCCGAAGTACCCCATCGCCAGGCCGGACAGCCGGCCGACCAGGCGCACGGGCAGGTGGTTGTAGTCCACGTCGGTGCGCCACTGCTCGCAGGTCTTCAGCATGCCGAACGGCGACATCGAGTAGACGTAGGGGATCAGCCCCGCGCTGGCCAGCCCGGCCGCCAGGGAGACCGAGTTCGTCTCCGCGATGCCGCACTCGATGTACCGCTCGGGGAACTTCTCGATGAACTCGGCGACCGTGTTGGACATGTCGGCGGCCAGCGTGACGATCCGCTCGTCCTGCGCGCCGAGCTCGGTCACCGCGTACCCGGCCGGGTTCGCGGTCATCGCGGTCTCGCGCTCGACGTCGCTGAAGACGTCGACCATTTTTCTAACCACGGGCTTCTTCTCAGCCATGCGACAACTCCATCCGGGCCGAGATCTCGGCGACTACGTCCGCGTACTGCTCGTCGTTGAGCAGGCCGAGGTGCCAGGCCTGCGGCTGCTTCTCCATGAACTCGACGCCGTGGCCCTTCTTCGTCCGCGCGATGATCGCGACCGGCTCCTCACTGGCGGGATCGGGCAGCTCGTCGAACGTCTTCAGCAGGGCCGGCGCGTCATGGCCGTCGATCTCCCGCACCGTCCAGCCGAAGGCCTCGAAGCGCTTGCCGAGCGGCTCGATGTTCATCGCCTGCGAGGTGGGCCCGGCACCGGAGAATCCGTTCGCGTCCGCGATCAGGACCAGGTTGCCGAGCTTGTAGTGCGAGGCGGCCATCGCGGCCTCCCACACCTGGCCCTCCTGCAGCTCGCCGTCGCCGGTCAGCACGAAGGTCCGGTAGTCGCGGCCGGTGAGCCGGGCCGCGATCGCCATGCCCGCGCCGACCGACAGGTTGTGCCCGAGGGAGCCGGACGAGAAGTCGACGCCGGGGGCCAGCTTCATGTTCGGGTGGTCGTTCACCGGCGAGCCGACCTTGCCGAACTGCTTGAGCCAGTCGTGGGGGTAGTAGCCGAGGTCAGCGAGCACCGGCCACAGCCCGGTGGCCACGTGGCCCTTGCCGAGCAGGAACCGGTCCCGGTCCGGCCAGTGCGGCTCGCCCGGGCGCAGCCGTAGGGCGCGGTAGTACAGGGCGGCCACGAGCTCGGCGGAGGAGAACGTGGACGAGTAGTGGCCGAGCCCGGCCTGCGCGATCAGGTCTATCGTCTGCAGTCTGATCCAGTCGGCCCGGCGCAGGAGCTCTGTAGCGGTGAGCGGGCGCCCCCGCTCCAGGGTGGTGTCTGCTGGCATGACGCCAGCCTAAATACGGTGCAACTTGTTGACAATATGGCCCGTTGTCAGCGCGAGGCATAGGGGACTGTGCCTGCCCACAAGATCGCGTAGCGAAATCTGTGGTATTGATGCCCCTCATAAGACCGGTAAATGTATCAGGCGGCGCCCGTTGACCCGAGCCCCGTCTGGCTATGTGCTGCGAAGACAACATTCGACGTGCTCTGATGCTGGTCCGGCGATAGAGACCGAAGCGAGACCCAATCTTTGTTAACAGGCGTGTTGACAATCCCTTGGACCCCAAACAACCCTGTGGGGCAGAGTGATCTGGTAGACCCGAGATGTAAATGCGAGGGTGCATGGACAGGATAAGCAGACGGAATCCCCGGGCGGCACGGGTCGCATTCGGGGGCCTGGCGGTGGGCGCGGCGCTGCTGCTCGCGGCCTGCTCCTCGAGCAGCAGTACCAGCAGCAGCGCGCCGGCCAGCAGCGCGCCGGCCAGCGCGGCGA
>CAZORE010000126.1:0-15945 GCA_964581815.1 uncultured Streptosporangiaceae bacterium | reverse complement strand
AGCAGCAGTACCAGCAGCAGCGCGCCGGCCAGCAGCGCGCCGGCCAGCGCGGCGACAAGCGCGGCGAGTTCGGCGGCAGCGTCCGGCGCGGATATCTCCGCGCTCACGGCCGACGTCAACAAGTACGCCGCGACGCCGAGTTTCAGTGACTACGGCCCCAGCTACGGCGGCAAGATTCCCAGCATCGCGAACCTGGCCGGGAAGAAGATCATGATCATCCCGGGCGTCAGCGCGCTGGCCGCGTGCGAGGAGATCGCGCAGGCGGCCTCGGATATCGCCAAGGCCTCGGGCATGGTGCCGACGATCTTCAACAACACGGGCACGACGGCCGAGCACAACACCGCGATCGAGAACGCGATCCACCAGGGATACGCGGCGATCATCATGGGCTGCGCGATGGACCCGTCGACCAGTGCGCCGGCGATCGCCGCGGCCCAGAAGGCCGGCCTCGTGGTGGGCACCTACGGCGGGACCCCGGACATGGACCAGCGCGCCGGGACCACCTACAACACCGATGACCCCTACGCGCTCGACGCCACGCTGGCGACCGAGCAGGCCATCGAGCAGCACAACGGCCAGCCGTTCAACGCCATCGCGATCACGTCGACCGCGACCGGGCCCGCCACGGCGATCGAGGAGGCCGCGATCCAGGCCGAGCTGGCCAAGGACTGCCCGAAGTGCACGCTGTCCGCGGTGAACGTAGAGGTGCCGAACTGGCAGACGCAGATCGCCAGCACGGTCACCTCGCAGCTGCTGCAGCACCCCGGCGTGAACGTCCTGTTCCCCGACTACGCGGGCGAGCTGACCTACGTGCTCGCGGGCATCCAGGCCGCGCACCGCACCGACGTGAAGACGTACCTCGCCTTCGGCGGCGGGACCCCGTTCGTCCAGCTGCAGACCGCCAGCCCGGGCAAGGACATCATCCAGAGTGACGTCAGCGAGTCACCGCCGTGGACGGGCTACCTGCTGTTCCTGCAGGCCGTCCGCGGACTGGAGAAGCTGCCCCCGATCTCCTACGACAAGGCCATCGGCCCGGACCTGATCATCACGCCGGATAACGCCGTGAGCGTCCTCCAGACGGGCGGCTTCGGAGACGACTGGGTCAACGGCTTCCGCGACCTGCTCGGGCTGCCCGCCCTGTCCGGCAGCGCGCTGCACGCGGCGTCGACCCTGAACGGCGCGATGACCGGCAAGGCGTAAGCAGTATCTCCCGGGGGGCGACCCCCGGACGAGTGCTCCAATCTTGCCGTTGTCCGACAGTTGGATCCATGTCGGCGGGCCAAGATTGGAGTACTCGACCCCCGATGTCGTGCCGTCCGGGCCTGATCGCGAAAACCGCGATCTTATCAGGCCCGGGCGGCACGACGAAGCCTTGTGGTGACCCGGGTGGTCATCCTTACCTGACAGACCCGGTAGTCATCCCTTTATGACAGAACGGAGGCGTGCGTTGCCGGTCACGGACAACGGAACGCCGGGCGATCCAGACAAGCGCGTCAGCCTGCAGGACCCTTCCGCACCAGGCGAGCAGGCAGCGCCGCCCGCGGTTGAGGTGCGCGGCATCTCCAAAGAATTCGGCAGCAACCGGGCACTGGACTCGGTCGACCTGCGCATCGGTCTCGGTGAGGTGCTCGGGCTGCTCGGGCAGAACGGCTCGGGCAAGTCGACGCTGGTCAAGGTGCTTGCCGGGGTCTACGACCCGGAGCCGGGCGGACGCCTGTTCGTGGGCGGCGAGGAGGTCGCGCTGCCGCTGGCCCCCGGCCAGGCGAGCCAGATCGGGCTGAGTTTCGTCTACCAGAACCTGGCGCTCGCGCCCGGGCTGAGCGTCCTTGAGAACCTGACGCTCGGCCAGCGCATCGGCGGCGGCCTGAGCTCGTGGCAGCCGATCAACTGGATCGCGGAGCACCGGACCGCCGCGGCCGTGCTCGACCGCTACGACGTCAAACTCGACCTGGACCAGCGGACGGGCGAGCTGGCACCGGTCGACCAGGCCCGGCTGGCGATCGTCCGGGCCGCGGAAGACCTCCGCCGGTACCGCACGCGAAGCGGCTACAAGCACTCGGTCCTCGTACTCGACGAGCCCACCGTGTTCCTCCCCGAGGAGGAAGTCGACCGGCTCTTCGACCTCATCAGGACCGTCGTGGCCGAGGGGGCGGCGGTGCTGTTCATCTCGCACGACCTGACCGCGGTCCGCTCGATCACCGACCGGGTCGTCGTGCTGCGGGACGGGCGGGTCGTCGGCGAGGAGGTAACCGCCGACATCCAGGAGGAGAAGCTGGTCGACCTCATCGTCGGGGCGCCGGCCCGCGCGGGCGAGAGCGCTCCGGCGGTCATCGCCCCGGTCGAAGACCAGCAGGCGGTCGCGGCGACGCTGGCGGCGATGGAGTCCGCGGGCGACGTGGACGTGGCGGCGGGCGAGAACGTGGCCGTCGGGCACCTGACCGACGAGCGGCTGCACGACCTGTCGTTCGAGATCGGCGCCGGGGAGATCCTCGGCGTGGCCGGCCTCATCGGCTCCGGCGCCGAGGACCTGCCGTACCTGCTGTTCGGCGCGCGGCCTGCCGACCGCGGCACGCTGCGCCTGGGGGCCGAGACCGTGGACGTCGGCGCGCTGAGCCCGCCGCGCAGCATGCGCGAGCGCATCGCCCTCGTCCCCGCGGACCGCGCGGTGCTCGGGCTGAGCCAGTCACTGACCCTGTGGGAGAACATCGTCATGCTCGTCGAGGGCGAGCATTACCGGCGTGGCGTCTTCCACCGCGGCGAACTGGTCACCCTCGCCCGCGAGGCCATCGACCGGTTCCTGATCCGGCCGCCGCAGGCGCGCAACATCATGTCCACGTTCTCCGGCGGCAACCAGCAGAAGGCGCTGATCGCGAAGTGGCTGCTCGCCCGGCCGAGGCTGCTGCTGCTGCACGAGCCGACCCAGGGCGTGGACGTGGGCGCCCGGCGTGACATCTACCGTTTCGTGAAATCAGCCGCCGACTTGCATCACATGGCGGTGCTCTGGGTGACAACGGAGTTCGGTGAGCTCGCGGAGGTCTGCGACCGGGTGATCGTCGTCACCCAGGGACGGCACACCGCGACGCTCGCCGGAGAAGAGCTGACCGAGGAAGCCATCAGTGCCGCCGCGTTGCGGCAGACCAGGGAGGACACATGAGCGCGCCAGCTCCAGTCGACCCAGCTCCAGTAGACACAGCCCGGCGGGAGGAGCACCGGGCGGAGCTTTCCGCGCCCGCGGCGCTGCTGCGCACGGGGGTGCAGCGGTACGCGATCCTGATCGTGTTCGCCATCATGGTCGCCGTGTTCGGGATAGACCTCCCCTCCACCTTCCTCTCAATCGGCAACCTCTCCAACATCCTCGGCGGCCAGGCGGTGCTGTTCATCCTGGTGATGGCCGTGCTCCTGCCGACCGTCGTGGGCGACTTCGTCGACCTGTCGCTCGGCTCCTCGCTCGGCCTGTCCGCGATGACCCTGGCCGTGCTCAACGTGCAGCACCACTGGCCGGTCCTGCTCGCCTGCCTGGCGGGGATCGGCGCGGCGCTGATCGTCGGCCTGATCAACGTCTTCTTCGTGGTGTACTTCGACAACGACCCGTTCATCGTGACGCTCGGCACGATGACGATCGTGCAGGGCGCCATCTACATCGTCTCCGGCTCCAACAGCGTCGGGATCGTCTCCACCAACCTGTCGAACTGGATCTTCACGAACGAGTTCCTGTCGATCCCGCTCGAGTTCTACTACGGCCTGGCGATCTTCCTCGTCGTCTGGTACGTGCTCAGCTTCACCCCGACCGGGCAGAAGGCCCTGGTGATCGGGCAGTCGCGCGAGGTGGCCCGGCTGAGCGGCGTGCGGGTCAACCGCCAGCGGTCCTGGGCCTACATCCTCGGCGCGGGCGTCGCCGCCATCGCGGGTATCGCCTACGCGGGCACCAACGGGACGGTGGACCCGACGGCGGGCAGCGCCCTGATCCTGCCGGCCTACGCGGCGGTCTTCCTCGGGGCGACCGCGATCAAGCCGGGCCGCATCAACGCGCTCGGCGCGCTGATCGCGGTCTACTTCCTGGCGACGGGCACGGCCGGACTTGAGCTGCTCGGCGCGCAGACCTACTTCCAGCAGATCTTCTACGGCGTCGCGCTGGTCGCGGCGGTCACCATACCGAAGGTGAACCGCGAGCGCTTCTTCAAGCGGCGCCGGACTGCCTGATGAGCGTCGTCGACGACCTCTTCTCGGTTGACGGCAAGGTCGCGCTCGTCACCGGGGGAGCCTCCGGCCTCGGCTACGCGTTCGCCGAGATCCTGGTCCAGGCCGGAGCGAACGTGGTCATCGCGGACTGGGACGCCGACGCGCTCGAGCAGGCGGTCACCTCCCTCGCCGGCGCTGGCGTCGCGGCCGGACGAGAACCGCCAAGCCGCGGCCGGTCGACCACCGGGGGCATGACAGGGGCGCCCCTGGTCAACGGCCGCACCGTGGACGTCAGCGACCCGAAGGCCACCCGCGACCTCGTTGACCGCCTCGTCGCCACGCACGGCCGCATCGACATCGTCTTCGCCAACGCGGGCATCGCCCGCGGCCGCCCGCCGCTGCTGCCCGAGGGCTGGCTGGACGACATGGACATGGCCGCGTACAACGCGCTGATCGACGTGAACCTGCACGGTGTCGTCTACACCGTGCAGGCCGCCGCCCGGCACATGAAGCGGCAGCGCTCTGGCTCGATCGTGACCACCGCCTCCACGGCGGGGATGCGCAACGACCCGTACACGCCGTACTCGTACGCGATCGCCAAGGCCGCCGTCGTTAACTTCACCAAGCAGGCCGCGCACGACCTGGCCCGCTGGGGCGTCCGGGTCAACGCGATCGCTCCCGGCCCGTTCAAGACCAACCTGGGCAGCGCCAACCGCACCGTGAACACCAGCACCGGCGCCGCCAGAGCCGCGGACGGCGCGACCCCGACCGGCGCGAGCAACGAGGACATGTGGAAGGCGGTGATCCCGCTGGGCCGGATGGGCGACCCGAAGGAGATCCGCGGCCTCGCCCTGCTCCTCGCATCAGACGCGGGAAGCTTCATGACCGGCGGCATCTACCCCATCGACGGCGGCGCCCTCCTCCAGGGCCCCTCCCTCCCCTCCCTCCCACCCCTCCCCTAACCCAAGCCCCACAGGCCCCAGTAGGAAAAGATTGGGTGCACTTACGACCAAATATGGGCACTAGCTGCACCCAATCTTTGATCGGTGACGTGCGGGACGGGGATCGTCAGGCTGCGCTTCCCGTGTCGCTCACGGGAAGCCGCAGCGTCCGGTCACCGAAGTCGGCCACCAGGTCGAGCCGGCCCCCGAGGGCTTCAACGTAGCGGGCGATGACGTCAAGCGAGGTCACCTCGCCATGCTCAATCTGCGAGATCCGGGCGATGCTCACGCCGAGCTCGGCGGCGATCTCCCGCTGGGTTACGCCCATTTCCTTGCGCGCGTCAGCCAGCTGGGTGCCACGCGCGAGGGCGAGCATCTTCCGTCCACCGGACTCAATCTCAGCCGCAGACACGCCGGCAGCGTGCAGTTCGCGCTCTAGCTCTTCCCAGTCCCGCGGTTCCCGCTTAGGCACGTCACTCATCTCCGTCCGTCGTGTACTCGATGTAGAGCCGCTCGGCGATGGGGATGTTATCCCGGTACCAGCGCTTCCAGTTGCCTGCCTTATCGCCGCCGAGGAGGAGCAAGGCAGAGCGAGTAGGGTCGAACGCGAAGATGATTCTGATCTCCGAACGAGCCTCGCGGTCGCCACGATGAGATAACAGCAAGACGCGCCCCGGCGCCCGGCGCCCCGGTAGCCCGCGTTACGCCGCGTACTCCGTCTCGCCGACGAACGCGGCCCACAGCCCGGCGTACACGCCGCCGCGCGCGACCAGCTCGTCGTGCGTGCCGGTCTCGGCCACGCGGCCGTGGTCCATCACGATGATCCGGTCGGCGCGCGCCGCCGTGGTCAGCCGGTGCGCGACCACGATGGTGGTGCGCCGCGCGGACAGCGCGTCCGTCGCCGCGTTCACCGCCGCCTCCGACGCCAGGTCGAGCGCGGCGGTCGCCTCGTCGAGCAGCAGGATGTCCGGGTCGGCGAGCTCCGCGCGGGCCAGCGCGATGAGCTGCCGCTGCCCGGCGGACAGGTTGCGGCCCCGCTCGCCGACCTCGTGGTCGTAGCCGCCGGGCAGGCGCGTGATCATCTCGTGCGCGCCCACCGCCTGCGCCGCCCCGACGATCTCGTCAAGCGACGCGGAGGGCCGCGCGTAGGCGATCGCGTCCGCCACCGTGCCGCTGAACAGGTACGCCTCCTGCGGCACCACGCCGAGCCGGTGCCGGAACGCCGTCAGGTCATAGGACCGCACGTCGACGCCATCCACCAGGACAGCGCCGCCGGTCACGTCGTAGAACCGCGCGATCAGCTTCACGATCGTGGACTTGCCCGCGCCGGTCTGCCCGACCAGCGCCACCGTCTCGCCCGGCGCGATGGTGAACGAGACACCGGAGATGGCCTCGCCCGCCCGCGCGTTCTCGCCAGTGTTGGATTGTGCTTGGCCGCTCAACGCCGACCCGGTGGTGTAGGCGAACCGCACGTCCCGCAGCGAGATCTCGCCACGGAAACCAGCCGCGGGCACCGGCACCACGTCGTCCGGCGCCGCCGACGGCACGGAGGTGTGCAGCCGCAGCAGGTCCTTCATCCTGGCCAGGCCGACCGACGCCTGCTGGTACCCGTCGAACACCTGCGACAGCTGCTGTATCGGGGAGAACACCATGTCGATGTAGAGCAGGTAGGCGATCAGCGCGCCGACCGACAGCGCGCCGGACCGCACCTGGCCCACCGCCACCACGAGCACGGCCGCCGAGGCGAGGGTGGACAGCGCCTGCACGAACGGGAAGTACAGCGCGATATACCGTTGCGCCCGCAGCCGCGACTCCCGGTAGGCGAAGGAACGCCCGGCGAACCGGTCCCGGTTAGTGCCCTCCCGGCGGAACGCCTGGGTGACGCGCAGCCCGGCCACGTTCTCCGCCAGGTCCGCGTTGACCACCGAGATCCGCTCCCGCGCCTCGGTGTACGCCTTGGACGACTTCATGCGGAACACCACGGTTACCACGGCGAGCACCGGCACGATCGCCAGGACGAGCAGCCCGAGCCTGAAGTTGATCACCAGCATCGCCGTGAGCACCCCGACGAAGGTGAGCAGCGAGTTCACCATCGTCACCAGGCCGGTCTGCAGGAACGTGGACAGCGCGTCCACGTCGCTGGTCATCCTGGTCATGATCCGGCCGTTCAGCTCGCGCTCGTAGAAGTCGAGCCCGAGCCGCTGCAGCTGCGCGAACAGCTTGACCCGCAGCGTGTAGAGCAGCCGCTCGCCGTTACGGCCGACGACCATGGTCGAGGCGATGTTGATGACCCAGTCGGCGAACACGACCGCGAGGCCCGCCAGGGCCAGCGCGACGACCACGTGGAACGCCTTCGCCTGCACACCGGAGTCGATACCGCCGCGGACCAGGGCGGGCAGCGCCAGGTTGGCGGCGGCGTCGAGCCCGTCGAGCACGAGCCCGGCGATCAGCGCCAGCGCGATCGGCGCGAGCAGCTTGCGCAGCGTGAACCGGTGCTCCGCGGCCCGCGCCTTCGCCAGGTCAACCCTCGGCTCGTCCTTGATCGGCGGCAGCGCCTCCACCCGGGCGAGCAGTTCCGGGCTCGGCGGCACGGAGCCGATCATCCCGTCCATGTGGGTGCCGCCCGCCGCGCTGCGCCCGCGCCCCCCGCGCCCCGCCGCGCCGCCCCCGGCTCGTCCGATGGCCGGCGTCGCCGTGAGCGCGCGCGCCGCCGCCGCATCCGTCCGCGCCGATACCGAACGGGCGCGTGGCTTCGCCTCCGCCGTGCCGTCCTCCGGCCCGGCGGCGCCCGGTATTTCCGCCGCGGTCCGGCCCGCGGCACCGGGCAGTTCCCCGGCGTCCGCGCCCTCGACCCCCTCGCCTGGCCCGGTGATCAGCACCCGGTACAGCTCGCACCGCTGGGTGAGCTCCTTGTCGGTGCCGATGTCCGCCACCCGGCCGTCGGCGGTGAGCACGGCGATCCTCATCGCGAGGTTGAGCGTGGACTTGCGGTGCGCGATCAGCAGCGTGGTCCGGCCCGCCATCACCCGGTGCAGCGTGGCGTGGATCTCCGCCTCGATCCGGGGATCGACGGCGGAGGTGGCGTCGTCGAGCAGCAGCAGCCGCGGGTTGGTGATCAGCGCCCGGGCGAGCGCGACCCGCTGCCGCTGCCCGCCCGACAGGGTGAGCCCCTGCTCGCCGACCACGGTGTCGTAGCCGTCGGGCAGCTCGCGGATGAACTCGTCCGCCTCGGAGGCCTTCGCCGCCGCGACGACCTGTTCCCTGGTGGCGTCGGGCCGCCCGTAGGCGATGTTGGCCGCGACGGTGTCGGAGAACAGGAAGGACTCTTCCATCACCATGCCGATCGCGGACCGCAGCGACTCCTGGGTGACGTCGCGGACGTCGTACCCGCCGATCCGCACCGCGCCGCCGCGCACGTCGTAGAACCGGGGCAGCAGCAGCGACAGCGTGGACTTGCCTGAGCCGGACGGCCCGATGACCGCGACGGTCTCACCAGGCCGGATGGTCAGCGACAGCCCGCGCAGCACCGGCTGCGACGGCACGTAGCCGAACTTGACGTCGTCGAACTCGATGCCGTTCGCGTCCGCGGGCAGCTGCGCCGCGTCCGGCTTGTCGGTGATCGTCGGCTTGGAGTCGATGACCTCGAACACCCGGATGACGCTGGCGCGCGCCTCCTGCCCGATCGTCACCAGGCTGGTCAGGATCCGCACCGGCCCGGTGAGCTGGGCCAGGTAGCTGGAGAAGGCGAGGAAGGTGCCGAGCGTGACGTCGCCGCGGATGGCCAGCCAGCCGCCGAGCGCGAGCACCCCGACGAGGCCGAGGTTCGGTATCGCGGTGAGCGCGGGGTTGTACCTGGCGGTGAACCGGATCATCCGCAGCCGGGAGCCGAACAGTGTCCTGCTCGCCTCCTCCATCCGGCCCATCTCCTGCTCTTCCTGGCCGAACCCCTTGACCACGCGGACCCCGCCGATCGCCTCGTCGACGATCCCGGCGACATCGCCGACCACCTGCTGCGCGTGCCAGCTGGCCGGGAACAGCTTGGCCCGCGAGGACTGCGCGATGAGCCACAGGGCCGGGGCCACCGCGAGCGCGACGAGGGAGAGCAGCGGCGACAGCGTGATCATGATGACCATCGAGAAGACGAAGAGCAGCAGGCTGCCGAGAATCAGCGGCACCCACTGCAGCAGCCCCTGCACCATGTTGATGTCGGAGATCGACCGGCCGACGAGCTGCCCGGTGTGGATCTCGTCCTGCCGCGCCCCGTCAAGCCCGGACAGCGACTCGAACAGCTCGGTGCGCATCTCGTGCTGCACGTCGAGCGCCATCTTCCCGCCCCGGTACCTGCGCAGGTAGACGCCGATGAACCCGGCGATGGCAGCGGCGGCGAGCGCGATCGCGAGCGGCCAGACCGAATCGCGGTGGGTGACGATGACGTTGTCGATGATCGACCGCTGCAGCAAGGGAATCAGCAGCGCCGTGGCCGTGTACAGGACGGATCCGCTGAGGGAGATGATCACGTCCCGCTTGAACCGCCAGCAGTACACCGCCAGCCGCCGTATCCAGCGCGCCTCGTTCGCCTGCTGCTGCACCTCGCCGTGCCGAGTTCCGCTCTCGCTCATGCCTCTCCGCGTCGCATCGTTCCCGCCCCGTTGCGGTCCCGGATCGCGATCCACGTCACCGGGCCTACCCCGCGCCAACGTCAGCAACGCCGCGGAGACATAATTCATTTCCCGAGCTAACGATTTTTTCACGCGACGAGTCCGGGGCGCGCCAGGCCCGTCAGGCAGCGTCGAGCGTGATCGCCCGGGCCGGCGTCATGGCATCGGCGGCGGTCACCCGCACTGCTGCTGATCATGCCTGCGCGGGCTCCCCGATACAGTCCTGGTGATGTCGTGCCACAGCCCGGTCTGGTCTTGCAGGCCGTCGGCGGCGATGGCGGCCTGGATCAGCGCGGTGGCGCGGGCCGCGGCCTCGTCCCTGATCGCGACCGCATCGGCGAGCCGGCCGTTCGCGGCCCGGTACTCCAGGGCGCTCGCGTTGTACCGGGCCACCGCGGCGCTCAGCCGCGGATCGGCGCCGGCCGGCGCCGTCAGCGGCACCGGGTTGCCCGATGAGTCGAGCCGCGGCGGCACCGGAAACAGGGTCAGCGACGGCGTCCCCGCCTGCGGCGCGGGCCCTTGAATGACGGCCAGCTGAGCCCGCATCGCGGACCAGGCCCGCTGCGCCTGCGTGAGGGCGCGCAGCGACAGCGACTGCGCCCGCTCGAGCGCGCCGGCGTACCCCGGGCCGCTCAGGCCGCTGCCGAGCGCCAAGGCGGCGGCCAGGTACCGGTCATAGGTCCGCGCTAGCGTGGCCGCGGCATCGTCAACCCGCCCATGGAACGCCTGGCCCGCTCCGGAGTCCCAGAACTGCGCCGTGCACAGCGACCGTAGCCAGCTGACGTCCGCGCTGATCTGGTCGGCGACCTGCTGCAGCCGCCTGCCGACGCGGGCGACCTCGACCGGGTCGCCCGGTACCGGGTCGGCGGCGGCGAGCGGCGTCCAGTCGGCGGGCCGGCTCATGGCAAGCCCATCGCCTTTTCCAGCGCGTCGGCGAGCTGCGCGTCGGTTTTCTCGTAGGAGCTGGCGGCCAGCGCGGACAGTCGCGCCACGCTCGACAGCTGGGCAAGGAGCGCCTCCCGCTGCGAGCGCCACCCGGTGACGCACGACTGGAGCGCCGACGCCAGCTCACCGGAGCCGAGGAACGCGCCGTCCCCGCCGGTACCCGCGGACGCGTCCGACACCTCGTGCTCCACCCAGCTCAGCCTGCCGGGCACCTGCCAGATCCGGCCGAGATCCGCCATGAGCCGCCCGTCCACCTTCAGCCCTCCCTGCCTCATCTACCTGAACGATGCCGCCGCCAATATGGTTCAAACCGGGCGTCTTGATATCAGCCGGCCGACCGTCTGCCTGATCAGCGCGACGCGGTCGGCGAGTGGCCCCGCGGGCACCTCCACCAGCCGGAACCCCCGCTCCCTGTACACCTGCTCGTGGATCCGCTCGAAGCGCAGCGCGTCCTCGAAGCTGATCCGCCTGGCGGCCGTAGCCGCCACGTTGCCCTGGTTGCGGATGAAGAACGCCGTCGTTTCGTAGCCGCCCTCGGCCACCGCCCGGTCGATCTCGCCTGCGAGCACTGGCGACGGACTGGCCCCAAGGTACCGGCTCAGCGCCAGCGTGCACACCGGCGAGCGGTCGAAGAACACCGCGGCACCGCCGCCCGCCAGGACGGACTCCTGCCGCCGCCGCTGCAACGCGAGGACCTTGCCGATGAAGTCCCGGTCCTGCCAGGGTTCGGCCAGGCCAAGGGCATGCCCGAGCGCGATGACGTCGGTCGCGGCCTCCTCGATGACCGGGTGCCCGCTCACCTCGAGCAGCCGCAGCACGGCGGTTTTCCCTGACCCGGGGCCCCAGGGAGAATGTACGACGGCATGGCGGTTCCTTCGTGATTCGTGCGACTCGTGATTCGTGCGACGGATGGGCAGGCGCAAGGTCCTCTAGGTGGCAGGAGACGCCTCTGTGGGACAAGAGACCTGAAGGTAGAAGGCCCGCGGAAACCGTCTCCTTCCGGACCCAGCGGATCGAGCAGATCCCCGGCGTATCGCGTCGTGGTCGTGGCTGTCGAAGTAGCAGCCCTCATGCGAGTACTCGCCTCGCCGGTAGCGCTGAGCCCGCGGGAACAGGAAGCCCTCGATCGTCGCGCGGATGACTTCGCGGCCCTGCGCGCGGAGCACGACGGCGAGTTCGTCGGCCAGCATGGTCTTGCCGGCGGCAGGAGGCCCGTCGACGGCGACCCGTAGCGGGTGCGTGGTCGCGGCGGACCCGACCGCTTCGGACAGTCGCCCAAGGAGATCGTCGCGGTGGACACGACCGCACCGGTCGACGTCGCCGACGCTGTGACCGGGACCGATAGCTGGCGCGCGTTCCCGGTCACAGCCCACAGCGCGTTGCTAGTACGCTTCGCGGTATGTATCCGGTAACTGCGGCCGGCGTGGTTGGGCGCGCGGCCGAGGTCGCGCTGCTCCACAGGTATTTAAGAGACCTCGCCCGGGGGAGCGGCAGCGCGGTGCTCATCGAGGGGGAGCCCGGCATTGGTAAGACGGCCCTGGTGCGGGCCGCGATCGCGAGCCTGCCACCGGGTCGCCGCCAGGTCTTTTGGGGAGCGGGCGATGAGCTCGGGCAGGAACTGCCGCTGCTGCCGTTCCTTGACGCCCTGCAGGTCCGCCGGCCGGCGGCCGGCGCCCGGCGGGCCGCCATCGCCAGGCTGCTGCGTGGCGAGGTCACCCCTGACCGCGGCGCGGACGTGCCCGCGATGCTGGCCGAGCAGCTCATCGCGCTGACCATCGACGAAACCGCGGCCCGCCCCGTCGCCCTGGTCATTGACGACCTGCAGTGGGCCGATCCCGCCAGCGTCAAGCTCTGGACGCGGCTGGCGCGCACCGCCCGCCAGGTGCCGCTGCTCCTCATCGGGCTGACACGGCCGACGTCGCAGCGGGAAGACCTCCTCGCGTTGCGGCGCACGGTGGAGGAGACGGCCAGGGTCCAGCTCGCCGCGCTGCCCGCGCCCGCCGTTGACCAGCTCGTGGGCGCCCTGGCGGGCGGCCGGCCTGACACCGCGCTGCTGCGGCTGGCGGCCGGGGCGGCGGGTAACCCGCTCTACCTCACCGAGCTGATCGGCGCGCTCGACCGCTCCGGCGGCATCACCGTCACCGCTAGCGGCACCGCCCAGCTCACCGCGGGCGCCGTACCGTCCTCGCTGGCCGGCGCCATCACGGACCGGCTCGGGTTCGTCACCGCGCCCGCCCTGAGGGTGCTGCGCGCGGCGGCGCTCCTCGGCGTGGAGTTCGCGGTCGCCGACCTCACCACCGTGCTCGGCAAGGGCGCGGCGGGCCTTGTCCCCGCTCTCGACGAGGCGCGGGCCGCCGGGGTGCTCACCGGGGGCGGCGAGACACTGGCCTTCCGGCACCCGCTCATCAGGGAGGCGCTCTACGCCGAGTTGCCGCCGGCGGTGCTCGGTGCGTGGCACAGGGACGCCGGGCACGCGCTGGCGTTGGCGGGAGCGCCACCGGACCGAGTCGCCAGGCAACTGCTGCGCGCTATCTCCGGGCCGGATCGCGATGGCGCGCCTGAACCCACGGCCGCCCGTCTCGGCCTCCCGGCCGGCCTGCCCTTCCAGATTGAGCGGCCGACGGCCGGCCCGGTGGCCAGCCGGACCGCTGGCCGGCTGGATGAATGGATGCTTGAGTGGCTGGCCGCGGCGGCGGAGTCGCTGGTAGGCCTGGCGCCGGGAGTCGCGGCCGAGTTCCTCGCCCAGGCGGTGGCCAGTACCGCGAGCGGGTCGCCCCGGCACGGCTGGCTGGCCGGCAAGCTCGCCGACGCCCTGTACAGGACCGGGGACCGGGCCCGCGCGGAGCGGGTGGCAGCGCAGGCCCTCTCCTCGGCCACCGACCCGGACCTGGTTATGGACCTGCACTGGACGCTGGCGCAGTGCCGCATGCTGGCGGGCAGGTCCGAGGAATCCCTGGGCGTCCTCGAGGAGGCGCTGTCCGCGCCGCGGATCACGCAAAGCCAGCGCGCCCGGCTGCGCGCGCTCGCCGCGCGCACCTACCTGTACCTGGGGAGGATCGAGGAGGCCGACCGGGAGGCTAAGGGCGCGCTCGACGCGGCCGCCAAGGTTGGCGACGCGTGGGCGACCGGCTGGGCGCTGCACGTCAGGGCTGCTGCGGCGACCGCAGGGGGCCGCCCCGCCGAGGCGCTGCCGCTGTACGACCGTGCGCTCGCGGTGACCCAGGCCGATCCCGCGCTCACCGACCTCGGGCTGCTGCTGCAGGGCAACCAGGCGGCCGCCCTGGGCAACCTTGACCGCTACGACGAAGCGCTGGCGACGGCGGGGCGGGCACTGCAGCTCGCGGACCAGATCGGCACGGTACTGCGCCGGGCGCAGGCGCACGGGGTTCTCGGCCAGGCGCTGTACGAGACCGGGCGGTGGGACGACGCGCTTGCCGAGCTCACGATGGTGCCTGAGGACCTCAAGGAACCGGTGCTGGCCTGCTATGAGCTGGGTATCGCCGCCCTGATCAGCTTTCACCGCGGCGAGGCGGCCACGGCACGCGGGTACCTCGCCGGCGCGGAACTGCACGCGCAGCGGGCCGGGCAGCTGCCGATCCCGTTCCTGCTGCTCGCCCGTTCCCTGGATCGTGAACAGGCCGGGCTGCCCGCCGAGGCCCTGGCTGTCCTCGCCAGGCCCATCGCGGAGAACGATCCCGCAGAGATCGAGGACCTGCTCGGTGACGCCGTGCGGCTCGCGCTCAAGGCTGGCGACAAGGCGGCCGCGCGAGAGATCGCCGTGCAGACCGCCGCGCTCGCCGACGGAACGGAGATCCCGCACCGGGAGGCGCACGCGCTGTACTGCCGGGGCATGGTCGACCGGGACCCCGGCGCGCTGCTCGTCGCCGCGCGGCGGTACGCCGATGCCGGGCGTCCGCTCCCGCGGGCCAAGGCCCTGGAAGCGGCGGCAGGGTGCCTCGTCGACGCCGGCGACCGCGGGGCGGCCCGGGAGCTGTTCGGGCAGGCGGTCGGGGTGTACGAGGTGCTGGGCGCCGGAGCGGCCCTGAGCCGCGTGCGGGCGGAGTTCCGGGCGCTGGGGATCAGGCAGGGGCCGCACGGCAGCCGCCGGCGGGCGGAAAGCGGATGGGACTCGCTGACCGGCGCCGAGCTGAGGGTCGCGGCGTTCGTGGCGGAGGGGCTGACCAATCCCGAGATCGCCGCGCGGCTCATGGTCTCGCCCCGGACCGTCGCGGGGCACGTGTCGCACATCTTGCGCAAGCTCGGCTGCGCGACCCGGGCCGACATCGCCCGCGAGACCACTCTGCGCGCGCCGCCGCCCGGGACACCCTGGAAACCTCCGCCACGCTAGCCGCCCAACCCAGACCCCGCCCAGGCAAGCTGGGGACGTTAGCCAGCCGGTCCCGGCCGCCGACCGCGTGGTCACCCGAGTCAACCCGCTGCCTCCTGGTGCGCGAACCCGCAGGCTGGCGCTCCCTCCATGGCCAGAAGTCACGCCACAGCGCCGCCGGCCATTCCCCGGCTCATCACGACCTGGGTGCAGCTTCACCGCGACAAGGAGATCCGGAACCGGCCTAGAACGCGCCGCGCTGGCCTACCTGACCGCCATCAAAGGCTGGAAAGAGCCAGGCTGCAACCACAACAGGTGGCGGACCTCGCGGCAGCTGCGGTGCCAACAATCGTGGGCCGAGTGACAACTATCGTGGCCCGGCACAACACCGCTAGCAGACCGCACACCGCGCCCGCTCGAATGTCAGTGGCTCGTACTAGCATTTGACTAGACACACCAGAAGATCAACTTAATCGAACGGAGCGCGCCGATGGAGTGGCAGGCAGCCGACGGATCCTGGCCGGGCGGTACGCCCGACGGGGACCGCGGCCTGTCCCGCCCGCCCGGCCTGTCCCGCCCGCCCGGTGTGCCCGGGTTCCGCGCAGGGTTCGGTCCCGCCGGCTTCGAGCACGGCGGCCCGTGGGCTACCGCCGCCCCGTCCGCGGCGCTCACGGCTGCCCTGGAGGGCGCCGCGGGACCGGATGATCTGTACCCGGGTGCGGAGACGGACGCGCTGGTCGGGATCGCCCGGCAGTGGGCGGCGGTCGAGTCGTGGGCGGCGGCGGGCAAGCTCGCCGCGCTGCGCGCCATGACCCGCGAGGACAGCGACGGCAGCCCGCTGCTGCGCCGTCGGCCCGGCCTGCCCGACGGCTGGGACGATTCGCTGACCTACGAG
>CAZORE010000125.1:13072-21860 GCA_964581815.1 uncultured Streptosporangiaceae bacterium | reverse complement strand
GCGGCGGGGCACGCCGTGAAAGCGCGGGGAGGCGACCGGGTTGCCGGGCCTGTGAACCGCGAACCTCAACTAGCGCTCCTCGCGTGAGTTGGAATCCCCGCCTCCAGGCGGAGGAGGATGTCAAAGTCCCAGTAGTCCCTGCTGCCGTTCCCATGCCGCCTGCGCCTGCGCAGCCTCGGCACGTGCCCTGTCCAGGAAGTCGTCAACCTCCTCCGGGTAGTCGCTCCAGTAAGCCAAGGCCGCGCGCATGAACGGCATGGGCGTCCCGGATGTCTCGGCGGCGACCTCGAGAACCTCATCGCCCGCCAGTGCGGGCTCAGCTTCGCGAACCGACCGGATGGCGCCGATGACCTCCCACACGTCCGGACCGCCAATCAGCCTGGCCCTACGCCCGGCCGGACCGTCCTTGAACCTGATGAGCGGGTGCTCACGCATGCGAAGCGCCTCATCGACGAGCCTGCTGGTTGCACTGGACAGGGTCAGGTCCCGGTGCGCGGCGACAAACGCGGAAAGCCGCTCGAACACGCGCGGCTCGAACCGGACCGAGGAAGGGCTCGGGTTAGCTACCATGTATGACAATGTAGGTTGGCAGGAGTGTCAGAGCAAGCGACTTGCGCGGCACCCCGGGTCTCCGAGCCACGCTCCTCACGCGCGCGCCATCGACCCTGACTAGGCGTGGAGAGCTCATCCGCCAAGAACCGCCGCACACGAGCGCCGGCGCGCCCCGGCATATCCCGTGCGAGTGAGAGTCAGCGATTGCTGTCCCTGAGCAGGGGCAGGACCCGGGTTCCGAGGAGGGTCACGCCCTCCGCGTCGGTGAGGCCGTGCGGGGTGCCGAAGTCGACGCGGCCGGCCCCGGCGCGCAGGACGGCGCGGGCCTGCGCGGCGACCTGCTCAGGGGTGCCGGAGAACGCGAACCGGTCGAGGACGTCGTCGGGAATGAGAGCGACCGCGACGGCCTCGTCGCCCGCCCCGACCAGGCCGGCGATCCGCTCAGCCAGGCCGCCTGGCAGCTGCGCGGTGGTGTCGAGCTCACCGACGACCGCCAGGTACATGGCGACCTCGGCCCGGGCCCGCCGCCGGGCCGCCGCACCGTCCTCAGCCACCACGGTGACCGCGCCGGCGACGATCCGGACCGCGTCCGCCGGCCGGCCGGCGGACCGGCTGGCGGCGCTGGCCCGGTGTCTGGCTTGCGCGATGACGGCGGGACTGGCGGTACCGCCGACCTTGAGCTCGTCGGCGATCTCCCCGGCCAGGGCGGTGCCGCGCGGCCCCCACGCGCCGATCATCAGCGGCGGCACCCGGTCCTGGAGCTTGTAACGGAGCCGGGTGCCGGGCGCCAGCCGGAACTCCTCCCCCGCGAACCCCGCGTCGTCGCCGGCCAGGAGGGCGCGGATGACGGCGGCGGCTTCGCGGAGCCGGCGCAGCGGCCGGGGCTGGGCGACGCCGACCGCGCCGAGCCACGCGCCGCGCGCCAGGCCCAGGTAGGCCCGGCCGCCAGACGCCTCGGCCACGGCCGCGGCCTGTCCGGCGATCTCGTACGGGTGCAGCGTGTAGGGGTTGAAGCACGCAGTGCCGAGCCGGACCCGGTGCGTGGCCCGCGCCATCTCAAGCAGCGCCGGCAGCGGCGGCTGGTAGAGCAGGTCGGCGAAGACGCTCACCACGTCGAAGCCGAGCTCCTCGGCGGCGACGGCCAGCGGGGCATAGGCGCCAGGCGGCTTGTCGGTCTGGAACGCGATCCCGAACTCGGTGCCGTGCATGACGGAAACCCCGGTCAGGTGAGATCGGCCGACTGCAGCGGGCGGCGGCGGGTCCGGGTGATCCGCATGACCAGGCGCTCGTCGGGGTCGGGGCAGGCAACCAGGCTGTCTCGCTCCAGCCAGTCGGCGGCCGGCAGGTCACGCTGCTTGGCGGGCAGCAGCGGCAGCACCGCGGCCAGTGCGTACAGGCAGAAGTGGCGGCCCGCCGGCAGGGACAGGCGGGAGCTCTCCGTCACCTCGAAGTAATCGCCGACGCGCAGGCCGCACACCGGGCGGCCTGCGATGGACTCCACCGTAACCCGCAGGTCGTGCAGCACCATGTCCGCGCCGGCGCAGTCGTCGTTCTCATCCGTCATGGGCAGCTGCTTTCCAGCCGGGCGGCCGCCCGGCTCGCCGCGTCTTGCCCGTCGCCCGGCGCGGGACAGGCACGGAGAGCGGGCAGGACGCTGTCGCCGAGGCGGCCGATGGCCGCGACCGGGTCGGGGCCGAGCGGGGGTCCGAACGAAAGGTGCTCCGCCCCCAGGCCCCGTAGCCCCTGGCAGCGGGCGATCACGCCGGCGGCGTCCCCGGCGACGCCCAGGGACAGCATCCGGTCGTCGATGAGCGCGGCGGCCGGCTGCCCGGCGTGCGCGAGCCGCGCGGCGGCCCTGAAGTCCTCCGGCCGGAGCCCGGCCGCGGCGAGGAGCTCCGCGCCGAACGAGGACCCGTAATAGGCGAGTTTCTCCGCCAGCGCATCTCGTGCCGCCGCCGGGTCATCGGACAACGACACCCAGAAGCAGGCAGGCACGTCCACATCACGGCCACCGGCCCCCGTACCGGCGGACACAGCGCCGGAGGTGACCGCGGCGCGGGCGGCGGGATAGGTCTCCGGCGGGTAAAGCAGGGGCAGTGCGCCGTCGGCGTGCGTTCCGGCCATCGCCAGCATCCGCGGCCCCATCGCCCCCACGTACACCGGGACCGGCTTTTCCACGGGGAATTTCAGTGCGGCACCGGCGGGCTGCCGGGCCCAGTCCGGCAGCAGTGCCCGGTCGGCATCGGGGTGGCCGAGCAGCGCCCGCAGCGTGACCACCGCTGTCCTGGTGGTGTCCAGGGGCGCGGCGCGCGGGATGCCGGCCCAGCCGAGGAACTGCTCCGCTCCCGCGCCCAGGCCGAGGAGAAACCGGCCACCGCTGGCCTCCTGCAGTGTCGCGGCCGCCATGGCCAGCTCAGCGGGGTGCACCGAGTACGGGTTCATCACCCCGATGCCGACGGCGATCCGGCTGGTGCGGGCCGCGACCGTGGCGGCGAGCACCAGCGCCGACCGCAGGAACAGGTCGTTGGACACCCACACCTGGTCGAACCCGGCGTCCTCCGCGGCGACCGCGAGCGAGGTCAACTCGGCCACGCTGAGGTCGTTGTTCACCCGGACGGAGAACCTCACGGCTGCGTCACCGCCAGCGCCTCGACCTCGACTTCGAACCCCTCCCCGATCAGCCCGGCGACGTACAGCATCGTGTTCGCCGGGGCCACGTCGCCGAGGGCCTCACGGTGCGCGCGGGCGGCGTCTTCCCAGCTCGCGCCGGGGGCCAGGTACACGACGGTGCGGACCACTTCATCTGGGCGCCCGCCGAGCGCGGCCACCGCGGCCAGGACCCGCTCCAGGCAGATCCGCGCCTGGCCGAGGGTGTCGCCCGGGCACAGCGCCGTCCCGTCCGGGCCGGTCGCGGTGGTGCCGCTGACCGTGATCACGCCGCCGCGGCGGACGGCGCGGCTGTAGCCAGCCTGCTCCTGCCAGCCGGAGGCGTCGCGGTACCGCCGGGTTGCGCCCGCGGTGTCCCTGGGATCGTTCATTTCCCGTCCCTGATGACTTGGCCGGCCTGCATGACCAGGGAAATGCCGCGCAGCGCGGCGAGGTCGTCCAGAGGGTTGGCCGGGACGGCGATGAGGTCGGCGGCGTATCCGGGGCGAACCTGCCCGACGTGCCCGTCGATGCCGAGCAGCCGGGCGGCGTTCACCGAGGCCGACTGCAAGGCCTGCAGCGGGGTCAGGCCGGCCTCGGCCATCAGGAGCAGCTCGTGCACCGCCACGGGCACCCCGTCCACGAGGTCGCCTGGCGGGTAGTCGGTGCCGTTGAGCAGGGTGACGCCGGCCCGGATCGCGCGCCGGATGCTCGCCAGGTGCTCGTCGGCGGCGTTCGCGGCGTTGGCGATGGTGTGCTCCGCGAACCCGTTGGCCCGCATCCACGTCTCGGACCTGGTCACGCACAGCGTGGGGGTGAGGTAGGCGCCGCGGGCGGCGAGCAGGGCGGCGGTGGCGTCGTCGAGCCGGTAGGCGTGCTCGAAGCAGCGCACCCCCGCGGCGAGAGCCTGCCTGATGGCGGCGGACTCACCGGAGTGGGCCACGACGTAGGCGTCGTGCTCGGCCGCGGCGCGGACGGTGCCGCGGATCTCCGCGTCGGTCATCTCCGGCTGGTCGACCTGCTCCCCCGCGCTGGCCAGGCCGCCGTTGATGAAGATTTTCACGTGGTCCGCGCCGGCCCCCAGCTCGGCCAGGGCGGCCGCGTAGAACTCGTCCTCGCCGGCGGCGTAGGCGCAGGCGGACCCCTGGCCGTGGCCGCCGCGGGCGGAGACCGCCCGGCCCGCGCCGAGGATGCGGGGCGCGGTGATCCAGCCGCGCCGGGCGGCGGTGCGCAGCAGCAGGTCGGCCCGGTTCTGCTCGTGGACGCAGCGGATCGTGGTGATCCCGGCCCGCAGGGCCGCCGTGGCCCGGGCGGACGAGCGGTAGGCGGTGAGCGCCGGGTTCTCCGCCTCGTCGGTGTCGGAGAACGGGAACACCACCGACAGGTGGGTATGGCAGGAGATCAGGCCGGGCAGCACCCAGCGCCCCGCGATGTCGGTCACGTCGCGGGACGGCAAGCCCGCTGGCGCGGTGGCGGTGACCTGGGCGATCGTCCCGTCAGGTGAAACCTCGATGGCACGGGAGGGCAGTACCTCGCCGGTCAGCACGTCGATGATGTGCGCGTTGACGAGCCACATAACGCGTCGGCCCCGGGTACAGCCGGGCGGGAACTGGCCGGCGCGGCTCCGTCTGCCGCGGATGGGCCTGCCCCGGACGGGGCAGTATCGCCTGACCCGGCCTGCGGGACACGGACGTGGCAGGCCGCCGCGTGCGCGGACCCGGGTGCGTGCCCGGGTACCGGGATGCCGGGCAGCGCGATGAGGCGCTGCTCCGTGACGGCGCAGTCGTCGCGGGCGACCGGGCAGCGCGGGTGGAACCGGCAGCCGGACGGCGGGCTCGCCGGGTCCGGCACGTCACCCGGCAGGTCCGCGGGCAGCACCCCGGCGCCGTCGGCCCGCGGGATCGCCGCCACTAGCGCCTCGGTGTACGGGTGGGCGGGGCCTGACCACACCGTGGCGGTGTCGCCCGTCTCGACGATCCGGCCCAGGTACATGACCGCTACCCGGTCGGCGACCTGCCTGACCACCGACAGGTCATGCGAGACCAGGAGCAGCCCGATCCGTTCCTCGCGGACCAGGGTTGTGAGCAGGTTGGCGATCTGCGCCTGGGCCGAGGCGTCAAGCGCGCTGATCGGCTCGTCGGCGATCAGGCAGGACGGCCCGGCGGCCAGCGTGCGGGCGATCGCGATGCGCTGCCGCTGCCCGCCGCTGAACTCGTGCGGGTAGCCGTCGGCGGCGGTGGCGGGCAGGCCCACCCGTTCGAGCAGCTCGACGGCACGGGACCGGGCGGTGGCCCGGCTGCCGCCGCCCAGCAGCATTCCGTCGCCGATCAGCGCGCCGATCTTGCGGCGCGGGTTGAGTGACTCGTACGGGTCCTGGAAGACCATCTGCAGGCCGCGGAGCCGGCCGGCGCGGCGGCGCATGCCGAGCGGCGTGACCGGCTGCCCGTCGAAGGTCACCGTGCCCGCGGCCAGCGGCACCAGGCCGACCGCGGCGCGGGCCAGCGTCGACTTGCCGCACCCGGACTCGCCGACCAGGCCGACGATCTCCCCGCGGGCCACGGTCAGGTCCACGCCGTCCAGGGCGCGGACCCGCTGGCCGCGGCGGCGGTACTCCACGGCGGCACCCGTCAGCGCCAGCACGGGGTTGTCCGGCACGGGGTTGTCTGGCACGGGGTTCTCCGGCGGGGCGGTCATGCCAGGACCCGGAGCGGGTCGGGCGGGCAGGCGAGCAGGTGCGGGCCTTCTTCCCCGCTGGCCTGCACGGCCTCGGGCCGCTGCGCCGCGCAGGACGCGACGGCGTGCGCGCAGCGCGGGTGGAACGGGCAGCCGCCGGGTACCGCGCCGAGCGACGGCGGGGTGCCGCCGATCGGGACCAGCGGCGCGCCGTCAGCCTCGGGGTGCGGCAGCGCGTCGAGCAGTCCCCGGGTGTAGGGGTGGCGCGGTCTGGTCAGCAGCCGTGACGTGGGGCCCGCCTCGGCGAGCCGCCCCGCGTACATGACGTAGACCCGGCGGGCGAGCGCGGACATCACGCCGAGGTCGTGGGTGATGACGATGACGGCGGTGTCCCGCTCCCGGCACAGCCGGTCGAGCAGCTGCAGGATGCCGGCCTGCACGGTGACGTCAAGCGCGGTGGTCGGCTCGTCGGCGACGAGCAGCCGCGGCTCGGCGGCGAGCGCGACCGCGATGGCGATCCGCTGCCGCATGCCACCGGAGAACTGGCCGGGGTATGAGCGCAGCGCCCGCTCCGGGTCGGGGATGCGTACCGTGTCGAGCAGCTCCGCCGCCCGGCCGAGCGCCTCGGACTTGGAGACGCCCAGGTGGTGGCGCATGTGCTCGGTGAGCTGCGTGCCGATGGTGAGGATCGGGTGCAGCGCCGCGGTCGGGTCCTGGGAGACCATGGCGACCTGACGGCCGCGGACGTCGCGCAGCGGCCTGCCGCGCAGCGCGAGCAGGTCGGTGCCGTCGAGCCGGGCCGAGCCGGTGACCTTGGCGCCGTGTGGCAGCAGGCCGAACAGCGACAGGGCGGTCATCGTCTTCCCGCTGCCGCTTTCCCCGGCGATGCCCACGACCTCACCGGAGTGCACGGTGAGGGACAGGTCGTCGACGGCGTTGCGGTACCCGGCGCGGGTCGGCAACGCGACGGTGAGGTTCTCGACCTCGAGCAGCGCGGTCATGACAGCCGCACCGCCCTCGCCGTGCGCGGGTCGAGCGCGTCGCGCAGCGTGTCGCCGATGAAGTTGAACGCGAGCACCACCGTGAGGATCGCCAGGCCGGGGAAAAGGCCGACCCACCAGTCGTTGAAGTTCTGGGCGCCTTCGGCGACCATGGCGCCCCATTCGGCGGTCGGCGGCTGCGCGCCGAGCCCGAGGAACGACAGGCCGGACAGCAGCAGCACCGCGTTGCCCAGGTCGAGCGCGGCGAGGACGAGCACCGGGCCGGAGGCGTTGGGCCTGATGTCGGTCAGCAGCACCCGCCACCCCGACGCGCCGAGCATCCGCGACGCGATCACGTACGGGGCGGAGCGGGCCGACAGCACCAGGGAGCGGACGAGCCGCGCATAGGACGGCCAGGACACGACAACCACCGCGATCACCGCGTTGCGCAGCTGCGGGCCGAGCGCCGCGGCGACCGCCATCGCCAGGATGATGCCGGGGAACGCGAAGAACAAGTCGGCGACGCGCATCAGCACGTTGTCCACCCAGCCGCCGAAGAACCCGGCGGCGGCCCCGATCACCGCCCCGATGATCATCGCGAGGATGACGAGCAGCACCGACAGCGGCAGCGTGACCCGGGCGCCGGACAGTACCCGCGACAGCACGTCGCGGCCGAGCTCGTCGGTGCCGAACCAGTGCGCCGACGACGGGGCGGCCAGGATGGCGTAGTTCTGCGCGAGCGGGTTGTCCGGGCCGATCAGCGGGGCGAACACCGCGATGACCACCCAGGCGGCGACCACGGTCACCCCCACGGCCGCCAGCGGGCGGCGCCACGGCGCGGGAACCCGGAGCCAGCGGCGGCGGCGCAGCGGCTCCGCGGCCAGGGCCGGGACGGGCGGGGGAAGCGGCGATTCCGTCATGACAGCCTGATCCGCGGGTCGATGACCCCGTAGAGCAGGTCGACGACGAGGTTGAGGACGATGTAGACGAGCGCGATGAACAGCGACACGCCCATGATGGCGGGCAGGTCGAGGTTGACGGCGCTGTGATAGGCGTACTGGCCCACGCCGGGCCACGCGAAGATGTTCTCGACGAGGACGGTGCCCGACAGCAGGTTCGCGAACGCGAGCCCGGCGACGGTGATGACCGAGATCAGGGCGGGCC
This sequence comes from uncultured Streptosporangiaceae bacterium, assembly GCA_964581815.1. Lineage (GTDB taxonomy): Bacteria > Actinomycetota > Actinomycetes > Streptosporangiales > Streptosporangiaceae > Trebonia. Next base: position 13,845 of record CAZORE010000125.1, on the reverse strand, counting down.
GCAGCACGTGCCGCAGGATGACCACGTGCTCGGGCAGTCCCTTGAGCCGGGCGGCGCGCACGTAGTCGTTGCCCATGATCTCGAGCATCGAGGCGCGGGTGAACCTGGTCAGCATGCCGACGGTGTAGATGGTGAGGACCAGGCCGGGCAGGACCAGGTGGCGCACGGCCGACCACAGCAGCGCCCACTGGCCGTGCACGAGCGCGTCCACCGTGTACAGGCCGGTCAGGTGCGTCGGGGCGACCTGGGCGGGGTCGAGCCGGCCGCCGCCTGGCAGCCAGCCGAGCCGGAAGAACAGCAGGTAGAAGGCGACCAGCGCGATCCAGAAGACCGGCATGGACACGCCGCCGAGGCTGACCACCCGGATGATGTGGTCGGGCCAGCGGTCGCGGAACGCGGCGGCCACGATGCCGAGCCCGACGCCGACGACGAGCGAGGCGACGATGGCGAACAACGCGAGCTCGACGGTGGCGGGCACGTACTCTTCCAGGTCCGCCAGGACGGGGCGGTGTGACTGCTCGGAGATGCCCAGGTTCCCCTGCAGCAGGTCGCCGAGGTAGCGCAGGTACTGCAGGGGCAGCGGCTGGTCGAGGCCGTACTGGTGGCGGAACGCGGCCACCGCGGCCGGGTCGCCGACGGCGGCCTGGCCGAGGTTGGCCGCGACCGGGTCGCCGGGGACGAGGTGGGTGACCACGAACGCGACCAGGGTGATCCCGATCAGCAGCACCAGGCCGGTGCCGAGCCGCCGGAGCAGGAAACGGCGCAGGTCGTGG
>CAZORE010000125.1:0-12972 GCA_964581815.1 uncultured Streptosporangiaceae bacterium | reverse complement strand
CGTGGTCGCCGAGGTCACGTCAGCCGAGTTCACCCAGGTTGACAATCCACAGCGCGTTCGACTGCAGGTTCTTCACCGAGGTGGCGCCGACCAGGATCTGGGCCGGCTGGATCAGCGGCATGAACGGGCCGTCGGTGTTCATTGACTCCTGGATCTGCTGGTACAGGGTCTTGCGGGCCGCGTCCTGCGTGGTGGTCGCGGCCTGCGCGGCCAGTGCCTCCAGCGACGGGTCGCTGCCCTTGATCCACCCGGCCCGCAGGCCGACCAGCGCGTTGGGCATGAAGGCCAGGTAGTCGCTCGGGTCCGGGTAGTCCGGCCCCCAGTACCACAGGCCCATCTGCTCGGTGCCCGCCCGGTAGCCGGCCAGCGCCACCTGGACCGACTGGCCCTGCAGCTTGACCGTGATGCCGACCTGCGCCAGGTCCTGCTGCACCCGGGCGGCCAGGTCGCCGAAGCTGATCCCGTTCTCCGCCAGGTCACTGGGGTAGGACAGGGTGACCGTCGGGTTCTTCAGGCCCGAGGCGGCCAGCGCCGCCTTCGCCTTGGCCAGGTCGTAGGCGGGTGCCTGGCTGGCCGGCAGGGAACCGAGGAACATCGACGGGATGATCCCGGCCGCCTGCACCGAGCCCGTGCCCGCCAGCTGCACCAGGCTCTGGTAGTTGACCCCGTCCCTGACCGCCTCCTGGAAGTCCTTGTTGGCGGTGATGCTGGAGACCTTGGTGCTCTCGTTGGTAAACAGGAAGAACACGTTCGGGGAGGCCCCGTTGACGAGCTGCACCCCGGACATCCCCGCCGCCTGGGTTGGCGACAGGTCGACCGCGATCTGCGATTCCCCGCGCAGCACGTCCAGCTTCTGCACGCTGGCCTCGACGTTGCGGACGATGATCTCGCCGTACTTGGGCTTGGCGCCCCAGTAGTCCGGGTTGGCGGTCAGCGTCACCTGCGTGGTGGTGCTGAAGCTGGTCAGCGTGTACGGGCCGCTGCCCTCGGAGACCGCGTTGAGCTTGGCCTCCGCCTTGTCGGCGCTCGCCGCGCTGGCGCTGTCGGTGCCGCCGTCGGCCGTGACCGCCTTCGCGTCGAGGATGCCGAGCGCCGGGTTGGTGACGATCGCCGGGATGGCGGTGTTCGGCGTCGCCGACGTCAGCACCACCGTGGACGCGTCAGGTGCCGTCGCGGTGATCCCCGCCATCAGGAACGACGGGTTCCCGGTGATGTTCTTGGTCCGCATCAGCGAGAAGACGACATCGCTGGCCGTCACCGGGTCGCCGTTGGCGAACTTGACGCCCGGGCGCAGGTGGAACGTGAACGTCTTGGCGTCCGCCGACGCGGTGTACGACGACGCCAGGTCGGGCACCGGCTTGGACACGTCGCTGCCCTTGTAGGTGAGCAGCGTGTCATACAGCACGCGGTCGATCATCAGGCCGGTAGTCTCGAACATCCGGCCGGGGTCCAGGGTCTTCAGAACGAAGGCGGTCTCCACCACCAGGGTCGATGACGCGCCGCCCGACGTGCTCGACGTGCTCGACGGGCCGCCAGAGCCGCTGGATGCGCCGCCGCTGCTGCAGGCGGTCACGCCCACGGCTAGCGCTGCCGCGGCAGCAGCCGCCGCCCACCGGGACAATCTCATCATGCAGCTCCTCCCCCATCACTTCGGTTCAAGGTAGGCAAACGTTCCCATTCGGCACCCTTTCCGGTCAAGCAAGTTATGTTTCGTGCAGGCAACGAGTTCGTGACCGTTTGCGCAGATAAGAGAGTGGACCGCGGCTGGGCGGGACAGGCCCGGGCGCGAGGGGTACGGTTGCGCAAACGTTGCCTCAGGCGGCTTTCCGAAACGGAGGGATCCGGTGCGTGAACTCGATGAGCTGGCCGAGCGGTTCTGGGCCTGGCGGGCCCGCCAGCAGCCCCGCACCCGCGACGACATCCCCCGGCTCGGCCGGCCGGACGGCTGGCTGCCCGAGGTGGACCAAGGGCTCGCCGAGCGCAGGCGCGACGAGCTCGCCGCGTTCCGCGCCGAGCTCGGCCGGGTCCGCCCGGCCGGCGGCGACGTGCCTGACCGGGTCGACCACCGCCTGCTGCGCTCCGCGATCGCGCGGGTGAGCTGGGAATCCGACGTCCTGCGGGTGCGGTCGATCCCCCGCTACTGGACCGACCAGGCGATCGGGCCGGTGTTCGACGCGCTGCTGCGCCCGGGCGTCGACGAGCCGCGGATCGCTGAGGTGATCCGGCTGCTGCGCGCGGTCCCCGCCACCCTGGCCCACGCGCCCGCGGCGCTTGGCGGCGCGGCCCGCGAGTTCGCCGAGCTGGCACTTGCTGAACTCGGCGACATCGGCGGGCGGCTCGCCGCCTGTGCTGACGCCCTCGCCGCGATCAGCCCGCCAGTGCGGTCCGAGCTGCGGGCGGAGCTGCGGTCGGCGGCCGCCGAGGCGGCCGGGGCCCTCGCGGCGCACGCAAGCTGGCTGGCCGCGGCGCTGCCCGGCCTGGCGCCCGCCGTCCCCGTCGGGCCCGAGCGCTACCAGTGGTTCCTGCGCGAGGTCGCCTGCATACCGCGAACCCTCGGCGAGATCGACGTCATCGGCCGCCGCGAGTACGACCGGGCGGTCTGGCTGGAGCTTGTGCACCGCAACCGCAACCGGAACCTGCCTGAGCCGCCCCTGTCGGCCAGCGCCGCCGATCAGTCCCGCGCCGAAGCCGCCGCCGAGGCGGGAGTCCGTGCGTTCTACGAGCGTGAGGACCTGCTCAGCCAGCCCGCCGGCCTCCGCAGGTACCTGGCCAAGCCGATGCCCGCCTACCTGGAGCCGCTGGGCTTCCTCGGCGTCGCCGACGAGCTGACCGGCCCTGGGCGGCTTGACGAGGACGGCGTCGCCTACGTGCCGGAGCCCGGGCCTGGCCTGTCCTACTTCCGCGCCGCCAACGCCCGCGACCCGCGGGCGGGCATCATCCACGAGGGCGTCCACTATCAGCAGCTCGCCTTGTCCTGGCGCAACCCGCGGCCGGTGCGGCGGCACTACTACGACTCAGGCGCCAACGAGGGCATCGCGTTCTACAACGAGGAGCTGATGCTGGCCGCGGGCCTGCTCGACGACGCGCCGCACACCAGGACCGTGGTGTGCAACTTCATGCGGCTGCGCGCCCTGCGGGTGACCGTGGACGTCGGCCTGGCCACCGGCGCCTTGTCGATCGGCGGCGCCGCCGCCGAACTGGCCGGCCGGGTACCGATGGACGAGGCCACCGCGGCCGAGGAGGCCGCGTTCTTCGCGGAGACACCCGGGCAGGCGCTCACCTACCAGATCGGCAAGACCCAGCTCATCGCGCTGCTCGCGGACGCCGCCCGGGTCCGCGGCCCGGGCCTTGGGCTGCGGCAGCTGCACGACGCGATCTGGGTGAACGGCAACGTGCCGGTCGCCCTGCTGCGCTGGGAACTGCTCGGCCTGACCGACGAGCTCACCGCCATCGGCGTGGACGACATATAGCCGAGCGGGCCGTGGCGCTCGCCGGCTACTGAACGGCCGGCGTCAGCGCCCGGCAGGAGTCCCGCTCGACCAGGCGCCCGCCCACCCGGAACTCACTGAACTCCCGGCCGGCGCCGGAGTCGGCGGGCTGCTCAAGCCGACTGAGCAGCAGCCGCGCGGCCAGTTCGCCCATCTGCGGCGCGCTGTTGTCGAGCACCGTCATCGCCGGATGCCACCAGCGGACGAGCGGCGAATCCTCGTAGCAGATCACCGACAGCTCCGCGGGGACGGCGACCGAGCGCTCGCGCAGCGCGGGCAGCGCGCCGTAGCCGGCCTCGTGGTTCGCGATGATCAGCGCCGTGGGCCGCCGCCCGGCGGGCAGGCCGAGCAGCGCCGCCACCGCCGCCGTTCCGGCGTCCGGTGACAGCGCGGCGGCCACCGCCAGTGCCTCGTCAGGGTCGATCCCGGCGCTGCGCATCGCCAGCCAGTACCCGGCCATCCGCTCCTTCCCGGACTGGACGCTGCCGGGCCCGGCGATGATCGCGATGCGCCGGTGTCCCAGGCCGAGCAGGTGCTCGGCCGCCAGCCGGGCCCCGGTGATGTCGTCACCGAGCACGCAGTCGCCGGCCGGGTGCGGCGGCCGGCGGGCCAGGTGGACCGTCGGCATGCCAAGCGCGCGCAGTTCCTCGCTGGCCTCGCCGTCGGAGCCGACGACGATCACGCCGGCCGCGCTGTGCTCGGCCAGGGTCCGCAGCGCGGCGCGCTCGGCCGCCGGGTCGCCTCCGGTTACCGTCAGCATGAGCTGGAAGCCGCGGCGCGCGAGCTCACGCTGGACCACCTCGGCGATGATGTGGAAGCTGGTGTTGGCCAGGTTGGTGATGACCAGGCCGATGAACTGCGAGCGTGCTGTGCGCAGGGCCCGCGCGCTTGCGTTCGGCCGGTAGCCGAGGGCCGTGGCCACCGCCCGGACCCGCGCTTGGGTGGCAGGGCTGACCCGTCCCGCGCCATGCAGCGCGCGGGACGCCGTGGACACCGACACGCCGCTGCGCAGCGCCACGTCCCTGAGACCGACCGTCACCGTTCCCGCTCCCGCTCCGCCGCCTGGCGGCACCTCGAAGGCAAACGTTTCCGCTGACTGCCGCGCACGTCAAGGGCCATTTCCTGCCGCGGCGTGAATCATAAGATCCTACTTTGTCGTAACGGTTGCCCTAGTGTGCCTCCGTGGCATGGACTTTCTCAGGGACATTCCTGGACGGCTTTACGGGTGACCGGGTGGTCGCCGGGACCGGCGAGCCGGAAGAGCTGCCCGGCAGGTACGCGCTGGCCGGGCTCGTCGACGCGCACGCGCACCCCACGGTTGCCGTTGATGCGCACGGCCCCTACCTCGCGGACGGCGCGTACGGCGCCGCGCGGCTCGCCGGGTACGCGGCCGCCGGGGTCACGGTGATCCGCGATGCCGGCGGCCGCAGCCAGGTCACGCTCGGCTTCGCGGGCACCGCCGTAGCCGGGCGCCCGGTCGTCACCGCCGCCGGCCGGTTTCTTGCCCCGGCGGACCGGTACTTCCCGCGCATGCACTCCCCGGTCGCGCCGGGCGAAATCGTCGCGGCGATCCAGGCCGAGGTGGCCGCCGGAGCGGCTTGGGTGAAGATCATCGGCGACTTCCCCGAGTGGGCCGAGAGCGGGCCGGTGCCGGACTCGACGGCGGTGACGTACGACCTCGAAACGCTGCGCCACGCGGTCGACGCAGCCCACACCGCCGGGGCGCGGGTCGCCGTGCACAGCAACCTTCCAGATTCAGGGCTGGCGGGGATCGGGGCCGACTCGATCGAGCACGGCTGCGGACTGGGCCATGCCGAGCTTGATGCACTCGGTGCCCGCGGTGGCGCCTGGACGCCGACCCTCTGCGCCGTGCTTAACGGCCGCGACTCCTCCGATCCGGCTATCCGCGCGCGGATAGCCGAGCTGCGCGACCGGCTCCGCGGCTGCCTGCCGTATGCCGTCGCTCACGGTGTCCGGGTGCTGGCCGGCAGCGATGTCGTCGGCACGATCGCGGACGAGATCGCGCTGCTGTCCCAGCACGGCCTCACTGCCGGGCAGGCGATCGCCGCCGCCGGCTCAGCCGCGCGCGACTTCCTTGGCATTCACCCGGAAGGCGACATCGTAACCTACGACGACGATCCGCTGGCGGATCCCTCCGTGCTTGCCCGTCCCGCGGCCGTCGTGGTCCGCGGCGTCCGGGTTCGGTTACGCGCTGTCAGCCCGACCGCGCCAGCGGCCTCGTGTACGCCGTGTCCCCGTCCGGCGCGGTCGTCATCCTGGCCCGGCGTGTGCCCGAAGCCCAGCCACTCCATCTGGTGCAACCCAAGGCCAACCCGGGGGCAACCTAGCAGCAACCCGGACCATGCAAGCTAGCAATATCCGTCGAGAACAACCCTGTCGGCGGGTCACGCCGGCCCGCGGGTCGCCACCGGCCGGTGATCACCGAAAGCCAACCGGAATTGCCCTGCTGACCTCGATATTTCCTGCCCGTGGTCGGGGCTTTTACGCCGGTAAGACGGTCAATTGCGTGGCAATTCTCATGGTCCGCATCTTCTAAGAGTGACCTCAGTACGACCCCGAGGCACTGTCAGAACACGACAATGCCGAAGAGCTGAAAGAGGCCAAATATGCTATCTGCACTTGCACTCACCGCTGTCTTTATCGCCGCCAGGCCGGGAGACACGCTCTCCGGAGCCGGCCAGCACTACAGCACGGCTCAGCACTACAACACGGCGTGGGAAGCGGTCTACGACCACAGCCAGTCGGCCACTCAGCACCCGAAGCCGAAGGCCCACCCGCACGCCCATGCCGCTGGAACGCATTCTCCCGTCTCGACCACGAGCCGCAACGCGCCCGCCCGGCATCACCACGTGACCCCCGTGCTAGCTCCCACCTCGACTCACAGCGCGTCGGCCAGTGCCAGTTCGAGCGGCTCGGGCTCCGCCTCCAGCGCTCTCGGTGACGTCCCCGGGGTGCCCCAGGCGTTCGCGACGTGCGTCGCCTACCGGGAGTCGACCAACAACACCAACCCGGCGGCCCACGGTAACGCCTACGGCATTATCCCCGCCTCGGGCTACAACGTGAGCGGCGACTCGATCGCGCAGCAGAAGCAGGTCTTCAAGCAGATCTACGACACCGCCGGCCCGCGCGCGTGGGCGGCAGACGGCTGCTAAACGCATGCAGTCGGCCCGGCCTGGTAAACCCCGTTTACCCGGCCGGGCTTTTTCGTTCGTTCACCACGGGCTTGTAGCGTCAGACAGGCTCCGCGGCCCGGGGCTGTGGTGCGGCTCATGTGGCCGGCCCGGCGGCGCCCGGCAGGTTGACTCCGCGGACGCGCGGGATGAGCATGAGGGCGCGCGCGCGGAAAGGGGTTCACATGGGCATGACAACGCGAGCCGCGGTCTGCCGGAAGGCCGGCGAGCCGTGGGAGATCACCGAGCTTGAACTCGATGACCCGCAGGCCGGCGAGATCCTGGTCAAGTTCCACGCGGCCGGCCTGTGCCACTCCGACGACCATGTGCAAAAGGGCGACGCGCCGATGCGGATGCCGATGGTCGGCGGGCACGAGGGCGCCGGCGTCGTCGAGGCGGTCGGCCCGGCGGTCACCCGGGTCACCGTCGGCGACCACGTGACCTGCTCGTTCATCCCGGTCTGCGGCAAGTGCCGGTACTGCGCGACCGGCCGCCAGAACCTGTGCGACGCCGGGCGGAACGCCGAGACCGGGCTGCTGGCGAGCGGTCAGTTCCGGTTCCACCAGGACGGCGAGGACTTCGGCGGCCTGTGCGCCCTCGGCACGTTCTCGCAGTACGCGGTGGTGCACGAGTACTCCGTCGTCAAGATCCCCGAGTGGATCGGCTTCGACGTCGCGGCGCTGGTGGCCTGCGGCGTGCCGACCGGCTGGGGCTCAGCGGTGCGCGCGGGCGACGTGCGCGCCGGGCAGACCGTGGTGATCTACGGGGCCGGCGGCGTGGGCAGCAACGCGGTGCAGGGCGCCCGGTTCGCCGGGGCGCGGCGCGTCGTCGTGGTGGACCCGGTGGAGTTCAAGCGGGACATGGCCCTCTCCACCTTCGGGGCGACGCACGCGTTCGCCACCGCCGAGGAGGCGTTCGAGTTCGTCCGCGAGGACACCTGGGGCGACCTCGCCGACCGGGCGATCATCACGGTCGGCATCCTGCACGACAAGGTGATCGCCGACGCCGTCAACGTCATCGGCAAGACTGGCCAGGTCACGATCACCGCGGTCGGCGGCGGCCACTTCGACACCAACTCCGGCATCCTGCTCGGGTACGGGCGCAAGATCCAGGGCTCCATCTACGGCGGCTGCAGCCCCCTGGCGGACGTGCCGGCGCTCATCCGCCTGTACGAGGCGGGCGACCTCAAGCTCGAGGAGCTGATCACCCGGCGCTACAAGCTGGATGAGATCAACCAGGGCTATGCGGACATGCTGGACGGCAAGAACGTCCGCGGCGTGATCGTCCACGAGCATTAGAAGGGAACCGCAGATGAGCCTCATCACGCGCGCCGCCATCGCCCGCCCGCCGCACCCGAAGGCCTGGGAGATCACCGAGCTTGAGCTCCAGGACCCGAAGGCACACGAGGTCCGGGTCAAGGTCATGGCCGCCGGCCTGTGCCACTCCGACGACCACATCACGCACGGCGACGCCCCCATCCGGATGACGATGGTCGGCGGGCACGAAGGCGCCGGCATCGTCGAGGCGGTCGGCCCCGACGTGACGCGTGTCAGCGAAGGCGACAAGGTCGTCTTGTCCTACATCCCGGCCTGCGGCGTCTGCCGGCCCTGCTCCACCGGGCATTCCAGCATGTGCGTGAAGGGGCTGAACGCCGGCACCGGCATGTTCGAGGACGGCACGTGGCGGTTCCATGAGAAAGACGGGACGGACGTCGGCGGGTTCTGCTCGCTCGGCACGTTCTCACAGCACGTGGTCGTGTCCGAGTACGCCGCCGTGCCGCTGCGCATCGACTTCCAGGACATCCCGTGGGAAGTGCTGTGCCTGACCGGCTGCGGCGTGCCGACCGGCTGGGGTTCCTCCGTCTACGCGGCCGGGGTCCAGGCCGGCGACGCCGTGGTGATCTTCGGGTCCGGCGGCGTGGGCAGCAACGCGGTGCAGGGCGCCAGGTTCGCCGGCGCGCAGCACGTCGTCGTGGTGGACCCGGTGGAGTTCAAGCGGGAGATGGCGACCACGGTGTTCGGCGCCACGAAAGCCTTCGCCACCGCGCAGGAGGCGCACGACTACGTCAACGCGGTCACCTGGGGCCAGCTCGCCGACAAGGTGATCCTGACGCCCGACGCGGTCACCGAAGAGATGCTGACCGCCGCGGTGAACATGACCGGCAAGGGCGGCAAGGTACAGGTCACCGCCGTCGGCCACTTCGGCGAGCGCAACATGAACTTCCGCGCGGGCGCGCTGATCACCTACCACCGGCAGGTCCGCGGCGCCCTGGCCGGCGACAGCAACCTCATGTACGACATACCGAAGCTGCTCAACCTCTACAAGACGGGCCAGCTCAAGCTGGACGAGCTGGTCACCCGCAAGTACGCGCTCGATGAGATCAACCAGGCCTACCAGGACATGCACGACGGGAAGAACATCCGCGGCGTGATCATCCACGAGCATTAGGGCGGAAGGTGCTGACATGTACAAGGTGGTCTGGATCGCGCGTTACCCCAACGGCATGAGCAGGCAGCAGGCCAGCGACTACTGGGCCGGGCACCACGGGCCGGCGATGAAGCAGGTCTCCCCGCTGGCCGGGTACGTTCAGAGCCACGTTCAGGGACCGCTTCCGGCCGTGTCCGGAGTCGCGGAAGAGGAAACGCTGTTTGACGGGTACTCGTGCGCGTGGTGGAACGACCGTGCGGACTTCCAGCAGGCGATGACCACGCCGGCCTGGCAGCGAGTCGTCGAGGACGGCCCGAACGTGTTCGACATGGACTGGCTCTGGAACATGAGCGCCCACATCCAAGAAGTCCCGATGATCGAGGGACCCGCGAGCCCGTTCAAGGTCGTCTGGATCGTCCGGTTCAAGGAAGGGATGACGCGGGAGGCAGGCCGGGAGCACTGGCTCCGCGTCCACGGTCCGATCTTCAAGAAGCTGGACATCGATCGCTACATCCAGAACCACGTCGTCGGCCCGGTCGGGGAAGAGGGCGAGGCCGGCCAGGCCGAGATCGGCTTCGACGGCTTCTCCGAGTGCTGGTTCCGCGACGAGACGCAGTTCAGGAACGCCGTCGAGTCCGATACGTGGGCGGTCGCGGTCGAGGATGCCCAGAACCTGTTCGACATGACCCAGATGTGGGGCGCCGCGCTCAAGGAGAACGTCGTCGTTCCCCCGCCGCCCGCCGGCCCCTAACACTCCGAGTCAGACCGGAAGTCCCGGGTCTCCCCTGGTTGCGCCCCGCAGCACCGCGCTTCCTGCGGTGGCCTGGGCTGCTGAGAGTGGTTTAACGGTCAGTGGCAGGACTGCGGGAGACCTGGGTTTTGTTGCGTAGCGCTTCTTGCTGTTATCCCTGGAAGGCTTCCCCACCCTGACCGAGCCCGGCCCCTGGCGATCGGCCGGGCCCTCGCAGGAGGACCCGGCCGTGGTGCGGAGGGTCAGGCAGCGACACCCGGGCGGGCGGGCGGCATGCTGGCCGCGTCGATCGCGGCGGTGATCGGCGAGGCCCGGAAGCCCTTGACGACCAGCCACAGGCCGAGTGAGAGCTCCCAGGCCGCCACCGGGAAGGCGGCGAACTCGGGGGAACCCAGTTTCATGCCGCCGAACAGCGTGGCGATGACGGTGCAGATGAGGAACGGGGCTCCGATGAGCCCGACCACGGGAATGACCCGGGGGACGAGCCGGGACCGGTACAGCAAGGAGCCAAGCAGCAGCGCGTTGATGCCCGGCATGAGGCTCTGGCTGAGCAGGAACGTCCAGTTGTAGATCGCGACGTGGGCCGCGCCGGTGGTGACCAGTGCCGCCGCATTGGCTCCCGCCGCCGCGCCCAGGTCCTGGCGCAAGGTCACCAGCGACAGGAGGCTGACGACACCGGTGAAGATCATGACCGCCTCGAGGACGCGAGCGGCGACGAAGCCGAGCGCGGCGCCTTCGTTCTGCCGCTTGACCACCGGGTACAGCGTGATGGCGGTGCCGATCCCGGCCAGCGCGACGATCACCTCGAGGAAGCCGCCGGCCAGGACGCCGGCGTGGCTGCCGGAGCTGAGCACCCAGTCCCGGTTGTTCTTCAGCGGGCCGTAGAGGGCGAGGGTAGGGATCGAGACGAAGGTGATCAGGTAGCAGACGCCCGCGACGAGCGCTGTCTTCCTTGTCGAGGTCATCGGGATTCCCTTCGCCGCTTTCGCGGCCGGGATTTGCACGGTGGTCGCCATGTCGGGGTCCTTTGGTTGATGGCTGAGTTACCGGGTCGGGGTGATGGGCGCCGGGGAATCGCCGGGTTCGACGTAATTGACCGAGATCAGCGGCAGGCCCAGGTCGCGCGTCTTCTGCAGCAGTCCGTGGAGCGCGGCCTGGTCGGCCACCACGCCATGGATGAGGGTGGTTCCGTCGCTGTCGCGAGTGACGGCCAGCCCGTCAAACCAGGCGGACCACCGGGCATCGAGGTGCCCCTTGAGTCGGATCTCGTACCGTCCGGGACTGCGCTGGCGGCCGGTCGATATGTCGCTCATGGTGCTCCTTCGGCTTTTGCTTCTCCGGCGGCGTCAGGACGTTTCGCCGGGCCTGACAGAAAGCTAGGAGCCGGTGTGGTGAGACGGCATCACCACACCTGGTGATTGAGGTGATGAGCGCAGCGGCCGGGTCAGGGTTGCCGGTGGCCGGCTCGCGGCAAACCGAGTTCCGCGCCGCGGCGGACCGCCGCCCGGCGGTTAGTCACGGCGAGCTTGGCGTAGATGTTCTTGGTGTGCGTCCGCACGGTGTTCAGCGACACCATGAGCTCGCGGGCGATGGCCGGGCCGTCCAGCTCGGTTCCGAGCAGCCGCAGCACGTCCAGCTCACGTTCGCTCAGCGGGTCGATCAAGGCCTGCCTGACGGGGCTGTCCGGCCTGGCCTCGTTCACGGCGGCCAGCAGCCGGCGGACATAGTTCCTGGTCGTCCCGTGTTTCGCGGCGGCCCTCAGCAGGGAAGCCATCGGCGGGCCCTCATCGGCGAAGACCCGGACGTACCCCTCCGGCTCAGCCAGCGTCACCGCCCGTTCCAGGCAGGCCAGGGCAGCCGGGATGTCCACTCGCGCCTGGTGCGCCAGCGCCTGAAGCACCACGATTTCGATGACACTCCCGGTCCGGCCGCCCTCTTCCGCCGCCTGCCGGAGGCGCTCCAGGAGCCGAGTTGCCTCATCCGCGTAGTGCTCCGCACGCTCGTCCTGGTACCGCGCCAAGAGCAGCCTGGCCAGGGTGATGTGCTCGAACTCGCGCAGGTAGCTGAGGTCGTCATCAGCGGACAGGCCCTGCTCACGCGCCCAGCCGAGTGCTTCACCGAGCCTGCCCTGCGCGATCCAGATTCTTGCCCGCAATGCCGGGACCGGCCGCACGTTCGGGAAGAAGTCGCCCTTATACAGGCGCTCCGCCTCGTTGAGCAGGTCCAGTGCACCGCCCAGATCTCCCTCAGCCTGGCGTATCCGGGCCATCGCGACCCGCCAGCGGTACCGGTTCTGCGGCAGCCCGATGGCCTCGCCCAGCTCCTGGCTGCGCAGCAACTGCCGCGTGGCGGCCGGCCGGTCGTCGCGTTCGCGGTGGACCTCGCTCATCCCCACGTACATGTCTGCCGTTCCCCGCAGAACCGGCCCGTCCTGCTCGGACGCGCGCCGCAAGGCCTGCTCGTAGGTGCGCATCGCCTCGCCGAGGCGGCCTTGCACGAGCCGGATGTCCGCCATCCCGATCGCGCAGCCGAAGATGTCGGCAATCTGCCCGGACCGCCGTAGCCCCGCCGCGCATTCGGCCCACGCCGAATGCGCTGCCTCCAGGTCCCCGCTCGTCCAGAACGCGAGCCCAAGGAACCCCGACGCCCCGGCCCGGACGCCGTGGTCATCGGCAAGCGCACGATCGAGCGTCCGCCGGGCGTACCGCACGGTGGCGGGCAGGTCGCCCCGCGCCATCGCCAGGGCGGAACGGTACAGCTCAATCGCCCCCGGGAGACGGCGGTATTCCTCCTCATTGGCCACCACCATCTCCGTCGGCAGGGCTGGGGATCCCCTGCTGGTAGCTGTTTCCTCCCCTAGCCACCGCTCGGCGTCACGCAGCCGAGCCTCAACTCCCTCGAGCTCACCGGTCTCAAGCAGCGCCCCGGCCATGGCAAAGCTGAGCATGGGCCTGACCCAGACCACCTCGTCGGGTAGCACCTTGAGCCAGCCATGCACCGTGGCTTCCTGCCTGGTCTTGCGCATGGCCGGGAGCGCCCGCTCGATCAGGTCCGCTGCCTGGCTGAAGTCCCGGGCGGCCAGCGCGTGGCCGATGGCCAGGGACTGCTCGCCGCT
>CAZORE010000124.1:0-21896 GCA_964581815.1 uncultured Streptosporangiaceae bacterium | reverse complement strand
ATCGAGTAGAACGGGACGCCCGCCTCGCCGGCGACCGCGCGGGCGAGGAGCGTCTTGCCGGTGCCAGGCGGGCCGTAAAGCAGCACGCCCTTGGGTATCTTCGCGCCGATCGCCTGGAACTTCGCCGGGTTCTGCAGGAACTCCTTGATCTCCTGGAGTTCCTCGATGGCCTCGTCCGCGCCGGCCACGTCAGCGAAGGTGGTCTTCGGCGTGTCCTTGGTGATCAGCTTGGCCTTCGACTTCCCGAAGTTCATCACCCGCGAGCCGCCGCCCTGCATCTGGCTCAGCAGGAAGAAGAAGAACAGCGCGATCACCAGGTACGGCACGAGCGTTTCAAGTATGGAAAGCAGCGCGCTCGACTTGGGAATCTGCACGTTGTAGCCGCCAGTCAGCTGTCCCTTGTCGAACTGGGACTGGAGCAGTTGCTGCAACTGCTGGCCCTGGCCGGTGACGAAGTCGGCCTGGTACTGCTTGCCGTCCGTCGTCGTCACCTGGATGGTCTGGTTCTTGTCGGTGAGCACGGCCGACTTGACCTTGCCCTGCTCAATCAGCTGGACGACTTTCCCGGTGTCCGCCTGCGCTGGCCCGCTACCAGTGTTGGCCCAGCCCAACGTGATCGTTATGACCAGCACCGCAAGAAGCACGAGAAGTAGCGGTCCGCGGAAAATACGCTTCAATTCCATTGCGAGCGACCCCTTCGGCCCGGGGCCGTTCCCTCCTGACCAGCCTCACGTCCCGCCGACCACCGGCGGCACCGCCTGTCCCGGTCCCGGCCGGCTACGCCGACCGTGTCCGAACCATGATGATTCCCTGACGGTACATCAACGCTACCTGGAGCGGCATGTGTTCCCTGCCGCCCCCAGGCCGCGCCGGAACCGATCGTGGTTCTACCGGGCCCCGTACACCTCGGGAGCCAGCGTCCCGATAAACGGAAGGTTACGGTAGCGCTCCGCGTAGTCCAGCCCGTACCCCACGACGAACTCGTCGGGCACCTCGAAGCCGGTGTAGGCCACCTCGACGTCCATCTGCGACGAAGACGGCTTCCGCAGCATGGCGCAGATCTCCACCGAGGCCGGGTTGCGTGACTTGAGGTTGCCCACCAGCCAGGACAGGGTCAGCCCGGAGTCGATGATGTCCTCGACGATCAGCACGTGCCGCCCGCTGATGTCCGCGTCCAGGTCCTTCAGGATGCGGACCACGCCGGAGGACTTGGTGCCCGAGCCGTACGATGACACGGCCATCCAGTCCATCTGGACCGGCAGGTGCATGGCGCGCGCGAGGTCTGCCATCACCATGACCGCCCCCTTGAGCACGCCGACGAGCAGCAGTTCGCGCCCGGCGTAATCGGCATCGATCTGCGCGGCGAGCTCAGCGGTCCGCCCGGCCAGCTGCTCGGACGTGATGAGCACCTCTTTCAGCGACGCCCCCATGTCAGCTGCGTCCATGCGTTGCCCCTCCAGCTCTGTCAGTCTCAAAGCACAGCCGCCCCGAACGGCGCAGTGCGCGGATGCCGCCCGGCAGGTCGACGCCCCGCTGCCCGTGCCAGTCGGTGACCAGTTCCCCTATGCGCGCCACGTGCGCCGCCGTCAGCGCTCCGGCGGGGCATCCCGCATCCAGTGCCGCCGAGCGCAGCACCCGCGCGCGCACCGCGCCGGGGAGAGCGGCAAGGGCGGCGGCGGACAGTTCGGCGTCGCCGCGCATCCGCTGCGCCTGCGCGATTTCATCTAGCACCTCGGCATCATCTCGCAGCTGGCTAGCGGTCCGCGCAAGCGCCTCAGCCACTCCGGGCCCGAGCGCCCCCTCGAGCGCCGGCAGCGCGTCGAGCCTGACCCGGACCCTGGCGAACCGGCGGTCCGCGTTGTGCGGGTCCGCCCACGGGCGCAGGCCGAGCGCCTGGCACGCCGTGGCGGTGACGGGCCGGCGGACGCCGAGCAGCGGGCGGGCGAAGACGCCGCGGCGCGCCGGCATGCCGGCGAGCGACCGCGCGCCGGACCCGCGGGCGAGCCCGAGCAGCACGGTCTCCGCCTGATCGTCGAGGGTGTGGCCGAGCAGCACCATGGCCGCGCCGACGTCGGCGGCCGCCTTTTCCAGCGCGTCGTAACGAGCCGCGCGGGCCGCCGCCTCGGGCCCGCCTGGGCCGTCGACGGTCACCGTGACGGCCCGTACGGGGTCAAGGCCCAAGCCGCGCAGCGTGCTCGCCACCTCGCCCGCACGGTCCGCCGAACCCGGCTGCAACCCGTGATCGACGGTGACCGCCCCGGCCCGCAGCCCGGCCCGCGGCGCTACGAACGCCAGGGCGGCGGCGAGGGCCAGCGAGTCAGGGCCGCCGGAGCAGGCCGCGAGAACCAGCTCACCGGGCGCCAGGCCGGCCAGCCACGCGCGAACCGCGTTGCGGACCTCGGACACGGCCGGAGAGAGGGCACCACCCACCGTCAGGCGACCCGCTCAAGCCATTCGCGCGGTTCGGCAAGCTCGGCGCGGGTGGGCAGCGTCTCCGGCGAGGTCCACACCTTGTTGAACCCGGCCATGCCTGCCTCGGCGACCACGGTTGAGACGAAAACCGAGCCCTGTTCGTACTGCTTCATCTTGAGGTCAATGCCGAGGATGCGGCGCAGGATCTGCTCCATCCGGCCCGCCGTGCCGCGCCGCTGCGAGAACTTCTCCCTGATGTCCGCGACGGATGGCACCACCTGCGGGCCCACCGCGTCCATCACGTAGTCGCCGTGCCCCTCGACCAGCGTCATCACCGCGGTGAGCTTGTCGAGCAGCGCCCGCTGGGCCGGGGTCTGCATCGCCTCGACCAGGCTTTCTCCTTCGGTGCCGCGCACCGCGCCGGCGACCGCGGTGGCGGCCGACCGGAGCCGCTCAAGGATCGCGCCCGCGTCCAGGTCCGACGCGAGCAGGAATTCCGTCATCATGCCCTGCACGTAGCCGCGCAGCCAGGGCACCGAGGTGAACTGGACCCGGTGCGTCTCCTCGTGCAGGCAGACCCAGCGGCGGAAATCGTGCGGGTCGACGCCGAGCTCACGCTCGACCATGACGATGTTGGGCGCGACCAGGGTGAGGCGGCCGACACCTGCGCCCGGGCCGGCCGTGGCCGTCCCGTTGACCGGGCTCGCCGCGGGCGCACCGTTCGCGCTAGATGCGCCGTTCGCGCTGTCGGCGGTACCGCTCGCGCCGTTGGCCGGCGCTCCTCCCTCGTCGGGCGGCAGGAACAGCTCATACTGGCCGAGCACGCGGGAGGACAGGTACGCGAGGATCAGGCCGGCCTGCACGCCGGTGACCCGCGAGCCCACCGTGCCGACGACCGAGCCCGCCGACGGCCGGACGTTCGCCCGCTCGGCGAGCTGCTCCGCGAGCGGCTCGAGGACCACGCGGAACCCGCCGACATTCGCCTTGATCCATCCTGCCCGGTCCACCACGGCGACCGGGCCCACGGCCCCCCGGCTGGTGAGACCGGTCAGGTCCCGCACGGGCTGCTGGACGACGGCGGTCAGGCCGCGCAACTCCGCCACTACCGCACGGGCTTCCGTAAGGCTGACCTGAGGTCCTTGCCTGGCGAACCTGACGCCGGTGGAGATCGCCATGTCCCAGTCGATCATCTGTGCGCTGCTCACCCTCCTACCGTACGTGCTGTATCGCCCGGGGGGCGACCCCGTACCTCCCTGGTGCGTGCCTGATCGCGAAGCCGGCGACCAGATACGGCGGTACGAGGCGTGCCGGGTGCACCCGAACCCGTCAGCGACATCCGCACCCGGCCAGGCCCGCTGCCGCCGCGTCGATCGCGGTCGCGGCCTGCGGCAGCTGGCCGGCGCTCGGCACCTGCGGTGCCATGATCGCGAAAAGCAGCAGCGCACCCGCCTTGTCCTCCACGAGGCCGGCCAGCGTTGCCACGGTGCTCAGGTTGCCCGTCTTGGCCCGCACCACACCGCGCGCGGCCCCGCCGATCCCGCCGAAGACGCTGCCGCCCGCCGAGAGCGTGCCGTTGAACCCGGCCACCGGGAGCCCGCTCAGGGCGGCGCGCAGCGCCGGCCTCCCCGCGGCCGTGGCGAGCACCCGCACCAGCGTTTCCGGCGCGATCTTGTCATCGGGCGACAGCCCGCTGCCGTCGACCAGGCTGGCCGGCGTCGTGATGCCGAGCCGCCGCAACTCGGTCAGGTCGGCGGCCGCCGCGCCGCTGAACGTGGCGGGCAGGCCGAGCGCGATGGCAACGTGCCTGGCCAGGGTCTCTGCGATCACGTTGTTGGACTCGACGAGCATCTGCTCGACGATCGCGGCAAGTGGCGGGGAGCTCACGCTGGCGAGCACCGGGGCGGACGCCGGGGCGGCGGCCTGCGCAGGCGTCCCGGTGACGGTGATGCCGTTCCGGATGAGCAGCCCGGCGAACGCGGCGGCGGTCATGCCCGCCGGGTCGTCCGTCCGCGGGCGGTGGTTAACCGGGTCGTCGTCGTCTTCGAGCGCGCCGCTGGCGGTCAGCCTTCCCTGGTCGGCCTCGAGCGCGACGATGGGCGTCACGTCCCCGAGGGCGATGTCGCCTTCGTTCCACCCGGGCGCCAGGTCCGGCCCGCTGAACAGCGCGATGTCATAACCGAGCCGTACGGAGCGCCGGCCCTGTGCCCGCAGTGCGCGCGCGGTGGCCGTCGCGAGCTGTGCGAGGGTGGCCGGGCGCGGGTAATCGGCGGAAGGGTACCGATTCACGGCGAGGGTCGGGTCACCGCCGCCGGTAAGCACGATGGTGCCGCCCGTCTGGCGGACGGTCGTGGCGAACCGCGCGCCGGCGCCGAGCGCCGCGAGCGAGGCCACCGCCGTCACCAGCTTGGTGGTGGAGGCCGGGGTGACCGGCTCGTCCGCGTTGTCGGAGTAGAGGATGCGGCCGGTTGCCGCGTCGGCCACCTCGATGCCCAGGCCTGCCCCGGTCACGGGCGACGGCAGCTCCCGGCCGAGCATGGCCGCGAGGCCGCTCGCCGTGGGCAGCGCGGCCGCTCGTGCGCTAGGTCCGCCGGCCGGGGTCAGCACTGGTGTGGCATTGACCACAGGGCGCGCGGCGAGCACGGCGACGTGCAGCCGCGCGAGCCGCGGCGGGAGCATGCGCGCCACGGTGAGCCCGGCCGCGAGGGTAAGCACGTTGAGCAGGGCGAGCACGGCCAGGGCCGTGGTCCGGGTGCGGCGCACCAACCTACCTTTCACGGTACGAGGGTGCGCCCAGCTTAGGGCCGGGCCGGCGGTACCGCCGCCCTCAGGCGGCGGACCGGTCGACCTCGCGTCCTGGCGACCGGCGACAATGGAGCTATTCAGCCAACTAATGCGCGGAGTGAGCATGAACGTCGAGGTAATCATCGAGATCCCGCGAGGCCAGCGGAACAAGTACGAGGTTGACCATCACACCGGGCGGATCAGGCTTGACCGCATGCTGTTCACCTCCACCAGGTACCCCGCCGACTACGGGTTCATCGAGGACACCCTGGGCGGAGACGGTGACCCGCTTGACGCACTGGTGCTGCTTGAGGAGCCCACTTTCCCCGGTTGCCTGGTGACGGCCCGGGTCATCGGCATGTTCCAGATGACCGATGAGAAGGGCCCGGACGACAAGGTCCTTTGCGTACCCGCCAGCGATCCGCGGATGGAGCACCTGCAGGACATCACCGACGTGCCTGAGTTTGACCGTCTTGAGATCCAGCATTTCTTCGAGGTGTACAAGGACCTGGAGCCAGGCAAGTCAGTTGAGGGCTCGCACTGGTCGGGCCGGGCCGACGCCGAGGCGGAGGTTGAGCGCTCGCGCAAGCGCTTCATCGACCACGAGTCGGTCTGATCAGCTTCGGCCGTCGGCCCGGGCGGCCTGTTCGATGACCTGGTCCGCGCGAGACTTGATCGCCGCGTGCGCGTCGCGCAGCGACTCGCCGCCCAGGTCGGCGAGGCCGCCGGTGACAAGCACGGCGGTCCGAGCGGCCGTCGCGGCCTGCTGCCATCTCATCGCCGCCGCGTGCAGCGTCATGGCCCGCACCGCCGCGGCCGCCCAGTCGGGCGCGGCCAGCTGGAGGTAAGGAGGCGCCGCGACCAGCCAGCCGGGTTCCGCTGTCCGCACCTGGAGCCGGTCAAGCACGTCCGCGGCGAGCTCGAGCCCGGCCTGCGACTCGGCGAGCCCGTCCTCCTCCATCCCGGTCTTCAGCAGGCAGCGGCCTAGGTGGAAGCGCGCTCTGGCCAGGGCGAGGTCGCGCTCTTCCGTGTCGGCGGCGAGCGCCTTCAGGTACATGCCGACGACCTCGCGGAGCAGGCTGATCGCGTCCTGCGTGCTGCCCGCCGCGTCCGCGGCAAGTGCGATCCTTGTGAGCACGTCGATCCGCGGCACCTCGTACGCCGCGGGATCGGCCTCCGCCAGCGCCGCGTAATGGCCGGCGGACTCCGTGAGCAGGGCGATAGCCTGCCATGTGCCGCCGCCGTAGCCGGCGTGGGCGCACAGTGCGGCGGCGAGCGCCGGCTGGTGGCTCGCCGCGTCCGCCCCGACCGCGCACAGCTCGCGGCTGATAAGCAGCGCCCGCTCCGAGTGCCCGGCCGCCTTGTCGTGGCTGCCTTGGAGCGCGGCACGGAACGCCTCTCCCAGGTGGAAGTCATACCTGCGTTCCAGGGTGCTGAGCCGCAGCGCCCTGCGCCCCGATGCCATCCGGGCCGACGGATGGCGGGCTGACCGCTCGTGCCGGGCCATGAACATGCCGCGAAACCCCTCACCGGGTGAAGCCACTCGACCGACCCCTACCAAGATCGTGACATAACGCCGTGTAACAGGCAATACACGGTGCGAAACTATTTGCCCCGTCACTAGCGGAAATATCCGGTAAGAGCCACGCGGTGCCGCCCCGTCGGGTTACCGGCTGGCGGTGTCGCGGCCGCCCTCGCCGGGCGACTGGCCGGCCGCGGCGGGTTCCCCGGCCGCCTGCACGGTCCCGGCCACCAGGTCGAGGAAGGCGGAGGTCCGGTCGAAGGTCTCGCCGATGCGGCGGCCGGCCAGCAGGTCCTGATAGGCCCGGTAACGGCTCAGCTCCCACTCCTGTCCCCGCGGGGGCAGGGTCGCCACGGCCGGGGCGGGCACTGACCGCCAGGTCCACTCGCTGATCGGCGCTTCACGGCCGTCCTGCGCGCCGGGGCTCGGCTGGATAAAGTCGGCGTGATCGGCGTAGTAGCCCATCCGGTTCCGCACGAAGCGCAGGCCGCCCAGGGTCGTCTCCGTGGCCCGGCGCCGCGCGGCGGGCAGCCCCGCGAGCGCGGTGTCGTACTCGTCGGGGTAGTACCTGACGAGGGTCGCGTCAACGATCGTCACCCACCAGACGGCCTCGCCGATCACCGCGAACGCCTGCGCCTGGTCGTGTGCCTTAACCTTGCCAAGCCGCTCCGTGGTGTCCCGCATTGCGGTGATGGCCCAGCTCAGCGCGCTCGTTCCGGTGGCCTGGACGCCGCGCGGCGCGTCCGCCCAGTTTTCGCTGCCCCACTTTTGGGTGCCCCTGGCCGCCATGCCCCAGTTCTCGCGGTTCCAGGCCACCCGGCAGCGGGCCGAGCAGAAGCGCGCGTGCTCGCGCTTCGGCTCGAACTCCTTGCCACAGCGCTCGCATCGCCTGGTTTCCGCCATCCGGTCATGTTACGCGTAACACTCGGCCCTCCCCAGGCTGGGCCGTGGAACATCAAGGGAAATCCAGGTAGCCAGCTCGCAAACCAACAGCCATCCCTGCGAGGGTCATGGGGGGATCGTTCGTACCTTCAATGTCCGCGCGGGCGGGGTGCCCCAAGCCCCTCCGTCTCCTTACGCGGTTACTTGATTACCTAGAGTAAGCAAGATCCACTGGGAACCTGGGCAGATCCATGCACCTTTCCCTACGGAGCCGGGAATACTTTGGTTGCTGGCACGGAGCACGGCACCTCATGATTAACACTTAGTAATCCAGCTTGGCAGCAAGGAGGACCGGTGGACAACACCGAAGGAGTGCTGAGACGGGCACCCCTGTTCGACGCGCTCGACGACGAAGGCGCTCGCCTGCTCCGTCGCCAGATGATGGAAGTGAAACTCTCCCGGGGCGAGCACCTGTTCATGGAGGGCGATGACGGCGACGCCCTTTACGTGGTGATCGAAGGCAAGATGAAACTCACCCGTGCCGCCGCGGACGGCCGGGAGAACCTGCTCAGCGTCATCGGCCCGAGTGAGATGTTCGGCGAGCTGTCGCTGTTCGACCCGCGGCCGCGCACCTCCTCAGCGAGCGCGGTGACCGACGTAGTGCTCGCGTCGCTCAAGCACGAAGCGCTGACGCCGTTCCTGCGCGAGCGGCCCGAGGTCTCGCTGCACATGCTGCGCGCGCTGGCCCAGCGGCTGCGCCGTGCCAACGATGTCACCGCGGACCTGGTTTTCACCGATGTGCCTGGCCGGGTCGCCAAGAACCTGCTCGACCTCGCGGAGCGCTTCGGCAACCAGGAGTCTGACGGCCTGCACGTCCACCACGACCTGACGCAAGAAGAGCTCGCGCAGCTCGTCGGCGCCTCCCGGGAGACCGTCAACAAGGCTCTCGCCGACTTCGCCGCCCGGGGCTGGCTGCAGATCTCCGCCCGCTCGGTGCTGATTCTCGATGCGGAGCGGCTACGCAAGCGGGCTCGTTAGTTCGGCGGCGGCTAGCCGGCCAGGTAGTCGAGCTGGGCGCGGACTGACAGCTCGGCGGCGGGCCACAGTGACCGGTCCACGTCGGCGTAGACGATGGCGACAACTTCAGCCGGAGTGCGCGCGCCACCGGCGAGCGCGGCCCGGACCTGATCGAGGCGCTCCCTGCGGTGCGCGATGTAGTAGTCGAGTACCCCGGCGGGGTCACGCAGCAGCGGCCCGTGGCCGGGCAGCAGCACCCGCAGGCCCGCGTTCCGGGCCAGCGACCTGAGCTCGTCAAGCGTCCGCAGGTAGTCGCCGAGCGACCCGTCCCCGGCGATCACCGTCGTCCCCCGGCCAAGGACCGTGTCCCCGGTAAGCAGCGCGCCGTCGGCGGTCAGCAGCAGGCTCAGCGAGTCCGCGGTGTGCCCGGGAGTGGCCACCACGCGCAGTTCGCAGCCGGCCACGTCGAGCACCGCGCCCGCGGCGAACCCCTCGCTGCCCAGCCGGTGCGCAGGGTCAAGCGCGGCGACCGGCGCGCCGGAGAGCTCGGCGAACCGCGCCGCACCCGCGGAGTGGTCGAAGTGCCCGTGCGTCAGCACCACCTGCGCCACGTGCCGGTCCTCCGCGCGGGCCGCGTCGAGCACGCGCCGCAGGTGCCCCTCGTCGTCTGGGCCCGGGTCGACCACGACGGCCGCCGTGGCGCCCGGCTCGGCGATTACCCAGGTGTTGGTGCCGTCAAGCGTCATCGGCGACGGGTTGGGCGCGAGCACGTTCCACGCGCGCGCGGTGCCCATTCCGGTGACGGCCTTGCCGTCGGCGCCGGGCCTGACCTGGTCGCCGGGTACAGCGCTCACAGGGGGTACCCCACTCCGTCCGGTATGACCAGCCAGGCCTGGCCGTCGTCGAGCAGCAGGCGCGGGCAGACCGGCTCTATGGCCGGGCGGGTGGCCAGGATGCCGTCAAGTCCGGCGCCTGCCGCGACGGCGGAGGCGAGCTGGTTCAGCGTCGCCGCCGTCGGGGGGAGCAGCGAGATCTCCCCCGCCCGCGCCGCATCGATGGCGCTCGCCGGGCGCAGCCACGCCACGTGCTCCGCCTCCGCCTCATGGCCGACCGCCTGCTGGCCGTCCGGCAGCGCGGCGGCGAAGAACCGCGCGTCGAACCGGCGCGGCTCGCCCTCCGGCGTGATCCAGCGGGCCCAGGGCACAAGCAGGTCCGCGCGGAGCACGAGGCCACGCCGTGCCAGCAACTCGGCGAGGGTCAGCGTGCCCGCAGCCAGCGCCGCCCGGTCCACGTCCCACGATGGCCCGGCCGGCACGGTGGGGGGCGAACCCGGCGCGCCGGCCAGCAGCACGCCCGACTCCTCGAAGGTCTCCCGCACCGCGGCGCATACCAGCGCCCGCGCGACCTCGGCCGAGGCGCCGAGCCGCGCGCCGAACTCCGCGGGCGACGGCCCGTGCCAGCCGACCTCTGCGCTGTAGTCGGCCGGGTCTACTGACCCCCCGGGAAACACGTAGGCGCCTGGCGCGAACTTCATCGCCGCGGTGCGCCGCAGCATCAGCACCTGGATGTCGCGCCCGGTGGCAGAAGCCGCCATCGCATCGGGCGCGCGGTCACCACCCGGGGGCTGGTGCTCGGACCGCAGGATCACGACCGTGGCCGCGTCCCTGGGGGCGGCGGGCGCGATCCGCCCCGCCTCGATGTCGGCGAGCCGCGTGGCCAGCTTCTCGCCGAACCAGTTCAGTTGTATTCGCACGCCGCAAGCACCTGTCGCTACCCGACCTCGGCGATCAGCTCGACCTCGACCGGGGTGTCGAGCGGCAGCACCGCCATGCCGACTGCGCTGCGGGCATGGCGCCCCGCCTCGCCGAGCACCTCGATCAGCAGCTCGCTCGCGCCGTTGGCCACCTGCGCCTGGCCGGTGAACCCGGGCGCGCTCGCGACAAAGCAGGTCACCTTGACCACCCGCACGATGGAGTCGAGGCCGCCGGCCGCGCTGGCGGCCGCGGCGAGCGCGTTCAGCGCCGCCGTGCGGGCGAACGACGCCGCGTCCTCCGCCGCGACCGCGTCGCCCACCTTGCCGGTCCCTTGCAGCTTCCCGTCGACGAAGGGCAGCTGGCCCGAGGTGTAGACGTAGTTCCCCGTGCGGACCGCGGGCACGTACGCCGCCACCGGCGCGGCCACCGGCGGCAGCGTCAGCCCGAGCGCCGCGAGCCGCTCCGTCGCCGTGGACCCGCTCACTGCTTGGGCCGCTTCATGTAGGCGACGAGCTGCTCGGCGTTCGGGCCGGGTACCACGGCGACGAGCTCGAATCCCTCATCGCCCCAGTTGTCGAGGATCTGCTTGGTCGCGTGCGTAAGCAGCGGCACGGTCACGTACTCCCACTTGGTCATGGCGCTCACCCTAACGCTCAGCAGCGGGGGCTTCTTCGTCGGCTGCGACCTCGGGAATGACGGGGGCGGGCATGGTCACGTCGCCCAGGGCCTTGATGCCCGGCTCGGCCGGGGCCCCGAGCTCGGGCGTGCTGGTGTGCGCGATCGCCGCCTCGGCCGCGGCCACCTCGGCGTCGCCCAGGTCCAGCGCCTCCGCGTCGGCCAGGGCGGTCGAACCGGTCGGCGAGACCGGCCCAGGCGCCATCTTCTCGAAGAAGCGCAGCAGCTCTACCGGAACCGGCATGACGAGCGTGCTGTTCTTCTCGCCCGCGACCTCGACCACGGTCTGCAGCAGTCGCAGCTGGAGTGCCGCCGGGTCCTTCGCCATCACCGCGGCCGCGGCCGCCAGCCGCTTGGACGCCTGGTACTCGCCGTCGGCGGTGATGATCCGCGCGCGCCGCTCGCGCTCGGCCTCGGCCTGCCTGGACATAGACCGCTTCATGCCCTCGGGCAGCGACACGTCCTTGATCTCAACGCGCTCCACCCGGATGCCCCACGGCTCCTCCGTCGGCTCGTCGATGATGCGCCGCAGCTCCCGGTTGACCGTCTCACGCTCGGCGAGCAGCTGGTCGAGCTCCGACTGGCCGATGATCGACCGCAGTGAGGTCTGCGCCTGCTGCGAGATCGCGCTCATGTAGTTCTGCACGTTGACCGTGGCCTTGATCGGCTCAACGACACGGAAGTACACCACCGCGTCTACCCGCACCGACACGTTGTCACGGGTCATGCCGTCCTGCGCGGGCACGGTCATCGCGATGATCTGCATGTTGACCTTCTGCAGCCGGTCGCCCACCGGCCGGATGAAGGTAAGGCCGGGCTCGAGGACCTGCGGCTGGACGCGGCCGAACCGGTAGAGAACCCCCTTTTCGTACTGCTGTACGACCTTCATCGACCGGCCCAGGGCGGTAATGCCGGCAATTATCAGGAGCACGATGACAAGAACAAGAGCCTCCATGGAGGCACCTCCTCGTTAGCAGCGGCCGCAAAGGGCTTGATTCAGCCTAGTCCGCGGTTTCCCGCGCGCGCAGCAACGAACTCTTTCATCCTGGCGGTCCCGGTCCTTCGCACCGTGCGGCCAAGGACAGGATGAAGGAGTTCGCGCTTGCCACGCACGGGCGAAGCCACGCCTACGGGTTGGCTCATCCCCTGTTCTTCCTTCCGCCACGAGGCCGCCACCGGCGGCACCGGCATGTACCGGTGACCGGGCGGCGATAACCTCCTAGGAGCGCAGCTATCTTCCAAGGAGAGAACCCTGCACCCCGGCGCGCCCGCGGCAGGCACCGCCGCAGCACCGGGCGTGAGGCAGAGGGCATTGCAAGGGGACAAAGGGACTACGGATGACGGCGAGGGACACGGACTGGGACGGCGTCCGGCTGCACGTGGTGACAGGCAAGGGGGGCACCGGCAAGACCACCGTCGCCGCCGCCCTCGCCCTCGCCCTCGCGCACGCCAGCCGCAAGGTCCTGCTGATCGAGGCCGAGGGCAGGCAAGGCATCGCCCGGCTGTTCGACCGCCCGCCGCTCCCCTACGGAGAGCGCAAGATCGCTATTGGCCCCGGCGAGGCCCACGACGGGCGCGGCGCGGGCGGCGACGTCTACGCGCTCGCCATCGATCCGGAGGGCGCCCTCCTGGACTACCTGCAGATGTTCTACGGCATGCGCAGCGCGGGCGTCGCACTCAACCGGCTCGGCATGGTGGACTTCGCGACGACGATCGCCCCCGGCCTGGCCGACGTGCTCGTCACCGGCAAGGCCACCGAGGCGACCCGGCGCAAGCAGCCGGGCTCGCCGAGCGGCTTCGCCTACGACGCCGTCGTGCTCGACGCGCCGCCCACCGGCCGAATCGGCCGGTGGCTAAACGTCACCGCCGAGGTGTCAGGGCTGGCGAAGGTGGGTCCGATCAGGGCGCACGCGGACACCGTGGCCAACGTGATCAAGTCACCGCAGACCGCCGTGCACTTCGTCTGCACGCTGGAGGAGATGCCGGTGCAGGAGACCCTGGACGGGATCGCCGAGGTACGTGCGCTTCCCGGCATGCAGGTCGGCGGCATCGTGGTCAACATGGCCCGCCCCGCGGTGCTGAGCAGGCAAGAACTCAAGGCACCGCCGGACCTGACGGCTATGGCCGCGGCGCTCGGCGCGGCCGGCCTTTACGACACCGACTCGCTCGCCGCCGCCCTCGCCGGCGAACTCGGCGAGCACGCGCGGCACATCGAGCTCGCCGACCGCGAGCGCGCCGAGCTCGAGGCGACCGGCCAGCCGATCTACGACCTGCCGCTGATCGCCGAGGGGATCGACCTGGCCGCGCTGCACCGGCTGGCCGCCGAACTCCGCGACCAGGGAGCCGCATGAACCCGCGCCTTCACATCGACAGGCTCATCGACGACCGGCGCACCAGGATCATCGTCTGCTGCGGTTCCGGTGGTGTCGGCAAGACCACCACGGCGGCCGCGATCGGGCTGCGTGCCGCGGAGCGCGGCCGGCAGGTCTGCGTGCTCACCGTTGACCCGGCCCGGCGGCTCGCCCAGTCGATGGGGCTCACCTCGCTTGACAACACGCCGCGCCTCGTGGACGGCATCGACGTTGAGGCCGGCGGCAGCCTGCACGCGATGATGCTCGACATGAAGCGCACCTTCGATGAGATCGTCGAGGGGCACGCGGACCCGGCGCGGGCGGCGCAGATCCTGGCGAACCCGTTCTACCAGTCGCTTTCCTCGAGCTTCGCCGGCACGCAGGAATACATGGCGATGGAGAAGCTCGGCCAGCTCCGGCGGTCGGACGAGTGGGACCTGATCGTGGTGGACACCCCGCCGAGCCGGTCGGCACTCGACTTCCTCGACGCCCCGGAGCGGCTCGGCCGGTTCCTCGACGGCCGGCTGATCAGGGTGCTGACCGCCCCAGTGAAAGCCACCCGGCCATTCGGCCGGGTGCTCAACGCCGGGCTGTCGGTGATGACGGGCGCACTGACAAAGCTGCTCGGCGGCCAGGTGCTCCGCGACGCGCAGACGTTCATCACGGCCTTTGACACCATGTTCGGCGGGTTCAGGGAACGCGCGGAGGCCACGTACCGGCTGCTCCAGGCGCCTGGGACGTCGTTCCTTGTGATCGCCATGCCCCAGCCCGACGCGCTGCGAGAGGCGTCATACTTCGTCGAGCGGCTCGCCGAGGAGCGGATGCCACTCGCCGGGCTGATCCTGAACCGGGTGCACCGGCCCATCAGCAGCGGGCCCGCCAGCATCGGGGCGGGTTCCACCCGGCTGAGCGCGGCGCACTCGCTCGCGGCGGCCGAGACGCTGGAAGCCGCGAGCCAGAACGTAGGCGGGGCACCCGAGGCACCGCCCGGCTACACCGCGGCGGCGGCGGCACTGCGGCTGCACGCTGAGCGGATGAACCTGGGCGAACGGGAACGGCGGGTGGCCGGGTCGTTCATGTCGGCCCACCCGGCCGTTCCCGTGATCGAAGTTCCCGCCCTGCCGGAAGACGTGCATGACCTCGCCGGGCTACGCCGCGTCGGCGAGTCTTTCGCAGGGAACAGCTAGCTTTTGCCCGGCGTCGTTGCCGGCCAGGCATCGCTGCCAGCGTGCGATGAGAGATCCTGCAGGCTCAGGCGCTAGCGACGAGCTCGTCGATGCCCTGGCGCTCGTAGTGGTCACGGGCCTGCTCGAGCAGTTCGCGCCATGACTTTACGTCGGGCCTGCGGCGCAGCAGAGCGCGGCGCTCGCGCTCAGTCATCCCGCCCCAGACGCCGAACTCGATCCCGTTGTCGAGCGCGTCCGCAAGGCACTCGGTACGGACCGGGCAGCCCCGGCAGATGAGCTTGGCGCGGTTCTGGGCAGCACCCTGGACAAACAGCTCGTCAGGGTCGGTCCCCTTGCAGGCGGCGCGTGTGGTCCAGTCGGTGATCCACATGTGCCCAACTCCTCTTGATCGCCGGGCACACGTGTACCCGGGCGGTCTGCGTTGACGGATTGCATCGCCGCGAGGGTGTGCGGCCACCCAGTCGCGGTTACCTGTTCGTGATAAAGGAACTTACGGAAGTGAGGGCATAGCTGCCAAGACCCCGGTATGGCCATTTCAGAGATAGCCCTGATGGGCTATATACAGACGGGCCTGTAGTCACTATCTAGTCAAACCGCCACCCCGAGTGACGAAACTGCCAGCCTGCCGGCCTAGCTCCAGACGCGCTGCCAGTAGTACCGTCCGTATCCGCGTACGCTATGACCCGTGCAGCTCTGGAACTACATAGCCAGCAAGACGAACTCCGTCGGGCGCCTCCTGCTCATCGCGGGGCTCGGCGGCGTGCTCGTGGCGGCGATGGCGCTGCCCGTGGTCGCGGCCTCGGGGATCCTGGTGAGGAACACCGCGGACAAGTTCACCACGCTGTCCGTCGGCTCCTCCAGCCTCCCGCAGCGGTCGGCTATCTACGACAGCTCGGGGCACCTGCTCACCTACGTGTACGGGGTTGACCTCGGCAAGGGCAAGAAGTACACGGGCATCGACCGGCAGCCCGTGGACTACAGCCAGATCTCGCAGGCCATGCTGGTGGCCATCGTGGCCATCGAGGACGACCGGTTCTGGCAGCACGGCGCGCTCGACGTCAAGGGCACTATGCGGGCACTGGTGAACGACCTGGAGCACAAGCCGATCCAGGGCGGTTCCACGCTCGAGCAGCAGTACGTGAAGAACGTGCTCATCCTGCAGTCGCTCGACGACCCGGCGGCGCAGCAGGCGGCGGCCGCGGATACCTTGTCCCGCAAGATCGACCAGCTGCGGATGGCGGTCCAGGTCGCGCACACCATGACCAAGCAGGAAATCCTGGCCGGATACCTGAACGACTCCTTCTACGACAGGGACGCCTGGGGCATCGAGGCCGCCGCGGAGACGTACTTCAACACCACGGCCGCGAAGCTCACCATGGTCCAGGCGGCCACCCTGGCCGGGATCGTGGAGAACCCAGCGCAGTACGACCCGATAACCAACCCCATCTCCGCGCTCGAGCGGCGCAACACCGTGCTCGCCCGGATCGCGCAGACCAACCCACGGGTGCTCACGCCCGCCGAGGCGGCCACGCTCGAACAGCAGCCACTGGGGCTGCACGCCGGCATCGCGGAGAACGGGTGCACGGCGAGCAGCGTCGGGAACGCCGCCTTCTTCTGCGACTACGTGATGCACTCGCTGCTGCTCGACCCGCAGCTCGGCTCCACCGCCGTGGCCCGCGCCAAGCTGCTCGCCACCGGCGGGCTCAAGGTCTACACCACCGTGAACGAGAAGGACCAGGCGGCGGCGACCAAGGCGGTCAACTACGTGCTGCCCGCGAGCTCCAAGACGTACAACCCGGCGCACAACGCCGCCAGTGAAGTCCTCATCCAGCCGGGCACCGGGAAGATACTCGCGATCGCCAATGACCGCGCGTACGGCACGGGCCCCGGGCAGACCGAGGTCGACTACGCGGTCAACACGCAGTACGGCGGCGTGGGCGGCGTGCAGACCGGATCGTCGTCCAAGCTGTTCACCCTGATCACAGCGCTCGAGCAGGGCGTTCCTTTCGGCTTCCAGCTGACGGTGCCAGGCACCGATTCGGTCAGCCCCTATTACGACTGCGCGGGCGACCAGACCAATGTGTTCAACGTGTCGAACTCCGAGGGCCCTGGCGACACTACCGACTCGCTCTACACGGGCACCACGCAGTCCATCAACGTGTTCTACGCCCACCTTGAGCAGAAGGTCGGCCTGTGCAACGTGGTGAAGACGGCGGTCAACCTGGGGGTCACCAGGGTCGACGGGAAGTCGCTGCTCACGTCGGAAGGCCCCAACCAGCCGCAGGCCGACGCCCTGCCTACCTTCACGCTCGGCGCGGTGAACGTCTCCCCGATGTCCATGGCCGCCGCGTACGCGACCCCGGCCGCGAACGGCGTCTACTGCGCGCCGATCGCGCTCACCAAGATCACCGACGGCAGCGGCAAGTCGATCCCCGTCCCGTCGGCAGGCTGCCACCAGGCGATCCCCGTACGCGTCGCGCAGGCGGTGAACTACATCCTCCAGGGCGTGTTCACCGGGGCGGGCGCCACCGCGGCCGGCCAGGGTCTCGCCAACTACCCCGCGGCGGGCAAGACCGGTACCTCCAATGTGGCGAACGGCTACGGCACCCCGTACGCGGCCTTCGCGGGCTACACCACCAAGCTGGCCGGCTACGTGTCCGTGTTCAACCCGGTCTCCCCCACGGTCAAGGACACGATGCTCGACCAGAGCGCCTGTTACCGCACCTGGTCCGGCGACCAGCACTGCTATGGCGAGATGTTCGGCGCGGACGCCCCGCTGTCGGTATGGCACGTGACGTTCGACCATGCCAACCTCTCCGGTTCCGCGGCCTTCGACCCGGTGCCGTCGTGGAGCGCTCTGTGGGAGGCCGGCGACGGCCAGACGGTCGTTCTGCCCAAGTGCGGCAAGGGCGACAAGGGCGGCAAGGGCGGCAATGCCGCTCAGTGCACCCCTAGCGGCGGCAACGGCCCGGGGAACGGCGGAGGCCAGGGAAACGGCCCCGGCAACGGCGGCCCGCCCAACTTCCTCCCGATTACCACGCCATCGCCGTGACGGCAGGCCGGGCCTGAGCTCTTCACCCGGCGGCCAGCTGGCGGCGTACCTCGGCCGCGACCCTGGCGCCGTCTGCACGGCCCGCTACGCGGGGCGTGACGGCCTTCATGACCTTTCCCATGCCCGGTAGCCCTACCGCCCCTGTCTCGGCCACAGCGGCCGCTACAAGGCCGGACAGTTCCTCGTCGGAGAGCTGCGCCGGCAGGTAGCCCGCCAGCACTTCGCCCTCGGCCCGCTCGGCCTCCGCCTGGTCGGCCCGTCCCGCCGCATCGAAGGCCTCCGCCGCCTCCCTGCGCTTCTTCGCCTCGCGCGTCAGCACCTTGAGCACGTCGTCGTCCGACAACTCGTGCACGGCGGAGCCGGCGACCTCCTCGTTGGTGATCGCGGTGAGCGCCATCCGCAGCGTGCGCAGCCGCACCTGATCCCGCGACCGCATGGCGTCGGTCAGGTCGGCGCGGAGCCGTTCCTTGAGTTCATTCACATCCCTATCGTGCCCGACTGCCGTGAGTGACGTGGCAGTATGAATAGGTGCGAGCACGAGCGATCACCTCCGTCGCGGCCGTCACAGGCGTCGCGGTCATCGGCTATGCCTCCGTTATCGAGCGCAACTGGTTCGCGCTCCGCGAGCAAGAGGTGCCCGTGCTGCCGCCGGACGCGGAGCCGTTGCGCCTGCTGCACGTGTCCGATATCCACCTGACCCCTGGGCGGCACCGGCTCATGGCATTCGTCAGGTCGCTTGCCTCGCTTGCCCCTGACCTCGTCGTTAACACCGGAGACTCGATCGCCTCGGCGGAGGCTGTTGACCCGCTGCTCGACTCACTCGGCCCGCTGCTCGACCTGCCGGGCGCGTTCGTCTACGGCTCCAACGACCTGTATTCGCCGAAGCCGAAGAACCCGGCGAGGTACCTGTGGCGGACGAGCGCGGGTGATCACGAGCGCGATGAGCCCGACCTGCCCTGGGAGAAGCTGGGCGGCGAGCTGGCCGCGGCCGGCTGGCTCGACCTCAACAACCGGCGCGGGGAGCTGACCGCGGGCGGCCTCGACATCGCGCTGGCCGGCGTGGACGACCCGCACGCCGGGCGGGATCGCTACGACCTGGTAGCCGGCCCGGCAGGCCCGGCTGCCGCACTGCGCCTTGGCCTGCTGCACTCACCGGAACCGCCGCTGCTTGACCGGTTCGCCGCTGACGGCTACGACCTGCTGCTCGCCGGGCACACCCACGGGGGCCAGCTGCGCGTGCCTGGATTCGGCGCCCTGGTCACGAACTGCGGCATTGACCGCGCGCGAGTCAGCGGCCTTTCCATGCACCCTCAGGTGTCCCCGGCGACAGGGAAGACAGCGTGGCTGCACGTTTCCGCCGGCCTCGGCACCTCGCCGTGGGCGCCAGCGAGGTTCGCCTGCCGGCCCGAGGCGACCCTGCTCACTCTCACCCCCCGATCGGCTTGAGCGTGCGCGAGCCACTGCCGTTATCCGCTAAACTAGCGGAGGTTCCCCTGAGAACCCCCGGCAGCGGGGTGTGGCGCAGCTTGGTAGCGCGCTTCGTTCGGGACGAAGAGGTCGCAGGTTCAAATCCTGTCACCCCGACGCTGCATTCGGAGCACTGTGCTCGCGGTCTAGCCGCAGGCACAGTGCTCCGTTGTTTTTGTCGCGTACTCGGCGCGCAATTACGGAGACCTTTTAAGAAAGAAAATTCACGGTGTAACCCTCATGAGCGGGTTGCGCGTCCCTCACATGAGGGGGAAGAAAGCGTGCGGCCCCGCCTCAACGGGCCACGGCTGGCCGCCCGCGCGGGTTCGCCCTTGAACGCGTGATTTCAGAGAGGAGCACGGCCACCATGTCGCGGCACGTTCTTCACGAGTATTACGTGAAGGTGCTGCCAATGCTCGGTGTCGCCGTGATCTTCCTCCGGCTCATGCTCGCTTGTGTCGGCGTGCGGCAGCGGTGCGCGCGGGCGGTGCTCACCGTCACGGGTTATCTCCGCCCTCGCCCGGCCCGGTCGGTCGAGGACGCGCTGCGTGCCGCATTCGCCGAACTGGACCGGGACCTCGCAGCGCTACTCGGCGACCGCAATGCGCGCTACGGAGGCCACCGGTAGCCGATGCGCTAGCCGGCTGTGATGGACCTGCGGCCGCCGATGAGCCCCGAGCGCGGCACCGGCGGAGCTACCGGGATGGGCGCGGTCTTCGGGCCGCCGTTGCCCGCTCCCTGCTTCTTCGGGTCGGTGTCCAGGCGCAGCGCGAGCGCCGGGCACATCTGCACGGCCTGCTGCGCGTCCTTTTCCAGCCATGGCGGCACCGGGATCGGCAGGATGACCGGGTATCCGCTACCGTCCAGGTGGATCAGCTCGGGCATCAGGTGCGCGCAGAGCCCGTGACCCTCGCAGCGCGACCAGTCCACCATGAGCTGCTTCGCGTTGGCCGTCTCCGGGCCGTCGGGCAGCGGCAGCATGCCGCGGACCGGCCGGCCGCAGGTGGAGTGGAAGACGTGCGCCGCGAGGTCTTCCGTGAAGACCTCGAGCGCGGACAGCACGAAACGAGTGGTGCCATCGGGATGTGAGCAGGCACCACGTCCGCTGACCGCAGCGGCGGCCCGGCGGGCCACGTCAAGCGCCTCGATGCCGCCTGAGCCATCGACGATCGCGGCGAGCGCGCGGGCGATCGACGGCAGCCCCAGCTTGCACGGCCCGCACTGCCCGGCCGACTCGCCGGCCAGGTAGTTGGCGACCCGGGACACCTCACCGAGCGGGCAGGTGCCGTCGCCGAGCGGAAGGACGATGCCGGAACCGAACGTGCCGCCCGCTGAGGCAAGCCCTTCCCTGCCGATGGGAACCTGGTAAGCGCTCTCGGCGTCAAGCCACATTCCGTGATAGCCGCCGACCAGGACGCCGTCGCCCGCCGGCGCCTGGCAGATGTCGAGCACCGCGCCAAGCGGGACCCCGGTGGGGCACTCCACCACGGCCGGGTGCTTCGCCGACCCGCTGACGCTGAGCAGGACGGTACCCGGCTCCTCTGGCACGCCGACGGCGGCGAACCGCTCGGGACCGAGCAGCGCGAGGACCGCGAGCTGCGCGAACGTGGACGCATTGGAGAGCAGGGTGGGCAGGTCGTCGACGCCCTTCTCCGCGGCGAGCGTCTTACGCCCCGGCGGGATCGGCCGCTTGCCGTTGATGCCGCGGACGAGCGCGCCAGACTCTCCTGAGATGAACCGCTCGGGCTGCTGGACGACGCGCACCAGCCCGCGGAGCCCGGGCTCGGCGGCTATCGCCGCCTCGATCGACCGGTTGGCGAGCTCGTTGCCCGTCACCCCGACAATGATCTCCTCGGCCTCGAGCGCCTCGGCGACCAGCGCCGCGCCGCTGAGGATCAGGTACGGCGACCTGATCATCAGCATCTTGTCCTTGAACGAACCGGGCTCGCCCTCGGTGGCGTTCACTACGACCACCGGCGGCTCACCTATCTTGTGCGCCGCGTCGACGACCGCCTTGAGCTTGCGCGCGAACGGGAAGGCGGCACCGCCCTGGCCGCGCAGGTCAACCTGGGCGGCCGTCTCGATCAGCTGGACCGCCGACATGCGGGGGAGCGGGCCGAAGATCTCCGTGTGCGCGGCGAGGTCGAGCCGCCCCATGCGGTCGAGCCCGGCCGTCATCCGGGCAGCGCCGATCCGCATGATCGTCGGAACGTCGAGCTCCGCCGCGTTGGTGGGGTTCATCAACGCGTGTCACCGCCATACCTGTGCTCACGGGATCCTCGGTACCCGGGCATGCCAGGACCGGGCTCGCGGTACCGGAGGTTCGGGTCGGTCTGCTGCAGGTCATCCCAGGGCGGCTCGGCCGGATGCCGGCTCCCGTCGTAGCCGGCCGCCTGCCACCCGGGGCCAGACGGCCATCCGCCGCTGGCGTCGGGACGGCTCGGCGGCATGATCCCGCCAGCCTGCGGCAGCGGACCGGTGGCCGGCCGTGGGCGAGGCCTGTCCTGCGCCCCCGTCCCGCCGCGCCAGCGGGGGTCGTTCGCGGCCCGCGGAACCGGGCCGCTCGGCTGGCTGCGCTGCATGCCCGCGTCCCAGGGCGCCGGACGGCCGTCGCCGGCCTGCGGCAGCGGACCGGTCGGAACGCGCGGCAGCGGCCCGGTCGCGGGGCGGAACGGCGGTCTCGGGCCGGTACCCGGCCCGGTCGGCCCGTGCGGCATCGGGGCGCTCAGGTACGGCGGAAGCGCAGTGGTGTCGGTCACCGGCATCGGGCCGGTGGCGTAGGGCGGCAACTGGCCG
>CAZORE010000123.1:7936-21958 GCA_964581815.1 uncultured Streptosporangiaceae bacterium | reverse complement strand
CCGGGTGAACGGCGCTCTCCACAGCAAGGTGGACCTTGGGGATACATGATCGATTGCGGTGGCCGAGCGGGCCGGGAGCGTCCGGGAGGAAAGCCGCGCGCGACTGCGGTCCTGAATATCCCGCCAGAAGGCGAGAGACCCCGACACTCGAGAAAGGCACTTGATGTCAACGACGACCTATGCCGTGACGGGAATGTCGTGCGAGCACTGCGCGCAGGCTGTGACCACGGAGATAGCCGGGCTTGACGGCCCGCGGGCGCCGTCAGCGGGGCACTGGACGAGGCGGGCGGCTACCGGATCGCCAACGCCTGATACCACGGTGCCGGCGGCCCCGCATTCCGGGCACCCGCAGCTGCACTGGCGCACAGAACGGCTATTCGGGTAATTCCGCCATTGCCATCCATCAGGTCGCTCCTTTCCGTAACCGATGCCAGCAGCATTACATGAGAGCGCGCAGCGGCCAACGAGAAAACCCTGGGCGAAATACCCTAGATTTCTATGCGGATACCCCGACAGTTTTATGAATACCCGTCCAGGGTTTTGCGCCGCACGTTGCGCCAGGTGCGCGGCCCGAGAGCGACAGGCAGGTAAACGGCCCGCCGTCCATACCCCCCGGTGGTTTACCTGATACCCCACCACTAACTGTTGCACTTCCAGGAGCTCCCTTTTATCGTTTCTAGGTATCTCGCGAACAGGCAAGGAGATTCCCAGTGAGCGAAGTCGCCGTCGCCGGCGGGCGCACCGCGTGGCGCGGCAGGGTGGGTACGGAAGTCCAGCCGGCCGGGGCAAAGCTTGACCCGCGGCGAGCGCTGCAGCTCGTGCTCGCCGCGATCTGGCTGCTTGACGCCGTGCTGCAGTACCAGTCGTTCATGTACACCAAGGCGTTCGGCCAGATGCTCGCGGGGACGGCCACGGGTAATCCGTCGGTCATCGGCCGCCCGATCACCTGGGATGCCACCTTGGTCGAGCATCACCTGGTGCTGATCAACACGATCTTCGCGACGATCCAGCTGGTGATCGGCCTCGGTATCGCGCTCCGGCCGACGGTACGGTACGCGCTCGCCCTCTCGGTCGCCTGGGCGGCCGGGGTGTGGTGGTTCGGTGAGGGACTGGGCGGGGTGCTCAGCGGCGCGGCCAGCCCGCTCAACGGCGCCCCCGGCGCGGTGATCATCTACGCGCTGCTCGCGGTGCTGCTGTGGCCCGCCGACCGGAACGCCCTGGCTCCGTGTACGGCGGCCCGCGCCGTCGGCGCGCCTATGGCCAGAGGCCTGTGGCTGGTGCTCTGGCTCAGCCTGGCCTACTTCGCGCTCACCCCGGCGAACCGGGCCCCGCAGGCGGTCAGCGGCATGATCTCCGGCATGGAGAGCGGCAACCCCGGCTGGCTGGCCGCGCTTGACCGGGGCGCGGCCTCGCTGGTCTCCGGCCACGGGCTCGCCGCCTCGGTCACGCTGGCGGTGGCGTTCATCCTGATTGCCGCCGGGGTGTACCTGCCCGCGCCGGCCGGCCGGGCGACCCTCGTCCTGGCGATCGTCGTGGCCCTGGTCATCTGGGTATTCGGCGAGGCCTTCGGCATGATCATGGCGGGCGGGGCAACCGACCCCAACTCCGGCCCGCTGCTGATACTCCTCGCCCTGAGCTACTGGCCGCTCAAGGCCACGAAAGGGAAGGCTGGCTGAATGACCCCCGCCTGGATCCTGGACATCCTCGCCGCCCTCATGCTGGCGGTCGCGGCGGTCAGCGTGGCCCGGCTCGGCCTCGCCAGGCCGTGGCGGAAGGGGGCCGTCGTCACCGACACCGACGTGTCGCACCTGTTCATGAGCATCGCGATGGCCGGCATGCTGGCGTCAGGACTGACCACGCTGCCCAGCGCGGCGTGGGAGGTCATCTTCGCGCTGCTGGCCGTCTGGTTCGGCTACCGGGTGGTATCCGACGCAAGGTCGAACGGCGCGCGCGCCCTGGCCGGCGGCCACTGCGCGCCGCACCTCGTGCACAGCATGGCGATGCTGTACATGTTCCTCGCGCTGGCCGCCGCGCCGGGCGGGCCGGGCATGGGCGGCGCGTCCGCCTCGGCCCTGAAGTACCCGACCCTGGCCTTCGCCTTCGCGCTGATCCTCGCCGGTTACACCATCTGGGACCTCGACCAGCTCTCCGGGAAACGGTACAGCCGGGCCGGCGCGAGCCTTTCGCTCGCGGGCGTCCCCGCGGGCACCGTGCCAGCCCTGGCAGGCGCCGAGCCCGGCGTGCTGGTCTCCGGCGCTTTGGTGTCCGGTGACGCCGTCGTGTCTGGTGACTTCCCCGAGACGGCGCGGAGCGAGGCCAGGCCCGCGGAAACGACGGATGCCGGGGCAGCGCCCGCCGGAGTGACCGCTTGGCTGCTGTCGACCGGTACCACCGTAGGCTGCCGGATCGCGATGGGGGCCACCATGGCCTTCATGCTCCTGATCATGATCTAGGCGCGACGAGGAGACTTGGAGACTCACGCGATCAAGCTGCCTACTTCACCGCGCTCGGCGGCCGGGACACACCGAGCTCATCGGCGGGACACGACCTGACGCATTTAAAACTACCCAGGCCTAGCTGTAGTGGGTAGGATTTCATACATGGCTGGATTTGAAGAGCGCCTGTTGGAGCGGCTCTCGCACCTTCCGCCCACGTTCACCGCGCGCGCGGCGTCCGGCGCCGCACTTTCGCCGCGCGACCTGGCGATGCTCCGGGAGGCGGGTGAGATCGACGAGCTCTCGCGGGGCGTCTACCGGCGCGCCGACGCCGAGCCCACCGCGCACCTCGATCTGCTCGCCGTCTGCACGAGGGCCCCCCATGCGGTGGTGTGCGGAGAATCCGCCCTGAGCCTGCACGAACTGATCGACGACATCCCCCACGAGGTGCACATCGCCGTGCCACGCGGTTCCCACCGCCCCTCCATCAGCTACCCGCCGACCAAGGTCTCCCAGTTCGCCGCTAGCACCTTCGATTTCGCGGTCGAAGCCTTCGAGGTGGCACCCGGCGAGACGGTACCGGTCTACAGCGCGGCCCGGGCGGTCGTCGACGCCATGCGCCTGGGCCGAGCGGGAGGACGCAGTCTCGCCCTGTCCGCACTCAACCGGTACCTGCGCAGCACCGGCCAGCAAGGCGTGGCCGACCTGCAACGGGCGGCTCGCGAACTCGGCGGAATGCCTGCCATCCGTCCGGCCATCGAGGCGGTGCTCGCCTGATGCCCAACCCCACCCGCGACACGGCCGCCGGCCGCGTCTACAACGACCTGCGTAACCTCGCCCGCCGCACCGGCGCACCCACCGACCAAGTCATGCTCGAGTACCTGCTCGAACGCTTCCTCTACCGCGTCAGCATCCACCCACTCGGCCAGCAGCACTTCGTCCTCAAGGGCGGACTCCTGCTCGCTCAGTTCGGCGCGCGCCGCGTCACCCGCGACATCGACATCCTCGGCCGGGCGTTCCCAGGCGACGAGCAAGAGATCATCCGCCGCATCACCCAGATCGCCGCCACCGCCGTCGACGACGGCGTCACCTTCGAGCCTGACACCCTCACTACCGTGCCCATCCGCCAAGACGACGAATACCACGGCCTACGCCTCGCCATGAACGCCACCCTCAGCCGCGCACGCCAGAAACTGCACCTCGACGTCAGCTTCGGTGACCCCGTCACCCCGGCCCCCGCACCCATCGAATATCCCCAGTACCTGACCGATGAGACCTTCACGCTCTACGGCTACCCCATCGCCACCGTCATCGCCGAGAAACTCTCCACCGCCATCGCCTTCGGCGATCTCAACACCCGCGACCGCGACTACGCCGACCTCCACCAACTCATCACCCGCCACCACCTCGACGGTGATGAGCTCACCACCGCACTGCGCAACACCGCCGACCACCGCGGCATCCGACTACGCCCCCTCAGCGAAGCAATCTCCGACCTGCCCACCCGGCGCCAAGCCCCCTACACCGCATGGCGACGACGCCAAGGCCGGGTGGCCGAAGATCACCCAGCAACCTTCGCCGACCTCGTCTCCACCGTCACCACGTTCGCCGACCCCCTGGCAACCGGCGCCGCGCGCGGGCGCGCCTGGGACCCCGCAACCAGAGCTTGGCAGGCTACATAGCTGGGAGACCCATATGGCCGATGCCCTAGTCCGGCGCGGTGGAGTTGGCGGCCACCCGGTGGCGCCCCGGCACGCCCTGAACAGACGCGTCCCGCTGGGAATCACCAGGAATTGGTGAGGACCCTTCACCTGTCCGGCGGCGACCCTGGAACCCTTGCGAGCATCAGGGAAAGGAGAAACCAGATGTCGTCAGAGACGAGCGATCGTGTGGCGATCGTGGTCGGTGCGGGCGGAGAGCTCGGCCGGGCTACCGCGGAGCTCCTGGCGGGCGCCGGGTACACGGTGGTCGGGGTCGACCGCAGCGAGCAGGGGCTGAAGGAACTGCCCGGAGGTATCCGCCGCGAGGTGGGCGACGCGACCGATCCGGCCGCGGCCAAGAGCCTCATCGACCGGATAGCCGCCACGGCCGGCCCGCCCGAGGTGCTGGTGAACACCATCGGCACGTTCCGGCTAGGCGAGGCGGTCGCCGCGACACCCGAGGACCTGAAGGTCCTGATGGACGTCAACCTGGGCGTGGCGCTGTGGCTGAGCCAGGCGGTGGTGCCGTACATGCGCGAGCGCGGCAAGGGCTCCATCGTGCACGTGTCGGCCCGCCCGGCGACCGAGCCGACCGCCGGCCTGGCGGCCTACAGCCTCAGCAAGGCGGCGCTCAGCCACCTCGTCCGCATTCTCGACCTTGAGCTGCGCCCGCACGGCATCCGGGTCAACGCGGTCGCGCCGCAGCTCATCGACACGGCCGCCAACCGGGCCGCGTTCCCCGCCGGACTGCTGGCGCACGCCGTCCGGCCGGAGGCTATCGCGAACGTCATCGCCTTC
The DNA here is from genome assembly GCA_964581815.1 of uncultured Streptosporangiaceae bacterium. Lineage (GTDB taxonomy): Bacteria > Actinomycetota > Actinomycetes > Streptosporangiales > Streptosporangiaceae > Trebonia. Next base: position 17,025 of record CAZORE010000123.1, on the reverse strand, counting down.
CTCGCCGGGGACCTCGCCGCACCGGTCAGCGGCGCGATCGTGCCGGCCTACGGCGCCTAACCCTCCCCCGTTTCTTCGGGTCAAACCCAGGACGCACCTGCCACAGCCCCGCTCGTGTTACCACTCACTGCGCCAGGGCTGCCGCTCACCGTGCCGCAAGCCGCGACCGCCGCCAGGACGACAGCCGTCACCACCGCCGGGGTCCTCTGGTTCTTCATGGACATGACCCCTTCGCGTGGGAATGCATTATGAGCCAAGTCCACGTCGCGGCGGTGCCACGGTACAAACGACGCTGGCTCTGGTGGCATAGGCCGCAGCTATGGCCATGCCGGGTAGAAGCCTGGCCTATTGGTCTATTGCTGCGGGGTGTTGGCCTGCCGGAGCCGCGCTTGCCTTTACTGGGCGAACCAGCTCTGGAGGCACAGATGGCGATTTCCGACCCGCGACAGGCTGACTCGCCCCACCCCGACCAGGGACCGGCGGGAACAGACAGCACAAGGGGCACCGGCAACGGGCGGCGCCGCCCCACGCTGCGGTACCTGATCGGGATACTCGGCCCCGGCCTGATTACCGGCGCGGCCGACGACGACCCCTCTGGCATCGCCACGTACTCGCAGACCGGCGCCCAGTTCGGGTACGGGCAACTATGGACCGTGCTGTGGATGCTGCCGCTGGTGACAGCGGTGCAGGAGGCGTGCGGCCGGATCGGCAACGTCACGGGGAAAGGCCTGGCCCGCAACATCAAGGACCACTACAGCCTGCGCACGCTCCGGCTGCTCGTGGTGCTGCTCGCGGCCGCGAACCTGGTCAACATCGGCGCCGACATCGGCGCGCTCGGCGCGTCGGCGGCGCTGATCATCCACCTGCCGGCGCCGGCGCTGATGGTGGCCTTCACCCTGCTCATCCTCACGCTGGAGATAGTCGTCAGCTACCGCCGGTACGCCAGGGTGCTGAAGTGGCTCACGGTGTCGCTGCTGGCTTACCCCATCACCGCGTTCTTCGTCCCGGAACCCTGGGTTACGATCCTGCGGGCGACGTTCGTGCCGCACATCGAGTTCTCTGTGGCGTTCTTTTTCGTCATCACCGCGGTCATCGGCACCACCATCACCCCCTACATGTTCTTCTGGCAGGCGTCTCAGGAGGTGGAGGAGAACCAGGGACGCGCGAGCAGGCGGCCGCTGCGGGACATGCGCACCGACAACGCGACCGGGATGCTGTTCTCCCAGGCCACCACCTGGTTCATCATCATCACGGCGGCGACCGTGCTGCACACCGCGCACATGACCACGATCAGCACCGCCGCGGACGCGGCCCGGGCGCTCGAGCCGCTGGTCCGGACCTTCCCGCATTCGGGTGAGATCGCCCAGGGCCTGTTCGCCCTGGGCATCGTCTCGCTCGGCATGCTCGCCATCCCTGTCCTGGCGGGATCCACCTCCTACGCGCTGAGCGAGGCCCGGGGCAAGCCGGAGGGCCTGAACCTCAAGCCAGCGCAAGGCCGGTACTTCTACGGCGTCATCGCGGCGTCCATGGTGATCGGCCTGTGCCTCAACTTCAGCGGCGTCAACCCGATCAAGGCCCTGGTGTTCGCCTCGGTGGTCAACGGGGTCGTGGCGGTTCCGCTCATCTGGTTCATCAGCCGGCTCGCCGCCCGTCAGGACGTTATGGGCGCGGCCAGGAGCGGCTGGCTGTCTCGAGGCCTCCTCGGGGTGACCTTTATCGGCATGACCGGCTCCATCGTCGCCCTGCTCGCCTCGTACCTGACTAGCTGAGGAGCTGTCATGACCGACACCACCCCGCAGACGACGGGAAACGACGACGGCGCCGGGCCCGCCGCGCCGCAGACGCTGGCCGGACGGTTCCGCGGTTCCTTCCTTGACTCGGCGGGCTCGATCGTCTTCGGCATGGAGGACGGCACCGTCTCGATCTTCGGCCTCGTCTTCGGTGTCGCCGCCGCGTCACCGGATTCCCGCGCGGTGCTGCTGGCCGGCGCCACCGGCGCGATCAGCGCCGCGGTATCGATGATGGCGGGCACGTTCCTCGACGTCGAGACCGCCAACGACCAGGCCGCGTCCCGGATCGCGCAGGAGCGCGCGCGCTACGCCGCCGATCCGGGGCAGGCCGACCAGCATGCCTACCAGTGGCTGGTCTCGGCCGGCTTCAGCGGCCCGGAAGCGGAGACCGTGACCGGCATCCTTGGCAAGCACCCGGAGACCCGGCTCGAGATCGCCGCCGCCGTTGAGCTGGGCGCGGGCGAGGCAACCAGGCAGAACCCCTACGTCCAGTCAGCGTGGATGTTCATCACCGACCTGTTCGCGGCGGCGGTGCCGGTCGTCCCGTTCGCCATCTTCGGCCTGGCGACCGCGCGGCTCGTCTCGCTTGCCGTGACGTTGGTGCTGCTTGTCGTCCTTGGCGTCGGGCGCTCCAGGATAGGCCACCGTAAGATCCTGCCAACCGTCGCGCAAACGGTCGGCATCGCGACGGCGGCTGCGATCGCCGGCCTGCTGGTCGGCATGCTCATCTCATGAGTCTTGGGACGCAGGATATGGGCGTTCTCTTCTAATGCCTTGACTGGCTTACGGCGCACAATATGCGACGGGGCAACCCGCTCAGGAAAACGCATCGGGTCCGGTACGACCGTTACCAAGCCGCCCCGGAATAGCGGCGACCTATTGTGGTAAACGTGCACACATAGCCGAAATTCGCGGCGTACAGGCTGAGGCCCTCCAGCCGCCTGGCCTGTGCCTTGTCCAGCGGGTCGACCAGCATCGGGGCGGCGCGCTCGACGAGTTCCAAGACGGCGGGTGCCTCGCCGGCCACGAACCTCGCCTCAGCCGCGTCAAGTAGCCGCCGCGCCCCGCGCGACACGTCCGGCCGGAACCTGACCGCCGGCTCCCAGACGACTAGCTGCTCTACCGCCGGAAGCGACGCCAGCTCCTGGTCAAGCCCGAGCTTCCCGGCCGCTTCCCAGATCCGGTCCGGCTGGCCGAGCTGGTCCGCCGCCGCGAGGGCAAGCAGTTGCCGTGCCTGTGCTGGCAGCGCCCGCACCCGCGACCGGTAAAGCACGTCAAGGGGCCCGCGGAAGCGCAGCGGCTCGTCAAGCGGCGCGGTTCCCGACGCCTGAGTGGAGGTCAGTGCGCCGCCGAACTCGACGAGCGCCAGCGGGTTGCCCGCCGTCTGGGCCACGATGCGGGCGCCGACCCCCTGTTCCACCGCCTGCCCGGCTGCCGTCGCGAGCAGTACAAGCGCTGCCTCGCCTGGCAGCGGGCCAACTGTCAGCGCGGGGAGCCCGTCGATCGGCTCGGTGCGCTGTTCCCCGCCGCGGATGGCGAAGATCATCGCCACCCGGTCAGCGAGCAGGCGACGGGCCACGAACCCGAGGACGTCAAGCGAGACCCGGTCCAGCCATTGGGCGTCATCGATGACGCACAGCACCGGGCGCTCGACCGCCGCCTCGGCAATCAGCGTCAGCGTCGCCAGGCCCACCAGGAACCGGTCTGGCGCCATCCCCGTAACCAGGCCGAAGGCCGCGCCGAGGGCTTCGCGCTGCGGGGACGGCAGCCGCTCTGCGCGGGCAAGGAAAGGCACAAGCACCTGGTGAAGCCCTGCGAAGCCCAAGTCCACCTCTGACTCGAGGCCAGCTACCCGGGTCACGTGCATGTCGGCCGCCCGGCCGACCGTCCAGTCAAGCAGCGCCGTCTTGCCAATGCCCGCCGGGCCGCGCAGCACCAGCGCCCCGCCCACCCCGTCGCGGGCTCCCGCGAGCACCCCGTCCAGGGCGCCCGACTCGTCAACCCGGCCTACGAGCACTCGTTTACTCTGCCATGAAAGTCACCCGGACCGCGACGTGCGACGAGTCGCTGGTGACAGGATCAGACATCAACCGGCACGGTCTAGATGTTCCGCTGCGCGGTCACCCGGCCCGACGCGACCGCGGCGGCGAGGGCGTGATAATCGCGCTCGTTCTGGTCGGCGTAAGCGGCGGCGAATTCGGCTATCGCCTGGTCGAAGACGTCGGAGCGGCCGAGGTAGGCGGCAATGGCAATCCGGTCGCCTGACCGGGCGTGCGCGCGGGCCAGCGTCCAGCCGCACAACTCGGCGTAAGCGCGCATCACCGCGGGGGTCATCGCCTCGATGTCGGCGGACAGTTTCCAGTCCCTGAGCTGACGGACGTAGAAGTCGCGCGGCATCCTGTCGAACTCCGCCTGGCTGCGCTGCCAGCCGAGGAAGATGTCGCTCGCGGCCTGCATGAGCCGCTGCCCAGCGACCACCCGCTGGGCATGGTTACCGTATTCGCTCGCTCCGGCGAAGTCCTCAAGCACCGACCGCTGCGCCTCCTTCACCTGCAAGAACAGCGGGTCAGAAGTGTCGCGGCCGAGCATCAGCACGATCCAGCAGCGGGTACCGACGCTGCCCACCCCGACCACCTTTCTGGCGATGTCCGCCACCTCGAACTGGTCAAGCAGGTAGCGGCGGTCGGTCTGCAGGGACCGCCGGTACCGTGCGACCAGGCTGGTGAGCGCCGCTCGCAGGCGGTCCTGCTCTGCCTGCGCGGAGACCAGGTCGGCCAGCGGCACCAGCAGGGGCGGGTCGGCCGCGATCCGCGGCCAGCCGTCGACCAAGCTGCTCACCTTGCCGAGTTCTCGCAGACTGTCCGCGGTCCGCGCCTTCGCCACCTGTCGGTCCGCGCGCTTCCTGTCCCGGGCGCGAAGCTGGGATCCGAACAGCTCGCGCAGCTCACCGATGTCCGCCCGCGTGTACCAGACCGCCAGGGTTGACCGGCCGGCGAAACCGCGCATCGCGTCGCGGTACCTGCGGGCGGCCGCGGTCACGATCCGGCGGCGCTGCCCGCGCTGGTAACCGTTGCCGCGCGCCGCGACCTCCAGGCTGGCCGTGAGCCGTTTGACGTCCCACTCCCAGGGGGCGGGCAGCGTCTCGTCGAAGTCGTTGAGGTCGAAGACCAGGGCGCGTTCGGGAGAAGCGAAGCCGCCAAAGTTCGACAGGTGCGCGTCGCCGCAGGCCTGCACGGTCAGTCCCGACACGGGGGTAGCCGCCAGGTCGGCGGCCATCGGCAGCGCCGCGCCGCGAAAGTAGCTGAACTGCGAGGCAAGCATCCGGCCGTAGCGGACCGGGACCAGCTCCGGCAGCCGGGAGACCGCCTGGCGTTCCAGCAGGCTCACTGGATCGGCGCGGTCCACGGGCAGGTCGCATGCGGCATGGACTTCCCGCGGCACCGCCGACCGGGCCGCCCTGCCGCGCTCGGCCCGCTCGGCAGGAGTCAGCCGCCCCGCCGCCTCGTCCAGCGCGAACGTGCGACCCGGTCGCGGCGCTGCGGATCCCGTCTTCGTCATCGCGACCTGACGGCTGGCAGCGAGATGACCATGGTCAGGCCGCCGCCCGGCGTCTCGTGCGGGTCAACCGTGCCGCCCATCGCCTCGGTAAGGCCACGAGCCAACGCCAGCCCGAGGCCGACTCCGGGCGTACTGGTGTCGCCGAGCCGCTGAAAGGGCAGGAACGCCCGGTCGCGGTCGGCCTCAGGGATGCCGGGCCCGCGATCGATGACGTGTAGCTCCACCCGGCCGCCGCGGGCACCGGCCGTCAGGAGCGGAGGCGTCCCCGGAGGCGAGTACCGTAGGGCGTTACCGACCAGGTTCACGATGACGCGTTCCATGAGCGCCGGATCGGCCATTACCTCGGGTAGCCCTTCCGGGACGCGCACGGTGACCGATCGCGGGCCAACCTCATCCAGGGCGCGTGCGACGATGTCTCCAAGCGCGGCTGGCCGGGGAAACACCGGCGGCTTTCCCGCCTGCAGCCGACTCATGTCTAGCAGGCTAGCCGCTAGGCGAGCGAGCCGGTCCAAGGACTCGTCCGCGGCGGCAAGCAGTTCGCCGCGATCGTCGGCGGTCAGCCGGACGTCCGCGGCGCGCAGCCCGCTCACCGCCGCCTTCGCCGCGGCGAGCGGGCTGCGCAAGTCATGGCCGAGCGCGGCGAGCAGGGCTGCCCGCATCCGGTCGGCCTCGGCGATGCGCCTTGCCGTCTCGGCGGAGGTCCGGGCAGGCCGCCAGCTGCGCCGCGCGGCCCGCAAGCCCAGCAAGCTCACGGCAAGCACCTGCCTTCGATCGGATTGCTTCGGGGCGGCAGCACGGCAGCCGGCCCGCCTGCCTGGTGGGGGGACCAGGAGGCGGGCTCGGGCCGGTTTCGCCGTCAGCCGGTGATGACGAGCTTGTCGTAGACGTCGTAGACGCTTGGCGTCATCCAGGCGGCGTCAATCACCGCGTCGTGCTCTGCCCAGGTGCGCACGTGCCCGCTCAGCGTGACGGCGTTCCCGTCGGTGTCGATCTCCACGTCGCTGTCATCGAGGATCAGCGCGTTCCGGTCCAGCGCGTCCTGCACCGCGACGGTCACGTCCACCGGGTCGGCGTCCCAGGAGATCACGATCTCGTCCTTGACGTTCCGCACTCCGGTCAGCGCGGCCACCCTCGCCTCTGCCGCGGCCCGCTCGTAGCCGTACCGCACGGTACCGGTCAGCGTGATGTTGCCGTGATGCGCCGTTGCTTCTACCGTGTCAGGAATCGTGATGTCGAGCTCAAGCGCGTTGTTCGCGATGGTGGTAAGCGTCGGGTCGTCACGCTCGTCCCCCGAGAACAGCACCACCATCAGGTGGTTGTCCACGCTGGTCACCCCGGCGACCCGGCGGGCGGAGGCCGCGGCCTCCAGGTACTGCGGGTAGGTCGGCACCGTGCCGTTCAGCGCCACGTTCCCGCCCAGGTTCTCTACCCGGATGTCGGTTGAGTCCAGCAGTGGATCGAAGATCAGCTCATCCTCGACCGCCGCGCGAATGTCCTTGGTCTTGCCCATTGTCTGCGTCCTTTCCGTGTCCGGCCAGGCAGCCGGCTACCTTTCCTCATCAGGAAGTTCACCTGGCCGGCGCGCCGCAGAAAAAGCGATGGCGGCTGTCGCGCCATAGCCCCGCGCTATAACGGGCTGTCGGGACGTCTGGGGGGCGGTGCGAGCAGGCCGACAGACCGTGCTCCTGCAACGGCTTCGGTCCGGCTGTGCGCCCCTAGCTTGAGGAACAGGTGGCGGATGTGCGTGCGAACGGTGGCCACCGACACCGACAGCTCGCGGGCGATCTCCGGAGCCGACAAGTTGGTCGACAGGTAAGACAGCACCCGGATCTCGCTCTGGCTAAGCGGATCTACCAGGCGCTCTGTTTCCCTGGGGGGACGCCCCCCCGGGATTTCCCCGCGCATGGGGGGACTTCCCGTCCCCCCATGCCCGCTTGGCCCCGGGGGAAGCAGGCTGCGAATCTCGGCCACCAGGGCTGACTGCTCGTCACCGTCCGGTGCATAGCGATCGAACAGTTCCCTGGCCGGCGGGTGGAAAAGGAACGCCATGACCGCGCCATCGGGCATGGCCAGCTCCACCGCGCGGCGCATGGCGTCACCGGCGGCGGCCGGGTCGCCAAGCGCGTGCCTGGCGAGCGCCTCCAGGAGGTAGGCGTGCGGCAGCCAGGTCGTCGCGGACACGGTCGCGGCGCCGGAAAGGACCGGCCCGAGGGCGACGGTCGCCGCGCGCGGGTCATCCTGAGCGAGCCGCAGCACCGCCAGGGCCGTGCGTATCTCGCCGCTGGCGCGGTCCTGCTCGCTGATTTCCGCGATCTCGCGCTCGGCGAGCGCGGTTTCGCCCAGCCGCACCAGGGCGTGCAGCCGCAGTGCGCGGGTCCGCATGAGCGGCCACTCCGGCGCGTGCAGGTGCCTGGACAGCCGCTTGGTGGCCTCGAAGGTCGCAAGCACTTCCTGGTCGCGACCGCGGGCAAGCTCAAGCAGCGCGCGGACGTAGCGGATCGCGACCGCCGTCGCGGGCTCCGCTTCCGCCCGGAGGGTGCGCTCGGCACGCCGCACCCAGTCAGCCGCCGCGTCGTGCCGTCGCCGCCAGATCAGCCCGGCCGCGAGCCCTATGTACGCGATGCCAGCGGCGGGCTCGTCGGTCCAGCCGTGCGGCCGGGCCAGCTCGATCACCTGCCTGGCGCGCTCTTCCGCCAGTGCGTACGGAGCTGCCCGCACGGCGGCGATCGACGCCAGGTGCGCCATGCCGATGAACTCCAGGTACGGCCGGGTGATCCGCCGCGCCAGCGCGGTGCCCTGCTCCAGGTGCGGCACCGCCTCCTCAAGGCGCCGCCCCCAGTACTCGGTGATACCGAGGTTGATCAGCGCCAGCGCGCGCAACTGCATGCTCAGGCCGAGCGACGCCGTGTCCGGCGCGTCAGCCAAGACCCTCAGCCGCTGCGCCTCCTCGGCGGCCGCCGGAAGGTTGGTCCGCTGCCGGGCGAGCAGCAGCCGGACCATGCTGACCAGCACGTCCAGCTGGGCGCGCCGGCCAGGCGGCACCGACGCCGCTCCCCGCGCCGCGAGCCCGAGGAACAGCTCCGCCGCCTCCAGCGAGCCTTGAGCCAGCTCATCGGCCGCGCCAAGCACCGCAAGTTCCGCGTCCGCCTCGCGGATCGCGGCGGGGAACCCGGCAAGGAGCGCGTGCACCGTGGCCGCTTGCCCGTCAAGCTGCAGGCCGGGCCAGTGGTCGGCCAGCAGGCGGGCGGCCCAGGGCCAGTCCTGCGCCGCCTGGGCGTGCCTGACCGCCTCCACCGGGTACCCGTGACTCTTAAACCATCGTGCGGCCGCCAGGTGCAGCGCCTCAACCTCGGCCGGCACGGTCCGGCGTAGCTCCATGCGCAGCAGTTCGGCGAACAGATTGTGGCAGCGGAACCAGGACCGTGCCGCGTCCACCGACACGATGAACGCGTTGGCGGCCTCCAGTTCCCGCAAGACACGTTCTCCGCCCGTGCCCCCGGTCAGGGCATCGGCGAGGGGGCCGCTGACCCGGTCAAGCACGCTGATCCGCAGCAGCAGCCGGCGGACCTCTTCCGGCTGCCGTTCGAGCACCTCGGCGAGCAGGTACTCGGCCACCGTTCGCTCGCTGCCGGAGAACTCGGCGGCGAAGCGCTCGGGATCAGGGTGCCCGGCCAGTGAGAGGGCCGCAAGCCGCAGCCCGGCCGCCCAGCCCTCGGTTCGCTCGTGCAGCATCACCAGCGC
>CAZORE010000123.1:0-7836 GCA_964581815.1 uncultured Streptosporangiaceae bacterium | reverse complement strand
CGCAGCGCTGCCGTCTTCCCGCTGCCCGCCGGCGCTGACATCACCGTCACCGGTTTCGACTCCTGGAGCAGCCGGAAGAGTCCGTGACGGGGAACGACTCCTCCCGCACCAGGGGGGACCGCGCGCCCGTCCGCGAAGTCTGGTACGTCGGCGGGCCCCACGGCAAGATCATCGCACGAGGTCATGGTGCTGGACGAGTCATTGGCGGGCAATGAAGCACCAGCTCACGTTCGGTGAAGTTCTTCTCTTCTCAATCCCGGGGGGCACGGAAATCATCAGAACTTGATGATGCCGCGCCAGCACGCGTGCCGTGATCCTAGTGTCAGCGTGCAGAAGAGCCGGCGGAGAGAACCCGATGACTGTCGATGTGCGAACCGCGGTGCCCAGGCTAAACCAGCCTGGGCAGGAGTTCGCGCTGCTCGACCGCCAAGCCGAGCGGGCGGCGATCGACCAGGTCCTGGACAGGGTGCGCAGTGGCTTCAGCGGCACGCTGCTACTGCGCGGCGGGCCCGGGGTCGGGAAGACCACGCTGCTGTGGTACGCGATGCAGGCAGCGCAGGACATGCGCATTTCCACCATCACCGGCGTCGAGTCTGAGATCAGCATGGGGTACGCCGGCCTGCATCAGTTGCTGCTCCCGTTCCTGCCGCTGCTTGACGCCCTGCCGCCGCCGCAACGGCGCGCGCTGCGGGTCGCCTTCGGTCAGGAACCGGGGTCGCCACCGGAGCGGTTCCTTGTGGGACTGGCGACGCTGACATTGCTCTCCCGGGCGGCCGCGGGGCAGCCGCTGCTGTGCGTCGTGGACGACATACACTGGCTCGATCCTGAATCCATGCACGTGCTCGCCTTCGTCGCTCGTCGTCTCTATGCCGACCGGGCCGGTTTTATCGGGGCAAATAACGAGCTCGTCCCCGTACAAGCGGGCGAAGGGCTGCCGACGATCACGGTAGACGGCCTGCCTGACGACGCAGCCAGGGAACTGCTCAGCTCGGTCACCGGCGGTGCGCTCAGCGCTCATGCCGTCGACCGCGTCCTGGCGGAGACCCGCAATAACCCGCTCGCGCTCGTGGAACTCGGTACCGCGTACACGGACCATGAGATTTCCGGCCGCGCCGCGCTGCCCGAGCCGCTCCCGCTAGGCCAGCGGCTCCAGCAGCACTTCCTGCGCATCGTGCGAGGCATGCCGTCAGACGCCCAGGAGTTCACGCTGCTAGCCGCGGCCGACCAGGAAGGCGAACGGGACCATCTGTGGCGCGCGGCCACGCGGGCCGGAATCGACCCGGACGCGGCCTCATCGGAAACGGCCTGGGCCGGCGTGCTCGAGTTCTCAGGTAACTCGGTCCGGTTCCGCACCCCGCTACTGCGGTCCGCCGTGTACCACGGCGCGAACGCCGCCCAACGGCGGCGCGCGCACCACATGCTGGGCGAAACATGCGATTCTGAACTGCGCTCGTGGCACCTTGCGTCGGCGGCGATCCTCCCCGACGAGGAACTCGCCGCCGACCTGCAGCGCACCGCGGAACGCGCGGCCGCCCGCGGCGGCTACGCGGGCAGGGCGGCGCTGCTGCGGCGCTCGGCCACGCTGACGCCCCAGGACGGCCGCCGCGCGGAGCGGGAAGTCGCCCTCGCCGAGGCCATGCTGATGGCAGGCGACCCCGCCGGGGCCCAGACCGTGCTCGACGTCGCCGCGCCCCGGCTCACCACTGCGCCTGCGCGCGGCAAGGCGGAACGGCTAGGCGGGGCGATCCGCTTCGCGCAGGGCGACGCCGCCACGGCCGCCCGCAGCCTCGCCAGCGCCGCCCATGCTTTCGCGGACGACGACAGGCTAGCCCGCGACACGATGCTCGGGGCGCTTGAGGCGGCCGTCTGGTCCGGGCCGGTGCTTGCCAGGGAGATCGCCGTCCAGGCCCGCGCTTTCCCGCCCGTCTCTGGTCCATCGGCGTCCGTCAGCGACCTGCTGCTCGAGGGCTACAGCGCCCGGTTCACGCTCGGCTACGAGGCCTGCGTGCAGCCGTTCCGCGCCGCCGTGACCGCGCTTCTTGCCGACGACGCCGATCCCGCGGTCGCCCTGCGGTGGTTCCCGCTTGGCACCGCGGCAGCGGTGAGCCTGTGGGATGACAAGGCCACCTCGGACCTGTCACACCGTTGGGTCAACACGGCGCGGGCCGCGGGCGCGTTCTCCAGCCTGCCCGTCGCGCTGGCTTTCCAGGCGGTATCTGACGCCATGACCGGGAAATTCCGCGAAGCGGACACGAGCTGGGCCACCATGCTCGAGTTGCTGACCGACTCCCACGGTCTCGGCGTGCTCGGCGTCAACAGCCGCAGCAACGGCGTGCTGCTCGCCTACCGCGGCAACCTCACCGAGGCGCGCGAGAATGGTCTCGCCCAGGTGCGCGAGTCCACCGACCGGGGGCAGGGCTGGTGGGCGGACATCGGCAGGTACATCGCCGCGATGGCGGACTTGTTCGGCGGAAACTACGCGGCGGCGACGTCCAGCGCGCTGACCGTGTTCGAGAACGACTCAGTGTGCACGACAGTGTGGACCTTGCCTGAGTTGATCGAGGCCGCGTTCCGTGCGGGCGAGCGCGAGGTAGCCGACACCGCCTACGAAACCCTGTCCAGGCGGGCCCTCGCCGCCGGCACGCCCTGGGCGCTCGGGCTGCGTGCCCGCTGCGCGGCACTGCTTGCTGAGGGCGCCGACGCCGAGGACGCCTACCGGGAATCCATCAGCCATCTAGAGCGCTCCCAGATGGCGGTCGACCTCGCCCGCGCTCACCTGCTCTACGGTCAGTGGCTGCGCCGGGCCAAGCGGCACCGCGGCGCCCGGACGGAGTTGCGCACTGCGCACGACATGTTCGACCGGATGGGCGCGGAGCGGTTCGCCGATCTGGCGGCCGCAGAGCTGCGCGCGGCCGGCGAGCATACGGGGCCGAGGACCCAGCAGACCGCGATCCACCTCACGCCGCAGGAATCGCGGATAGCGGACCTCGTCGTGGCCGGCGCCTCGAACGGCGAGATTGCCGCTCAGCTGTTCCTCAGCCCTAGCACGGTCGATTATCACCTCCGCAAGGTCTTCCGCAAGCTCAACGTGACATCGCGGACACAGCTCGCGGGCCGTCTGGAGTCTTGACACGGCGTCGCCGGCCCGGTGTCGGCGTGACCGGACAGGTGAGCGTTCGGCGCGCGGACCTCAGGCTTCCAGGCCAGCGTCGAGTAGCGCATGGCTGAGGCTGGAGCGCCGGGTCACGCCGAGCTTCCTGTAGACCTTGCGCAGGTGGTAGTCGACGGTGGCGGCGCTGAGGAACAGCCGGGTGGCGATGTCCCGGTTGGGGACTCCGGCGGCGGCGAGCCGAGCGATCTGGGCTTCTTGCGGGGTGAGCTGCGGGCCCGGATGTTCGGCGCGTTCCATGACGTGCTCGCCGGTGGCGGCCAGCTCAGAGCGGGCTCGCCCGGCGAAACCGTGGGCGCCCAGTCGCTCGAAGCTCTCCAGGGCCGCGCGGAGCTGGTCGCGGGCGTCGCGCCGGCGGCGCCGGCGGCGCAGCCACTCCCCGTAGACCAGACGGGAGCGGGCCAGCGCGAGGACGACCGGGGTGTTCAGCAGGTACGTGATGGACTGCTGGTAGTCCTCATCGGCGGCAGGGTCGTCGCCAGCGAGCAGCGCACGGCAACGCGCCATCACGCCCAGGGCCCACGGTGTGCCGGCCGCCGCCGCCAGCGGGGCGAAGCCGTCGACTGCCACCTGGGCGGTCTCGGGCCGGCCGCAGCGCGCGGCGGCCTCGACGGCGTCTTCCGGTGACAGCAGCGGCCACAACGCCTGGGCATCGAGCGCGGAGTCGAGCGCCGCCTCATAGCGGCAGGCCCCGAGCTCGAGGACAGCGACCGCCAGCTGGGTGACGTCACGCCACTGCCTCTGGATCGGCCCTCCAAGCAGGCGGGCGGCCAGGGCTCGGCCCTGCGGCACGTTGCCCCGCAGCGCAATCAACAAGACCTCGGCGGCGCTGAAACCGTCGAGCCATTCTCGATTGCCGGCGCCTTCGGCGAGGGCGCGGCCCTCGACCAGGGCCGTTTCCGCGGCGGAGAGCCTCCCTGCTCGCAGGTGGTTGTAGCCGAGGGAGAACAGAACCGCGATGAGCGCGGACACCGCCCCGCGGTCGCGGAGGGCGGGGATCCAGTGCCCCTCCAGGTCCGCCCATGCGGAGTGGTCGAAGAGGAGGCCAGCGGCCTTCGACCAGGCGAGCAACCGGGGCAGAGGGATGTCGGGGGCATCGTGGGCGGTCGCCATCGACCGAACCCCCGCCCGCAACAGCGCGTAGCCGTCCGCCGTGCGCCCGTCATGGATGGCGGCGAAGCCGTCAAGCAGTTCGTCACCGGGCGCCTCGGCCTGCGGCCGGGGCAGGCGGCGCATGGCCAGAGCCACCTCGGCGCTCTCCGGCCCGTACCAGCCGTCGAACTGGGCGGCGCTGAACGCCTGCAGCATCGTGTCGCGTGCCCGGGCGGGATCCGACGGGGCCATCTCCAAGGCTGCGCTGATCAGCGTCCGGACGGCCTCGGTGGTCTGGCCCTGGGCCTGGAGGCACAGACCATGCACTCGCTGTGCCCGGCCCCGCGTCAGCGGCAGGGCCAGGTACGGGGCTGCCTGTTGGGCGAGGGCGTCCGCGCTGGTGATGTCGCCCGCGACCAAGCCAGCCTCAGCGGCCGCGAGCTGGCGCTCCGCCCGGCGTCCAGGATGCACGGTAAGCTCAGCGGAGCGCCTGAGGAACGCCTGCTCGCTCTCCCACCCGCCGCGACCGCGGGCCCGCGCGGCCGATGCCTCAAGTTCCCGTGCCACCGCCTCGTCCGGACCTTCCGCTGCCTCCGCGAGGTGCCACGCCCGCCGGTCCGGATCGGTACCTTGATCGATCACGGCCCCCAGGGCGGCGTGCACCCGGCGGCGTGCACCCGGCGGCGCGCCCCAGTAAGCCGCCGCCCGCATCAGCGGATGGGAGAATGCCACGCGCGGTGACAGCGACAACATCCGCCGCACCTCAGGCAGCTCCGCCACCCCCAGCTCCAGGCCGAGCGCCTGCGCCGCGCGCCGCACTGTCCGCGGGTCACCCAACCGCTCGGCTGCCGCCAGGACGAGCAAGGTCTGGGCTCCACCCGGCAGCTCTCCGACCCGGTTCAGGTACAGCAACTCCAGGCGCTCGCCCAGCCGCAGCGGCTGGCCGGGAACCGTGTCAGGCACGTCGCGCCCCGCGGCCAGCTCGGTGCCGAGCTCGACCAGTGCGAGCGGAGAGCCGGCGGCCTCCGCGAGGACGCGGCGAGATGTCGCCTCGGCCACCTTGCCCCCTGCCGCCGTCTCGAGAAGCTCCTTGCCTGCCTCGGGCGGCAGCGGTCCGACGCACAGCTCAGGGAACCCGCTCAGTACACCCGCGTACTCTTCGTCGGTCCGCAGCGCGAAGATCATCCCGACCCGGTCCGCAAGCAGCCGGCGGGTCACGAATGTGAGCACCTCCCGTGACAGCCGGTCCAGCCAGTGGGCGTCGTCTATGGCGCAGAGCACCGGCTGCCTTTCTGCCGCGTCGGTCAGCAGCGTCAGCGTCGCCAAGCTCACCAGGAACCGATCCGGTGCCTGACCGACTGCCAGCCCGAACACCGTCTCAAGGGCGGCGCGCTGCGGGCCGGGCAGGCCGTCAAGGCCGGTGACGAACGGGAGCAGCAACTGGTGCAGTCCGGCGAAGTCCATCTCCATCTCCGCCTGGGTGCCCACGGCCCGTACGACGCTCATTCCCGCGTTGGCCGCCTGCTCGGCCATCTCCCGCAGTAGCGCCGTCTTACCTATGCCGGCCTGGCCCCGAAGCACCAGTACTCCGCTCGAGCCTTCCCTGACCTTGTGCACGAGATCCCGCATGGCGCCCGCCTCGGTCACCCGGTCAACCAGGACCACGTTCGCATCCCTTCCTGGTTGCTGCCGAAGAGGGGCGACAGACGAGCGAGCTGTTGCCAGCGTGGGGAATTGTAGCGTCAACCGGGGCGACGGTATAGCGGCGGCCTATGCAGGGAAAGTCCGCATCGCTTTTTACTCGCGCTGGCCACACGGTGGAATGGCAGATGGGCGGCAGTCTTTGGCGCCGCAGGAAACCGCGACCGGGCGATCCCGGCCGGTACACCAGAAAGCCTGAAAAGGAGACTTGGCCATGTCCACTGGACCCGTCGAATACCTCGTCCTCGCGTTCCCTGACGGGAGCGTGAGCGACGAAATCGCCACCGAGCTTGCCGACCTCGTCGACCGGAAAGTCATCCGCATCCTCGACGCCGTCGTCGTCGCCAAGGACGCAGACGGCGACGTCGCCACCGCCGAGTTCGACGAACTCGGGGACCTGTCCGGCTTCATGGAGATCGATGCCGAGATCGGCGGCCTGATCGGCCCCGACGATATCAGCTTTGTCGGCGCGGAACTCGACCTCGGCGTGACGGCTGCCGTGCTGCTTGTCGAAGACCTGTGGGCGGTCCCGCTGGCCGACGCGCTCGGCCGCGGCGGAGGCCTGCTACTTGAAGGCGCCAGGATCCCCAGGGACCTGGTCGATGACGCGATGGCCGACCTGTAGCGCGACCTGGCCGGGAGGAACGGGGTGGTGGGCGCGCGCTCACCACCCCGTTCGGCATGTTAAGACGCGAGCGCGGTGGGCCGGTCGGCGGGGCTCGCCGCGTCGGCGGTGTCGAACAGAACCTGCTGCAGATGGCGGGGCAGGTCGCCGCTCCAGGCCACGACGGCCGTCGCGGTGAGCGGATGCTCCCGCAGGCCGACCCGGACCATGTCACCGCCGTCGGCCGCCGGCTGGCGTACGCCGTAGCCGGCCCGGCCGATCGTGCCGTGCAGCGGGCTCGTCAGCACCGCGGTCGGGGAGTCCGCCGTCGCCGCGAAGGCCAGGGTCATCGGCAGCGATCGCCGGAACGCAGGATCGGTGAACTCAAAGCGCGGCCGGATGTCGCGCAGCACCGCCCGCCAGGCGTCGTAGGTGCCCGGACTGGCCCGCCGCGGGCCGCAGACCACGTCCATCTCGGCCAGCTCGTCAAGGCCGATGACCTCCCGGCCGCCGGCCCTGGCCACCGGGATCCACACCTCCGGCTCGAAGTTTCCCACGGTCATGACCTCAAGCGGATCCGGCAGCGCTTCCCGCGAGGACGTCAGCCACCCCACCCCGGCGTCGGCGCGCCGCTGCTGGATCAGCGTGAACTCGGCGTCAAGCGGCGCCTCCAGCCACCCGACCTCCACCCCCGCCGCCGCCGCGACCGACCGCAGCCGCGAGCTTGCCGTCACCGCCAGCACCTCCGGCAGATCCGGGGGCAGCACGAACCGCAGCCGGGGGCGGCCAAGGCCCGCCACCTGCCGGCTCCTGGTGACCCCGTGCTCAAGCAGCGACAGTACGGTCCGCGACTCCTCAAGCAGCACGCTGCCGGCCTCGGTCAGCTGCACCCCATCACGCCTGCGGTGCAGCAACGGGGTGCCCACCATCTCCTCCAGCCGCCGTATCTGCTGGCTGAGCGTGGGCTGAGCGATGAACATCCGCTCCGCCGCGTGCGTGAAGGTGCCGGCGTCCGCGACCGCCACCAGATACCGCAAGTGCCGCAGCTCAACACCGTGATGCGCAGGCAGTCCCGGGGTCTGCGGGCGGGGCAGTTGTTCCAGTCCGGTCTCTTGCGTCATTTCTGCCACCTATGTTCCTTGCCAGGCACGCGGTCCGCCCGGGGCGACGTTCGCTCAGGCTCTGCGTCCCAGCATCACAATGCCGCATTTCCCGCTGGCTCGAATCCCGCGAACTCATAGCCTCCCGCCCAGTGGTTAGCGACGGTCAC
>CAZORE010000122.1:18962-22179 GCA_964581815.1 uncultured Streptosporangiaceae bacterium | reverse complement strand
CTAGTCGGAACGCGGGCGTGGTGCCACCGATTCCGGACGCTCCCGGCCGTCGGCGTTCAGAGGTAAGACTCGGGGACCGTACAAGGTTTGAACTATCTGGCCGGGTAAAACGTCTTACCTGTATATAGAGAGAAAACCCGGGCGCGAGCAGGGGCGACGTGCCCGGGACGACAGCCGGAGGGCCGTCGCGATGGACGTACTGGTTGTTACGCCGCACCCGTTCCGTATGGCGGCGATGGTGCCCGATGACATGGTCAGCCTGGACACGGACGGCGAGTGGGCCGCCTGGTCCGGATTCGACTGCGCGGTCGACGGCGAGCGCAAGTCGGTGGTGCTCGTCGCGATCGCCGTCACCTCGTTCTGCCCGGCGCCAGGGGCGGCGCCGGCCGAGGCGCTTCGGGCGATGCTGCGGGCTAGGCACCCGGCGGGCAGTGCGACGATCGAGGAGATCAGCACGGCCGACGGCCATCCGGCCCTACGGATCCGGCGCCCGGTCACCGAGCAGCGCGGCGGCCGCCCGGTGACGACGGGGCAGGCACAGGCGTTCGTGGTCTTCCCCGGAGCGGGCGCGCTCGGGGTGGTCAGCGCCGTCTGCCCGGATGCCGCTGACCTGGACCGGGCCGCCGTGCTTGTCGCCGGGATCGCCGCGCGGATGACGGTCACCGCCGCCACGGCGGCGGCCTGATTCCCACGGGCAAACTTAAGCAGTCAGAGGAAACACATAGCACTTTGATATCCGGCGCTCGGTGAGCGGCCGGTACGGTACGGAACCATGCTTGACAATGCCCGCGCGCTTATCCACCTGGACTTCGCCCCCCGTCACGAGCAGCCGGCCGCCCGGCGGGTGCTGCTGGCGACCGGGGTGTCTGTCGCCGGCTCACTGCTCGCGGACGCGCTCCTCGTCGTCATCGCCCAGGCGCTCTTTCCCGCCACCAAGGGCTACGCGCACTTTCAGTTCGGCGATTACGCCAAGCTGACGGTGATCGGAGTGCTCATCGCCTGCGCCGCCTGGCCGGTCACCACGCGGATCACCTCGCGGCCGCGGTGGATGTTCACGTGGATGGCGGTGCTGGTCACGCTCGCCCTCTGGCTGCCCGACGCCTACATCCTGGTCAAGGGGCAGCCGGCCACGGCGGTCGCGTTCCTGTTCATCATGCACCTGGCGATCGCGCTCGTCACCTACAGCGCCCTGGTGTACCTCGCGCCCGTCCGGGTGCGGCAGCGGGCGGCCCGGATTGCGCAGCCGACTGCCCGGTAACGTAGACTCAGCGGAGCGTAGGTCGCTCAGTGCGCCGAATCGGATTCCACGGACATCGGTTTGCATAGGCGTGGTGCCAGCAGTCCACGCAGACCAGCGAGTTGATTGTGACCGCTTGAGTCGGCGCGACCACCCGAGTCCTGGAGACGATTTTCCGTTGAGTGCCATGCCCGCGGAGCGCTGCCCTGCGCCCGAAACTTCTGCGCCCGAAACTTCTGTGCCCGAATCTTCCTTGACCGGAACCGCCGCGAGCTTCGCTGAGCTTGGCGTGCCCGCCGCGCTCGTTGACGTCCTCGACGCTGACGGCATCACCGCGCCGTTCCCCGTTCAGGCGGCCACACTGCCCGACGCCCTGGCCGGCCGGGACATCCTCGGCCGGGCGCGCACCGGCTCCGGCAAGACCCTGGGCTTCTCGCTCCCCATGGTCAGCCGGCTGGCGGGCGGGTCGACCGCGCCCGGCCGGCCGCGCGGCCTGGTGCTCGTGCCGACCCGTGAGCTCGCCAGCCAGGTGACGGACGTGCTCAAGCCGCTGGCCAGGGCGATGGGCCTGTGGGTCACCACCATTTACGGCGGGGTCTCCTACGGCCCGCAGGTGAACGCGCTGCAGCGCAGGACCGACATCGTCGTCGCGACCCCGGGCCGGCTCGCCGACCTGATCGGGCAGCGCGAGTGCGACCTGTCCGACGTCGAGATCACGGTCATCGACGAGGCGGACCAGATGGCCGACCTCGGCTTCCTGCCCGTTGTCCGCAGGCTGCTCGAGACGACACCGGACGGCGGCCAGCGGATGCTGTTTTCCGCCACGCTCGACGCCGCCGTCGACGTGCTCGCACGGCGCTTCCTCAGTGACCCGGTGCTGCACTCGGTGGACGAGCACTCCTCGCCCGCCGAGATCGAGCACCACGTGCTCACCGTCGACGCCGCCAACCGCGTCGCGGTGATCGCCGCGCTGGCCGGCGGCGAGAAGCGCTCGCTCGTGTTCACCCGGACCAAGCACGGGGCGGAGCGGCTTGCCCGCCAGCTCACCCAGGCCGGCATCCCCGCCGCGGAACTGCACGGCAACCTCAGGCAGGGCGCGCGGTCGCGGAACCTCGCCGCGTTCGCGTCCGGCGTCGCCCGGGTCATGGTCGCCACCGACATCGCTGCCCGCGGCATCCACATCGACGGCATCGACCTGGTTATCCACTTCGACCCGCCGGCCGAGCACAAGGCCTACGTCCACCGCTCGGGCCGCACCGCCCGGGGCGGCGCGGACGGCGTGGTCGTCACCCTGCAGACCAAGGCCCAGGCCCGTGATGTCACCGCGCTGATGCGCAAGGCCGACATCACGCCGCACCCGGCGGTCGCCGCGGACGCGGAGTCGGACGTGCTCACCGAGCTCGCGGGGCCGCCCGCACCCAGGGTGTCGGTGACGGGCAAGGTCTCTGAGCTGGTACAGCCGGAGGACCGGCTGGCCAGGAACGACGGGCCCGGGGAGGGCAGGCCGCGCCGTCCCCGCGACCGCAAGCCGCGCGACGACCGGTTCCGCGACCGCGGGCCACGCGACTCCGGGCCACGCGGCTTCGCGTCCAGGGATGAGGCCGCCGGCCGCGGCGACCAGGGCGGCAACGACTGGCGGCCGCGGTCGGGCCAGGGCGGCTACCGCCGACCGGGCGCGGCGCGGCCCGACGCGTCAGGGCGGCCGTTCGTCGCGGGCCGCCGGGCCGACGCCGGCGCCCGTCCGGCCTACAGCGACCGCGTCCGGGATGACCGCGGGCGCGACGACCGGAACCGCGATGACCGCGGCCGCGACGGCTGGAACCGTGACGACCGGGGCAGGGGATACGGGTACCGGGATGACCGCGCCCCCGCCGCGGACCGCCGGTTCGGTGATGAGCGCTCCGGCCGGGACAGCCGGCCGGCCGGCAATGATCCCTCCTACCGCGGTGAGCGTCGGGAGCACCCGTTCCGTGACGACCG
>CAZORE010000122.1:17219-18862 GCA_964581815.1 uncultured Streptosporangiaceae bacterium | reverse complement strand
CCGCCCCGTCCGTGATGGCCGCCCCGTCCGTGACGGGCAGCCGGCCAGGGACGAGCGCTCGGGTCGCGACGACCGGCCGATCCGCGGCGAAGGTGCCGCGCGGCCGCGTTCCGGGACGAGTGCGCCGCTCGCCGGGCAGGCATTCCGGCCGCGCGCCGGGCGCGGTGGCCGCCCCCAGGGCGCCGGGAACTTTACCGGATCTTCCGGGCGTTCCGGATATTCCGCAGGCCGGGGACGCCGCGGCTAAGCGGGCCGACCAGGACAGTATCGGCATTTCTGACATAACTTGCCAGGCAGCAGGGCTGCGAGTCGGCGCAAATTTCCGTGCGGAGTACCCCGACCGGCACCGCTGGATGCGGTAGATTGGGCCCTAGCCGTTAGCGGGCTTTCCGGTCGCAATTCACTCCCAGATTCAACTAAGTGCCGATGCTCTTACCGGTCGCCTTCATTGAAGACAGGAACATTAGCGATCGACTCCCGGGGTCCGTACGATGGCAGCCATCATGGCTGATCCGCGTGAAGTGCGCGGGTCTCAGGGATCTTCCAGAAGGACATACAGCAAAAATGGCTCAGGGGACCGTAAAGTGGTTCAACGCGGACAAGGGCTACGGCTTCATCGCCCCCGATGACGGTAGCGGTGACGTCTTCGTGCACTTCTCCGCGATCGAGGCGAACGGATACCGCAGCCTCGAAGAAAACCAGAAGGTCGAGTACAGCGTGACCCAGGGGCCAAAGGGTCCGCAGGCCGCGCAGGTGCGCGCCGTCTAACGACCAGTCACACTGGCGGCGGGGCCGGGCATCCACGCCGCGGGCCCGCCGCCAGTGTTGTTTTACGGAGTTCGGTTTCCCGCCCAGTCGGGAATTCGCCCTGCTTAGTAAGTCGCGAAGATTGTCGGTGCAATATCCGAGCACCGGTGAATTCGCGGCGCGGCAGCCCGGACACCGCAGCTCTATGCCATAGGGCGAGTACAGCCGGCCGCCTCGGAGCCAGATAGTGCTACGAGACGACCGGGCAGTACGTCATCAGACCCCGGGGCCGTCCGGCTCAAGGACGAAGATGTGCTCCCCGATGCGCAGCGACCAGCCCTGCGGCAGCGGAGCGCCTTCCAGGCCTACCCTGGTCCATTCCGGGTCTCCGGGCGCGCCGATAAACGTGCCTGCGGCCGAGGACGCGTCCCGGACAAGCACGGTACCGCCGATGAGCGAGACATAGGCGTGCACCCGTGAGATCACGTTGTCCGGGTCTTGCAGCCGGAACCCGTCGGCGTCGCCGTTGCGGACCGCGGGGTCGTTGGTGGGCTCGCGGCCGAGGACGTAGGGCCGGTCAAGGACGATGAACTGGCCGTCATGCGAACGCAGGACGCCCGCGTGGGCTACCGTCATCGTCGGTTCCACGACGCCCTGGCGCTGGCCGGCCGATTCCCAGTCACCCTCCTCGGCCAGGGCGCCGGTGGCCACGGTGCCTGGCCTCGACAGGCCGGAGGCCGACGGCTGGACCGGCTCCATGGGCGGGGCCGGCTCGGCGGGCGCGGCCCAGTTATCCGGTTCCGCGGGCGCGGCCCAGTTATCCGGCTCCGCGGGCGCGGCCCAGTTATCCGGCTCCGCGGGGGCGGGCGGCACCGCCGCCACCGGCTCCGGCTGAA
>CAZORE010000122.1:0-17119 GCA_964581815.1 uncultured Streptosporangiaceae bacterium | reverse complement strand
CGGCTCCGGCTGAAGCGGCTCCGGCTGAGGCGGCTCCGGCTGAACCGGCTCCGGCTGAGGCGGCTCCGGCTGAACCGGCTCGGCGGGGACGGCCTGGGGCGGCTCCTCTCGCACCACGGCGTCGCGAGCGGCCCCGGCCGCCGCGGCCGCCGCGCCCGGGGCCGCGGCGCCGATAAGCACGAACCCCTGCCCGGGAATCACGCCGGCGCGCAGGTCGGATACCGGGTCCGCCTGCACACTCGCGCCTTCTGCGCCGCCGATTGCCAGCCAGTCGAAACTGCCAGGCACGATCTGGTCGACCCAGGTCAGCGCCTGCTCACCGGAAAGTTGCCGGACCGCGTCCCCGGCGCTGACCGTGCAGCGCATGGGGCCGCGCAGGAAGACGACAGCGCCCTCGGGCACCGGCGTCACGATGCCGAACGCGGCGACGTTCCCCGACAGGTTGCCGAGCACCCAGCCGGCGAGTCGCGCCGCCACCGCGGTAGCAGGCGCACCAGGGTTGGCCGCCAGGTCCGCGACGAGGCCGAGAAGCTCGCTGACGCTGGCATCGGCCGTGCCGTTACGGGAAATTAGCACGACCGTGTCGCCGAACCGGCCCACCAGGTCGTTGCCAGGCTCAATGCTTAGTCGCATGGTCACGGTGAATTCTACCTAGCAAGGCAGTTCCCGGGGAAGCGGTACAAACGGGTCACGATCCAGGTACCGCGGCGGGCGAGACGGTTGTTCGGCCGGCAGAATCCAGTGACGGCCGTGCCATCGGAACCTCTGTAGCCTGCTGGAACAGCCTCGTCAGATTTCCCTGGCGAGGACAAGCGGCAAATGAGCACGCCATACGATAGGGTGTTCGCATGAGCGTTACGCTGCAGGAGTCGCTGCTCGACCTCGGCGACGAGGCCGCGCCGGGGCCGCTGCGGCCGGAGCGCGTGCCGCTGAGCCGCGGTGCCTGGGTGGACGTGCAGCGCGGCTGGCTGGCCGGGTCCGCTCCGTTGTTCACCCGGCTGGCCCAGGCCGTGCCGTGGCGGGCGGAGCGGCGGCGGATGTACGACAGGACCGTCGACGTGCCGCGGTTGCTGTGCTTCTACGGCGAGAACGCACCGCTGCCCGACCCCGCGCTAGAGGCGTGCCGCGCGGCACTGAACGGTTACTACGCGCAACAGCTCGGCGAGCCATTCGTCACGGCCGGGCTGTGCTTCTACCGGGACGAACGGGACAGCGTCGCCTGGCACGGCGACACCATCGGGCGCGGCTCGTGGCAGGACACGATGGTCGGAATAGTCTCGCTCGGCGAGGCGCGGCCGCTGCTGCTGCGACCCCGGGCGGCCAAGGGGGCCGGCACCCTCCGGTACAACCTCGGGCACGGAGACCTCATCGTCATGGGCGGCAGCTGCCAGCGCACCTGGGAGCACGCCGTGCCCAAGTCGGCCCGTCCGGCCGGCCCGCGGATCAGTGTCCAGTTCCGTCCGCGGGGCGTGCGCTGACCGAATGCGGTTAGTCTCATTGATTGTGGGCGAGTATCCGTTGCTGGTGGCGACCGACCTTGACGGGACGATCATCCGCGGCGACGGGACCATCTCGGCGCGGACGGTCGCCGCGTTCGCACGAGTAGAGGCCGCGGGGGCGCGGTTCATCCTCGTCACCGGGCGACCGCCGCGGTGGATGGCTGCGATCGCCGCCACCTTCGGTCACCGGGGAACGGCGATCTGCGCCAACGGCGCGCTCGCCTACGACATGCGAACCGGGACGATCGCGGCGCGGCACCTCATCGCGGCGCCGGTGCTGGCTGAGGCGGCCGCGGCGCTGCGCACGGCCATCCCCGGCATCGGAATCGCGGTCGAGTACCCCGACGGGCACGGCGCCGACCCGGTCTACCAGTCGGTCAACGCGGAAGTGAACTTGTCACTGCCGCGCGTCGGCGATGCGGAGCTATTCGCCCGGCCGGCCTCCAAACTGCTCGGCAGGCACTTCGGCTACACCTGCGACGACCTGCTCGCCCGGGTGCTGCCCGCGCTCGACGGCCTGGTCAGCGTCACCCATTCCAACTCGAAAGGGCTCATCGAGGCCTCCGCGCTTGGCGTCTCGAAGGCCAGTGTTGTCGCCGAGATCGCCAAGCTCCACGGGATCGGGCCGCAGTCGGTCATCGCGTTCGGCGACATGCCCAACGACCTGCCGCTGCTCGCCTGGGCAGGCACCTCATGCGCGGTCGCCAACGCGCATCCCGAGGTGCTCGCGGCGGCCACGCACGTCATCGGCTCGAATGACGAGGACGGCGTGGCCGCCTACCTGGAAACGCTCTTTCCCTAGGTGGGGCCGAAGCGCTCGGTTTTGATCATGCCGGGAAGGTGGCCGGCCGCGACGAGCAGGTCCGACGCCGTTTCCACGAAGCCGGAGGGGCCGCAGGCGAAGATCGCCGGGTTTGCCTGCGGGGGGAAGGACGTGGCGGCGAGGACCTTGGCGTTCAGGCGGCCCGGGTAGCTCCTGGGCGGATCGGCGGCCATCGAGAGCGGTGCGCGCGTGTAGAGATAGGTGACGGTGAGGGGTGAAACACGCACTCGTTCTGCTAGCTCGGTCGCGTAGATGACGTCGGCGGGGGTGCGGGCGCTGTAGATCAGCCGGACGGGGGCCTGGCTGCCCGCCTGCGCGTGGGTGCGGATCATCGACATCAGCGGGACGACGCCTGAGCCGCCGGCGAGCAGCAGCAGGGGGCGGGGATCGGCGGCGCGCCAGGCGAACCAGCCGCCGATCGGGCCGCGCACCTCGAACTGGTCGCCCGGCTCGGCGACGCCGGCCAGGTAAGACGACACCTCGCCGTCGTCGAGGCGCTGGACGGTGAGCTCGACGCGGCCGTCTGATGGCGGCCCGGCGATCGAGTAGTCGCGCTGCGCGGAGTAGCCGTCCTCGGCGGTCAGCTTGACGGCGACGTGCTGGCCAGGCAGGTGGCCGGGCCAGCCGGGGACGTCAAGTAGCAGCGTGCGGGCGGTCGCGGTCTCGTCCCTGGTTTCCTTGACGGTCGCGACCCGCCAGCTCAGTCGCCCTGGTACCGCTGCTCGCGCCACGGGTCACCGTAGTCGTGGTAGCCGAGTTGCTCCCAGAAGCCGTGCCGGTCGTGCGGCATCAGGTCCAGGCCGGTGACCCACTTGGCTGACTTCCAGAAGTACAGGTGCGGCACGAGGAGCCGGGCCGGGCCGCCGTGCTCGGGCGGCAGCGGCCGGCCGTCGTACTCGTAGGCGACCCAGGCCTTGCCGTCGCGCAGGTCAGCGAGCGGCATGTTGGTCGTGTAGCCGCCGTAGCTTCGCGCCATGACATACGCCGCGTTGGTGGCAATGCCGTCGAGCAGCGTGTCGACCGAGATGCCGCGCCAGCGGGTCCCGAGCTTGGACCACTGGGTGACGCAGTGGATGTCGACCGTGACGTCCTCGGCGGGCAGCGCGGTGAACTGCCGCCAGTCCCAGCGGGTCGAGTCGCCGGCCTCCGTGGTGACGGTGAACGACCAGGTGGCCGTGTTCACCGGCGGGGTAGGGCCGGCCTGCAGCACCGGGAAGCCGTGCTCCAGGTACTGGCCAGGCGGCAGCTTGACCCCGCCGTCGCGGTCCCGGCCGCGGAAGCCGCGCGATACGACGTTCACGAGTTGAGCTTGCGTTGCCAGTCGTGCGGCACACGGCCGGCGGGACCGGGAACCGGCTGGTCAACCGGGTGGTGCTGCGGGCCGACGAGCGCCGGGCCGGTCTCGTAGTAGTCCTCGCTCGGGTAGGCCCAGAACCAGTCCTCGCCCGGCTCGAAGCTGCGGATCACCGGGTGGCCGGTCTCCTTGAAGTGCCCGGTCGCGTGCTGGGCCGGCGAGTTGTCGCAGCACCCGATGTGACCGCACTGGGTGCAGCGGCGCAGGTGCAGCCACCAGCCGCCCGCCGCCTCGCATTCCGCGCAGCCGGTGCCGCTCGGCGGCACGGTCGGGTCAACGCCGGCGATCTGCTCTGTCATGAGTTCTCCGAGGTTTCCGGTTGAATGGGAAGACGGACCTGGAAGCGGGTGTCGCCGGGGACCGACTCGACGCGCAGGTCGCCGTGATGCTTCTTGACGACGATCCGCCAGGCGATGTCAAGGCCGAGCCCGGTGCCCTCGCCGACCGGCTTGGTGCTGAAGAACGGCTCGAAGATCCGCTCCTGGATCTCCTTCGGAATGCCGGGGCCGGTGTCGCCGATCTCGATGAGCACGTTGGCGTCGTCGCGCGCGGTGCGGATGGTGAGGGTTCCCTCACCGTTCATCGCCTGCGCGGCGTTGTCGATCAGGTTAGTCCAGACCTGGTTAAGCTCGGAGGCGTAGGCCGGGATCTTCGGCAGCGACTTGTCGTAGTCCTTGACGATCTTGATGCCCTTGAGCTTGACCGACATCATCAGCAGCGTGCTGGACAGCAGGTCGTGCACGTCCACCACCTGGAACGGCGCGCGGTCGAGCTGCGAGTACTGCTTGGCCGCGCCGACCAGGGTGGACACCCGGGTGGTCGCGTCCTCGATCTCGTTCATCAGCAGTTCGGTCTCGACCGTGTAGTTCAGCCAGCGCAGCGCGGGCTCGAGCATGTCCGCGCCCACGGTGTCGAGCACCTGGTCAAGCCACTCGGAGTACAGGCCGGCCTGGACGAAGACCGGGGCAAGCTGCCAGCCGTCGTGGCAGCCGTGGTCCTCGAGCCAGTCGGTGACCTCGTCCTCCCGGTCGGAGGCCTCCATCGGGTCGAGCTTCGGCGCCTTGGCGACCTGTTCGGCCGCGCGCTGCTGCAGTTCGATGAGCGGCTCGAGCTTGGCCTTGTCGTACTTGCCGCTGGCGATCATCTTGAGTTTCTGCCGCATCCCGGCGACCCGCTCGCGCAGGCTCGCGGTGGCGCGGACCGCGGCGGCGGCCGGGTTGTTGAGCTCGTGCGTCAGGCCCGCGGTCAGCGAGCCGAGCGCGAGCAGCCGCTCCCGCTGGCCGACCGCCTCCTTGGTCCGCTGGCTGCCGAAGAACAGGCCCTCGAGCAGGTGCACCGGCATCGGGAACCACTCGTTCATGATCTGGGCGAAGCAGTCCGCGCCGAGCACGTAGAACCGGGACGGCTCGGTCACCCGCAGCGAGTTCGCGTAAACCTGGGGGACCCGGTCCCCGATGTAGGCCATGTAGGCGCCGCTGTAGACGCCCCGCTGGCTGGTCCGGCCGACCTCGACGTCGTCGGCGCCAACCCGCCTGCTTTGTACCACAGTGCCCTCGATCAGCACGTAGAGGCAGGTGGCGGGCTCACCCTCGGCGAAGACCGGGCCGGTCGGGATGACCTCGACGTGCCCCTCGACGCACAGCCGGGTGATCTGCTCGTCGGTGAGCTTCTCGAACAGGAAGAGCGTGCGCAGCTCTTCCGGGTCGCACGGGGATTGTGTTGCTGTCATGACAGGGTCTCCAGGTACCGGTGCACGAACATCACGGCCATCGCGCCCTCTCCTACCGCCGACGCGACCCGCTTGGCCGACTCGGCGCGCACGTCCCCCGCCACGAACACGCCGGGGACGCTGGTCTCCAGGTGGTAGGGCGCGCGGTCGAGCGACCAGCCGTACTCGTCTTGCTCTTCTAGGTCGGGGCCGGCCAGCACGAAGCCGCGTGAGTCGCGGGCCAACAAGCCCTCGAGCCACCCGGTCCCCGGTGCCGCCCCGATAAAGATGAACAGCTGTCCGGCGTCGACTATTTCTGTGGTTTTCGCGGCCAGGTCATGCAGCGCGAGCTGCTCCACGTGCCCGTCTCCGCGCACCTCCGTCACCTCGGTACAGGTGCGCACGGTGATGTTCGGGATGTCGGCGATCTGCTGGATGAGGTAGTACGACATCGAGGACTCAAGCGACTGAGCGCGCACCAGCATGGTCACGGACCTCGCGAACTTGGCCAGGTAGACGGCCGCCTGGCCGGCCGAGTTGGCCCCGCCCACCACGTACACGTCCTGGTCCTTGCAGCCCTCGGCCTCGGCGAGCGCGGCGCCGTAGTAGACGCCCACCCCGGTCATCTGCGTGCAGCCGGGCGCGTCGAGCTGCCGGTAGGAGACGCCGGTGGCCAGGATGACCGCCTTGGCGTCGATCGCGCTGCCGTCGCTGAGCCTGATGGTCCGCGCCGGGCCGTTCACCTCGAGGGCGGTCACCTCGGAGGTGGTGATCAGCTCGGCGCCGAACTTGACCGCCTGCCGCCGCGCCCGGTCGGTGAGCTGCCCGCCGGACACTCCGTCGGGGAAGCCCAGGTAGTTCTCGATCCGGGAGGACTGGCCCGCCTGGCCGCCGGTGGCGTACTTCTCGATGAGCACGGTGCGCAGCCCCTCGGACGCGCCGTAGACCGCCGCGCCGAGCCCGGCCGGGCCGCCGCCCACCACCACCAGGTCGTAGAACTCCCGTTCCGGTATGGTCGCCAGGCCGACCTTCGCCGCGACCTCGGCATGGGACGGCTTGATCAGCGGCTCGCCGTCGGCGGTGATGAGCACGGGGATGTCCCGCTCATCGGTGCCCGCCGCGTCGAGCAGCCGCCGTCCCTCGTCGGTGTCCGAGGAGAACCAGCGGTACGGCACCTGATTGCGGGCGAGGAAATCGCGCAGGTCCGCGGACGGCGCGGACCAGCGGTGCCCGACCAGCTTGGCTTCCTTGACGATCTTGCGGTCT
Source organism: uncultured Streptosporangiaceae bacterium (assembly GCA_964581815.1). Lineage (GTDB taxonomy): Bacteria > Actinomycetota > Actinomycetes > Streptosporangiales > Streptosporangiaceae > Trebonia. Next base: position 10,469 of record CAZORE010000122.1, on the reverse strand, counting down.
TCCTTGCGCCAGGCCCGCAGCAGGTCGTCGATGACCGGGTAGAGCTTCTCCTCCGGGGGGTCCCAGGGCTTGAGCAGGTAGTGGTCCACGTCCACCAGGTTGATCGCGTCGATCGCGGCGTTGGTGTCCGCGTACGCGGTCAGCAGCACCCGGCGCGCGTACGGGTAGATGTCCATCGCCCGCTCGAGGAACTCAATGCCGTTGAGGCCGGGCATCCGGTAGTCGGCGAGGATGACCGCGACCTGGTCGCCGCGCAGCTTCATCTGCCGCAACGCGTCGAGCGCCTGCTCGCCGGACTCGGCGCGGACGATCCGGTTCCGTTCGCCGTACCGCCTGCGCAGGTCGCGGGCGATCGCGCGGGACACACTTGGATCGTCGTCCACCGTGACGAGCACCGGGCGGAGTTCGGACTCGCCGTTGGGTTGCGTCATGACCCCATCGTAAGCCGCCCGGCCCGCGCGGCTGAGCCGCGCGGGCCGGGATTAAGCCACCGGATGAATCGTCACATGCCGGAATCCCGCCAGTGGTGGTGGCCGTGCCACTGCCACGGTGGCCGCTGCCGTCCGGTTCCGGTCCCGGTGCCGGTCGTCCCGGTCCCGGTCGTCCCGGTCCCGGTCGTCGCGGTCGCGGTCGCGGTCGCGCCGGTCCCGGTCACGCCCTGGCTTGGCGGCGCGGGGACCGTGGCCTGCTGCTGCGCGGTGTTGTAGCTCACCGCAGTGGCCGGGCCGTCGTCCGCGGCGGTGACGTTCACCGGGTCGGTCAGGCCGAACGCGTCACAGCCCAGGTTCGTGAACGACATCGACAGCCGGTTGCCGAGGAATGTCGCCAGGCTGTTGCCCACGGTGGGCACCGGGCTGCCGGTGCCCGCGTCCGCCGACGCGTCGAGCTGGTCGTGCGCCGGCGCGATGTTCACCATGTTCATGCAGTACGAGGCCGCCACCTGGGCCGGGTCCGTGCCCGCGGCAAGCAGCGGCTGGTCCACGAGCGAACGGTACATGTTGGTCTTGTCGATGCTAGCGTTGCCGCCGACCAGGGTCATCGGGTCGTTCGTCGGGATGAGGGCGATATGCCCCTTCTGGTTGACCTTGGCGCTCAGCTCGTCAAGCGCCTGCGACGACTGGCTGCCGCTCACGCTCGTCGGGTCGTTCGTGGTGAACGTCTTGCAGCCGTTGGTCGGGTCGACGAAGTAGCCGAGCAGCGCGTTGTCGCTGCCGTTGGTGAGCAGCGTCGCGTTGCCCATCCGCGCCTTGTTCCGTGCGGTGGCCTGCGCCGTCCGGCCGTTGCCGTCGAGCAGGTACTGCGAGTAGATGTTGTCGCTCTGGTCCTGGTCGATCAGCGCGAAGTCGCGCGTGGTCTGGCAGGGCTGGCCGTCGGTCGCCGTGCCGAGCGCGGGCACCTTCAGGATGCCCCTCGCGATCTCGCTGTTAGCCAGGCTGTAGAAGGCGACTGCGTTGCAGGCGGAGACCTGGCCGATCAGCGACTGGCCCAAGGCGTCCACGCAGCCGCTCGAACGCTGGAAGGCGCCGGGGCCGGTGAGCACCAAGTTGGTGCCGTTGAACCCGAAGTCGAGGATGACCCGCGCGCCCCGCGGGATGCGCGGCACGACCGGATTCCTCGCGGGCCTGGTGCCCTGGGTGATGATCAGCGGGTTGTAGACCTGGACCTGGCCGTTGGGCGACAGGATCGTCGCCTCGACGAAGGCCTCCTGTGCCGCGGTGGACATCGAGCAGCCGTCGCCGAGCTGGTACGGCGTGGCCAGGCCTTGCGCGGTCAGCGGGTTCCACGGCACCGACAGGGTGCAGTTACCCGACTGGGTCGCCTGGTCCGGCGACTGGTTAAGGCTGATGGCCGCGCCCGTCCCGTCGACGGGGTTGGTCGCCACGTCACCGAGCTGCGAGGTCGCGATCGGGCCGGTGGCGAAGTCGCTCAGTGTGATCGGCACCCTGGGGGCTGCTTGCGTCGCGGCGGTTGCCGTCTGCGACGGGCAGGGGGTCGCCGCGGCGCTCGGGTCGGCGTTCGGCCCGTCCGATGGCTGAGCCGCCGCGGCAGAAGCGCAGTTGCCGAAGGCGGCCTGATTGACCGATGAAAAACCCTTGTCGACGAGCGAGATGGCGACGACTGCTACCACCACGATCGCGACTGATACCACTGCGGTTACCGCAACCTGCGTCTTCCGGCTGCGACGGATCCTGCGACGCCATGCGGACCGAGAACGGGGGGACATGGTTTCTCCTCCTCGAAAAGTCCGTCGTGACGCTCCCGTGATCAAGGTAGCGATGCCGAAAGAACTCTGAGGGGAAGATTACAAAAAGATTAAGTCTTTGTCCTACTTATCAATCATATTGGACCTAATGTCCGGTTTAATGACAACGAAACGGTATAGGTTGACTCTCCGGACCCTCTGTCAGCTGTGGATGTGATCCGGCTTGCGGGCCACGCCGTCGAAGAGCGCGGTGACCGCGACCGGTAAATATCCGCGGCTTTCGATAATGTTCAGCAACGGCTGGCCGTCGGCGAGCCGCGCCAGCTGCTCCCCGACCACCCGGTAGGCGCGGTCGATGGCCTCGTCGACCGCGCCGCCCACGTGCGGGGTGAGCAGCAGCCCGGGGGCCTGCCAGAGCGGGTGGCCGTCAGGGAGCGGCTCCGGGTCGGTCACGTCAAGCGCGGCCGTGATCCTGCCGCGGAGAAGCTCCGCGAGCAGCGCGCCGGTGTCCACGATTACCCCGCGGGCGGCGTTCACGAGCAGCGCCCCGTCCTTCATGTTGCCGAGGAAATCGGCGTTGACCAGGTGGATGGTCTCCTTGGTGACCGGCACGAGCACGACCACCACGTCCGCGTTCTTGAGCAGCTCCGGCAGATCGCCGGCGGGGTGCACGCCGTCGCGGGCGCGCCGGGCCACCCGGTCGACGGCCACCTCCCAGCCGGCCAGCCGGCGCTCGACCGCGGCGCCGATGTCGCCGTACCCGACGATCAGCACCCGCTTGCCGGCGATCAGCTGGCTCGGCGCCGGCTCCCAGCGCCCGGCGCGCTGCGCGACCGCGAACCGGGAGAACTGACGAAGGCTGGCGACGATCATGCCCACGGTCAGCTCAGCGGTGGCCGCGGTGTGCGCGCCCCTGGCATTGCAGAGCGTGATGTGACCGGGGAGGTGAGGCAGCACGTGGTCCGCGCCGGCGGACAGGAGCTGGACGACCCTGAGGCTAGGCAGCGTCGCGATCTTCCGCACCGTTTCCGGTTTCGCGCCAAGCGGCAGGACGACGTACTCGACCTGGTCCGCGCTGTCCGGCAGGTCGCCGCCATCCCACACGTCGGCCTCGATGCCCGGGGGCAGCGCGCCGAACCTCGACGGCGAATCGGGCAGCCATACCCGCGTCAACGCCGCGCCTCCACGCTCACAGGTTGAACTCGGCGTGACGCTGCGACGGGACGAGGTCGGCGTAGTCCGGGTGCTTCCTGATCCAGGAGGCCACGTAGGGGCAGAAGGGCAGCACCGCGAGGCCGCGCTGGCGCGCGTCGTCGAGGGCGAACCGTGCTAGGTGCCCGGCCAGGTGAGCACCCTGGAAGGCGGGCTCGATCTCGGTGTGCAGCAGGCTGATCGTCGCGTCATGCAGCCGGTACGTGATGAGGCCGGCCAGCTCGCCGTCGACGTGCATCTCATAGCGTGAGGCAGCCGGATTGTCCGTGACCGCGGGCGCGCCGGCGGCGGCTGATTCCATGATCGTTACCATACGCCGGAATCATGGCGCCTGGCCCGGCCGGGCAGGCAGGGCGGCGGCCCGCTATACGCCCGCCCCGGCCGGGATGCCGACGCCGGCCGTGACCCTGACGGGGCCCACGTTGTACTGCCCTGGGTCCTGGGCGGCGCTGATCACGACCACCGGGCAGGTCGCACGGCGCAAGCAGGCGCGGATCACCGGGCCGACCGAGCGCCCCGTGCCCGGCGAGTCGCTCGCCGTCCCGAGTACCAGCATGTCCGCGCCTTCGCACCGCTCAAGCAGGACCCGGGCGGCGAGGCCGTCCACCACCTCCACGCGGACCTCGACGTCCGGGGCCTGGCTGGCCTGGACCGAACGCACCAGGTCATCGATGGAGTCGGCGGAGAAGTCATCCGAGCTGGACTGCGCGGGCACGGCGTAACTGGCCAGGCTGTGGCACACCGCCTCCCGCACGTGCACCGCGTGCACCTGAGCCCCGCGCAGGGACGCCTCCCGGCAAGCCCACCGGAGCGCGGCGACGGACTCGGCGGAGCCATCTACTCCGACCGTGACCCATCGCACAGCAGGAACCGACATGCCGGAACCCCCTCGCTACCTTGTGCCGCCTGACGCTCCTGTCCGCCGTCCCTCGAGCGGTTCAGCCAGGTGTTTTCGTTCTTCCCAAGGCTTGATGTTAAACCGGGTCCCGGCCTCGCACGAGCCCCCGTGGCGATGTTTTCCCAGGTATGACCACGTCAACCGGATCCTGTAAGAAAAATCACATTTTCATAACGCAATATATACGGGCGTATTGGACAAATCACCTTGACGCGTCTAATGATCTTTATTGACAGTTCGTTACAAACCGGTTTCCCGTAGATTACGGCAGGTAGACCGGCGGTAGCGGGCCGAATGGCCGGACCGTCGACCGCCTCCCGGTGCGTTCACAATTATCCCGAACGACGGCGCCTGCTCCTTTCCCCCGCAACAACCTCATAAGGCGCAAGAACGCCGCTGACGGTACTTCCCTCGCACCGTTCACCCGGCCGTTACGGGCCGGCGGCGGCTAGCCCGCGGTGATCTCGACGTGGCTGCCGGTGCGGGACTTACGGACGTGGACCTGGGCCGGGACGCGCTGGCGGAGCTCGGTGACGTGGCTGACGATGCCGACGATGCGGCCGCCCGCCCGCAGGCTGTCGAGGACGTTCATCACGTCGTCGAGGGTTTCCTCGTCCAGGGTGCCGAAGCCCTCGTCGATGAACAGGGCCTCCATCGGGGTTCCGGCCGACTCGGCGGTGACGACGTCGGCGAGTCCGAGGGCCAGGGCGAGGCTGGCGAGGAACGTCTCGCCGCCGGAGAGGGTAGCGGTGTCCCGGTCGAGCCCCGTCCAGGCATCGCAGGCAAGCAGGGAGAGGCCCGCCTTCGCGTTGCCCTTCTTCGCGTCGGTGTGGACCAGGGAGTAGCGGCCGGCCGTCATGCTGAGCAGGCGCTCGCTCGCCGCCGCGGCCACCTCCTCCAGCCGCGCCGCGAGCACGAAGCTCGACAGGGTCATCTTGTACTGGTTCGCGCCGCGGCCCTCGGCGAGGTCGGCCAGGTGCCTGATCCGGTCGGCGTCGTCGGTGAGCGGTCGCAGCGCGTCGAGTGCTTCATCGAGCCCTGGCCGCAGCCCGGCGAGCTGCTCGGCCCGGTGGCGGGCCGTGCCCGAGGCCTCGTTGGCCTCGTCGAGTGCCCGCTGGGCCGCGCCCACCGCGCCGGCGGCCTCCGTCACCGGAGCGGGCGGGTCGAGCGGTACCGCCAGGTCAGGATCGGCGAGCAGGTCGGCCAGCGCCGCCGCGGTGAGCAGCGCCTCGGCGAGGCTGGTCGCCGCGGCGATGGCTGCTTCCAGCTCTTCGCCGCCGAGCTGTGCGGCGAGCTCGGCCCGCCGGTCCGCGGCGCGGGCGTCCGCGGCCTCCGCCTCGCTGAGGGCGGCGACACGCTGCTCGGTCAGCTCGGCGCGCCTGGCCGTCCCCGCAGCGATTTCCGCGTCCAGGTCGTCAAGCTCGCGCTGACGTGTTTCGAGGCGCGCGGCGTCGTCGGCGATCCGGGCCGCCTCGGTTTCCAGCCGGTCCGCGTCGGCCCGCGCCTGCTCGGCGGCGGCGGCAACGGCGGGGCCGACCGCGAGAGCGCCGGCAGGCTCCGGCTGCCTGCGCCCGGCGCGCGCGCCCCCTGACGGCCCCTGGCCGGTCAGCGCGCCAAGGGCGGCCCCTGGTGCGTCGGCGACGGTGAAGCCCGCGGCGGTGAGGCGCCGCATCAGGTCGGCGAACGTGGCGTCGGCGGCGGCCAGTTGGCTACTGGCCTCGTCCCGCGTGCTCGCCGCGGCGTCCGCGAGCGCGAAGGCGGTCTCCTCCTCATCCCAGCTGACCGGGGGGAAGGATGTCTGGTCAACGGGATCCGGATGCTCAAGCGAGCCGCAGACCGGGCACGGGCTGCCGTCGGTCATCCCGGCGGCTAGCTCCGCGCGCATCCCGTCGATGCGCGCCCCACGGATGCGCCGTGCCTCCTCGTTAGCGGCGTTCGCCGCTTCGAGGGCGCTCTGGTGGGCGTCGTACAGCTCGCCTCGCTTCGCATGCTCCTTGACGAGGGCGGTGGCGTCGGTGGCCGACCGGCGGGCCGTGTCCGCCGTGGCCTGGGCAGCGGGAAGCGCCGCGGCGGCCCGGCTGGCGGCGTCGCGGGCCTGCGCGGCGTCGCGGCGGTCGGCCTGGCGGCGCCGGGCTTCCCCATCGGCGCGGTCAATGTCGCTGGTCAGCCGGTCCGCAAGGTCGCGGGCGGCCGCGGCGGTTCCGTCCTCCGCGCCGGCCTGGCGGGCGACGGCGCGCAGTGACTCAAGCCGGCCGGCCTGCGCCTGCTGCTCCTGGCCGGCGGCGCGCAGTACCACCGGGTCACGGCCTGCCTCGGCCCGCAGCCGCCCGATCTCGGGCGTGGCTACCTCAAGCTTCTGCTGCCGGTTTAGCGCGTCGCGACGGCGGCGCTGCCGGTCGGCGAGCCGCTCCGCCTCCCGCTGTCCGGTGCGCGCGGCATCCAGCCCCGCCTTCCTGACCTCGACCACCGCGGTGGCCGCGGCGTGATCGGCCGCAGCCGCCGCGGCGAGGCCAGCCGCCCACGCGGCCTGCCAGGCGCGCGGCGGGACCGGATCGGGCTGGTCGGGCAGGCCTGTTCTCGGTGGATCGGGGGCAGCGGCGACCCACTCGTCGGGTACCTCAGTGCCCGCGACCTGGGCGATCCGGTGCATGCGGCGGTCCACGTCCTCGCGGGCCGTGGCCACCTCCTTGTCGGTGACGCGGCGGCGGTCAGCGAGCCAGTCTTCCACCCGGCTGAACCGGTCGGTGCCGAAGAGCTGCTGCAGCAGCGCCTCCTTCTCCTGCGCCTTCGCGTGCAGGAACTGGGCGAACTGGCCCTGCGGCAGCAGCACGACCTGGAAAAACTGCTCGGCGGACATGCCCATCAGCTCGGCGATCTCCCGGTCGGCCTCGCCGACCCGGGTCGACCTGGCCGCCCAGCCACCGTCCGGCGCCCGCTCCTCAAGGCGGACCGACGCCTGCTCCTTGGTGCGGCCGGCGCCCGACTTCTTCTGACGTTCCTGCTCCGGCCGCCGGGTAATGCGCAGCCGGCGGGCGCCGAGGGTCGCCTCCAGCTCCACCTCGGTCGCGGTGCCAGGCGCCGCGTGGTCGGAGCGCAGCCGCCTGGCCGTGCCGCGCTCGCCAGGTACCCGGCCGTACAGGGCGAACGCGATCGCGTCGAGCAGCGTCGTCTTGCCCGCCCCGGTCTCCCCGTGCAGGAGGAAGAGGCCGTCGAGGTCGTCGAAGGCCACCGTTTCTGTTCCTGCGAACGCGCCGAAGGCCGTCACCTGCAGGCGGTGCGGGCGCACTTCAGCGCTCCCCCGCCGCGTGCGCGAGCCGGACCGCGGTGAAGGCAGCGCCGAGCAGTTCGCGTTCCCGGCCGCTCGGGTCGCTGTCGCGCACGTGCCTGACGAACTCGGCGGCTACGGCCAGGTCGTCCCGCCCGCTGACCCGCTCCCGGTAGCTGCGCGGGTCGGCGCGCGCCCCCTCCGGCTTGAACTCGAGCGTGAGGATGTGCGGGAAGCGGCGGCGCAGCCGCTCCATCGCTCCCTCGGGCCGCGCGGTGTCGGTCAGCGTCACCGCGAGGAAGTCGCCGGCGTGCCCGTCATGCTCGTCCGCGGTGAGCAGGTCCTCGAGGCGCCCGGACAGCTCGGCGAGCCGCCGGTAGACCGGGGCGGGCACCCACTCGGCGCTCGCCGTCCCGTCGGCGCCGACCTCGACCAGCCAGCTCCCCTTCTTATGGTCCTTCTCTGAGAAGGAGTAGGGCAGCGGCGAGCCCGCGTAGCGCAGGTGGTTCGCGAGCACCTGCCGGCCGTGCAGGTGGCCGAGGGCGACGTAGCCGAACCCGTCGAACAGGCTCGCAGGCGCGTAGCCGATGCCGCCGACCGAGATGTCCCGCTCCGACCCGCTGGCCTGCTGCCCGGCGTTGTCCGCGCGCTCGGCGTCGTTCCGCCCGCCGGCCACCCACGCGTGCGCGAGCACGACCGTCCGGGTCGCAGCGCGCGCCGCGGCGTCCGCCCGGATGAGCCCGGCGGCAGCGCCAAGCACGGCGGCGTGGCTCCGCGCCCACGGCTCCGCCTCGTGCGGCAGGCCGGGAAGCCCGATCGCAGGTTCCAGGTAGGGGATGCCGTACACGGCGACCTGGCCGTGCTCATCGTCAAGCAGCACCGGGTCGGCCACGGCCTCCGGCCTGGTCCGCAGGTGCACGCCCGCCACGTCGATCAGCGCGCCGTTGACGCCAAGCCGACGCGCCGAGTCGTGGTTGCCGCTGATGAGCACCACCCGGGCGCCCGCCGCGCGGAGCCGCGCCAGCGCGTCCTCGTACAGCGCCACCGCGTCCAGCGACGGGATCGCCCGGTCATACACGTCCCCGGCGACGAGCACGGCGTCGACCCGCTCGGACCGCACCGTCTCCACCAGGTGGGCGAGGAACGCGGCCTGCGCCTCCCGCAGGTCGGCCCGGTGCAGGGATCGCCCGAGATGCCAGTCGGAGGTGTGCAGGAACCGCATGACAATGACGCTAGCGAAACCCCCCGACATTCGGACCGCACCGCCGCGCCGCGGGTGCCGCGATCAGGCGGTGTACCGCCAGGGTTCCTGGACATAGGTGCGGCCGGTTGGGGTGGCCCACACGTGCCAGCCTGGCCTGGGCTGAGTCACCGTCCACCCGGGCATTTGTTTTACCCGGTGGCAGCGGCGGGAGCGGGCCCCAGCGTTGCATGCATCCGTCACCCCGCCTTTGTCATACGGGATCGCATGCTCAAAGTCGCTGTCACGGGCGGTCCGGGAACAGGGCGGCCAGGTGCACTCGTGATCACGAATCTGGATCAGGCGGCGCAGCCGGTCCCCTGGCAGGTAAGAGCTGACCGCGTACCTGTGGTCGCAGTCGTACGTGGGCACGACGTCGAGCCGGATGGCCAGGTGGCGGCCGCCGGGCAGGGTGAGTACCCAGGTTCCCGGTTTGCCGGGATTGAAGGCCCAGGCGCCCGGCGGTGCTCCCGGGCGCAGCTGGACACCGGGGCGCGGCTTAGCTGCTTGTGTTTCCAGCTGGTGTAGGAATGCCTCGGTGATGGTGATATTGACCCGGGCGGGTAGCGCGCTGGCGGCGGGGCCGGGTGGCGGCTGGGGTGGCGGCTGCGACTGGTGCGGTGCGCTTCGGACAGGGCGGGCGATGCCGTGCCCGGTGGCGTAGCCGTGCTCGTCGACGATGGTGATTTCCCAGCGGGAGTCAGGTGAGCGGGCGGCTGCGGCGGCGAGGTCGCGGGCCAGGGCGGGGTCGAGCGGGCCGAGCAGCCGGTTGTCCCCGGAGCGGGCGGCGCGGCCCTGCAAGGTGGCCAGCGGGACGGTCACTTCGGTCAGCGGCGAAGACGGAACTCCGGGGCCGTCCGGGCTGCCTGGGCTGCCTGGGCCGTTCGGGACGGCTTCGCCTGGCTCATCCGGGCCGTGCCCCGCGATGCCGGAGTTCACGTCGTCGCTGCCGTCCTTGCCGGACGGGGCCGGGCCGCCCTTCCCACCGCTGGGGTCGCCGCCGCCGTCGTTGGAGGCGGCATCATCCGGTCCCGGGTCGCCGGGCGGTTTCGCGTCCGTATTGCGGGCGAACGCGATCCGGTCCTGGGCGCTGACCTGGTTGAGCAGGTCGGTGTAGGCGCGCGCCTGCAGGCGGCTGGTGCTCTCGCCGGGGAACGCCCCCGACGCCTGGTACTGGCGGGCGCGGGCGACGACGTTGGCGTGGCCGGCCAGGGCCTCGGCAGCGGTCAGGTCGCGGCCGGACAGGCCGACCGTCCCGGACTCCTCGCGGAACACCGTGACCCGCGCCTGCCTCTCGGCCGCCTGGCGGCGCCGCTCGGCTATGTCCGGGGCGACCGCCAGGGCGGCCCGCCAGGCCAGCCGCTCGACCTGGAAGTAGGTCTTGCCGGCCAGTTCATCCAGGATCAGTGCCTCGGCGCGGGCCGCCTCTCCCTCGTCCAGGGGCTCGAACGTCGCCGCGATGAGCCTGGCCTTCGGCAGCGTGAGGGTGCCTTTGGCGAGAAGCCTGCCGGTGCCCGCCAGCCGGGTGCCCAGCGTCCAGGCCAGGGACGCGAGGTTCCCCGCCGACACCGGGCCCATGGCCAGGGCGCCGGAGACCTCGTAGGTCAGCGAATCGTCCCAGCCGTCGGGCAGGCCGGGCCGACGGCGCAGC
>CAZORE010000121.1:0-22214 GCA_964581815.1 uncultured Streptosporangiaceae bacterium | reverse complement strand
GGCGATGGCCGCGGGCAAGGGGGCGATCCTGTGCTCGGCCCACTTCGGCTCCTACCGGAGCGCCTTCTCCTTGATTCATGCCAGCGGTATCCCGGTTACCAGCATCGGGCTCTGGTGGTGGAATTACGATCCCTATGCGTCTCCCGCGGTGCGGCGGTTCTGGGACTTCGCCTATGCCCGGCGCACGCTGCGCCACCGGCAGGGCCCGAGCATCGAGTCGTGGGAGTGCGTTGCCAGCGGGCACAGCGCGCAGGCAGTCAGCACGCTGCGCCGTAACGAGGTGGTGACCATTTTGTCCGACTCTGCCCCGCAGGTCAGTGACGAGTCCCGTGTGGTCAAGGTGCCCTTCCTCGGCAGGGAAGCGACGTTCCTGCCGGGAGTCGTCCACCTGGCCCGGTCGTCCGGCGCTCCCGTGCTCATGGTTACCGTGCACCGCTCGGCGGACTACCGCCACCAGGTGGTGGAGATCTCCCCGCCGCTATCCCTGGAAGGCGAGCTGCAGGAAGCGCTCGCGCGGTGCGCGGCCGTGATGGATGCCGCTATCAGAACCAATCCTGCCCAGTGGGGCGACTGGTCCGACACTGGGGCTCTTGCCAGTCTCGGGCTAATCCCCGCGACGGCCTCACCCCGGAACGCTGTCGTCGCGTAGCGGCTTAGCAAGGCCCCGGATCCGTTGGAATCATCGGGTACAGAGGGGGCATTAACTTACGGCGAGACGCGGTAAGTGAAGTTAGCATTACTAAAGGAGCAGTACCAATGCAACCGCTGCGACGACTGAAGAATGTCATTCTCCCTGACGGGTACTCGACGAGCTACATGATGCGACTTTACCTTAAGTCCGCAATCTGTACCGTCCGATTTCGCATGGGCGGAGTCCAGTCTCCGGTTGTGTCATGTGAGGGACACCTTCCGGTGCTGTACCCGGACGGAGATGTCAAGATTGGCAAGAGGTTTTCCATGCGCGGCCCCCTGTTGGGTTGCGAGCTGGGCGCACAGCCAGGGGCTAGCCTTGAGATTGGCGACCGGGTCTTCATTAATCAAGGCGCCACCGTGGTAGCATTCGAGCGCATAGAAATTGGGAATGATACCCTGATCGGCGAGTTTTCGGCGATATACGATTCTAACCACCACGGCTTGGACCCTGATCATCCTACCCGGTCTGCGCCCATCGTCATTGGAAACAATGTCTGGCTAAGCCGCGGAGTAATAGTCCTGCCGGGCAGTAAAATTGGAGATCATACCGTAGTAGCCGCCAATTCGGTCGTTAAGGGCGAACTTCCGCCCTGCGTGCTCGCCGCCGGGAATCCTGCGCAGGTAGTTCGCAAGCTTGACATCCCCGAAGGCTACAGCCGGCACGAGACTATGTTTTCGTTCTTAGCTGCTTACGCTCTCGGTCACTTCCGTAGCAGCGGTTGGCCCGAGACCGGCTACCACTGCCCCCAGCACGGCCAGCGTTCGCTCGACCTGGCGGGGCCACGTATATTCGCGGGCCACCAGGTGCCGGCCAGCCTCGCCGAGTGCCAGCAGCTGGGACGGATGGTCGAGGGTCCCCCGCAAGGCCTGCGCGAGTGCGCTGGCGTTGTTGGGGGCCACCAGGAGGCCGGTTACGCCATCGTCCACCAATGACGGCAGCGCCCCACTCGCGGCCGCGATCACCGCCACCCCCTGTGCCCACGCCTCGAGCATCACGGTGGGGAAGGCATCGTTGGCCGTCGTTGGATACAGCACCACGGCCGCCGCCTTCCGCACGAGCGCATCACGATCCCAGCCGACCAATTTCCCTGCGAAGTACACCTGTTCGCTCAGGCCAAGTTCCTGTACGCGCTGTTCGTAGCGCGGCCGGTCGGCACCATCGCCTATCACCGTCAAGCTCACAGCCAACCCGTCCCGCTTCAAGATCGCGAGCGCGTCAAGTACCAGATCCAGGCCCTTCCAGCGGTGGGTCGGCTCCAAGTTACTGACGAAAGCGAGACCCGACCCCGGCGCATCGCGGGCGTCACCGACCGCGGTGACCGCATTGGGCACTACCGTGGTCTTGCCTTGCCACCGGGGCAGGCGCTCGCGCACATACTGCGACACCGCGATAATGGCTCGTGCTCGGGCCAGCGTCAGCAACTGCAGCGCCAGATAGCCGCGGGTCACTAGCCACATCAAGGCACTGCCTGGCTTAAGCAGCGTAGCGGCGTGGTAGGTGACTACTACTGGCAGCCGGCCTGCCGCCCAAGTCACTACGTCAACCATGAACGGCACCGGTGTGTGAGCGTTGATGACGTCAGGCCGCTCCGTGCGGATGATCCGCCTCAGTTGACGCCACCAGGCAAGGTTCACCGGCGTATTCGACACCACCCGCCACACCGGCAGTCGCCACACCGGGTACCCGTCGACCTCGTCCAGGGCTGGCTCCCGCACCGCTCGGTCGCCGCACACTACTACCACTTCACAGCCTGCTTCGGAGAGCCCCCGCGCCAAGAACCGGGCGTAATTCTCCATGCCGCCGACTTGTGGCCAGAAATAGGGCGTCGCGATCAGGACTTTCACTCTTGTGTACCTCGGGTAACTTTCAACCGGACAACGCGCCGGCTATGGCAGAGTACGCAGGCTTTTGCGAACCATCACTATTTAGGATGCCGAATCCGTCGCCGCCGCCTGAATCTTCCCAGGAATAGATGTAAAGGGATCCGATCCATCCGAGCTGTTTAGCCTGAGCTATCGTGTCAACGATTTCGGTGCTCTGTTCGTCAGCGCTGACGTTGTTAGTTGTGCCGCTGGTCGGAGCGCCGTACTCGGTGATCCAGATTTTCTTGGCGCCGTCGCCGTGGGCGATCATGAGGCTGCGCAGCGACGGGCTTGTCTGATCCATCTCAGACCAAGCGGATCCGAGGATCACGCTGTCCGGTGTGTTGGGATAGGTGTACGGGTGGTCGCCGAGTGCGTCGAAGTAGCCCGCGGCGCCGTCTGCGTACATGTCCTGGACGAAACTGACGGTATCCATGGTGTTTCCGTTGTTCGCAGCGGGAGCGAGGCCAGCCGTTATCACCATGGCCGACGGTGCGACCGCCTTGATGGCCGTGTAGGCGGCTTTGAGGTCCGCGGTATAAGCGGCGGGATCCGGCCCGGGTGACCAGAATTCCGAGATATTCGGCTCGTTCCAGATCTCGAAGTAATTAGCGCCCTTACCGTAGTATCTCTGCACCACCGCGGCGGCAAAGCCGGCGAATGTAGAAGCGGAAGCTGGCTGGGCAAAATTCCCCGATGCGCCAGACGCGGCGGCCCAAGGCGGACATTGATCAATGATCAGGTCTGCCGTAAGACCAGCACTTCGAATGGCCGAGACCGTGGTGTCCAACGGCGCCCAGTTATAACTACCCGGCCCATTGAACTCTGTGTTGTACCAGCTGGCATCCACTCTAACCGAGGTGAGCCCCATGGCCTTAATTGCGTCAAGTTCCTGGGCCTGTCCAGACGCTGACAAACTGGGGATTGAGCCATCGGCAATCCCAAAGACGACCCCACTTGAACTGGCAGTGGAGACGGGACGATGCGTGGTAGACGCCGCCTTAGGCTTCGCGGTCTTAGGCTTGGTTGTCGCCGGCATGGAAGCAATCGCCAGAGGCCCGGCTGCGACTGGAGCGCCAAGCGGGCTCGCGGTATGTGGGACGGTCGCCAGGGTGGGACCGACGCCCTCGGCGGGCGCGCCCACACCGCAGGCCGTGAGCATGATCACACCTAGGGTAAGTAGGCCAAATTTCGAAAGTAGCAACCCCCGGGAGGGACGACGAAACATTCGATTGACCTGACCTTAGCGAGGGTGATCAATGTGGGGCGCGCCGTTGCAGGGGTGACTTCTCGTACACGACTGGTCGCGTGATGTGTCGCACTGCAAATTCAGGCGTCCTGTGGAACAGCAGTGTCACAGTACCAGTGTTGCTGCCGAGGTGGCGGCACGTTTAGCTCATGGTAAGAAACTGCTCAGCGCCCGTTACGGTCCGCGTCGTCGCGCGCACCGCCCGTTCCTACCGGCGGTTGGCGTCCACGAACGCGGCCAGCGAACCGAGGGTCTCGAACACCTCGGCCGTGAAGTCGGTGTCGTCGACTTGGAAATGGAACTTGTCCTCGATCCCCGCCGCAATTTCAACCACCGCCAGCGAGTCTAGCTCGGGCATTTCGCCCAGCAGCGGAGTCGAAGAATCCATCGATCCGATCCGGTCCTCAATACCTAGCGTCTTTGCCACGAGGTCCTTGACCTCGTCAAGCGTGGCCTGTGCCTGCTTCATAAGCTGATTCTCCCTAGACCTAACTGATTCGATATCGGAGTGACGCGCCGCAGGGCGGTCTGGTTTACCTGCCCGCCCTACACCACTACCTCGGGAGGTTCCGGATGGCTCAGGAACGCGGTCGGACTGGCCGTGCGGCCATAGGCGCCTGCCTGGAAGACTACTACCAGGTCGCCTATCTCGGCAGCGGGCAGTTCAACGCGGTCCCCCAGCAGGTCGAGTGGTGTGCAGAGCTTACCCACCACGCTCGCCGTCTCGCTCGGCACCTCGTCCATTCGGTTGCCGATCGCGACTGGGTAATTACGTCGGATTACCTGCCCGAAGTTCCCCGAAGCCGCGAGTTGATGATGAAGGCCTCCGTCCACCACCAGATAGATCCGGCCGCGCGATTCTTTGCGGTCAATAATGCGAGTAACGTAAACCCCGCATTCCCCGACTATATATCGTCCGAACTCTAGGACGACTTGCGCTGCGGGCAGCTGAGGACCAATCTTGGTGGCCAGTAGATCGGCAAGATTCTGCCCGATCGCGGAGAGGTCTAGGGGTACGTCCTTTTCGAAGTATGGTATTCCGAATCCGCCGCCAAGATTCAGGTAACGGACTGGCCAGGACACAGAGCCGGCCAGTCGAAGAACAAGCTCGACCGTGTCGCGCTGCGCCTGGGCAATAATGTCGGGATGCAGGTTCTGTGAGCCTGCGAAGACATGGAATCCTAGAACATCCAGGTCATCATCGGAAAATTGCTTAAACAGCTCCGGCACTTTCTCGGCGTCGATACCAAATTGCTGCGGGCCGCCCCCCATGCGCATGCCTGAGCCTTTGATCTCGAAATCAGGATTAACCCGGATAGCGACCCGCGGACGTATGCCCAGCTGCTGTCCGATGTCCACGACCCGCCGCGCCTCGGTACCGGACTCCAGCTCGACCGTCGCCCCAGCCGCCACCGCTTGACGGAGTTCGGCAATCCCCTTGCCCGGACCGGCGAAGTGGATCCGTTGTGGCGGCAACGTGGTGTTGAGTGCCGTCCGGAGCTCCAGCGCGGATGCGACATCGAAGGAATCAACTAGTCCGCTGAGGTGGTGTACGACCGCGGGCATCGGATTCGCTTTGATCGCGTAGCTGAGGTTGATGGCCGGGGGCAGCGCGGCGCGCAACTGGGCCACGCGAGCCGTGAGGAGACCGCGGTCGTAGGCAAAGAACGGTGTCTCGCCGACGCGTTCGGCGAGCATGTCCAGCGGTACGCCGCCTACGCAGAGCGAACCGGATTTTACCGTGAACCTCGCCACCGTACTGTGCTGAGTCATGCCTTCAATTTCTCCTTGCCACCGTGCTGTGCTGAGTCATGCCTTCAGTTCCTCGCGCAGCAGCCCACGGTCGAACTTGCCGTTCGGGGACCGGGGAATCTCCGGCTTGACCTCGACCCGCTTGGGGAGCATATAAGCAGGGAGCGACTTCCGCAGCTGGGACAGCAGCGCGTCGACATCGACTTCCGCTTCGCCGACCGGGCTGACAACGAGCGCTATGTGCTGCCCCAGCGTCGGGTCCTCTACGCCGAGCGCCACCACGTCGCGGACCAGGCCAGTGTCGTAGACCGCTTCTTCGATCTCGCTCGGGCTGACCCGGTATCCGGACGTCTTGATCATGTCGTCCTTGCGACCGACGAAATACAGGAAGCCTTCCTCGTCTTGGACCACCGCGTCGCCTGACCACACGGCCATCTCGTCCGTGCAGATGCCGGTTTCCCGCTGTGGCGCGGGGCGGAAGCGCTCGGCCGTCCGCTCCGGGTTGTTCCAGTAGCCGAGGGAGACGAGGGCGCCGCGGTGCACCAGTTCGCCCTCCTCGCCAGGAGCGCACAGCGAGCCGTCCGGACGGACAACCAGGATCTCCGCATTGGGAATGGCCTTGCCGATGGAGTCAGGCCTCCTGTCCACCTCCGCGGGGTCAAGATAGGTGGACCGGAACGCCTCGGTGAGACCGTACATGAGGTAGGGAGCTGCTGAGGGGAAGAGGGACCGCAGGCTGTCCAGGGTCGCCTTCGGCATCTTCCCGCCGGTGTTGGCGAAATAGCGCAGGCGCTCGGCCGCCTCGGCCGGCCACGCCTGGCTGGCGATCTGAATCCACAGCGGCGGGACGCACGTCAAGCCGGTTACCCGGTGCTTGGCGCACAGCCGGACCAAGTCTCCCGGGATCAGGTAGTTCATCAGCACGACGTGGGCACCGACGTTGAACGCCGTTGTGAGCTGGCTGAACCCGGCGTCGAAGCTCAACGGCAGAGCCGAGAGAATGACGTCATCTGGGCGGTTGCCGAGATATGAGCTGACGCTTTCCGCACCGACGATGAGGTTGCGGTGGCTGAGCACCACGCCCTTCGGGCGCCCGGTGCTGCCCGAGGTGTAAAAGATCGCCGCCATGTCCAGGTCGATGCCTTCGACGGCGCTCCCTGGTGCACCTTGGAGATCTCGCGGCCAGGAGCTTACGGCGTACCTGGAGCCCGCCCCCGAAGCGGTTCCCTCGTCCGTGCCAGTGAGGATCACGTGGTCAAGTGCCTTGCACTGCTCGAGCTCTTCGCGCAGTACGGCGTATCGGTCGGGTGACGTCACCAGCACCCGTACATCGCAGTCCTGCATGATGTATCCGACCTGCTTCGGCTTCAGCAGGGGGTTTACCGGGACGAAGACCGCGCCAGCCGCTGACGCGCCGAAGATGGCGGTGACCGTCTCAATACGCTTGTCGAGGTAGACCGCTACCCGGTCACGGCGGCCCAGCCCCAGCCCCCGTAGCGCGTCACCAAAACCGCTGACCTCGCGCCACAACTGCGCATACGTAACAGTAACGTCCTTGGAGGTGAGCGCCGGAGCTTCGCCCCGCTCCCTCGCAGAGGTCAACAGCAGGTGGTGCATCTGGGTGCGCATAGTTCTTCATACCCCTTGGAAAGGTGAACACAATGACGGCTTACTGCGGCGCAGGTAAAAGCCCGCGATGGAGGTCATCGATCTAGGCCGCCTCAAACGTGGCGCGCTTATGCTTGCTCAACTGTGGAGCAGACAGTCTAAACGACGGCGGCGGCACGATGATCCGCAGTTCTGGCCGGTTCGCCACGGCCGCACCGGCGCGATCCCGGTGCGACTCCAACTCAGGGCTCGCGAGCGTGGCCTCGATGACCTGCGAGGCGAGGTTGCCCCGGACTCGCCAGCGGCTGAGGTTGACATGCGAGAAGTCAGCGACGGGTGATAGGTCCGCGTCGCTGATCGGCCTCAGGTGGAGGTTCATGCCAGCGCTCCTGAACGGCCTGGTACGGAAACCCTCGTTAGGACAAACATGGAGATAGACTAAACGAATTCTTCTTCTTTTGAGATTGCGGTCGGCGCCACGGGCTCAATAAACCCGGGCCGGTAGATGTTCACGATACGATCCACCATCTTCTCCCAGCCGTACTCTTCTATCCAAGAATCAGCAGAGAGTGAGCGGCTGGCATCGGGCTGGCTGAGAATGTCCGCCGTTGCGTCAACGATCTCGGCTGTATGCGTGCCGCAGACGAAGCCCGAGGAGTACCTCGTGGCCAGGTACTGGGCGAGGTTATCTGGCGCCGTGGTCGTCAGCACCGGGACGCCGCACGCGATGGCCTCAAGCACCGCGATCCCGAATCCTTCGCGCGTTGACAGGGAGATGAACATCCGGGACGCCTTGATAAGCGAGTACAGTTCCTTCTGTTCTGCTATGTCGTGGCAGAAATCCACCGCTGAATCGATGCCGAGCGCTTTAGCCTGCTTCTGGAGAGCCTCGCGATCCGGTCCGTCCCCGATGACCCGGGCGGTCACGTAAATGCCTCGCGCGTGCAGGGAAGCAATAACGTCCAGCAGCACGTGAACGCGCTTGTGCTCAATCAGTCGACCGACCGTAACGATATCGACCTTGTGCGGGCTGGCCGGCACTTCCGCGATAGCTGCTACATCAATTCCATTGGGAATCGTGGTTATCGAGGCTTCCTCACCGACGAACTCGTGCAAGCGCTCGGTCGTCTGAGCGGAGGCCGAGATGATGTGGTCCGGCAGGCGGATGCAGGTTATCTCCACGAACCACCCCAGCCAGCCGAGCCACTTGAGGTAATCGCGCCAAGCTCCCGGGCCCCAGACCTCATGCCACGTCGCGACAAGTGGTTTCCGGCGGATCGTAGCGATCAGCCGGAGCGGGAAGACATGGAAGTACGGAATTTGATCGACGTCGAGGACGTCGAAAGGACGGGTTAGCAGACGCAAGCAGAAAAGTGCGAAAATAATCCCCTGTATAATCGACCTGCGGCCGTCCTTCGTATACATTGGCAGGAGCGGGCAGATCGCGTGGAACGTAACCCCGTTTTCGGTGTAGACGTTAGGGCCCTTCCACCAGCGCATGGTGTAGACGTGAATGTCAACATGCTCGGCAAGACGGGGAAGGATCGCTTGGTAGCGGAACTCCCGGCCGCCGTAGCTGTGTGGATACATGGCATCGCATACAAGTGCAACAACAGGCTTATCCGTCAACGTTTTATCCCCTAACCGGTAGGCTGCCGCCCCGAAGGTTTAAGATTCTGAGTCCAGCAACTCAGGCAAGTTAGTGATCGATGTGAACGTGCATTGGTGCTGTATAACAAAAACCCGATAAATCGATAAACCCGATACCCATGGTCTCCCGAAATTCAGTCAAATCAAAACCACGGGCAATAAAGCCGGCGCCGGCATTCCCTTGTCCGTGTCGCGGCCGGCGCCAATGCCGCTCCACGGACCGGATGGCCTCCGTTACCCTGCGCCGAGGCGGTGACGGACGGATTCCGACAACACGTTCGAGCACTAGGTCACGTTCCCTCGCAGAAGGGGAGGTAGAGGTACTTTGCGGACTTCATGTTAGGGGAGATGCGCGCGGTCTGCCGAGATTTTTATGGTTTACATTGATCTGGCTGTGACATGTCCGGCCCCTGGGTAACTATCGGTATATGTGCCGTTCCGATGAGTCATGAGGGGACCGGGCAGGCTGCGCAGCAGGCACAGGCCGCAGCACCGGGGGAGATGGCTAACTCATAGCCGCAGGGTGCCAGGGCCTAGAGCCGGTTCGCCCCGCACTGTTGCGGGGTTAGCACGGTTCCGTCGCTAGGTGACCCCGTAATGGACCGACTGCCTTAAGCCCGGTACGCGGTACCTTGGTCGGGTGGAACAGATCAGGTTGATCGCCATCAGGGACACCGCGCTGTCCGTGGACGAGGTGCGCAGCGCGATCGCGGACCCCGCGGCCGGCGGCGAGGTGCTGTTCGTCGGCACTGTGCGGGACAACGATGACGAGAGGGACGTGACCGGGCTGTCCTACTCGGCGCACCCGTCGGCGGAGAAGGAACTGCGCAGGGTCGCCGAGGAGATCGCGGTCAAGTACCCCGACGCGATCGGCATCGCCGCGGTCCACCGCATCGGCGACCTGGCCATCGGCGACCTGGCGGTCGTGGTCGGCGTGTCCTGCGCGCACCGCGCCGAGGCCTTCCACGCGTGCCACGCGCTGATCGACGAGCTCAAGGCGACGGTGCCGATCTGGAAGCATCAGCGGTTCACGGACGGACGCGATGAGTGGGTCGGCAGCGCGTAGTCTTCCAGCATGTCCCGCCGCTCACTGACGCTGGTCATCGCGACCCTGGCGACGGTGGCCGCGATCGCGGTCACGGTGCTCGTTCCTGTGCCTTACGTGATCCTCACGCCCGGGCCAACGCTGAACACGCTCGGCACGGACTCCTCGGGGAAGCCCCTGATCTCGATCACCGGGCACGTCACGTATAAGGCGACCGGGAACCTGAACATGGTGACGGTCAGCTTCGAGGGCGGCCCTGGCAAGGTGCTGAACATCTACAACGCGCTGCGCGGGTGGCTGAACCCGGCGGAGGCGGTGGTCCCGGAGAGCGAACTGTTCCCGCCGGGGCAGACCGCACAGCAGACGCAGGCGCAGGACCTGGAGCAGATGGCCTCTTCGCAGGAGCTCGCGACCGCCGCCGCGCTGACCGAACTGCACATCCCGTACCAGACGCTGGTGGTGGTCGCCTCCACCCTGCCGGGTTACCCCGCGAGCAAGTCGCTCAAGAAGGGGGACGTCATCACCGCGGTGAACGGCCAGCCGGTGACCGGGGAGACGTCGCTGACCGCGATGATCACCTCCCACCCGGTGGGCACGGTCCTCCAGGTCGAGGTGCAGCGGTCGGGGACGACCATGACGGTGCCGGTCAAGAGCGTGTCATCGAACGGCACGCCGGTGATCGGCATCAGCGTTGACCAGCAGTACAAGTTCCCGTTCACCGTTGATATCACCGTGGGCAACATCGGCGGGCCAAGCGCCGGCATGATGTTCGCGCTCGGCATCATCGACAAGCTGACGAAGGACAACCTGACCGGCGGGAAGTTCATCGCCGGAACGGGTGAGATCACCGCGGCCGGCCAGGTGGGGGCGATCGGCGGCATTCAGCAGAAGATGGTGGCCGCTAGGTCAGCCGGCGCGACCATCTTCCTCACCCCCGCGGCCAACTGCGTCAACACCGCGGGCGCGGTGCCGGCCGGGCTGCGGCTCGTGAAGGTGGCCACCCTCTCCCAGGCCGTCGACGACCTGGAGGCGATCAAGGCGGGCAAGTCCGCCCCGTCCTGCTAGGTAGATCACCAGCAGCCAGCACGTGCGTGTGTAGCAACCGCACCGCCCGTCGGCGCCGCTCCGGCTGCTGGCCGCGCCGCCGGGGGCCGCCGTAAGGAGGCCGTGCTTATGCGGTTCACTTACGGAGGCGTAGGCTTCGGCTAGATGAGACCGTCGAAGGGAGCAGGTGGGCTGTGGCACTTCGGGTTCTGGTCGACGCGACAGACGTGCCGACTGACCGAGGCGCGCTTGGCCGCTACGTTGACGGGCTGATCGGCGCTCTGGCGGGCACTGAGGTTGGGCTGGCCGTGAGCTGCCAGCTCTCTGACGCGGAGCGGTACAGCCGGCTGGCGCCTGGTGCCTCGATCGTCGCCGGGCCGATCGGGCTCGGGCACCGGGCCGACCGGCTCGCCTGGGAACAGAGCGGCCTGCCGGTGGTGGCGGAGCAGGTCGGCGCGGACGTCATCCACATGCCGAACTACACGATGCCGATGCACCCAGGGCTTCCGACCGTGGTGACCATCCACGACCTCTCGTTCTACACCGACCCCGACCGCTACACGGCGATCAGCGGGATGTCGCTCAAGTCGGCAACCAAGACCACGGCCAGGCAGGCGACCCGGCTGATCGTGCCGTCCAACGCCACCAGGGACGAGCTGATCCGGGTGCTCGGCATCGACCCGGGGAAGATCGATGTCGCCTATCACGGCGTCGATCACCGGCTCTTCCACCGGCCGGCCGCGGTGCAGGTCAGCCATGTCACCGCGCGCCTCGGGCTGCACGGCCGGTCGTACGTCGCGTTCCTCGGCTCGCTGACGCCGAGAAAGAACGCCCCCGCCCTGGTCAGCGGGTGGGCCGCGGCGGTCGCGGACATGCCGGCCCCGCCCGCGCTCGTGCTTGCCGGCGGGGGCGGCTGGAGCCAGGAGCTCGATGACGCCGTCGCCCGCGTGCCGTCCCACCTTCGGCTTATCCGGCCCGGCTACCTCCCGTTCGCGGACCTGACCGGCTTTCTCGGCGGCGCCCTCGTGGTGGCGGCGCCGTCCCGTGGCGAGGGGTTCGGCCTGCCCGTGCTCGAAGCGATGGCCTGCGGCGCTCCGGTGCTCACCACCTATCGGACCGCGCTGCCCGAGGTTGGCGGCGACGCGGTGGCGTACACCGAGCCGGACGCGGAATCGATCGCCATGGCGCTCCGCGCCCTGCTCGACGACCCGGAGCGCCGCGCCGCGCTCGGCGCGGCCGGATACGCCAGGGCGCAGGAGTTCACGTGGGCGGCGTCGGCGACGGCCCACGTGGCGAGCTACAAGCGGGCCGCCGAGCAGGAGGCAGCGCACCCGCGTGCCTGACAATGTGCCCGGAAGCTCCCGTTTGGCGATGAACGCTGGCGAATAGGTAACGCCACTGCCGCGATTCCCCAGTGCCAAGGGGTATTACCTAGGGGCGGTGAGTATGCTGCCTAGGTTGCCGCGGGCAGCCTGCGGCGCCCGCTGTCCATAGACCCCACTGCGCAAAGGCGAACGACCACATGCCTCGTGAACCACTTGAAGCGATCATGCTCGTCGGTGGAAAGGGCACCCGGTTGCGGCCGCTCACCTTGTCCGCGCCTAAGCCGCTGCTGCCCACGGCCGGGGTGCCGTTCCTGGCGCACCAGCTGGCCCGCGCGGCGGAGTCCGGCATCACGCACGTGGTGCTCGCGACCTCCTACCGGGCGGAGATGTTCATCGAGGCCTTCGGGTCGGGTGAGCAGTTCGGGCTCTCGATCGACTACGTTCACGAGACCGAGCCGCTCGGCACCGCCGGCGGGATCCGCAACGCGGCCAGGATGCTGCGCGGCGGCCCCGAGGAGCCGGTCGTCGTGCTGAACGGTGACGTGCTGTCCGGGCATGACCTTCCCGCCCAGGTCGACCTGCACAGGAAGACGGACGCGGCGGTGACGCTGCACCTGGTCCCGGTGGACGACCCCAGCCGGTACGGCTGCGTGCCCACCGACAAGGCGGGGCGGGTCACCGCGTTCCTCGAGAAGACCCCGAACCCGGCCACCAACCAGATCAACGCCGGCTGCTACGTCTTCCGCCGGTCGGTGATCGACGCCATCCCGGCCGGACCGGTGGTGTCCGTGGAACGCGAGACGTTCCCCGGCCTCATCCAGGCCGACGCCGTCGTCATGGGCTACGCCGAGGACGCGTACTGGCTGGACGTCGGCACTCCGGAGGCGTTCGTCCGCGGCTCGTGCGACGTCGTGCTCGGCACGCTGCCATCGCCAGCCCGGCCCGGCCCGCCTGGCGAGTTCCTCGTGCTGAGCCAGGCGAGCGTGGCCGCGGATGCGCTGCTGTCCGATGGGACGACCGTGGGCCACGCCGCCGTCATCGAGGTCGGCGCGGTCGTCTCTGGCAGCGTGATCTTCGACGGCGCCGCCATCGGTCCTTACGCCACCGTCCGTGACAGCATCGTCGGCAAGGGTGCGGTCATCGCAGGCGGCGCGGTGCTCAACGGCGTGGTCATCGGCGACAGTGCCCACGTCGGGCCGGGCAACGAGCTCGCCAAGGGGCTGCGGCTGTGGCCGGGGACCCGCTTGGAGGGCACCTCGGTGCGGTTCTCTTCGGACGCGTAGTCATGCCCGTCTTGCCCGGGCGGGGTCGTCCAGCAGGACCTGCCCGGCCAAGTCGGCGTTCACCGTGCGT
Source organism: uncultured Streptosporangiaceae bacterium (assembly GCA_964581815.1). Classification (GTDB taxonomy): domain Bacteria; phylum Actinomycetota; class Actinomycetes; order Streptosporangiales; family Streptosporangiaceae; genus Trebonia. Next base: position 8,632 of record CAZORE010000121.1, on the reverse strand, counting down.
CTTCGGCATCGGGCGAGCCCTCGTGTCCGGGGTCACCAGCCGAAGTCGCAGTCACCAGGGCAGTCGCGGTCGCGTATTCGTCGCAGTGTGACAGAGACACGCTGATCTCCCTGGTCCCTGCCCTGGTCGCCGCGGCGAGCAGCGCGCCGTGCAGGCGGACTGAGGGTGCGCCGCGCGGCCGGCTGACGATCTCGATCGACCGCCAGGGCAGCGGTCCGTCCCACTCCACTGGCAGCGCCTTGAGCACCGCCTCCTTGGCCGCGAACCGGGCGGCGAAGTGCCTGCTCGGCACTGCCTTGCCAGCGCAGTAATCGATTTCACCGGCGGTGAACCACCGGTTGAGGAACGATGCTCCGCCGTCGCGGATCAGCGTCTCGATCCGCGGCACCGCCACGATGTCAGTCCCCACTGCCTGGTGCATGCCGGCTACTTCCCGTCATCGGGCTGCGCGTGGGACCGCCATCTCGCGCAGCTCCCTCTTGGCGATCTTGCCGTTCGCCGTTACTGGCATCGCCTCGAGGATGACCACCGAATGGGGCACCATGTGCTTCGGCAGGTGCTGGCGGCAGACAGCGAGGACGGCGGCTGGCGTGATCTCGGCCCCGGGCGCAGGCGTGACGAAGAGCGCCAGCGTCTCGCCCGCCGCGTCATCGGGCACGCCCACGACCGCCACGGAGACCAGCTGCGGCATCCGGAGCGCAGCCGCCTCTACCTCCTGGCTGGAGATGCGGTGCCCCCATGACTTGATGAAGTCGTCGCGGCGGTCGACGATGTAGATGTAGCCGTCGTCGTCGACGACGGCCAGGTCCCCGGTCCGCAGGCCGTGGGGTGTGAACTTCGCCGTGGATTCGGCCGGGTCACCGTAGTAGCCCGGGGAGATGTTCGCGCCGGCCGCGTAGATCTCGCCGCGCTGGCCAGGCGGGACCGGCTGCCCGGCCTCGTCGAGCACCCGCAGCGTCACGCCCGGTATGCCCTTGCCGATGGAGCCAGGCTTCTCGATGAGCTTGTCGGGGGGGATGCATGATAGCCGCGCCGTTGCCTCCGTTTGCCCGTACATAACGAACAGCTGGGCCGCGGGCGCGGCCGTCAAGAGCTCTTCGATGAGAACCGGGGACAGTTTCCCGCCCGCCTGCTGGATGAGCCGGAGCGACGGCAAGGCCCGCTGCGCGAACGTACTCGCCCGCAACAGCAGCTGGAACGAGGATGGCACGCCGGCGAAGACGGTGCACTCCTCCCGCTCAAGCAGGTCGAGGGCCGTCTCGGGGAAGACAAAGGAGTTACACAGGACCACGCGCCCACCGAGACGCAGGGCCGTGTGCAGCAGGGATGCGCCGTAGCAGTAGAAGAACGGGAGGATGACCAGGATCCGGTCGTCACCGCGCAGTCCGAGGCTCTCAATGATGGAATCAGTATTAGCCTGCATGTTGCCGTGGGTCACCCGGACCGCCTTCGGGCTGGCGGTCGTTCCCGACGTGAACATCAAGGCGGCGTCGGCACCCGGGTCGACCGGGGCCGGATCTGGCCAGTAGGGTTCACGGGCTGACTCGAGACTCTCCTCCGTGAGAACTGCGGAGAGGCCGTCGAACGCCGCGGCGAACCTGCGCGCGACGCTGCGGTCCGCGAACATCACCCGGCAGCCGACCACGCCGACGTTGCGGCGGATACCGTCCGCTGTGAGCTTGTCGGAGAATGGGACGACGACGTGGCCGAGCTTCATCACGGCCAGGTAGGCAGCCACCCAGAAGAGCGAGTTAGGGCCGAGGATCCCGACCCGGGAACCCGGCGGCAGCTCGAGCGCCGCGAGTTCGGCGGCCAGCGTGCTGGCGGCGGCTCGCAGCTCACCGTAGGTGCACTGCCCGCCGGGCGTAACGAGGGCCACGTCGCCTGGCGCTCCCCGGACCAGCAGGTAGTCGCTGGTGTTCGGGCAGTCCGTCACGGGTGTCCCGCCGTCGTCACCGCCATGCCGCGGGACGCTTGTCACTGCCGCCTCAGGGCCTTGAGCCCGGACTCGTGAACACCACGCTTACCCGCGACAAACCGAGTGAGCGCGGAAACGCTGCCAAGGTTCGCCGGCACGGTCTCGGCGTCAGTGACCTCAATTCCGAAATGCGACTCAAGGAACTCGATAAGCTCGAGCACGCTGGTGGAGTCGATGATGCCCGCCTCGATCAGGTCCTCATCATCGAGCGGCGTGCGCTTGACGTCCCCGAAGAGATAGCTGGTGACAATGAATTCGGTCAGCTCCGACTGGATCGTCGAATCGACAGCCACTTCGTTACTCCTGTCTTCCCGTGCGCTGCGTGAGCCTTGGCCTTAGGGCCTCATCGACGGTCGGCAGCCCTCTGGTTGTGCCCAGTCGACCATGGGCGTCCGGCGCAGCTCACTCCTCGAAACCGCCCACGATACGTTAGGTATCTATCACAATCTCTGCATCGCTTTGCGGCCACATGACGGTATTGACGTCTGCTGTAACTCTACGTCCAGTCTATGAGAGCCATGCGGTCCAAGACATGCAGCGCGTCAGTAACCGAGCGCGGTACCTGGGCACTACCCCGGTACGCCAACTTCCGTGGGACAAACGGCTGGCGGTCTAGCATGAGTGAGTGCCGATGGCTGAGCCGATGCTGGAGCGGGAGTGGGTCGCGCCGTTCCTCGTCGACGTCCGGCTCACGCTCGCGGTGCAGGGCCGGGGCCGGGGCGACCCGACGTTCCAGGCCGACGAGGCAGGCGCGATCTGGCGGACGTCGCTGACCCCGGACGGGCCGGCCACGATCCGCGTGCTCCCGTGCCGTGCGCCCGTCCAGGTCGCCGACCTCTCCCATCCGCCAGGCCGCCCGCCCGCCCAGGCCGGCGACCTCACGGAACCGCCCGCGGCGGTCACCCGGGTACGTGCGCAAGCGTGGGGCCCGGGCGCGGAGTGGCTGCTCGGCGCGCTACCCGGCGCTCTCGGCAGTGACGACGACGCCTCCGGATTCGCCGCCGACGCGCACCCGGTGATCCGTGACGCCGCGCTGCGGCACCCGGGGCTGCGGATCGGCCGTTCCGGCCGCCTGATGGAGGCACTCGTCCCCGCGGTACTCGAGCAGAAGGTCGTCGTGCTCGAAGCCCACCGCGCCTGGCGGATCCTGCTGTCGAAGTACGGCACGCCGCCCCCGGGACCCGCACCGCGCGGCATGCGCGTGTTCCCCGGCCCGGGAACGTGGCGCCGCATTCCGTCATGGGACTGGCACCGGGCTGGCGTGGAGGGCGTCCGCGCCGAGACCATCATTCGGGCCGCGAGCGTGGCCGACAGCCTGGAGCGGCTACTCACGCTGACCCACGAGGAGGCCGACTGGAAACTGCGGACCATCCCAGGGATCGGCGTGTGGACCTCGGCGGAGGCCAGGCAGCGGGCCGCGGGCGACCCGGACGCGGTCTCCGTCGGCGACTATCACCTCAAGAACGTGGTCGGCTGGGCGCTGGCCGGGCGCGACCGGAGCACCGACGAGGAGATGCTGGCGCTCCTCGAGCCGTTCAAGGGTCACCGGCACCGCACCACCAGGCTCATCGGCCTCAGCCGGGGGACCAGGGCGACCAGGGCCGCCGGCTCCGGCGTCGGCATAGCCCGCTACGGCACGGGCGGCCCGCCTCGTCGCGGCCCCCGCATGTCCATCCGCGATTACCGCAGCTTCTAACCGCCGAGCCCACGTCCTGGCCACCGGCAACTTAGGGTAGCCTAACCAAAGTCAGCCACCAGGGGAGGAGCGGCGAGGGCGTGTTCGCTTGTATCTGCCGTGCCGTGACCAGCGATGAGGTAAGCGCGGCGATCGACAAGGGCGCGGCCACCCTCGCGCAGGTAGCCAAGGCCACTGGCGCCTGCACCAGCTGCGGGACGTGCAAGGACCGCATCAGGGGCATGCTGGGCGAGCGCGGCGCGTGCCCGCTCGCGGCGCTGCGCGCTGCCGCCGCGGCCTGACGCATGACTGCGTGTTAGCCGCTTCCGTCGCAGGCCGGCCCGCTACCTTATGTAAATGCATGGTGACGATCGGGTAATTGAGTTCCTCAACGAGCAGCTCACCGCCGAGCTGACGGCGATCAACCAGTACTTCCTGCACGGCAAGATGCAGGAGAACTTCGGCTGGGTGAAGATCGCCAAGCACACCCGGGCGGAATCGCTGGACGAGATGCGGCACGCTGAGCTGCTCACCGACCGGATCCTGTTCCTCGACGGGCTGCCGAACTACCAGCGCTTGTCCGCGTTGCGCATTGGCCAGACGATCAGCCAGATGCTCCAGTCGGACATGGCCGTCGAGGTGGAGGCGGTTGACCGGCTCCGGCGGGGCATCGAGTACATGCGCAGCATCGGCGACGTCACGAGCGCGAACATCTTCGAGGACATCCTCAGCGACGAGGAAGAGCACATCGACTACCTGGAGACTCAGCAGGGGCTGATCAGCCAGCTCGGCGAGCAGCTCTACCTGGCGCAGCTCGTCGAGCAGCCCGACGACTGACGAGTCGCCGCGGGCCGCCGAGCACTCTGCTGACGCCGGTGGCTGATGGGCAGCGCATGCCCCGAAGTTCAGTCCGGGACGTGCCGTATGGTTCAAAGTATGAGCGCTTCGAGCATCGGCCAGGGTGAAAACAACGGGGTCAATGAGGCGGGGATGCGCAGAGCGCTCGCCCGGGCCAGGGACGGCAAGGCGCTCGACCAAACCGAGGCGGAGATCCTGCTCCACGCGCGCGGCGACGACCTCAGGACGCTGCTCGGCCACGCGTCCCGGACCAGGGACGCGGGGCTCGCCGCGGCGGGCAGGCCGGGGATCATCACCTACTCGAAGAAGGTGTTCATTCCGCTGACCCGGCTCTGCCGGGACCGGTGCGGCTACTGCACGTTCGCGACCGTGCCGGGGAAGCTGGACAGCCCCTTCCTCAGCCCGGACGAGGTGCTCGAGATCGCCAGGCAAGGGGCCGCGCTCGGCTGCAAGGAAGCGCTCTTCACGCTGGGAGACCGGCCCGAGGCCCGGTGGAAGCAGGCGCGCGAGTGGCTTGACGCGCACGGCTACGACGACACGCTCTCCTACGTCCGGGCGATGGCCATTCGCGTCCTTGAGGAGACCGGGCTGCTGCCGCACCTCAACCCGGGCGTCATGACCTGGCAGGACTTCCAGCGCCTCAAGCCGGTCGCCCCGTCCATGGGCATGATGCTCGAGACGACAGCGGAGCGCTTGTTCACCGAGAAGGGCGCTCCGCACTTCGGTTCCCCCGACAAGGACCCCAAGGTCCGCCTCCGGGTCCTGGAGGACGCGGGCCGCAGCAACGTCCCGTTCACCACCGGCATCCTTATCGGCATCGGCGAGACGTCAGCGGAGCGCGTCGATTCGATCTTCGCGCTGCGTAAGGTGTCCCGGGAGTACAACGGCATCCAGGAAGTCATCGTGCAGAACTTCCGCGCCAAGCCGGACACCAAGATGCGCGCCACCCCCGACGCGGAGCTCGCCGACCTCGCCGCCACGATCGCGGTCACCCGCCTCGTCCTCGGCCCCAAGGCCCGTATCCAGGCGCCGCCGAACCTCATCGGCGACGAGTACCAGCTCATCCTCGACGCCGGCATCGACGACTGGGGCGGCGTCTCACCGCTGACCCCGGACCACGTGAACCCCGAGCGCCCCTGGCCGCAGATCGACGAGCTCGCCGCGATCACCGCCGCCGCGGGCTTCACGCTGCGGGAACGGCTCACCATCTACCCGCCCTACATCCGCGAGCCGTGGCTCGACCCGCGCGTCGCCGCGCACGTCGCCGCCCTCGCCGACCCGGCCACCGGCCTCGCGGATGAGTCCGCGCTCCCGCAGGGCCGCCCCTGGCAGGAGCCGGACGGCGGCTGGGGCGCGTCCTCCGGCCGCACCGACCTGCACGTGTCGATCGACACGATCGGCCGCACCGCCGACCGCCGCGACGACTTCGCCGAGGTCTACGGAGACTGGAATGAGGTGGAGGGCAGGGTCGTCGTCGCCCAGGCGCCCGCCGTCGCTCGTCCCGGTGAGATCGCGGCCGCCCTGCGCCAGGCCGAGCGTGACCCCGCCGCCCTCACCGACGCGGAAGCGATCGCGCTGCTCGCCGCGGACGGCGACGACCTGGACGCCCTGGCCGCGGTCGCCGACGGCTTGCGCCGCGAGGTAAACGGCGACGACGTGACGTTCGTCGTCACGCGGAACATCAACTTCACCAACGTGTGCTACACCGGCTGCCGGTTCTGCGCGTTCGCGCAGCGCCGCACCGACGCGGACGCCTACACGCTGTCCCTGGACCAGATCGGGGAGCGCGCGGAGGAGGCGTGGGCGGCGGGCGCGACCGAGGTTTGCATGCAGGGCGGCATCCATCCCGACCTGCCGGGCACGGCGTACTTCGACATCGCGGCCGAGGTGAAGCGCCGCACCCCGGAGATGCACGTTCACGCGTTCTCCCCGATGGAGGTGATGAACGGCGTCGCCCGCACCGGCCTGCCGCTGCGCGAGTGGCTGCTGCGCGCGAGGGAGGCCGGCGTGGGCTCGCTGCCCGGTACCGCGGCCGAGATCCTCGACGATGACGTGCGCTGGGTGCTGACCAAGGGCAAGCTGCCGGCCAGGGACTGGACCGAGGTCATCACGACCGCGCACCAGCTAGGCATACGGACGACCGCCACGATGATGTACGGGCACGTGGACGCCCCGCATCACTGGGTCGGCCACCTGCGGGTGATCAGGGGCATCCAGCAGCAGACCGGCGGGTTCACCGAGTTCGTGCTGCTCCCGTTCGTGCACACCAGCTCGCCGATCTACCTGGCCGGCCTGGCCAGGCCTGGCGTCACCCGGCGGGAGAACCGGGCGGTGCACGCGCTGTCCCGCATCATGCTGCACGGGGCGATCGACTCGATCCAGTGCTCGTGGGTCAAGCTGGGGGACGACCTGTGCCGCGACGTGCTCACCGGCGGCGTCAACGACCTGGGCGGCACCCTCATGGAGGAGACGATCAGCCGGATGGCCGGCGCCGACAACGGCTCCTACAAGACGATCACCGACCTGCGCGGCATCGTCGCACCGCTCGGCCGTCCCCTTCGCCAGCGCACCACCCTGTACGGCACGCCGGGCGCGGACCGCATCGCCGCCGCGGAGGCAAGCGACGGCGTCTGCACCTCCGTCCGGCAAGGACTGCCTATTCTCGCCCGCTAGCGGACAATACGCGCCGCTGTTTTCCCGCCGATTTTCATCAGCGCCAGTTAAGTAGCCTGCCGGCGATCAGCCGCTGCCGCCCGCCGAAAGCAAGGTCACATTGCGTGGGTCAGGGTGGCGGCGTAGACAGGCTGGTGTGAGCGAGTCGAGCATCGTTTCCGCGGGGAAGGGCAAGATCGTCACCGCGCGCGGGAGTGTCATGGCGTTCAAGGCCATCGCGGCGCAGACGGGCGGTGATTTTTCCCTGATGGAGCGGACCGTTCCGCCGCGCGGCCGCCGTCCGCTGCCGCACCGGCACGTGAACTGCTCCGAGGCCTTCTGGGTGCTCGACGGGACGATCACGTTCGTGTTCGACGGCGTGGAGCAGCGCGGCGGCGCTGATGACTTCCTGCTGGTGCCGCGCGGCGCGGGGCACACCTTCGGCAACGACGGCGACGAGCCCGCGCGGCTCCTCGTGCTGCACGCCCCGGCCATGGACGGCTACTTCGCCGAGCTTGAGACGCTGTGGTCGCGGGAGGATCCGCCGGCCCCGGAGGAGGAGCGCGCCCTGATGGCCCGATACGGCATGGAACCGGCCTGACCTAGCGGCGGCTTTCCACGCTCGGACGAAAACCCGAATTAACACGTAAGTTTCGCTTATCACGTAAATAAAGCACCGGAGTTTGCGGCCGCCTGACGCAGGTGGCGGCTGGCTGAGGTCGTCTTGGTCGGCTGGCCGACGTTCGTGGGGGGACGTCCGCCCGTCTCTGCGACCTGTTCGGACTTACCGTCCGCGGCGCCGAGCGATACGCGCGCCCCGCCGGACCGGGCCGGCAGGGCTACCCCGTCGCACGTAGTCCTCGGCACTGGCAGACTGTCCTCGTGAATGCGGAAGAACGGCTCTTCACCGCCCGCCAGCCAGGCCAGGACCCGGTTCGCATCCAGGTCAGCATCTCCGGCTCCAGCCTGCCCGGCCGCAACATCGGCCCCGGCGGCAATTTTCCCGGCGCGCGCAACATCCACGTCGGTGTGCAGGGGGTGTACCGGAAAGACCGGCCCGTCGAGCTGCTCGGCCTGACGCCAGGCGACGCGCCATCCGCCCACTGGGACTTCGAGGCCACAGCCACCTCCGCCGGAGCCGGCTTCGACATCAAGGGCACGTATATCCAGGGCCGTCCCGGCGCCCGGTTCATCTACCTGGCCTGGGGCGCCATCGACGACGGCGCGTTCAACATGTTCCGCCGGGCGAAGCTCCAGCTCGACGCCATCGCCCCCGCCACCCTCGATGCCGCCTGCCGACACGGATCGCTCATCGCGCACCTGGAACTCACCGACGCCAAGGGCCACCCGCTGTGCGCCTCCGTCCGGCCACCCCTCATCCGCTGGTCGACAGCACCCGCCGGCTGATCCGCAGCACTCGCCTCAGGCTCCCCGCCGCTTCCGCGAGGAAGGGTCTGTCTCGCCAAAGG
>CAZORE010000120.1:15429-22246 GCA_964581815.1 uncultured Streptosporangiaceae bacterium | reverse complement strand
ACAGGAAATTGCCCATCCCGTAGGCGACGAAGGTATGGCCGAGCCAGCCGGAGCCTTGCAGCACGTGCGCGTGCGCGCCGATGATGATGCTCGCTCCGGCGGCCGATAGCTGCCCCGCCAGCGACTGCTGCTCCGGGTTCGGGCAGGCATCGCCCTCCCAGCCCCAGTGCATGAACACGATAACGACAGGCGCTAGCCGCCTGGCGGCCCGCACCGCCGCCAGGGTGCGGGGCAGGTCGATCGCGTTCGCCTCGCCGGGCCGGCTCGGCGTAGCCACGTGTTAATCGGGGAACCTTGGCGCAGCGGGCTGGTCCTGGCAGCGCGGTCTTTCCCAGGTGGACGGGTCCCTTTGCGGCGATAAACCCGTTGCGGCTCGTGCCGCCGGTGCCGCACCCTTGCTGTCGTGTTCTGGTTCGCCGTCTCCGCTCACCGCGCGCTCAGCCGCGCGGCGCTGACGGCTGCCCTGGCAGTGCTGTCGTCGTCGCCGCTGTCGTCGCTCGACGGCGCGCGACGCTGACCCTTCCCCGTTCGCTTCCCTTGACCCGGCGGGGAAGGGTGGCGCATCGCGCGGTGCTTCATGCGCGCGCGGGTCAGCGAGTCCAGCAGGAGGAACCAGGAGCAACCAGTCATGATCAAGCAGGCGTACGTCCGCGACAAGCCGCACCTCAACATCGGAACGATGGGGCACGTGGACCACGGGAAGACCACGCTCACCGCCGCCATCACGAAGGTCCTCGCGGACCGCGGCATGGGCAGCTACGTGCCGTTCGGGCAGATCGACCGCGCGCCGGAGGAGGCCGCCCGCGGCATCACCATCAACATCGCGCACGTCGAGTACGAGACCGCGGCCAGGCATTACGCGCACGTCGACATGCCCGGCCACGCCGACTACGTGAAGAACATGATCACCGGCGCGGCGCAGGTCGACGGCGCGGTCCTGGTGGTCTCGGCGATCGAGGGCGTGATGCCGCAGACGCGGGAGCACGTCGTGCTCGCCCGGCAGGTGGGCGTGTCGCACCTGGTCGTCGCGCTCAACAAGGCCGACGTGGCCGACGCGGAGATCGCGGAGATCGTCGAGCTCGAGGTCCGCGAGCTGCTGTCCAGCTACGGTTACCCGGGCGAGGAGGTCCCGGTCGTGCGGGTCTCCGGGCTGGCCGCGCTCGCCGGAGAGGAACGGTGGGTGGCATCTGTGCTCGCCCTCCTCGACGCCATCGACGGTTACGTGCCAGTGCCCGAGCGGTACGTGAGCGCCCCGTTCCTCCTGGCGGTGGAGAACTCGCTGACCATCACCGGCCGAGGCACCGTCGTGACCGGCGCGGTCGAGCGCGGCCAGGTGCGGGTCGGCGACCCGGTCGAGCTCGTCGGGCTTGGCGCGCCCGTGCGGTCCGTCGTCACCAGCGTCGAGACGTTCGGCAAAACGATGGACAGCGCCCAGGCCGGGGATAACGCGGCGCTGCTGCTGCGCGGCGTCGGCCGTCACCAGGTGCGGCGCGGCCAGGTGCTCGCCGCGCCTGGCAGCGTGGCCGCGCACCAGCGCTTCGCCGCCGAGCTGCACCTGCTGTCGGCGGCGGAGGGCGGCCGCCGCACGCCGGTGCGCTCCGGGTACAGCCCGCAGTTCTACGTCCGCACCACGGACGTGTCCGGCGTGCTCGACCTGGGCGACGCGGGTGCCGGTGACACGGCGGCTTCGGCCACGCCAGGCGAGACGGTGCCGGTCACGGTCGTGCTCGGCAAGCCGGTCGCGCTCGACGCCGGCCAGACCTTCGCGATCCGCGAGGGCGGCCGCACGGTCGGCGCGGGCACGGTCACCGCGCTGCTCGACTGAGGCCGGCGGGTGCGGGACTCTTCCGAGTCCCGCACCCGCTCCCGGCTGACGCCTTGGCGGCTGCCCCGGCGCTGCCGCCATGTGGTTGACTTCAAGCTCACTTTAAGTCTTAGCCTCGAGCTATGACGCTCACTGACGCCGAACAGCGCTTCCTCGCCCGGCAGCCGCGGGGGCACCTGGCCACCGTCGGGCCTGACGGCATGCCGCAGGTCAAGCCGCTCGGGTTCTCCTACAATGCGGCCCTCGGGACGATCGACATCGCCGGGATGAACATGGCCGGCAGCGCCAAGTACCGCAATGTCCGCGCCAACCCGCGCGTGGCCTTCGTGGTGGACGAGGTGACCGCGCCGAACGTTGAGGGAGCGCACTTCCTTGAGATCCGGGGCGCCGCGGAGACCGCCGTCGGCCCGCACGACCCGACCGGCCACCTCGCGGCGGAGATCATCCGGATCCGCCCGCGCCGGGTCATCTCGTTCAACATCGACCCGGACAATCCCGGGTTCGCGGCGCGCGACATCGCGGCCGCCGGCGACAGCGACGTGGCCTGACCGTGCGGGCCATCCAAGTGCGCCGCTTCGGGCCGCCGGACGTGCTCCAGGTCGCCGACCTGGCCGAGCCGGTGCCGGGACCGGGGCAGGTCCTGGTCGCCGCCGCGGCCTGCGACGTGCTGTTCGTTGACACGATGATCCGCTCGGGCGCGGGCGCGGGTTACTTCCCGATCACGCCGCCGTATGTGCCGGGCAACGGGGTGGGCGGCGAGGTCGTCGCCGTCGGTGCGTCGGTCAGCCAGGAATGGCTCGGCCGGACGGTGGCCGCGCACACCGGCGGGCCCGGCGGGACGGGCGGCTACGCCCAGCGCGCGGTGGCCGACGTCGAGCATGCCGTCGTCGTGCCGGGCGATGTTGACCTGCTCGCCGCGACCGCCGTGCTGCATGACGGGACCACCGCGCTGCGGGTGCTTGAGGTCTGCGATCCGCGGCCCGGCGAGTGGGTGCTCGTGCTCGGCGCGGCCGGCGGCATGGGTATCCTGCTCGTCCAGTTGCTCGCGGCGCGGGGCGCGAACGTCATCGGCGCCGCGCGGGGCCAGGCCAAGCTGGCGGCCGTCGCCGGCGCGGGGGCGGCCGCCGCCGTGGACTACGGCGAACCGGGCTGGGCCGGTGCCGTCCTGCGGGCCGCCGGCGGCGCGCGCCCGGCGGTCGTCCTTGACGGTGTGGGCGGCGCGATCGGCGCCGCGGCCTTCGACCTTGTAACTGACGGCGGGCGCTTCTCGGCGCACGGGTCGCCGAGCGGGTCCTTCGCCGGCATCGACGCGGACGCGGCCCGGAGCCGGCGGGTGCGGGTGAGCACCATCCGCGACCTGCAGTACGGCGCGGGCGACCGGTCCCGGCTGATGAAGGACGTACTCAGTCACCTGGCCGCGCGGGAAATCGCCCCGCTCATCGGCCAGGCCTTCCCGCTAGCCGACGCGGCCCAGGCCCACGAGGCGATCGCGGCCCGCCGCACCGTGGCGAAGACGCTGCTGCTCACCGGCTTACGGCCGCCCGGGCCCGGTTAGCGTTTCTTGCCTTCGCGGAACAACGAGACCGCCTTCTCGATGCGCCGCTGCCGCGTCTCGGCGGTTTTCGCCTCGGTGATGTTATCGACGTGGTAGCGCTGCAGGCTGTTGGAGAGCGCGGCGAAGAAGGCGCCCGCGTCCGGGTCGGCGGAAAGGGCGGCGGCGAAGTCGCCGGGGACGTTCACTTCGCGCGGGGTGTCCGCCAGCGTCAGCGTCACGTGGACCGGGTCGCCGCCCTTGAGGCCGGTCTCCTTGCGGATGGCGGCGCTGATGCTGATCATGTGCTTGCCGCCCATGACACCGACCGTGTTGCGGTACTCGTAGCCGTTCACGTTGACCACCAGCGCCGGCCGGCTGCCTGCCCCGAGGTCGTCGATGAGGTCGCCCGGCACGACGATCCCGGTGTTGTTGCCGGTCGCCGTCACCGTGGTGTCGAAAGAAACGCTTGGTGCCATCTCGCCTCCCGCATTAGCACTAGACGATACCGACCGCGGCCGAGGTAGTCCGGGTCATCCCTTGGCCGGGGTCGGGTGAAACACGCTCCCGTTACGCTTGGGCGGTGTCTTCGCTTCGGGGGCCGTCCCTGCGTGAACTGACGGTTCAGGCGCTGTCCTCGGTGGAGGGCGGGTACGACCTGCTCGCGCCGAAGTTCGACCGCTCGCCTTTCCGCACCCCCGATGCCGTGCTTGACGCGACCGCCGGGGTGCTGCGCCCGCTCGGCCCGTTCGGCCGGGGGCTGGACGTGTGCTGCGGCACCGGGGCGGGCATCGGGGTCCTCAGCTCACTGTGCCAGGGACCGGTCACGGGCGTTGACTTCAGCGCGGGCATGCTCGAGCAGGCGCGCGGCGCGCACCCGCAGGCCAGGTGGGTGCGGGCCGACGCCAGGGCCCTGCCGTTCGCCGGGGGCTTCGACCTGGCGGTCAGCTTCGGGGCGTCCGGGCACTTCCTGCCCGCCGAACGGCCGGGGCTGTTCGCGGGCGTGCACCGCGCGCTGCGCCCTGGCGGGGTGTTCGCTTTCCCGGCCGGCGAGCCGCCGCCGCCCACCTCGCGCTGGTACTGGGCGCTGCTCGGGTTCGACCTGGCCATGCGGGTCCGCAATGCCGTATGGCGCCCCCCGTTCGTCATGTACTACCGCACCTGGCCGCTGCCCGCGGTCCGCGACGACCTGACGGCAACCGGGTTCACCGTCACGACCGTCCCCTTGACGGCGCTCGGCCTGCGCGGGGACGGCAGCCCGCGGGGCCGGCTTGTCCTCGCCCGCAAGGGCGCGTTCCTGCACGAGCCATGACACAGCCGCCGGCGGTCTTTTTTGGCGCGGGTCGATCTAGTCACTGGGGCCCGGTGGACGCAGGCTAGGCACATGGACAAGCTGCGTACCACGCCTGCCGACGCAATCAGCGACTTGCCCGACGGGGCGTCGATCGCCGTCTCCGGCTTCGGCCCGAGTGCCGGCGCGCCGTTCAGCCTGCTCGCCGCCCTGGACGAGCGCGGCACGCGGGGCCTCTGTTTCGTCGGCAACACCATTCCGCCCGGCGCCCAGGACCTGGTCGAGGCCGGGCGCGTCCGGCACCTGATCGTCTCGTTCACGGCGCGAGCGGGAGGTTCGTCCCCGGCCGAGGAACTGATGCGGAAAGGCGAGGTGACCTTCGAGCTGGTCCCCCAGGGCACGCTGGTGGAGCGCCTGCGGGCCGCGGGCGCTGGCCTCGCGGCCGTCTACACCCCGACGGGGCTGGGCACCCCGATCGCCGACGGCAAGGAGGTGCGGTACTTCGACGGCAAGCCATACCTGCTTGAGACGGCGATCTCCGTCGACTACGCGTTCATCGCCGGCCACCGGGCCGACCGCCTCGGCAACGTGGAGTTCCGCGGCGCCAACCAGCACTTCGGGCCCAGCTTCGCCAAGGCGGCCCGCGTGGCCATCGTGGAGGTCGATGAGGTCGTCGAACCGGGCGAGATCCCCCCGGAGCGGATCGGGCTGCCAGGCATCTTCGTCTCGCGCGTCGTCCGCAAGACCGTGCACAACACGCTGCCCAAGCACGGCCCGACGCGACGCGACCAGGACGTCCCCCGCACCTACAACGGCAAGCCCGCCTGGACGCGCCGGCAGATGGCGGAACTGGCCGCGTCGCTCCTGCCCGAAGGCGCGTACGTCAACCTCGGCCTCGGCATACCGAGCTACCTGTCCTCATACGCGGGTGACCGGCACCTCATCCTGCACGGCGAGAACGGGATCCTCGGCTACGGCGAGATCGTTCCCGACGAGCAGACCTACCCGGATGTCTTCAACGCGAGCGGGTACCCCGTCACCCCGAGCCCGGGCATCTCCTACTTCGACAGCGTGACCGCCTTCGAGATGGTGCGGGGCGGCCGGGTCGACGTCGTCGTCCTCGGCGCCTACCAGGTCGACGCCGAGGGCAGTTTCGCCAACTGGCAGACCGACGGCATGGTCGGCGGCGGCATCGGCGGCGCCATGGACCTGGTCGCGTCCGGCCGCACCGTCATGGTGATGATGGAGCACCGCGACAGCCGCGACCGGCCGAAGGTCGTGCAGCGCTGCAGCTACGCGCTCACCGGCAAGGCCTGCGTCGACCTCCTGGTCACCGACCTGGCGCAGTTCCGCCGCACGGACGGGATGCTGGCGGTTGAGCAGGTCGCTCCTGGGTTCACGAAAGAGGAAGTGCTTGCGCTGACCGGCATCGATCCCCGGCCATAGGGTGGGGCACGGAACCTGAGTCAGATGAGGAGAACCCTGTGCCGTACGTCGACAGCGGTGAAGCGAGGATCTGGTACACCGAGCAGGGGACAGGGTTTCCCATGCTGACGCTGGCGCCAGGGGGGATGCGCTCGAGCGTGCCGCTGTGGGAGCACGCGGCGATCAACCCGCTGACCGCGTATGCCGGGCAGTACCGGATGATCGCGATGGACCAGCGCAACGCCGGCCAGTCCACCGGCCCGCTCGAGGCCGGCGACCCGTGGGGCGCCTACGCGGCCGACCAGCTCGCCGTCATGGATCATCTCGGCATCGACCGGTTCCTGGTGTTCGGCTGCTGCATTGGCGGCCCATTCATACTCAAGCTGCTTGCGGTCGCGCCGGAACGAGTCGTCGCGGCCGTGCTTGAGCAGCCGGTCGGGATCATCGACAGCAACCGGGAGGTCTTCGACAACCTCTGGACGCAGTGGCGTGACCAGCTATTGAGCAAGCGCGGCGATCTCGCCAGCGACGAGATCGAGGCGTTCGCCACCGCGATGTGGGCGCCCGGCTTCGCCGTCAGCGTGACCCGGGAGCAGGTGCGGACCTTCCGCACGCCGATGCTCGTCCTGCCCGGAATCGACGAGTTCCACCCGACCGAGACCGGCCGCGAGATCGCCGCCCTCGCGCCGGCCGCCGAGCTGCTCGAGCCGTGGAAGGACCCCGAGCACCTGCCCGCCGCCACCGA
>CAZORE010000120.1:4979-15329 GCA_964581815.1 uncultured Streptosporangiaceae bacterium | reverse complement strand
GGGTCAGACCTGGCCGGCCTTCTCCAGGGCCGAGCAGCAGGTGGCGATCATCAGGCGGGTGACCACGTACGGGTCGACGTTCGCGTTCGGGCGGCGGTCCTCGATGTAGCCCTTCTTGTCCACCTCGACCTGCCACGGGATGCGCACCGAGGCGCCGCGGTCCGAGACGCCGTAGCTGTAGACGTTCCACGGGGCGGTCTCGTGCAGGCCGGTCAGGCGCTCCTCGATGCCGTGGCCGTACTGGCGCACGTGCTCGAGGACCTTGTCTTGGCCGGCGCCGAGCGACTCGCACGCGGTGATGATCGCGTCGTAACCCTCGCGCATGGCCCGGGTGGAGAAGTTGGTGTGCGCGCCCGCGCCGTTCCAGTCGCCCTTGACCGGCTTGGCCTCCAGGGTGGCGGAGATGCCGAACTCCTCGGCGGTGCGGTAGAGCAGGTAGCGGGCGACCCACAGGTGGTCGGCGGCGGTCAGGCCGGCGACCGGGCCGATCTGGAACTCCCACTGGCCGGGCATGACCTCGGCGTTGATGCCGCAGATTGCCAGGCCGGCGGCCAGGCAGCGGTCCAGGTGCAGCTCGACGACATCGCGGCCGAAGACCTCGTCGGCGCCGACGCCGCAGTAATAGCCGCCCTGCGGGGCCGGGAAGCCGGCCTCAGGGAAGCCAAGCGGACGGTAGCCCTTGAAGAAGGTGTACTCCTGCTCGATGCCGAAGATCGGCTCCTGAACGGCGAACTGCTCGGCGACCGGGCGCAGCCGGGCGCGGGTGTTGCTCGCGTGCGGGGTGCCGTCGATGTTCTCGACCTCGCAGAGCACCAGGATGTTGTCGCCGCCGCGGATCGGGTCCGGGCAGGTGAACACCGGCACGAGCACGCGGTCTGAGGCGTGGCCCTGCGCCTGGCTGGTGCTTGAACCGTCGAAGCCCCAGATGCCGGGCTCCGCGCCGCCCACAAGGATCTTGGTCTTGGAGCGAAGCTTGGCGGTCGGCTCGGTGCCGTCGATCCAGATGTACTCAGCCTTGAAGCTCACGGGGCAGTCCTCGCAATAGGTGGGAAGCTCGCGGTGGTGCACGGCGGTGCTCCACCGCACTGGGGACGTCCGCGCTTGCTCAAAGAAGATTCACGGAAATCAATTTCCCAGCCGTTGCCCGGGTATTACCGGCAGGTTAACCAGCCCCAACGTGGCCGAGGTCACAGGCCGGCCCGGCCCGTCAGCTTCATCGGCTACGGTCGTCCTCCGCATATCCGGCTAGCTGTCGTCGGTCGGGCGCCGATTGCGCTTACCGCCGAGAGTTAGACACCTATATGGTGTCTAACTCTCGGCGCTAATCCGAAAAGCGTTCCGGGTGGTCATCCGCCGGCTACCCCAGGGACGGGCTGGCGTCCTGGGCTAGCTGGAGGGCCTGCTGCGGGAACCAGGCGCCGGCCGCGGGGTCGTCGATGCCCCACAGCGGGTCGAAGAGCGCCTGAGCGGCCGTGGTGGTCGGCCAGCTCGGCTGGGTGTAGTCGGTGTAGTTCCAGGCGCGCACGCCGCCCGCGGCGTCGCACTGGCCGTCGGACTGCCCCGGCGTCTTGACCCACAGGTAGGCGTCGAGCAGCGGCACGCCGGTGCTCGCGGTCGGCTTCAGGCCGAGTCCTGAGGCCGGCGGGTTGCACCAGTTGCCGTTCGCCAGGGTGGAGATCACGCTGGCCGGCTGGTTAAATGGCGCGGCCGCGAAGCCCGACATGTTGTTCGGGCCGTCGCCATTGCGGCTCGTGTCGACGACGAAGCGGGTGGTGGCGACCGCGTTGCCCATGTTCTGCGCGTACCAGGCCGTGGTCAGGCCCCAGGTGCTGAAGTCCCCAGGGGTGGCCGGGTAGTACTGGCTGGCGCAGGCGGCCGGGTTGCCGAAGAAGGCGTTCGCGGGGTCGGTCACCATCGCGATGCAGTCTGAGATCCAGGTGCCGTAGTCCAGGAGGTTGGGGTCCGGCTGGTAGTTCGACACGTTGAGGAAGAAGCCCTGTGCCTGCTGCACATTGGCTTCGAGCAGGCGCTGGGTGATCGTGCCGACCGACTGCCACGCGCTGTGCGTGCCGTCCAGGTACACGCTGACCCCGGGATCGGCCTCCAGGGCGGAGACCGCGTACTGCAGCTCGGCGATCCGCTCAGTGTCGGTAAAGGGATAGGTCGACGACGGCTGACCGCAGCCAGAGGGCATGTTGCCGAGCGCGTCGGGCTCAAGGATGACGACCGCCTTACCGTGCCCGATGCCCTGCGCGAACCCGTTGATCCAGGCCTCGTAGTCGGCCTGGCTGAGCGCCCCGCCCGCCGAGTACTGCGCGCAGTCCCTGCCGGGGATGTCGTAGGCGACGAGCACCGGCACCGCCCGCTCCACGGCGGCTTCGCCCATGGTCTGCCGTACCTGCTGCGTGACCTGGGCGGGAGTGCCGCTGGTGAACCAGACGGCCCGCGGTATCACCTCCATCTCCGTGATGAGGGCGGCGTCCTTGAGGTCGCGGGCCTTCAGCAGCGAGACGACCTGCTGCGGCGCGCCAGTGGACGGCGGCGGGATGAAGAACCGGGTACCGGGGGTGATGCCACGGGCGGCCGCAGCGGCAGGGGCGGACGTGCTCGCCGCGGCGCTGGCGGCGGGCAGCAGCACTGAGGCAGCGGCCACGGCGGCCGACACGACGACCGCCGCCGGCGACCATCGCGCTATGCGGCTGGCGAGGGAACGACCTGAGGGGGGAAAGCGCATGTTTACTCCCGGAAAAGTTAACCGCATTACCGGAACATTTCCGGAAGAACGTAACTCCCCAACGATGGCCGGTCAATGGGGCGGCTTCAGCCGCGCGCCCCCGTCGAGTCCCTGACCACCAGCCGGGTCTCCAGCTCGATGCGCAGCGGCTCCAGCCGCCGGTTGCCCAGCTGGCGGAGCAGGACGCTGACCGCGGTGCGGCCAAGCTCGGCGAGCGGCTGGCGGACCGTGGTGAGCGCGGGGACGGTGACGGACGCCTCCACGGTGTCGTCGAAGCCGACCACCGAGAGGTCAGCAGGCACCTTCAGCCCGCGCGCCGCGGCCTCCCGCAGCACGCCGATGGCCATGCCGTCGTTGAACGCGAAGACCGCGGTCGGCGGGTCGGGCAGGTCAAGCAGCGCCGCCGCCTGCTCGCGGCCGCCGTCGGTGCGGAAGTTCGAGTAGCGGACGAGGGACTCATCCGGCAGGACGCCGGCCCCGGCCAGCGCCGCCTGGTAGCCGCGCAGCCGCTCTTGCGTCGCGACCCAGCCCGGCGGGCCGCCGATCACGGCGATCCGCCGGTGCCCGAGGTCCAGCAGGTGCCTGGCCGCCTGCGTGGCCCCGGAGGAGTGCGCGGCGCAGACGACCGGGATGCCGTCGGGAACCTCGGTCCGCGGGTCCACCACCACGAAGGGGAAGCCGTGCTCGGCGAGCGCCCGCAGCTCGGCGGCGGACTCCTCGGGCAGCACCAGGACCGCGCCGTCGGCATCGCCGCTGACCAGCCGCTCAAGCAGCGAGGTCTCCCGCTCGTGTGACTGCCGGGTCGGGCAGAGCATGGTCCGCAGGTCGTGCTCGTACAGTGCTTCCGATACGCCCGACACGATCTCCGCGAAGTAGCCAGGGAGCACCCACGGCGTCGTGACGCCAATCAGGCCGGTGGCCGGCGCCGCCCCGGCCCGTCGCGCCGCGGCCGGGTAGCCGCGCTCGCGCATCACGCGCTCGACGGCCTGCCTGGTATCCGTGGACACGTCCGCGTGACCGTTGACCACGCGCGACACCGTGGCGATCGAGACGCCGGCCGCCTCGGCGACCTGCCGGATCGTCACCTTCTCCTGCCGGGCGCCCCCCGGTTCGCTCACCCTCACAGGTGAATTGAAACATTTTCCGGAAACGTACGGTGGGACCGGGCTCCGGTCATTGCACGAGTCAGCCGGCTGGCCGGGTGGCGGATGGCTCGCGGACCGGGTGGAACCCGCCTCCGTTCTGCTAACTCCTAGTCGTTGCGGGTGCGGTGCGGCTGCGGGACGCGGCCGGCCGGCTGGGACGGGGGCGGGAACTGCGGCAATGCGGGGATGTCGCGGGTGACTTCCTTCTCGCCGATCGTCAGCGGGTCGCCGTGGTGGCTGATCTCCAGGGGGTCGCCCGCCAGCAGTGAGTAGGTGGCCCCGTGGTCATGGATGGCGACCAGGATGATCCGGTCCCGGTAGCGCATGCGGAACGACAGGCCGATGATGCCGGGCGGGAGCTTGGGAGCGAAGCACAGCTGGCCGTTGGTGACCCGCATCCCGCCGAAGCCGCTGACCAGGGCGGTCCACGCGCCGGCCAGGGAGGCGATGTGCAGGCCGTCCTTGGTGTTGTGCTCGCGGTCCTCCAGGTCCATGAACGCGGCCTCGGCGAGATAGTCGTAGGCGAGGTCCAGGTGGCCGACCTCGGCGGCCATGACCGCCTGGGTGCACGGGGACAGGCTTGAGTCCCTGACGGTGATGCCCTCGTAGTAGTCGAAGTTGCGGCGCTTCTGCTCGGGGGTGAAGGCGTCGGGGCGCAGTTGCATGGCGAGCACCACGTCGGCCTGCTTCACTACCTGCTTGCGGTACAGCTGGAAGTACGGGTAGTGCAGCAGCAGCGGGTAGTGGTCCTCGGGTGTTTCCTTGAAGTCCCACCGGGCGTAGCTGGTGAAGCCGTCGTGCTGCGGGTGCACCTGGAGGCGCTCGTCGTAGGGGATGTACATGTCATGGGCGGCGTCGCGCCAGGAGGCCGTCTCCTCGGTGGTGACGTCGAGCTCCCGCGCCTCCTGGTGGAGTTTCTCCGCCAGGTCGGCGGCGGCCGCGAGGTTGTGCTGGGCCATCAGGTTGGTGTAGAGGTTGTTGTCCTTGACCGCGCTGTACTCGTCCGGGCCGGTGACGCCGTCGATGCGGAACTCGCCGTGCGCGTCGTGCTGACCGAGCGAACGCCACAGGCGAGCCGTCTCGACGAGCAGCGGCAGCCCGATCTCGCGCTCGAAGTCCCTGTCCTGCGTCGCGTCCAGGTAGCTCACCACGGCGGCGGCGATGTCGGCGTTGATGTGGAAGGCGGCCGTGCCGGCCGGCCAGTAGCCCGAGCACTCCTGGCCGCGGATGGTGCGCCAGGGGAACGCGGCGCCGTCAAGGCCGAGCTCGGCCGCGTGGTCCTTGGCGAGGTCCATGGTCAGGAACCGCCAGCGCAGCGCGTCGGCGGCGGCGCTCGGCCAGGTGTAGGTCAGCACCGGCAGCACGAACGTCTCGGTGTCCCAGAAGATGTGCCCGTCGTACCCGGTCCCGGTCAGCCCCTTCGCCGGGATCGGCCGGTTCTCGGTGCGGGCCGCGGCCTGCAGGATGTGGAACAGGCCAAAGCGGACGGCCTGCTGTACCTCCACGTCACCGTCGACCTCGACGTCCGCGCCCTCCCAGAACTCATCGAGGAACTGGCGCTGCTCGGCGACCATGCCGTCCCAGCCGACGAGCTTCGCCGCGGCCATCGCGCCCGCCACCTGGTCGATCAGCGCCGGCCGGGACCGCTGCGCGGACCAGCCGTAGCCGATGAACTTCTCCAGGCACAGCTCCTCATCCGGCGCCACCTCGGCGGCGACGAGCAGCCGGCCCATGTCGTCGAACGACTCCGTGGACGTGGCCATCCGGGCGGGGCCGTACACGTTGTGCGTCATCCCGGCGGCGAGCCGCAGCTTGCTCGACCGGGTGCCGTGGACCAGGACGGCGCGCGGGTTGTCGCCGTCGACGGCGTAATGCTCCTCGCCGACCAGGGGCCTTTCCAGGATGGCGGCGGCGCGCGGGTCGGAGGAGGCGACCGGGATCTCCTCGTTCGCGACAATCTCCGACATGACCACCAGGCGCAGCTTGTCGTCCACCGGCTTGACCCGGTACCTGATCGCGGCCATGGCGCGCTGGGTCAGCGACACCAGGCGCACCGACTCGACCTCGACGGTGTGCCCGGCCGGCGAGGTCCACGTCACCTTCCTGGTCAGCGTGCCCGCGCGCAGGTCCAGGGTCCTGGTGTGCGACTGGACGGTGCCGTACCTGATGTCGAACGGCTCGTCGTTGACGAGCAGCCGGATGATCTTGCCGTTGGTCACGTTGATGACGCTCTGCCCGGTGTCGGGGTAGCCGTAGCCCGCCTCCGCGTAGGGCAGCGGGCGCAGCTCGAACAGCGAGTTCAGGTACGTGCCAGGCAGGCCGTGCGGCTCACCCTCGTCCAGGTTGCCGCGCATCCCGATGTGCCCGTTGGACAGGGCGAACACCGACTCGCTCTGCGCGAGCAGCCCGAGGTCGAGGTGCGACTCGGTGAGGCACCAGGGTTCGACCCCGTACGGCGCGTTAGTGATCATCTAGCGGGCACCTCCGGTCCGCACTGACCGCAACTACAGGAGTTCCGCGAGGTCCTTGACCACCGCGTCTGCGCCGTGCGCGCGGAGCTGGTCGGCCTGGCCGACCCGGTCCACCCCCACGACAAACCCGAAATGACCCGCATGGCCCGCGGCCACGCCGGCGAGCGCGTCCTCGAAGACGCATCCGTTGGCCGCGGGGACGCTGAGCATCCGGGCCGCCTCGAGGAACGTGTCGGGCGCCGGCTTGCCGTGCAGGTGGCGCGACTCGGCCACCTGGTGATCGACCCGTGCCTCGAACAGGTCCGCCACGCCGGCCGCCTTGAGCACCGCGACGGTATTGGCGCTCGACGAGACGATCGCCGTCTTGAGTCCGGCCGCGCGCACGGCGTTGACGTAGCGCACGGAGCCCTCGTACGGCTGCACGCCGTCGCGCTCGATCACCTGCGTGACGAGGTCGTTCTTCTTGTTGCTCAGGCCCCAGATGGTCTGCGCGCCGCTCTGGTCGGTCTCCGAGCCCTGCGGGAGCGTGATCCCCCGGGACTCGAGGAAGGACGACGTGCCCTCAAGGCGCGGCTTCCCGTCGACGTACTCGTCGTAGTCGTTAACCGGGTCGAAGGGGACGAACGGCTGGTTATGCTCCGCGGACCAGGACCGCAGGAACTCGTCGAACATCTCCTTCCAGGCGGCGTCGTGCACCTTCGCCGTCTGGGTGATCACCCCGTCCATGTCGAACAGGCATGCTTTTATCGTGTCCGGCAGGCCTAGCACGGCGCCCTACCCGGAGAAACCAGGCTTGCCGTTGTCCTCGGCAGGCAGTTCGAGGTCACTCTTCGCCAGCTCCTCGATGTTGACATCTTTGAAGGTCACTACCCGCACGTTCTTAACGAAACGAGCGGGCCGGTACATATCCCACACCCAGGCGTCGTGCATGGTGACCTCGAAGAAGACCTCGCCGTTCTCGGCGGTGCGCACCTTGAGGTCGACGTCGTTCGTCAGGTAAAACCTACGCTCCGTTTCCACCACGTGGGTGAACAGGCCGACAACATCGCGGTACTCACGGTAGAGCTGAAGCTCCATCTCCGCTTCGTACTTCTCCAGGTCCTCCGCGCTCATGTCACCTATTCTCCCTCCACCGGCCCGCTATCCGGCACGTCGCCCGCAACGTCGGCCGCTACGTCACCCGGCCCGTCGCCCGGCACGCATCGAAACGATCGGCGGTGCACCGGGGACGGCCCGTGCTCCGCGAGCGCGCGCAGGTGCTCACCGGTTACATACCCCTTGTGACGGCAGAAGCCATATTCGGGATAACGCGTGTCTAGCTCCCGCATCATCCGGTCCCTGGTCACCTTCGCCACGATCGACGCGGCCGCCACCGACGCGGCCACCCGGTCCCCCTTCCACATCGCCAGGGCGGGCGCGCCGAGGCCTTGCACGGGGAAGCCGTCGGTCAGCACGTACGCGGGCCACTTGCTCAGCCCGGCGAAGGCGCGCCGCATGCCCTCGACGTTGCACACGTGCAGCCCAAGGGCGTCGATCTCGGTGTGCGGGATCGTCGTGACGTGCCAGTCGACCGCGTGCTTGACGATGTCCGCGTAGGCGGTTTCCCGCGCTCCTTCGGTCAGCAGCTTGGAGTCGGCGAGTCCGGGTATGCGCTTGATCCCGGTCTTGTCGAGCACGACCGCCGCGACCACAAGCGGCCCCGCGCACGCGCCCCGGCCTGCCTCGTCGATGCCGGCGACGGGCGCCAGCCCGGCACGCGCCAGGGCGTTCTCATAAGCGGCGAGCCCGGCGCTCTGTCGGGGTGTATAGGGGGAAGCGACCATGTCACTCCGCAGCGTACGCCAACCGCGCTTGTGCCGTACCCGGACCCGCCGCACCGTGAGACGGAGCAGGCTGACGCTCCGGCGAGGGAGTTATCCCGGGCACGGCCGACGGCGGTCTAGCCGATCATCTCGCTGACATCAAACGGCTTAGCCAGCAGGCCGAATTGCCGCATATCGTCGGCGATGCGCTGCAGCCGGACCTTGTCGACTCCGAGCGGGAACTCGGGAAGGGCCATGTCGGCTGAGGTCACTGGCAGCACCCCCAGGAATTTCTCAACCGCCTGCTCGACCGCGGCACGGTTAGCGTCGGCCAAAAGCTGCCCCCGCTCGAGGGCAGCACTGAACGCGGCCGCCGTGCCAGGGTACTTCTGCTCCCAGGACTTGGTGACGGCATAGCCGACGATGGGCAGCCCCTCCGTGGAGCCCTGGTCGAGGTCGTAGATCGACTGCGCGCCGATCTGCTCCTCCGCTCCGGTGAGGAAGGGCTCGGGCACCCATGCGGCATCGACCTTGTGTTGCTTGAGCGCCGCCGTCATCTCCGGGAACGGGATCGCCACGAGCTTGACCGCGGAAAGCGGGATGCCCTGCCCGGCTAGGGCCGAGCCGATCAGGATGTTGCCGATGTTGTTGGGCACGTTAACAGCCAGCCTCTTTCCCCGGAGATCGGCCAGGGTGGAAAGCGGCGAACCGGGAAGGGTCACGATGCCCTGGTCATTCGGCTGGATGACCGATCCCTCGTCGATGATGCGTATGTCCGCGTGCTGCTCGGCGTCCGCCTGGATGTAGCTGACGTAGTTGCCGAGGGTGACGTCATAGGTGCCCCGGAGCTGGGCCGAGATCGCGTCCTCGGCGCTAATGATGTTCACGATCTTCACGTGCAGGCCCACCGCCGTGAAGTAGCCCCGCTGCTGGGCGATGTAGAGCCCGGCGGAATCGGTGGCCGGAACCGCCCCCACCACGATCGTCGTCTTTTCCGGAGAGGGAGCCTGGGACCCCGGACCCGTGCCTGAACAGCCCGCGGCGAGTGTGGCCGTCCCGGCGACCGTGACGGCCACGGCCATCCTGGCATGTCGTCTGCGCCGAGCTACTGCGGCCCGGAAAAGGCTGAGACGCGGCAAGGTTCCCCCCAAACCGTCTATTCCTGCTGCAAACATAGATCGCCGTGACCGCTGATGCGGGACAATTCATGCAAAAGGGTGTGAGCGTTCACAAGTGGGTGAATTTGCTGGGGGCCCCTCATGGAGCGGATGCCCTTATTGAGGCTTGGCCAGCCTGGAGCGCCGGCGGCGCAGCCGGCGCTGGAGCCAGGTGAGGGGGACAGCGCCGGCGAAGCCGAGGGCCAGGGGCAGCGGGGACGACGCGGGGCGGACCGGGATGCCGTTGTCAAGGGCGGACTCGAGGGCCGCGGCGGAGCCGCCGGCGGCCGCGTTGGCGGCCGCGCCGGCGGTCTGGGCGTTCAGCTGCGGCTGCTCGAAGGTGGCCGGGATGTTGAGTATGCCCGCGCGGCTGGGCGGCCAGATGATCACGAAGGCGCGGCCGATGACGCCGCTCTCCGGGATGGTGCCGCCGCCCGGGTCGCCCTGGTGGCCGCGGGAGTCGTAGGAGACGCTCCGGTGGTCGCCCATCACCCACAGGCGGCCGGGCGGGACCGTGATGTTGAACTTCTGCGCGGACGGCTGGTCGCCCGGGTACAGGTAAGAGCTCTCGGACAGCGGGACGCCGTTGACAGTGACCTGGCCTGCGTTGCAGCACACCACGTGGTCGCCTGGCAGGCCGATCACCCGCTTGATGTAGATCGCGGAGTCGTGGCTGATGCCGACGATCCCCTCGAGCTCGCTGACCGCCTTGCTGAAGATGTTGGAGTCGGCGGGCGGGCCGAAGTTCCACGATCCAGTCCCGTCGAAGACGACGATGTCGCCGCGGTGGATCGGCCGCAGGTGATACACGAGCTTGTTGATGAGCACCCGGTCGTTCACTTCCAGGGTGTTCTCCATCGAGCCCGACGGAATCCAGAAGGCCTGGACGACGAAGGACTTGATGACGAGCGCGAGCACCAGCGCGATGGCGATAAGCACCGGCAGCTCGCGCCAGAAGCTACGGCGGCGCTTGCCGCCCGGCCCGCTCCGCGGTTCCGCGGGCGGGTCCTCGCCCGTCCCCGGCCCGCCAGGGCCGGGGGG
>CAZORE010000120.1:1251-4879 GCA_964581815.1 uncultured Streptosporangiaceae bacterium | reverse complement strand
GGCACGGGGCCGCCAGGCACGGGGCCGCCAGGCACGGGGCCGCCGTTCCAGGGAGCCGCCCGGCCGGGCTGGAGCGCCGGGCCCTGCCCTGGCCCCTTGGGTTCCGGGCCGCCGGGCGGTCGGCGCATCCCGCCGAGGCCGGGCATCGCCTGAGTGTCCGTAAGGTCGGGAACGGGATCGGCCGGACCCCAGGGCGGCGACCCGCCGTCCCGCGCGCCCGAACCGCTCATCCACGCTCCCCCGTTTCGTTCGCGCCAGGCCCCGTCGTCGCTCATCACCGTGAGCGTATCGCCATAGCGCGAGCGTATCGCCACTTCCGGGCAGCCCGGCCGTCCGGACCAGACCAAGTAACGCGCGGCACGGGCGCCTCAGGGCTTGCGGCGCGGGCGCCGCGGAGCGGGGCGCCGCCGGCGCCAGGCGAGGGCGGCGCCGCCCGCGACGGCCGCGCCGCCGCCGACGGCGGCGGGTGGCGCGGTGGCGATCGCGGCGGCCGCGCTGAGCCCGGCTTGCTTGAAGGTATCCGGGATGGGCAAGTCGGAGACCCGGGAGAACGGCCAGATGATCAGGAAGGCCCGGCCGACCACGGCGCTCTCCGGGATGGTGCCGTTGCCCGGGTCGGCTTGGCGGTAGCGCGAGTCGTCGGAGTCGCTCCGGTCATCGCCCATCACCCAGAGCCTCCCGGCCGGGACGGTGATGTTGAACCGCATCTCGGAGGGGGCGGCGCCCGGGAAAATATAGGACGGCTCGGACAGCGGCACGCCGTTGACCGTGACCTGGCCGGCGGCGTTGCAGCAGACCACGTGATCGCCGGGGATGCCGATGACGCGCTTGACGTAGTCGGTCTGCGGCCCGGCGATCCCTACCAGGCTCACCGCGTCGTCCCAGATCCGCACCAGCGGGTTAGACGGCGACGGCGTGACCGGGTCCCAGGAGCCGGCGCCGCTGAACACCACGATGTCGCCGCGGTCGATGGGCCGGAACCGGTAAACGATCTTGCTGACCAGAATGCGGTCGCCGGGCAGCAGGGTGTTCTCCATCGACCCGCTGGGGATGGAGAACACCTGCACCACGAACGCCTTGAGCAAGATCGTCAGCGCCAGGGCCGCGACCACGATCACGACAAGATCGCGCCAGAAGGAACGCTTCCGGTGCTTCGCGCGCCGACGCCGCGGCTGCGGAAGGCCAGCGGCATCCTGCGCCTGCCCGGGCTCCGGCTCCGCAGCTGAGTCCTGCGCGCCGGAGTCAGGTGCGCCCGCCGGCGGGCCGGAATCGCCGCCCGGATCTGAGGTCATCACTAGACCAGCATGCCCGATGCACTCGCTTTCCCTCGGGACGGGGGACGTCCCCCGGAAGGCAGGGGCCCTCAGCTAGCGGTGGTCTCCCGGCGCTCCTTGATCCGCGCCGCCTTGCCGCGCAGGTCGCGCAGGTAGTAGAGCTTGGCCCGGCGGACCTTGCCGCGGGTGACCGCCTCGATCTTGTCGATCGACGGGCTGTGCACCGGGAACGTGCGCTCGACGCCAACGCCGTAGCTCACCTTGCGGACGGTGAAGGTCTCACGCAGGCCGCCGCCCTGGCGCCGGATCACGACACCCTGGAAGACCTGGATGCGGGAGCGGTTGCCCTCCGTCACCTTAACGTGCACCTTGAGGGTGTCGCCCGGGCGGAAATCCGGGTGGTCAGCCCGGAGCTGGGCCTGCTCAAGCTCGGCGATCGCGGTGTGCATGATGGATGTTTCCTCAGTCCTGGTCGGAATGCGCGGCAGCGCGCATCCGGGTGGAAGCCTGCGTCTAGCCAGGGAAACACCCCGGCAGAGTCAACGCCCGAACGGGCAGCGCTCTTCAGTGTGCCATATTTTCTGCGTCAACCGGAAAACCAACGTCGGCAAGCACCTGGCGGTCCCGCTTGTCCAGCCCGTCCGCTGCCGCCGCGAGCCGACGGATCAGGTCGGGCCGACTGGCCGCGGTCCGGCGGAGCGCCTCATCCCGCTGCCAGCGGGCGATCGCCCGGTGATTGCCAGACAATAGTACGTCAGGCACCTCAAGCTCGCGCCACGTCCGGGGACGCGTGAACACGGGCCCCTCAAGCAGCCCGCTCATCGCTCCCCCGGTCCCCCCGAACGAGTCGTCGCTATGCGACTGCTCATTCCCCAGGACCCCGGGCATCAGCCGGCACACCGCCTCAACAATGACGACAACCGCCGCTTCTCCCCCGGCCAGCACGTAGTCCCCGATGCTGACCTCCTCGACCGCCATCCGCGTCCTGGCGTCCGCCACCACCCGCGAGTCGATCCCCTCGTACCGCCCGCAGGCGAAGACGAGGTGGGACTCTCCCGCGTACGAGGCGGCCATCTCCTGGGTGAAGGGCACGCCGGACGGGGTGGGCACGATCAGGCGCGGGGGCAGCGTCTCCGCCGCCGCGAGGACGGCATCGAGGGCGTCCCCCCACACATCGGGCTTCATGACCATGCCGGGCCCGCCACCGAAGGGCGTGTCGTCCACGGTGTGATGCACGTCGGTCGTCCAGGCCCGCAGGTCATGGACGCGGAAGTCGATGTCCCCCCGCGCGGCGGCCTTGCCGATCAGAGAGACGCCGAGCGGCCCGGAATCACCGACGCGCCCGTCGGCGCCGACGGGCCCGAAGTAGGCCGGGAAGATGGTGACGATATCGATCCGCACGTTAACCCCAATGCCGGTTATTCAAGAGGATTACCGAGACCAGCGAGGGCCGTGAGCCCCCTGGTATCGCTCCATTCGCCCTGGCAGGGCCGTTTTCATGAAGGGTTGTGGGGTCGGTCAGGGCAGGTTTTCCATGTCGAGGAGACCCTCGGGAGGGTCAATCACCAGGTATCCCGAAGCAACATCAACTTCGGGCACGAGCGGGAGAACGAACGGGACCATGACCTCGCGTCCGTCGGGCGACTTGATGACGAGGACGTCCTGGCCGGAGTGCAGCACGTCGTCGACCGTGCCGACAGCGGCGCCGTCGACGGTGCGGACGGCGAGGCCGACAAGGTCGCCGTCGCGGAACTCATCCGGGTCGTCCGGCGGGGCGAGCGTGGCGGAGTCGACAAGCAGCCACGTGCCGCGCAGCTCCGCGGCGGCGTCCCGGTCGTCGATGCCCTCAAAGCGGACGAGGAGCTCGCTGGAGTGCCAGCGGCTGCCCGCCACGATGAGTGGCCCGGTGCTTGCCGGGTCGGTGTCCAGCCGCGAGCCCTTCGCGAACCGCAGTTCGGGCTCGTCAGTGCGGACACCGACCACGACAGCTCCGCGGATCCCGTGCGGACGGCCGATCCGGCCGACGGTGACCTGCACGGGAATTACCTAACCTCGCCGGTCTCCAGGAGGTCGATGCGGACGTGCCGGTTCCCGGCCAGGGAGCCGACCACGGTCCGCAGCGCCCGGGCGGTCCGGCCGCCACGGCCGATGACCTTGCCAAGGTCGTCCGGGTGGACGCGAACCTCAAGAACGTTGCCCCGGCGGAGCATGCGACTCATCACCCGGACGTCGTCCGGGTAGGTCACAATGCCCCGGACCAGGTGCTCGAGGGCTTCCTCAAGCACCTAGGCCTCGGCGGACTCGTCGTCGGCGGCGACCTCAGCGGCCGGAGCCTCAGCAGCCGGAGCCTCAGC
>CAZORE010000120.1:0-1151 GCA_964581815.1 uncultured Streptosporangiaceae bacterium | reverse complement strand
GCGGCCGGAGCCTCGGCGGCCGGAGCCTCGGCGGCCGGGGCCTTAGGCTCGGCCTTCTTAGGCTCGGCCTTCTTCGGCGCGGACCTGGCCGGCTTGGCGGCGGCCTTGGCCTCCTTGGACGCGAGGGACTCCTTGACGAGCTCGTCGTAGCGGTCCTTCTTGTCGGCCTTCGACTCGCCGGTCTTGAGCGTGCCCTCGGTACCGGGCTGGCCCTTGAACTTCTGCCAGTCACCGGTGATGGTCAGCAGGTGCTGGACCTGCTCGGTCGGCTGCGCACCGACAGAGAGCCAGTACTGCACGCGCTCGGAGTTGATGTCGATGAGCGACGGCTCCAGCTTCGGGTGGTACCGGCCGATCTCCTCGATGGCGCGCCCGTCCCGCTTGGTGCGGGAGTCGGCGACGACGACGCGGTAATACGGTTCCCTGATCTTGCCCAGGCGCTTCAGTCTGATCTTGACAGCCACGGCTGCGGTTTCTCCCACGAGGTAGGTACGTGTGTCGGGCACCTGCCAGCGGGGAATGGCCGGCCGGACCGAGCGATAGCGCCAGGCCGGCGAACGGAGAGAGGGCGCCACTCGGCCAGGCATCAAGCCCCCAGTATAGGGTCACCGGCCGCGCCGCGTGCGCATGGGCGTGCCTGAGCGCTTCCTCCAGAGCCGATGACATTTGCATAACGGCGTTGACTTCGCCAACGGGGCTCACGTAGCGTGCACCTACGATTGTTGACAATCCGCAAGATGTACCCCGATGCACCAGTATTCATCACTTTCAGCTACTGTTTTCATCTCAGGAACCCCATACGCCTCATGCGTCAGCGTCGCCGCACAGCGTATCAATCTCCAGATATCCCCCAAACAGTTACGTCTGGCCAGGTAAGCGACTGCCGTGAGATCAGCTTCGTCGGCGCTCACGGGCCGTGACCGTGCCCGTAGCCACTCAACGCAAGCGCTCCGCCGCCGCCCTACCCGGACGTGCTACCGCGCCTGAGCAGGTGCGCACCAGTATCAAGGAGAAATCCAGACCATGACTGACCAGACTGCCCGACCGGACAGCAGCGACAGCGCGTCTGCCGGGCACGGCGTTTCCCGGCGCAGCGTGTTCCGCGCTGCGGGCGTAGGCGCGGCCGTCGCGGGCGGCGGCGCCCTTCTCGA
>CAZORE010000119.1:0-22378 GCA_964581815.1 uncultured Streptosporangiaceae bacterium | reverse complement strand
CAGCTCGTTCTCCTCGGATGCCTCGTCGCTGGCGCGTGACGACAGGCCAGGCTCGCTGCCCCTGATTCCCGGGCAAGCGGCAGCAAAAACCAGGTATCCGGGACCAGTGAGTCTTACGGGTGCGAGCCGGCGGACCGCGACCGCACACTGCTCTCAGTCAGCCGCACCGGCGAACGAAAGGGCCCGTCATGTCTACGTCCACGCGCTCCCCTGCCCCCGCTTCGCATCTGACGACGACCGGCTGGGCCCGCGGTGCCAGGCAGGCGATCGCGGCAAGCATGCCTGGCCGGTCGTCGCGGCTCGCGTGGCTCGCCGGCGCGGCCGTCGCGTCATCGCTGGTCGCGGCCTGCGGCACCGCGGCACCTGGCCAGCCCGCGGCGCCGACCGCCACCGTGACCGAGACCGTGACCGCCGCCGCCCCGAGCGCCCCGGCGTCGCCCTCGACCGCTCAGTCAAGTGCGGCGGCGGCACCGCCGTCGTCGGCCGCGCCGGGCGGGGCGGCCGGCCTGGCCGCATGCGGCACCACCGCGCTGCGCATCACGGTGGACGACAGCCAGGCGCAAGGGGGCGCGGGCAATTCGTATTACCCGCTCAACTTCACCAACACGTCAGGCAGTGCCTGCGAGATGTACGGCTCCCCGGGCGTCTCGTTCGCCGCGTCCGCGACCGCCGCCGGGCACCAGATCGGCGCGGCCGCGCTGCGGAGCGACGCGTTCGCTAACACGGCCGTCCGCCTTGCCCCCGGCCAGACCGCTCACGCGTGGCTGAAGGTGGCGGTGGCCGCTAACTTCCCGTCCTCGGCCTGCCAGCCCGTCACGGCGCACTGGCTGCGGATCTACCCGCCGGGGGAGACCGTGGCCGGCTACGTGAGCCACACGTTCAGCGCGTGCTCCTCCGCGAGCGCCGTGCTGCTCACGGTGCTGCCCGTCCGTGCGGGGCAAGGGGTGGCCGGAGTCACTCCGTAACCGGCGTCCCGCCCGGGGCGAGTACAAGACACAAGAGTCGGTCGGCTGGACATATCTGTCCGCATGCCTGGCTCGCTGTGGCGGATTTGTCCACGTACGCTGGTGCTTACGGTGCGAGCGTTACGCTACGTCGGTGGCAAACGCGGACGTACCTGGGAAAATGAGGGCAATGGACAGGCCTGACGACACGATCAGCAACAACATCGAGGTCGTCCCTGTCGTGGTCGTGTCGCAGACGTTTCCCGCCAGGCCGTCGTCGATCCCTGACATCCGTGATTTCGTCCGCCGCTGCCTGGCCCAGTCACCCCTGTCCGAGCAGGACAACCGCGAGGTCGGCGAGACCGTCTCCCGCGCGCTGCTCGAGGCGGCGGGCCTCACCGGGGCCATCAGCGTCTCCTTCCGGATCTTCCCCGATCACGTCGAGGTCGACGTGCTCAAGTCGGGCGCGCAGATCGGCGCGCCCGCGGGCATCGACGCGCTGACTTCGCTGCTGCGGGCGCACGCGGCGGACGGCACCCGGCGGCCGCCCGCCAAGGGCGCCGTGGCCGCGCAGGCCGGGGCGCCCGCCGCCAAGGGGGACGGGGCGCGCCAGGTCGCCGTCGCCGCGGACGACGCGTCGTTCGCCGACTGGATGGCCGGGGTGCTGCGCAGGGAAGGCCTGACCATGGAGGCCGCCGCCCGCCAGCTCGGCGTGTCGGTGAAGACGGTGAGCCGCTGGGTCGGCGGGACCACCGAGCCGCGACTGCGCGACCTGCGCCGCATCCGCGAGCTGTTCGGCGAGATCCCGCTCAGCTGACCGCCAGCGGCGCCAGCGCGAACCCGCGCCGGGCCCCTGGGCGCCGGCCGGGACACTGGCCTTCTCGCAGGTCCATGCGTACGGTGGTGCCGTGGCTGACATCACCGGAACCTACGAGCTCGGCCCGGCCGACGGACAGGTGCTCGTGCGGACCGGTCGCGAGGGCCTCGCCGCCCGGGCCGGTCACGACCTGACGATCGAGATCACCCGCTGGTCCGCCCGGGCCACGCTGCCCGACGCGGCGAGCGGTGGCATCGCGGCGGCGACGCTGACCGCCGAGCTTGACCTCAGCTCACTGTCGGTGCGCCAGGGGACCGGCGGGGCCAAGCCGCTCACCGACCGGGACCGCCGGGACATCCAGAACTCCGCGCGGAAGATCCTCGGCCAGGCGGCGCAGGCCAGCTTCGCCTCATCCCGGATCATCTCGTCCGCCACCGCTTCCGGATCGTCCGCCAGCGGCGCGATCGAGGGCACGCTCACCCTGCGGGGCACGTCGCGGCCGCTGAGGCTCCAGGTCACCAGCCCCGGACCCGGACATTTCCGCGGCAGCGCCACGGTCCGCCAGACGGACTTCGGCATCATCCCGTACTCGGGATTCCTCGGCGCGCTCAAGCTCAAGGACGAGGTCGCCGTCGAGTTCGACATCCGTCTCAAGGAGATCCAGAACGGAAGCGGGTAACTCCGGCACGCCCGCGACACCTCCCGACGGCAGCGGGCGGCCGGGCAGCCGCGCCCGAGAGCGGGGCCCGGTGCGGACGGCGGTCCGCGTGGAGGGCATCGTCCAGGGAGTCGGATTCCGGCCCTTCGTCTACTCGCTCGCGAGCCGCCTGGGCCTCGGCGGGTTCGTCGGCAACGACGTGGACGGGGTGTTCGCCGAGGTCGAGGGCAACCCCGCGGCGGTGCGCGAGTTCCTGCGCGCGCTCACCCGGGACGCGCCGCCGCTCGCCCGGGTGGAGCGGGTCACCGCGGCCCCGCTTGGGCCCGCGGGGACGGCGTCCTTCCAGATCGTCGCGAGCGAGCCGGCCGGGCGGCGCCGCGCGCTGATCGCCGCGGACAGCGCGACCTGCGCGGACTGCCTGCGCGAACTCGCGGACCCCAGCGACCCGCGGTTCAGGTACCCGTTCATCAACTGCACCAACTGCGGGCCGCGGTTCACTATCGTCCGCGACGTCCCCTACGACCGGCCGCTGACGACCATGTCCGCCTTTCCCATGTGCGAGCGGTGCGCCGCCGAGTACCACGATCCTGCCAGCCGCCGGTTCCACGCCCAGCCGGTCTGCTGCCCGGCCTGCGGCCCGCGGCTGACGCTGCTCGACGACGCCGGCCAGCCGCTGCCCGGCTCATCGCCCGGCCCGGTTACGTCCAGTGCCGCGCGGTGGGATGCGGCGCCCGCCGCGAGCGCGGTCCTCGACGCCGCGGCCGCCCTGCTGCGCGGCGGCGCCGTCGTCGCCGTCAAGGGGCTGGGCGGCTACCACCTCGCGGCGGACGCGACCTGCGAGGACGCGGTCGCGGCGCTGCGGGCCCGCAAGCACCGGGAGGACAAGCCGTTCGCCGTAATGGCGGCCGACCTGGTGGCGGCGCGCCGCCTCGGCCAGGTCAGCGACGCCGAGGCGGCCCTGCTGACCAGCTCGGCTAGGCCGATCGTGCTGCTCGCCCGCCACCCGGACGCATCGGTCGCCGCGTCGGTCGCGCCGGGCAACCGGCAACTCGGCATCATGCTCCCGTACACGCCGCTGCACCACCTGCTGCTCGAGGAAGTGGACCGGCCGCTGGTGCTGACCAGCGGCAACGTTTCCGACGAGCCGATTGCCTACCAGGACAGCGACGCCCTTGACCGGCTGGCGGGCATCGCCGACGCATTCCTCGTCCACGACCGGGCCATCCACATCAGGACGGACGATTCCGTCGCCCGCGCCTTCGGGCCCGGAGGATCCGCCGTCCGCCCGCAGCCGAGCCGCCCTATGCTCATCAGGCGGTCGCGCGGCTTCGCGCCCGAGCCGCTGACCGTCCGCGGCGGCTTCCCGCGCCCCGTGCTCGCCTGCGGCGCCGAGCTGAAGAACACCTTCTGCCTGGCGAAAGAGCACCGTGCGTTCGTCTCGCAGCACATCGGCGACCTGGAGAACGCGGAGACGCTGCGCTCGTTCACCGAGGGGATCGCCCACTTCACCCGGCTGTTCGATGTCACGCCGCAGGTCGTCGCGTACGACCTGCACCCGGAGTACCTGTCGACCAAGTACGCGCTCGACCTGGACGGCGTCGACCTGGTCGGCGTGCAGCACCATCACGCGCACATCGCCGCCTGCCTCGCCGACAACGGGGCGGACGGCCCCGTCATCGGCGTCGCCTTCGACGGCACCGGCTACGGCACCGACGGCACCATCTGGGGCGGCGAGTTCCTCGTGGCGGACCTGGCGGCCTTCTCGCGGTCCGGCCACCTCGCCCAGGTCCCAATGCCGGGCGGCGCGGCCGCCATCCGCCAGCCGTGGCGCATGGCCGCCGCCTACCTCGACCAGCTCGCCGCACCGGGGCCGGCCGGCCCGGTCAGCTCGCCGCCCGTGCACACCGCGCCCGCCGCTGGCCGCGACGTGATGAGCCTTCCCGTGGCCGAGCGCAACGCCGCCCGCTGGGAGGCGGTCGTCAGCATGGCGCGACGCGGGATCAACGCGCCGCTTACCTCGAGCGCGGGCCGCCTGTTCGACGCCGCCGCCGCGCTGCTCGGGGTGCGCGACGAGATCAGCTACGAGGGCCAGGCCGCGATCGAACTCGAGCAGCTGGCCGACCCGGGTGAACCCGGCGCGTACGCCGCCGCCATCGTTCCGGGTGCCGAAGCCGGCGCGCCGTTCCGCGCGTCGGGCGCGGACCTCATCGGCGCGGCCCGCGCGGACCTCGCCGCAGGCGTGGCCCGGGAGGTCGTCGCCGCCCGCTTCCACAACGGCCTCGCCGCGCTGATCGAGGGTGGCTGCGTGCTGCTGCGCGAGCAGAGCGGCCTGGACACCGTGGCGCTTTCCGGCGGCGTCTTCCAGAACCTCCTGCTCCTTGGCGGCACGGTCACCCGCCTGGAGGCGCGCGGCTTCACCGTGCTCACCCATGCCCGTGTCCCGTGCAACGACGGCGGCATCAGCCTCGGCCAGGCCGTGGTGGCGGCTGCCCGCGAGCCGCGCTTACCGTCCGGGTGCTCGCGTGGCTGCCCGGTGGAGCAGCGCGACGGCCTATCGCCCACAGTGATGGCGAACCCCAGCGTGGCGCTTTGACCAGGACAGTTCTGTCCAAGATCATCTCTGTCGGAGCCAGCTAATCACTGAACGTAGTCGTTCGCGTTTGCCAACCGGGGGAAGCATGCAGAACGCGCCGTATCGGGGACTCATGGCCCGGGCGCTGCGGCTGCCTTGGCGGTCCGGTGCCGGCCGCGTGCTGACCGCCGCGCTGACGCTGTCCGGCGCACTGGCGGTATCGGTTCCCGCCGCCGCGCTCGCCGCGCCGTGGCCGTCCGCGGCGACCGGGCGCCTGGTGCCGGTCGGCGCGGCGCCCGCGCTGCCGTCCGGGGCCCGCGTGACCGGGGCCCTGCCGGGGACCGCCGCGGTGTCCGGGGTCGTCGCCCTGCGGTTGCGGGATCCCGCGGCGGTGACCGCCTTCATCGACGCGGTGTCCAGCCCGCGGTCGCCCGCCTATCACCATTACCTGGCCCGGGGCGAGTTCGCCCGCAGGTTCGGCCCGAGTGCGGCGGCGGTGGCCGCGGTGGAACGGGAGCTGCGCGGCGACGGGCTCACGGTGCGCGGCGTGTCCGGCAATCACCTGCTCGTCGGCTTCACGGGCACGGCCGCGGCGGCGGAGGCGGCATTCCACACCGGGCTGCGGCGCGTCGCGCTCGCCGAGGGCGGCGCCGGGCAGGCCACGACGTCCGCGGTCAGCCTCCCGGCGGCTATCGCGCCCGACGTGACCGCCGTCATCGGGCTCGACCGGCTGGTCAGCGAGCGGAGCGCGGCACCGGCCGCCCGCGCCGCCCGCCGCGCGCCCGCCGCGACCGCGCATCCCGCCGCGACCGTCATGCCTCCCGGGCCCGGCGGGCCGGCCGCCTGCGCCGCTGCGGCGGCACTGCGGCCGGACGGCGCGCTGACCCTCGACCAGGTGACGGCGGCGTACGGGCTCGACCCGCTGTACCAGGCCGGCGACCTGGCCGCCGCGCAGACGATCGACGTCATCGAGTACGAGCCCTTCGAGGTCTCCGACATCGCGGCGTTCGACCAGTGCTACTTCGGGGCCGGTCACGCCGGCCAGGTCACGGTGACCTCGGTCGACGGCGGACCGGGAACCGGCCCGGGCAGCGCCGAGGCCGCCCTCGACATCGAGGACATCTCCGCCCTGGCCCCGAGCGCGGAGATCCACGTGTTCCAGGCGCCCAATGCGAACGGCATGTTCAGCGCGCTCGACGACGAGAACGCGATCGCGGAGGCGGATGACGCCAGCCAGGTCTCGACGAGCTGGGGACTGTGCGAGGCCGCGCTGCAGCAGGGCGCGCCCGGCGCGCAGCAGGTGGAGAACGAGATCTTCGAGCAGACCGCCGCGCAGGGCCAGACCGTCTTCGCCGCGGCCGGCGACGACGGGTCCGACTCCTGCGCCTACCACGGGCCCGCGGCCGTGGCGCCATACCTGTCGGTCCTCGACCCGGCCAGCCAGCCCTACGTGACCTCGGTGGGCGGCACCACCGTCACCAACGCGTCGCAGCCGCCGCTCGAGACGGTGTGGAACAACGGCAACAGCGGCGGCGCCGGGGGCGGCGGAATCTCCGCGACCTGGGCCATGCCGCCGTGGCAGGACTCCGTGGCGGTCCCGCAGACGTCGGCCAGCCAGGCCTGCAGCGACGACCCCTCCGGCATCGCCGATAACCTTCACGGAGCGGGAATCCCCACCACCCTTCCCGTGGGGACGAGTTGCCGGGAGACGCCCGACGTCAGCGCGCTCGCCGACCCGCAGAGCGGCCCGACGATCTTCTACAACGGGTCCTGGGCGCAGTTCGGCGGGACGTCGTCGGCCGCGCCGATGTGGGCCGCGATGCTCGCCGAGATCAACGCCTCAAGCGGGTGCGCCACCCTGCCGCACGGCGCCGGCTTCGCCGACCCGCTGCTCTACCAGGTCGCATCCGCTTCCGCGGCGGGTTACGCGGCCGCGTTCAACGACGTCACCAGCGGGAACAACGACAACCTCGGCGTCGGCGGCACCGTGGACTACCCGGCTGCCACCGGCTACGACCTGGCCACCGGGCTCGGCACGCCGCGCGTCAGCAACCCCGGCGGCGCCCCCGGGCTCGCCGCGCAGCTGTGCGCGGCGGCCGTCGCCAACCCGGCGCCGGCCCCGGTGGTGACCTCGCTCACCCAGCTCACCGGCACGCAGTCGGTGGCCGGCGGCGGGACACTGCAGATCGCAGGGACCAGCTTCGGCCCGAAGACGGGCTCGGTGTTCTTCGGTGACGTCCGGGCGACGGTGACCGCCTGGTCGGATACCGGCATCACCGTCGACGTGCCGCCGTACTACGTTCCCGGCGGAACGCCGTCCGGCTTCGCGGGACGGGCCAACGTCACGGTGGTCACCGCGGGCACCCCGCGCCAGTCAAGCGCGCCGGGCAGCGCGTCGGTCTACCAGTACACGGCGGACTCGTCCGGGTCGCCGGCCGTCGACTACGTCAGCTCGCCCAACGGCCCGCTCGCCGGCGGCAACACGGTGCACATCACCGGCGCGGCCCTGGCCGGCGCCACCAGCGTCCGCTTCGGCGACGTCCCGGCCACCTTCACCGTGCTCAGCGACAACGACATCAGCGCCACCGTCCCGGCGAGCGACGACAACTGCGCCATGTCCGCGGCCCAGGGAGTGTGCGCGGTCGCGGTGACCGTGACCACGCCGTTCGGTGCGAGCTCGGGCCCGCCGATCCGGCCTGCCTACCAGGGGCCAGTCCTATTTGGTGCCGACGGTGCGTACGTCGTGCCCGCGGGGTGCGGTTGCGAGATAGCGGCCGCGCCGCAGGAGTACGACTACGCTCCCGCGCCGGTCATCAGCTCGGTGAGCCCCGCGTTCGCCAGCGAGGACGGCGGATCAGTCGAGACCATCTCCGGCAGCGGGTTCAACCTGCTCACGTTCGAGTACGTGAACGTCGGCCCGGCCGGGCTTGGCTCCTCGCAGGACTTCGCCATCCTGGGCATGACGCCGACGCAGTTGGTCATCTCGGTCGCGGCGGCGCCGGAGGCCACCACCGTGGAACCGCTCGCGGTGCCGCTCTCCGTGCTGAGTGCCGGTCAGCTGTCCAACGTCTCGGCGCTCTACTACGCGGGCACCCCGGTACTCACCAGCATCTCCAAGCACCTGGCCAGCCAGGCCGCGCCCGGGCAGCTGCGAATCACCGGCCAGGGCCTGGCCGACGTGACCAGCGTCGTCTTCGAGGCGCAGGGAGCGCTTGGCTTCCTCACCTCGACCTCGACCGCCATCTCGGCCCAGACCGACACGTCTCTGGCCGTCGCCGTACCGCAGACCTTTGAAGTCCCGGTCGACGTGCTCGTCTGCAGCGTGACCGGGTGCAGCGCGCCCGATCCCGCGGCGGACACGCTGCTGCTCGTCTACGAGGGCAGGCCGGTCGTCAACTCGAGCAGTCCCGCGTCCGGTCCCGCGCACGGCGGCACGACGGTGACCATCCAGGGAGCGCTCGACTCCGAGGTGAGAACCGTCTTCTTCGGATCGGTGCCCGCGAAGATCCTCAGCCAGCCGTCCCTGACGCCGAGCGGCCCGATCACTGTCCTGTCCCCGCCAGGCACGGCCGGCACCACGGTGAGCATTACCATCACCACGCTGGGCGGAGAACTGGCGGGGACGCCGCGCAGCGCCGCCACCCCGGCCGCCGTCTTCACCTACCAGGCGAGTAATCCAGCGCCGTGCACCAGGCGCTTCCCCGGCCAGAAGCTAACACCGCGACGATAACGCGCTCACGGTTCAGCAGATGCGCGGGAGCGGGTCGCCGACCAGCAGGTCGACGATCCTGGTGCCGCCGAACGACGTCTTGAGCCTGACGATCCCCGGCTGGTCCGCGACGACCTTGCCGATGACCGCCGCCTGCTCGCCGAGCGGGTGGGCGCGCAGCGCGTTCACCGCATCGTCCGCGCGGTCACCAGGTACCACGGCCACCAGCCGGCCCTCGCACGCCACGTACATCGGGTCGATGCCGAGCAGCTCGCACGCGCCGCGGACCTCGGGACGCACCGGGATGTCGTCCTCGCGAACCAGCACGCCCACATCGGCGGCCCGCGCGATCTCGTTGAGTATGGTCGCCACGCCGCCCCGGGTCGCGTCGCGCATCGCCCGCACCCCGGGCACCGCGTCGAGCAGGCCAGCGATCAGGCCGTTCAGCGGCGCGGTGTCCGAGCGGACGTCCGACTCGATGTCAAGCTCGCCGCGGGCCAGCATGATCGTGATGCCGTGGTCGCCGACCGGCCCGGACACGATGATCGCGTCGCCCGGCCCCGCGCGGGCGACGCCGAGCGAGACGTCCCGCGCGATGACCCCGACGCCGGCGGTGTTGACGTAGCAGCCGTCGGCCTTGCCCCGCTGCACCACCTTCGTGTCCCCGGTGACGATGCAGACGCCAGCCGCCGCGGCGGCGTCGCGCATCGACTCGGTGACCCGGGTCAGGTCGGCGACGGGAAAGCCCTCCTCGAGTATGAATCCCGCCGTCAGGTACAACGGGGTCGCTCCCGATACGGACAGGTCGTTGACCGTGCCGTTGACCGCCAGGTCACCGATGTCGCCGCCGGGGAAGAACAGCGGTGACACGACGTAGGAGTCGGTGGTAAGCGCGAGCCTGCCACCGAGGACGCGCAGCTCG
Organism: uncultured Streptosporangiaceae bacterium; assembly: GCA_964581815.1. Taxonomy (GTDB): domain Bacteria; phylum Actinomycetota; class Actinomycetes; order Streptosporangiales; family Streptosporangiaceae; genus Trebonia. The sequence goes on along the minus strand of CAZORE010000119.1, from coordinate 12,756 downwards.
GCGGCGTCTTCGAGCGGCTCGAGGAGCGGGTTGCGGAACTTGTCGAGGAAGATCGCCTCGATCAGCGTCTGCGTCGCCTTGCCGCCGGCGCCGTGCGACATCGTGATCCGCTCCTCGCGGACCCGGGGGCGGCGCCGCCTGGCGCGGTCGATCCGGTCGAGCACCTGCTGCTCCCGGTCCGTGACGGGCAGCTCGGTCCGCCTGTCCGGGCTCTCCGGCCGCTGCGCGTGATCGTGCTCGCGGAGCGCTTCCTCGACCCAGCCGGAGCCCGCGGTCATGACCGCACCACCGACGCCGATGAGGTCGCCTCGGCCACCCGGTTCCTGTTCATCCGCCCGTAGTTGTAGTAGGCCGCGCAGGCGCCCTCGGGCGACACCATGCACGTGCCGATCGGCGTCTCCGGCGTGCACGCCGTGCCGAACACCTTGCACTCCCACGGCTTGAGCACGCCTTTGAGCACCTCGCCGCACTGGCACGCCTTCGGGTCGGCGACCCGGACCCCGGGCACCGCGAAGAGCCGCTCCGCGTCCATCGACGCGAAGGACTCCCTGACGCGCAGCGCTGAGTGCGAGATGAAGCCGAGGCCACGCCACTCGAAGTACGGCCGCAGCTCCATGGTCTCGCCGATTGCCTTGAGCGCGACCGGGTTCCCGTCCCACGGCACCACGCGCGAGTACTGGTTCTCCACCTCCGAGCGGCCCTGCGACAGCTGGACCATGAGCATGTAGATGGACTGCAGGATGTCGAGCGGCTCGAAGCCGGCCACCACGACCGGCTTGCCGTAGTCGCGGGCGATGAACTCGTACGGACGGCAGCCGATCACGGTGGACACGTGCCCGGGCCCGATGAACCCGTCGAGTCGCAGGTCGGGCGAGTCGAGGATGGCCTTGATCGCCGGGATGATCGTGACGTGGTTGCCGAACACCGAGAAGTTGGGCAGGCCCTCCGCGCGGGCGCGCAGCATCGTCATCGCGGTGGACGGCGCGGTGGTTTCGAACCCGATGGCCATGAACACCACATGGCGGTCCGGGTTCTGCCGCGCGATCTTGAGCGAGTCGAGTGGCGAGTACACCATGCGGATGTCCGTGCCCGCGGCCCTGGCGTCGAAGAACGAGCCCTGCGAGCCAGGGACGCGCATCATGTCGCCGAACGAGGTCATGATGACCTCCGGCCGCGACGCCAGGTGCATCGCGTCGTCCACTCGTCCCATCGGGATCACGCACACCGGGCAGCCCGGGCCATGGACCAGGGTGATCGCCTCCGGCAGGTAGTCCTCGAGGCCGTGCTTGTAGATCGTGTGCGTGTGCCCGCCGCACACCTCCATCAACTGGTACTCGCGACCGGGCGCGCACAGCGCCGCGATTTTCGCGGCGAGCGCGCGGGCCTTGTCCGCATCACGGAACTCATCGACGAACCGCATTGTCGGTACGCCCCCATTCAGCTATTCGATCAGTGAGCCGCGCAGCGCCGCGATCTCGTCTTCGTAGGCCTGGCCGATGCCCTCGAGGAACTCCATGGCCGCGGCCGCCTCGGCCTCGTCGATCTTGGACAGGGCGAAGCCGACATGGATCAGCACCCACTCGCCCGGCTTGGGCGGGTCGTCGGCGAGCAAGGCGATGTTGATCAGCCGCTTGACGCCGCTGACGTTCACCTTGGCAAGGTCGGAATGTTCAGGGTGGAGTTCGACAACCTCACCCGGTATGCCGAGGCACACGCGACACCTCCTGGGCAGTGAGTGACCATAGCACCTGGTAGATCGTGGTCTGGGCTTCCTGGATCCGGTGGATCGAGGCCGACGGCGCGACGAAGAGGTAGTCGATGCTCGACAGCTCGGCCATCTTCCCGCCCTCGTAGCCAGCCAGGCCGATGGTGAGCATGCCGCGCCGGCTTGCCTCGTCGAAGGCGCGCAGCAGGTTGGCCGAGTTACCGCTCGTCGACAGGCCGACCGCGATGTCGCCGGCCCGGCCGAACGCGCCGAGCTGGCGCGCGAACACGACGTCGACCCCGATGTCGTTGCACAGCGCGGTGACCACCGACGTGTCGTTGGCGAGCCCGAACGCCGGCAGCGGCGGGGCGGCCTCACCAGGCGCGCGGCCTCCAGGATGCAGGAACAACGTCGCGAGCTGCGCCGCGTCGGTCGCGCTGCCGCCGTTGCCGAAGGCGAACAGCCGCCCGCCCGCGGCGAACCTGGCCGCCATCTCCCGCGCGCACCGCGCGATCCGCGCCCCGTCCCGCCGGGCGATCACCCGCCGCAGCTCGGTGATCTCCTCGGTCTTGGCGACCGTGGACGCGCGCACCTGGTCAAGCACGGCCGACAGGTCGCGGGTGCCGGGGTAGAGGAACGGGTACAGCGACTCCATCGCCGCCGTCCCTCCGTCGTCGGCCACCTGGTCACCTCCCCAGCACCGCGATCGCCTCGCCGGCGTGCACCAGGATCGTGTCTCCCACGGCGGCGCTCACCAGCGCCACGCTGACCCGCTCGGTGCCCTCGCCGGTGTCGACGTCGGCCAGTTCATCGGGCAGCAGCCGCACGACCCGCACCTCCACCGCTATATCCCCGCACGTTATGCAGCTGTCTTCCGGGGGGACGACCCCCCGTACCCCCCGGTGCGCGCCCGATGGCTCCGCCATCGTATCGGGCGCGCTGCTGTCTTCCGGGGGGACGACCCCCCGTACCCCCCGTTGTTCGACCGCCATATCACCGGACGTTACGGAGTGGTCGTTGGAGCAGGCAGGGCCGAAGGTCCCTTCCGTGCCGGTCATTGCACTACTCCCGGGCCGAGCACCCCCGGCTGCTCGAAGAGCACGTGCACCAGCTCCCAGAGGATGTGGTACGTGGTTACCTGCATTTCCTTGACCACGCACGGGTCGTCGGACGCCACGGTCAGCAGGTGGTCGGCCGTGTGCGCCGCGGCGATCCGGCCGCCTTCACCCCCGGTCAGCGCGATGGTCAGCAGTCCGAGCGCGTGCGCCGTGGCCAGGCCGGCCAGCACGCTGCCGTTGTCGCCGTCGGCGGAGATGCCCAGGGCGATGTCGGCGGGGTCGGACAGGTAGCGGAGCTGGTGGGCGAAGACCTGGTCGATGCCCTCGGCCTCGGCGATGCCGGTCAGCGTGGCCACGTCGGTGGTCAGCGCGATGGCGGGCAGCGCGCGCTTGCCGACGATCACCGGGTGGACGAACTCGACCGCGACGTGCTGGGCGTCGGCGCTGCGCCCGCCGGTGCCGAACACGATGAGCTTGCCGCCCCGGTGAAACCTGACCGCCATGGCGTGGCAGGCCTCGGCGACCGAGCCGGCCTGCCTGGCCAGGTCGCGGGCTGGGCCGCCCCGCAGCTCGAACAGGCGGGTGACCTCCGGGCTGTCGCAGTCGACTGGTCCGGGGACCGTCACCGTCCGCGGCTTCCCCGAGCCGTCCGGGCTTCTGGCATCACCATCGAGGCCATAGGAGCACCGTAGGACACTTATGGGGGGCTGTCCATCATGCCGGACACTTTTGACGGGTGACGCCGGCGAGCGTGCTGCCGGTAACGCGGCGGCGGTGCGGTCGTAAGGTAACACGTAGTCACCGTGACGACACTGGGGGAGAAGTGGGAACGTTCATCAAGCTCAGGCAGCTGCCGCCGCGCATCGCGGCCGGGGCCTTCATCCTCAATTCCGGCATCGGCAAGCTGTCGGCCGATGAGGCGACCGCCGCGCAACTGCACGGCTTCGCCGCCGGAACCTATCCGTTCCTGAAGAAGGTCAAGCCGGAGGACTTCGCGCGGGCTCTGGCGGTGACCGAGATCGCGCTCGGCGCGGCGCTGCTGATTCCCGTGGTTCCCGCCGCCCTCGCCGGAGCCGGCCTGACGGCGTTCTCCGGCGGGCTGCTCGGCCTGTACGCCAGGACTCCCGGCCTGCGCAAGCAGGGCAGCCCGCAGCCGACCCAGGAGGGGATTCCCCTAGCCAAGGACGTCTGGCTGGCCGGCATCGGCCTCGGCCTGCTCATCGACGACCTCACGGACTGAAGCCCCTGGCGCTGATCCCCCAACCGGCCCGTTGAGAATCATCGTGTGCACTTGATCGCGGAAAACGGCCATCAAACGCACACGATGATGTGACGTGCCCGTGAGCTACTTCCCGGCGGTGAGCCGGCGGGCGGCGTCGGCGATGTGCTCGGCGTCGATGCCGGCCCAGGCGAGCAGCTCGCTGCCCGAGCCGGAGCCGGGCATCTCGCGCACCGCGAGGTGCGCGAAGCTAAGGTCGCGCTGCCCGGCGGCGAGCAAGGCATCGGCGACCGATGAGCCGAGGCCGCCCTCGGGGTGGTGATCCTCGGCGACGACGACGCGCCCGGCGGTTGCCGCGGCGGCCGCCGCCAGGGTGGCCGCGTCGACCGGCTTGACCGAGTAGCAGTCGATGACGCGGACCGCGATGCCCTCGCCCGCGAGCTGGTCCGCGGCGCGCAGGCACTCATGCAGCGTCACCCCGGCGCCGACCAGCGTCACCTGGTCCGCCGGGCCGGACCGCAGCACCTTGGACCCGCCGACGTGGAATTGCTCGCCGGCCTCGTACAGGCCTGGGTAAGAGCCGCGGGTGGTGCGCATGTAGCTGATGCCGGGCAGGTCGGCCATCGCCGCGGTGAGCGCGACCGTGCTGGTCCCGTCGGCCGGGTACAGCACGGTGGACCCGTGCACAGCGCGCATCATGGCCAGGTCCTCCAGGGCCATCTGGGACGGTCCGTCGGCGCCGATCTCGACTCCCGCGTGCGATCCGACGAGCCGCAAGTGCACGCCCGAGATGGCGCCCATCCTGATGAAGTCGTAGGCCCGGGTGAGGAACGCCGCGAACGTCGAGGCGAACGCCTTGTAGCCGCGGACGGCCAGCCCGGTGGCGGCGGCCACCAGCTGCTGCTCGGCGATGAACATCTCGAAGTACCGCTCGGGGAAGGCGGTCGCGAACTCCGAGGCGTAGGTGGAGTTGCTCACCTCGCCGTCGAGCGCGACGACCTTGTCGTCCCGCGCGCCCAGGGCCACCAGCGCGTCGCCGTAGGCCTTGCGGGTGGCGATCTTGTCGCCGGGCTTGTACTCCGGCCAGTCCTTGCTCGGCTGTGACTTCTCCCCCTGCTGCGGGAGCGTGCTTGGGTGCTGCCGCGCGGGCCCCTGCTCGGCGAGTTCCGGCACCGGCCCGCGGACGACCAGGTTGCGCACGCCGCCCAGCTCCGCGATCGCCCGGTCGGCCATGTCCGGCGGGAACGGCTTGCCGTGCCAGTCGGGGCGGTCCTCGACCTCGGAGAAGCCCTTGCCCTTGATCGTCTTGGCGATGATGACCGTCGGCTGCTCTCCGCCCGTGTGGCTGGCCGCCTCGATGAACGCGTGGTCGATCACGCTGAGGTCGTGCCCGTCGATTTCTATGGTCCGGGCGCCGAAGGCCATGGCCCGCTCGGCGTAGGCGGCCGTGTTCCAGCCTAGGTCGGTGGCGCCCCGCTGGCCGAGCCGGTTGACGTCGACGATGGCGATCAGGTTAGCCAGTTGGTAGTAGGACGCCTTGTCGAGCGCCTCCCAGATGGAGCCCTCGGCGAGCTCACTGTCGCCGCACAGCACCCAGACCCGGTACGGCAGCCGGTCGAGGTACCGGCCGGCCAGGGCGACCCCCACGCCGTCGGGCAGGCCCTGGCCGAGTGACCCGGTAGCCACGTCAACCCAGGGGAGCGCCGGCGTGGGATGCCCCTCGAGCCGCTCGCCGAAGCGGCGGTAGCCGTTGAGCAGCTCGTGCTCGGATATCGCGCCGACGGCCTTGAATACCGAGTAAAGCAGCGGCGACGCGTGGCCCTTGGAGAAGATCAGGTGGTCGTTGGCCGGAGAGCGCGGGTCGTCCCAGTCGTACCGCAAGTGACGGGTGACGAGGCCGGCGAGGATGTCGGCCGCCGACATGCTTGAGGTGGGGTGACCGGACCCGGCGCTTGTCGAGCTGCGGATCGAGTCGACCCGAAGCTGCGCGGCCAGGTCGGCCACCACGTCGAGTGATATATCGCTGGTAAGTCCGGTGGTGGTCATGACCACACCCTGCCCGGGCGATGCCAGGCTATGCGTCATGGCCATGGTCATCGGGCCCAGGCTGGCCTGGGAGCTGGTGGTGTCCCCGCTGATCAGGTTCATCCCTTGACGCGCCAAGCGGCCGAAGCGCTCGCCACCCGGCCGGCCTGGTGACACAATGCGGAAGGGTGAACACTGCACAGGCTGAGAAGGTTGGCGCCGGCCGCGGTTTCTTCGCCGCGCTCGACCAGAGCGGCGGCAGCACGCCCAAGGCGCTCGCCGAGTACGGCATCGAACGGGACCGGTACGGGACCGACGAGGAGATGTTCGACCTGGTCCACGCCATGCGGACCCGGGTGATGACCAGCCCCGCGTTCGACGGCACCCGGATTCTCGCCGCGATCCTGTTCGAGCAGACCATGGACCGCACCATCGAAGGCGTGCCCACTGCCCAGTACCTCTGGGAGACCAGGAACGTCGTCCCCTTCCTCAAGGTGGACCTCGGGCTGGCCGCCGAGCAGGACGGCGTCCAGCTCATGAAGCCCATCACCACCCTCGACGACCTGCTCGAGCGGGCGAACAGGCACCAGATCTTCGGCACCAAGATGCGGTCGGTGATCAACGACGCGAGCGAGGCCGGCGTGGCGGCGATCGTGGACCAGCAGTTCGACTACGCCGGCCGGATTCGCGCGGCGGGACTGGTCCCGATCCTTGAGCCCGAGGTCAGTATCTCGAGCCCGCACAAGGAGTACGCCGAGTCGCTGCTGCGCGAGGCCATCGCCAAGCACGTGGAAACGCTGCCCGACGACGCCAGGATCATGCTCAAGGTCACCATCCCGACGCAGCCCGGCCTGTACGCCGAGCTGGCGGCCGACCCTCGCATCCTGCGGATCGTCGCGCTGTCGGGCGGGTACAGCAGGGACGAGGCGTGCGCCCTGCTCAAGCATGACCAGTCGCTGATCGCCAGCTTCTCCCGCGCGCTGCTCGAGGGGCTGACCGAGGGCCAGAGCGACGAGGAGTTCGGCGCCACGCTCGAGCACTCGGTCGAGGAGATCTACCAGGCGTCGGTGGACAAGCAGCCCGCCTGATTCCCGGCCGGCCGAGCTTCCCCGGGTAGGAGCGGGGCGGCACAATGAGCGCATGCGTACCGTCGCGCTCGAAGAGCACTTCCTGACCGCAGGGCTCGCGGCGGCCGGCCGCCAGCCTTGGCACCCCGGCCTGCGTGACGTGCTGCTTGACCTCGGTCCGGGCAGGCTCGCGGAGATGGACGCGGCGGGCATCGACGTGCAGGTCATCTCGCACGTTGCCCCGGCCGCGCAGGAGCTCCGCGGGGCGGAGGCCGCCCAGGCCGCACGGCGCGCGAATGATCAGCTCGCCGCCGCGGTCGCCAGCCACCCGGGCCGGCTCGCCGGGTTCGCGACCCTGCCCACCGGCGATCCCGCCGCGGCCGCGGACGAGCTGGAGCGCGCGGTCAGCGACCTCGGTTTCGTCGGCGCCCTGGTCAACAGCACGCTGGGAACGAACGGCGCGTTCCTCGACGATGCGCGGTTCGAGCCACTGCTCGCCCGGTTCGAGCAGCTGGACGTCCCGCTCTACCTGCACCCGGCACCGCCGCCCGCTGAGCTGCACGAGATCTTGTTCGGCGGGCTGGCAGAACCGCTGGCGGGCCGGCTGGCGACGGCCGCCTGGGGCTGGCATTCTGAGGCCGGGCTGCACGCGCTGCGGATGGTTACCGCGGGGGTCTTCGACCGGCACCCGGGGCTGCGGATGATCATCGGGCACTGCGGCGAGATGATCCCGTTCATGCTGGACCGCATCGACCGCATCCTGCACGGGCTGACCGGGCTCGCGCTGTCCCCGTCGGAGTACTTCCTGCGCAACGTCTGGGTGACGACCGCGGGCATGTTCAGCCTGCCGCCCGTGATGTGCACGGTTGCGGTGTTCGGGGTGGACCGGGTGCTGTTCAGCGTGGACTACCCGTTCGGCTCCAACCAGGACGGCCGCAAGCTGCTCGACATGCTGCCCCTCAGCCCAGCGGACCGGGCGAAGATCGCCGGCGGTAACGCCGAGCGTGTCCTTCGGCTGCCGTTACCGCCCGCCGTCCAGCGGCTGTCTGTTCGCGGGCAGGGCCGTCAGGTCCGCCGCCTGACGGCCCTGCTCGCCTGTGCAGGCCCGATTGACGAGGGCGAGGAACCCGCCTCCGTTCGGTATGACAGGCGGGTGCGACGGACCGTCGCTACCAGCGGGGCTGCACGCGCTGGTAGCCGGGGACGACCCGCTGCATGTAGCCGGTGTCGTCCCGGTTGCGCAGGCCGCAGGCCAGGTACTGCTCGTGCAGCCGGGCCAGCGCGTCCCGGTCGAGCTCGACACCGAGGCCGGGACCGCGCGGCACGCCGAGCGCGCCGCCCGCGAAGGTGAACGGGGTGCCGGCTACCACGTCCTCGGTCTTCCACGGCCAGTGCGTGTCGCACGCGTAGCTGAGGCTGGGCACGGCGGCGGCCAGGTGAACCATCGCGGCCAGGCTGATGCCCAGGTGTGAGTTGGAGTGCATCGACAAGCCGATGCCGAACGTGTCGCAGATCCCGGCGAGCAGCTGCGAGCGGCGCAGCCCGCCCCAGTAGTGGTGGTCGGAGAGGATCACCTGGACTGCGTTTTCCCTGACCGCGGGCGGTAGGTGGTCGAAGGCCACCACGCACATGTTGGTGGCCAGCGGCATCGGGGCCTTCCGCGCCACCTCCGCCATGCCGTCGATGCCGGCCGTGGGGTCCTCCAGGTACTCAAGTACGCCGTCAAGCTCGCGGGCGACCTTGAGCGACGTGTACGGGGACCACGCCGCGTTCGGGTCGAGCCGCAGCGGATGGGCGGGGAAGGCCTCGCGCAGCGCGCGGACCGCGGCGATCTCCTGGTGCGGCGGGAAGACGCCGCCCTTGAGCTTGATCGCGGTGAACCCGTATTCGCCGACCATCCGCTTGGCCTGGGCGACGATCCCGTCCGGGTCGAGTGCCTCGCCCCAGTCGTCCGGCTCGGCTCCCGGGTGCCCGGCCCACTTGTAGAACAGGTAGGCGGAGAACGGCACCTGGTCCCTGACCGCGCCGCCGAGCAGGTCGGCGACCGGGCGCCCGGCGGCTTTGCCCTGGATGTCCAGGCAGGCGACCTCGAACGGCGAGAACACCCGGTCGGTCGCGGCGCTGTGCCCGATGAGGCCGGACGCGATCATGGTGTCCGGTGCCGCGATGGCCTGGACGCGGCGGTAGATCTCCCCGGTGTGCCAGACGTCGGCGCCTGCGATCGCGGTGGCCGCCGCGTGCAGCGCCGCCAGGTGCTTCTCGTCGGCGTAGGTCTCGCCGAGGCCGGTGAGCCCCGCGTCGGTGGCAACCTCGATGATCGCGCGCAGCGCGAACGGCTCGTGCACGCCGACGGAGTTCAGCAGCGGCGGGTCGGCGAACGCGACGGGCGTGATGGTCACGTTCGTGATGCGGATGCTTCCATTGGTGCTCATCGTGCCTCCAAAGCGGTCCCGGATCTTCCCCCGTGCGGCGGCACCGTCGGCCGCTCAGCGGTCGACGGTGGCCGGGAGCGCGGCGAGCCCGGCGGCGAAGATGCGGGCCAGTTCCTCGCGGTGCTCCCGGGTCACCGGGGTGAGCGGCGGTCGGACCCCGCCCGTCGGGTAGCCGGCGAGCTCGACGCCCGCCTTGATCAGCGAGACGGCATACCCGGTCCCCTTCGCCCGCAGCCGGGCGAGCGGGTGGTAGAAGGCGCGCTCGAGCGCGTCCAGCGTCGCCTGGTCGCCTTGCTCGAGCGCGTTGTAGTAGGCGAGCGCCACCTGCGGCGCGAAGGCGAAGGCGGCCGACGAGTAAAGCGGCACGCCGATGGCGCGGTAGGCGCGCTGCGTCACCTCCGCCGTCGGCATCCCGTTGAAGAAGAAGAACGGATGCTTGCTCTCCTCGTCCCTCACCGCGTCGTCTCGCACCGCCCGCACGATCCTGATCATCAGGTCGAGGTCGCCGGCGCCGTCCTTGAACCCGATCACCTGCGGCAGCCTGGCCACCGCGACGGCGCTGGCCTCGTCGAACCGGGCGTTCGCCCGGTTGTACACGATGACCGGCAGGTCCTCCCTGGTCCCGGCCCGCACGTAATCGACCAGGCCGGGCCCGGCCGCCTCGGTCAGGTAGGGCGGCAGCAGCAGCACGCCGTCGGCGCCCGCGCCCGTGGCGAGGTCGGTGAACCGCCGCGCCGTGCCCACCGGCCCGCCCGCGCCGGCGAACACCGGCACCAGCCCGCCGATCGCCGCCACGGCGACCCGCACCACCTCCGCGTACTCCTCCGGCTCGAGCGCACTGAACTCGCCGGTACCGCAGGCGACGAACACCCCGCCCGCTCCCGCGTCCACGCCGCGCCTCACGTGCGCCGCGAGCTCGTCCAGGTCGACGGACCCGTCGCCCCGGTACGGCGTCACAGGAAAGAACAGCAGACCGTTGAACATGGGACCATGCTAGGCCGGACGACGATTCACGTCTAAGTCGAAAATGCTGCCTACCGATACAGAAACTGAATCGATGACGTTCGGTGCCAGCCCGGCCCGGCGAGCGAGTGCAGGGGCGGGCGGCGACGTTGCCCGGCAGCGTCCAGCCGACAAGTGCATTGGCGTGCCCGTGTAGTCGCTTACGCTCGGCTAGCGTGAGTAACGAGCCGGACCGGCGCGCGGCGAGGTCCAAGGGCCGGGCGGGGATCGATGACATCGCCACCGTTCAGCTGCCCAGCATGGAGCGGATCAGGGCGTTCGTGGTCGTCGCGGAGGAGCTGCACTTCGGCCGGGCGGCCGCGCGGCTGCACCTCACGCAGCCCCCGCTGAGCAGGCAGATCATGCTGCTCGAGCAGGAAGTCGGCGTGTCACTGCTCGACCGCAGCGGCCGCGCGGTCAAAGTGACGCCCGCCGGGCGAGTGTTCCTCGCCGAGGCCAGGCGCATCCTGCGGCTCGCGGAGGAGAGCACGCTCGCCGTGCGGCGCATCCCCACAGGGACCGGCGGGACCCTGGTGGTCGGTTTCACCGCCGTGTCGGTGCACGGGTACGTGCGGTCGTTCCTGCGCCGCGCCGCCGACGAGCTGCCGCACGTCGACCTCGTGCTGCGCGAGCTGGTCACCGCCGACCAGGTCGAGGCGATCGCGTCCGGCGACATCGACCTCGGCTTCGTCCGTCCCCCGGTCACCCGGGCCGGCCTGGTCTCCCGCGTCGTCCAGTCCGAGCGGCTGCTGCTCGCGGTACCCGAGGACAGCCCGTTCGTGAGCCGCGGCAGTCCGGCGGACGTCGCCGAGCTTGACGGCCATCCCCTGGTCATGTACTCGCCGGTGGAGTCCAGGTACTTCTACGAGCTGCTGCTCGGGATGACCGTACGCGCCCAGGCCAGGCCCCGGTACGTGCAGTACGTCAGCCAGGTGCACACGATGCTTGCCCTCGTTCAGGCCGACGTTGGCCTGGCCGTCGTCCCCGAGTCCGCGACGGCAATGCACCCGGACGGCATCGCCTTCGTCGACCTCGCCGACGGCCAGTCGCCTCCAGTCGAACTGGCCGCCGCCTGGCGCGCCGACACCGACAACCCCGCCCTCACCCGGGCCCTGGCCCTGCTGCAGGACGGGTTACGGCGCGCTTGACAGGGCATCAGCCGGGCGAGGGCCCGGTTGCGGCGCTCGGCGAGCACGGTGTGCAGGTAGGCGGCGGGCGCCAGGCCCGGCGGCGGCGGCGGTGGCGAAACGCGGGCGGCGACGTCCGCGGCAAGCTGCTGGGCGCCCGAGGGGCGTACGCCCCGTCAGGTGACCGGTCAGTAGCATTCGTTGCGTGGCAGAGAGCTTCTACATTCCGCTTGGGGACGACCGGTGGCAGGCGACGGTGCACACGACCGGCCCCTGGGACCCGGGCGCGCAGCACGCCGGCCCGCCGAGTGCCCTGCTCGGCCGGGCCATGCTGCGCTGCCAGCCCAGGGACGAGATGATGATCGCCCGGTTCACGTGCGAGATCCTTGGCGCGATCCCGGTCGGTGAGATAACCGTGGCCGTCCGGCTTGCGCGGCCCGGCCGTAGCGTCGAGTTGCTTGAGGCGACGGCGAGCTCGGGCGGGCGCGAGGTCGCACGGGCCACCGCGTGGCGCGTGCTCCGCACGGACGCCGGCCCGGTGGCATCCCGGCTTCCGGCGCCCGCGGCGCCACCGGACGGGCCGGCCGTGCCGCTGCCCGATGGCTGGGTGGACGGTTACCTGTCGGCGATCGAATGGCGCATGATCCGAGGCGGCTTCACCGTGGCCGGCCCCGCCGCGATGTGGGGTCGCATGCGGTACCCCCTCGTGCCTGATGAGGTACCGGGTCCGCTGGAACGGGTCCTTGCCGTCGCCGACAGCGGGAACGGCGCCTCGTGGGAGATGGACTTCTTCCGCTGGTACTCCATCAACCCCGAGCTCACCGTGCACCTGCACCGGGAGGCCGAGGGCGAGTGGATCTGCCTGGACGCCCAGACAGCGATCTCGCCGGGCGGTACCGGGCTGGCCACCTCCGTACTCTCCGACGTCCGCGGTCCCGTCGGCGTCGGTGCCCAGTCGCTCCTCATCGCCCACCGGCCCACGGCTTCCGCAGGCTAGCCCAGGTAACGCGGTGTACCGCCAGGGCTCCCGCACATACGTGCGGCCGGTCGGGGTCGTCCACATGTGCCATCCCGGCTTGGGCTGGGTGACGGTCCACCCCGGCATCTGCTTGACCTGATGG
>CAZORE010000118.1:8008-22414 GCA_964581815.1 uncultured Streptosporangiaceae bacterium | reverse complement strand
CGGCCCCGTGGTTGACGGCCCCGTGGTCGGCGGCGAGAACGCCAGGCCCGCCGCCGAGCCGCGACCCGGCTATGGGGGCGCGCTGCTCGCCGGCGAGGGACTGCTCGTGCTCGGCGTGGTGCTTGGGCTCGCGGGCCTTTTCCCCCGCTACATGGGCGGGCAGAGCCTGCTTTCCCAGTGGGACCAGGTGATACCACACCTGTGCTACGTGATCGGCTGGATGGTGACCGCGGCGCTTGTCGCGCTCACCGTCGCCCGGCCGGGTAACGCCGCGCGGCTCGGCGCGCTGTTCGGGCTCGGGCTGAGCGCGGTGACGTTCGGGCTCTTCTTCGCCGACCTTGGCGAGGTGGTCTCCGGTCAGGCCACGCTCGGCTCCGGCCTGGTGGTGAGCCTGCTCGGCTGGGCCGCGTGCACGGTAGGCTCGGCGCTCGCGCTCGGGTCAACCAGCACGGCGGCGCGCGCCGGGCGGCCGGGGGAGCAGCCCCAGGAAAGGCAGGCAGAGCGCTCCGGGCCTGCCCGCCCTGGTCGCGGTCACGCCGGGCCGCTCGCGCTGCTGGTGCTCGCCGCGATCGGCACCGCGGCCGCATTCGCCCCGTCCTGGGACCGTTACACGCTGGTGGCCTCCGCGACTGGCACCTCGCAGACCATCACCGCGGGCAACGCCTTCGACAACCCGGGGATGGTGATCGCGGGCAACGTCCTTGTCATGCTGGCGCTGGTCGCCGTGGCCGTGCTCGCGGCCCTGTGGCGGCCGTCCCGGCAGGGGGCACTGCTGCTCGCGGGAGCGATCGTGCCGCTCGCCGCCGAGGTGCCCTCCGCGATGATCCAGGCCAGCCAGCAGGCGACGCCCGCCATGTTCGGCATATCGTCATCGCAAGCCGCCGCCGCGGGACTGACGATCTCGTCTGGACTCACCGGAATCTTCTGGGTTTTCCTTGTATTCGTGATTTCACTCATCGTGTCGTGCGCCTGGCTGTTCACCGAGCCGGCCCATCCGGTGATGCCTGGATTCCCGGCATCACCGTGGCTCCCGGCCGGGGGAGTTCAGGGATCGGCGGACGCCGACGGTACGGTCGTGAGCGACGATGCGGATAGCGACGCGAGCGAAGACGAAGAGCAGGAAGGCGCAGTCGACACAGATAGTGAAGCGGCCGATACCGGCACGGGCACCGAAGGCGGCGGGCAATCCGCATACGCCTGAAAGGGCTACGGCATGCCGATGGCAGCCTAGAAAAACGCCCCCGGCGTCATCGCCGGGGGCGTCGTTCTTTAGGAAGCAAAGACCGCAGGGTGGCCAGGCTGGAATGTAGGTATTCCTACGTATGCCCCTACTTGCCGGTGGCGGCCTGGTACTTCGCAACCAGATCGGCGGGGACGCGGCCACGATCCTTAATGTCGTACCCGTTCTCGCGCGCCCAGTTCCTGATTTCGGTCGTGTTCACCGTCGAACCGGATCCCCGACCGGCCCGACCTGCGGCGCGACCGGCGCGGCGCGAAGCGCCGCCGACCTTGCGAGCGTGACTGACGTACTTTCCGAGGGCTGACCGAAGCTCTTCCGAGTGCTTCGCGTTCAGGTCGATCTCGTAATCAGTGCCGTCCAGGGCGAACCGCACGGTTCCCTCTGCGGCTCCGCCGTCAATGTCGTCTATGAAGAGTGTTGTGATCTTTTGGGCCACTGGAATCCGCCTTTCCTCGTATCGACAGTCATCATAGCGATGCCTGCAGCGTTACGCGCCAGGAGGACGCCACCCCGTCCTGCACAAGGCTTGGGTAAATCACCGGCTCCCCGCGTCCGGCTACCCGGCATTGTGCTCGCGCTGAGCCGAGTTAATCATAACTCACCGATCCGGGTAAGCGCGCCAGGGATTGCCGACAAATCGTGGCGAGTCGGGGCGGCAGGCTTAGCAAATCTCACATCGCCGCGTTTACACTGGCCAGGATTCCATGGCATACCCCATCTGCCAGAACATCCACTCGTAACGGCAGGTAGTCCGGAAGTGACGGCTCACTGTGGCGGCCTCGGATGCGGAAAGGCCGACGGAAACGCGATCGAGTTCGCTGATGACGTCACCGGCGACTCCCTGGTACTCATCCGCGCCGTAGGTGGCGATCCACCGCTGGTACCGGGGATCGGGCGATCCGCGGTGCTGCAGCTCCTTGCCGACCTGCGCGTAGATCCAATAGCACGGAAGCACGGCGCCGACGGCTTCGGCGTAACTGCCGCCGCGGACGGTAGCTAGCAAGTAACTCGTATAGGCCAGGTTGGTCGGGGCGGGCTCGGCGCGGTCAAGCATTTCCCTGGAAATTCCAAGCTCATCCAGAAGTGCATCGTGCAGCTCAAGTTCCGCTGCGATTGCATCCGCAGCGTGGTTCGCGAACATCCGCATGGCACCGGACGTAGGCGCGCGGCTGCCGACTGCAGCCAGCGCTCTCGCGTAGTCCGTGAGGTATAGGGCGTCCTGGAGCACGTAGAACGCGAATGCCCCCTCTGGCAGCGTCCCGTCGGTCAGCCCGGTGATGAAGGGATGTGCCAGGATCGCGCCGTAGATATCGCTGTTGCTGGCCCACAGCTGGGCACTGAACGACTCGTCCATCGCGTAACCATAAGCGTTCCCGAGATCTCGCGAGTACCCGACCCCATCATTTCCGCGCGGACCGAGAGAATGTGCACATGACGATTCTTGCTGCCACCTGCCTGCCTCAGGTTCCGCCCGAGCGGCTGCGCGAGGTTGCGCACGCGGCCGAGGAGGCCGGGCTCGCGGAGCTGTGGCTCTGGGAGGACTGCTTCTGGGGCGGCGCGATGACGCTCGCGTCCGCGCTGCTGGCCTGGACGGACCGGCTGGCGGTCGGGATAGGAGTGCTTCCGGTCCCGCTGCGGAACGTCGCGCTCACCGCGATGGAGGCCGCCGCGCTTGAGCGCCTGTTCCCCGGCCGGGTCACGGTGGGCGTCGGCCACGGCGTGCAGGACTGGATGGGCCAGGTTGGCGCCCGGGCCGCCTCGCCGCTGACGCTGCTCGCCGAGTACCTGCAGGCGCTGCGGGGGCTGCTGCGCGGGGAACCGGTGTCGACGGACGGCCGCTACGTGAAGCTGGACGACGTGCAACTCGGCCTGCCGCCGCGCACCGCCCCGCCGGTCCTCTCGGCGGCGGCCGGCCCGCGCACCCTCCGAGTGAGCGGCCAGTTCGCCGACGGCACCATCCTCGATTCTTCAGCCACCCTCGACCGGCTGCGCGCCGCCCGCGAGGCCATCGACCAGGCCCGTGCGGCCGCGGGCCTAGCCAGCCCGCACCAGGTCGTCGTCTACCTGCTGACGGTGACCGGCCCCGACGCGGCGCGACGGCTCGCTTCAATGGACCGGGACGGCACCGCCGCCGTCGCGGGCGACGCGGCCGAGGTCGCCGCGGCGGTCAGGCTCTGGGCCGGCGCCGGGGCGGACAAGGTAGTGCTGCACCCCGACGCCGCGGACCAGGACCCGGTCGGCTTCGTCCGGTTCGCCGCCGAGCAGGTCCAGCCCCTGCTCGGGTAACAGCGCTCTGGTAAGGCGGCTCGCGTTACGCGGGCGCGCCGCCCCCGCCGTACGGGTTCGGCCCATACGGTCCCTGGTCGGACGGGGGCTGCTGACCGGTGGGGGGCTGCTGACCATATGTGGGCTGCTGACCGGTGGGGGGCTCCTGCCCATACGTGGGCTGCTGACCGGTGGGAGGCTCCTGCCCGTACGGGGGCTGGTCGGCGGGCCCCTGCCCGTACGGCCCCTGGTCGGCGGGCCCCTGCCCGTACGGTCCCTGGCCGCCGTACGGGCCGTAGCCGCCGGCCGTGGCCGGCTGGCCCGGCTCCGGCTGCCCGCCCTGCGCGGTGGTCAGCCGGTAGTAGATCAGCGTGATCACCGCGGCGATGAAGGGCGCCACGAGGGTGTCGGTCACCAGGCTGGAGATGAAGCTGCGCCAGCCGTAGGGCAGCGCGGACAGGATGAGCGACAGGACGATCTCGCCGGCGATCAAGATCAGGAACACCAGGATGTACGTGCCGAACACGTTCCAGGCGTAGCCGCGGACCGTCCGCCAGCTGCGGCCGAACGACTCGAGCGCGCCGGCGCCGCCAATGACGATCTCCGGCACGATCAGCGACCAGAAGGTGAGCAGGATCAGGCCGGGCACGATGATCAGCACGAAGCCGATCCCGATGCCGATGCTGGCCAGGATGGACGCGACCGCCACCGAGCCGATCAACGGCAGCGCCGCCGAGACGGTCTGGCCGAGGTCGAGGTCGACGCGCCCGTCCCGCACGTCCTGCACGGCCTTCACCAGCGCCGCCTGCAGCAGGAACGAACCGAACACGCTGAAGACGAGCCCGATGAGCGCGCCGACGGTGCCGAGCGCCCAACTGAGCAGCGCGGTGATGACCGAGATCACCAGGAAGATCATGAAGGAGATGAGGATGAAGTGCGCGGCGTGCCGCCGGTACAGCGCCCACGCCTCGCCAAGCACTCCAGAGAGCGGACTCATGCCGCTATGGTAGGCGGCTACCCCCGCCTGGCACGAGACCCCGACCGGCATCAGATGTGAGCCGGGACAGCGGTGCCGGGTCAAATGTAGGCATGTGACCAGATACTCACCGCGGAGAATCACGGAATCTTCTCGATCGCCGCACGACCCTCTTGATGCTGTGCACGCTCAGTGATTGCTCTGTTACGGTCGCACGGTCGCGGCTGCTCAGGCTGCCCTTCTGGGATGAGGAGAGCATGGCGAAACGCAAGTCCTTGTCCGTCGTTGCTGCGCCGGCGCTCGCGTCGGTCCTCCTCGGCGGGCTCCCCGCGGTCGCGGGATACGGCGCGGCGACCGCGGCCGCGGCGCTGGGCGGCGCGGGGGACGGCCGGCCGGCCTTCGGCCCGTTGACGCCGGCGCTGACCGCACGGCTGTCGCAGGACGCCGACGAGCCGGTGCTCGTGCTACTCAAGGGTCAGGCCGGCCCGGGACCGGCGGCGGCCTCCGCCCGGACGGCCCAGGCGTCGCTGGTCGATGAGCTGCGGTTGGTGCATGCCACCGGGATCAAGCGGTTCACGCTGGTCAACTCGGTCGCGGCCACAGTATCCGCGCTCGAGGCGCGGCGACTGGCGGCCGACCCCGCGGTCGCCGCGGTGATCCCGGACGTGCGGTTCGCCGTCCCTGGCCCGCCGCCTGCCGCCCCGCCCGTGACCGTCCCGCCCGTGACCGTCCCGGCCGGAAGCCGGCGCCCGGCCGGGACGAACCCGGTGCCGCTGCACGATATCCCCGGCGCCTGCGCGCCGGCGAACAGGAGCCTGCTCGCACCGGAGGGCCTGGCGCTGACGAGCACGGCGTCGGACAGCGCGACCGCGCCGACCGCGCGGTCGCTCGGGTTCACCGGGGCCGGGGTGAAGGTCGCCTTCCTCGCCGACGGCCTTGACCCGGGCAACGTGAACCTGCGCCGCAGTGCCGGTAATCACAGTGGCGGAGCGTCGGTCTTCACCGACTACCGGGACTTCACAGGGAACGGCCCGGGCATGCCGACCGGGGGAGGTGAGGCGTTCCTCGACGCGAACACCATCGCCGGGCAGGCCAGCAAGGTCTACAACATCGACACGTTCGCGGCGCAGGGCTACCCGGGGAGCTGCGGGGTGCGGATCCAGGGGGTCGCGCCCGGCGCCTCGCTGGTCGGCCTCGACGTCTTTTCCGCCGACCCCGCCGACCAGCTCGTCACGACCACGTCAACGCTGGCGCAGGCGATCAACTACGCGGTCGAGACCGACAAGGTGAACGTCATCAACGAGTCGTTCGGCGGCAACCCGCTGCCGGACACCGCTCAGGATGTGGTCAAGCTGTTCGACGACGCGGCGGTCGGGGCCGGGGTCGTGGTGAGCGTGTCAACCGGCGACGCGGGCACGGCGAACACCATCGGCTCGCCGGCCACCGACCCGAACCTGATCTCCGTCGGCGCGACCACGCAGTTCCAGGCGTTCGCGCAGGCCGACCTCGACGGGACACGGTACTTCGCGACCCAGGGCTGGCTGTCGGACAACATCAGCTCGTTCAGTTCCACCGGGTTCGACGAGGCCGGCGGGACCGTCGACCTGGTCGCCCCCGGCGACCTGAGCTGGGCCTCCTGCGACGCGGACGTCGAGCTGTACTCCGAGTGCGTCAGCGAGCTCGGCTACCCGAGCGACTTCGAGCAGGCGGGCGGCACCAGCGAGTCGGCGCCGTTCGTCTCCGGCGCGGCGGCGCTGGTCATCCAGGCGTACCGGCAAGGGCACGGCGGCAGTAACCCGACGCCGCACCAGGTCAAGCAGATCCTGCTGTCCACCGCGACGGACCTGGGCGCCCCCGCGCAGGAGCAGGGCGCCGGCCTGCTCGACAGCTACAAGGCGGTCCAGCTCGCGCAGTCGTACGGCACGGCGCGGCGCATCGGGACGACGCTGCTCACCACGCCGGAGCAGTTCACCGGCACCGTTCGGCCAGGCGCGGCCAGGGCCTGGACGGTCACCGTGACGAACGAGGGCACCAGGCCGCAGGTGGTCCGGATCGGCGGCCGGGTGCTCAACCCGCTCGCCACCAGCTCCGTGAGCGGCACCGTGACGCTGAACGACTCATCGAGCAGCCGCTACACGGCGGACACCGGTTACCCGGTGAACTACGCGACCTTCACCTTCCGCGTCCCCCCGGGCCAGGGCAGGCTCGACGTGTCCGACGCCTATCCCGGCGGCCCGGACCAGGTATTCCTGCCGCCGTACCTCACCTTGTTCGACCCGAACGGCCGGGTGGCCGCCAGCTCCGAGCCCCAGGGGCTGAGCAACTTCGGCAACGTGGACGTGCGCGCCCCGGCCGCGGGCCGGTGGACCGGCGTCGTGTCGGGGTACCCGGCCGGCGACGGCGGTTACAACGGCAAGGTCGCCTGGCAGGCGGTGACGCAGAACTACACCTGGTTCGGTCACTACTCGGTGTCGTCGGTGTCGCTGGCCCCAGGCCAGGCCAAGAGCTTCACGGTCTCCATCAAGGCGCCGTCCGCGCCCGGCGACCTGGCCGCCTCGATCGTGCTGCACTCCAGCCTCGGCGGGGTGACCTCCATCCCCTTGGTGGTGCGCACCCTCGTCGACCCCGCCGCGGGCGGCGCCTTCTCGGGTGTCTTCACCGGCGGCAACGGGCGCGGCACCCTGGCCGCCAGCGACTACTACCAGTTCAGCGTTCCGGCGCATACCAAGGCCCTGCGGGCGGAACTCGCGCTGCGCGACAACCTGGCCACAGGGAACTCCGTCGGGGCCTACCTGGTCAGCCCGGACGGCAACGTGCTGTCCTACGGGCAGAACTACGACCTGTCCGGCGCGCAGCTCGGCCTCACCGACCGGACGCTCACCGCGACCGCGCTCAGTCCGGTCGCCGGGCTGTGGACACTGATCCTGGCGTTCGCCGAGCCGGTACCCGGGACCGAGGTGGCCGACCCGTTCACCGGGAGCGTCACCTTCACCGCGGGAGGGCAGGAGACCCCGGCGACGGCGCTGCCCCAGGGCGGGACGCTTCCCGCGGGCCGTGCCGTCACCATCCCGGTCACCATCACCAACACGTCGAACGCGCCGCAGGACTACTACCTGGACCCGCGGCTGGACAAGGCCACGACCCTGTCGCTGACCCCGCTCAGCTACAGCGCGAACCAGCCGTTCGTGGCCGGCCGCGCCACGTCGCGGCTCCCGCTCTCAGTGACCGCCGGGCAGTCGCTGTACTTTGTGCCGAGCGAAACCTCGTCGGTCACGGTGCGGCAGACCTCGACGGTGCCGGCCATGACCGACCTGGCGACCCTGCTGGGCGACCCGGACGCCGGGCGCGTGGCGCTGTCCGCGAGCTCGCTGTGCGGCCGGTCGGTGTCGGTCAGCTTCGCGCCCGCCGGCGGCCGGGTGACCTCAGGCGGCTGGCTGCCCGGCCCGGCCGAGTGCGGGCCGTTCCGCATCCCCGCGCCGTCCGGCACCGCCGCCGACACGCTGACCGTGACGACGGCCGGGTTCGACCCGACCGTCAGCGTGGCCACCGGCGACCTTGAGCAGCTGGCCCAGAGCGTGTCCGCGGGGAACAAGGTCGTCGAGCACGCGGTGGAGCTGCAGCCCGGGCGGTCCGCCACGGTGGACGTGACGTTCAGGCCGGCGGGCCCTGCGGGCACCACCGACGCCGGCACGCTGTACCTGGACGCGCTGCAGACCGGCGTGCCGCCGGGCGGGCAACTCTCCGGCGATGAGGTGGCGGCGCTCGCCTACTCCTACACGGTGGGGTGACCGGACCTTACACACGGTGGGGTCACCGGCCGCGTTAACATCACGCGAACCCCCTGTCCGGCCCAGACTCCGGCCGGTTAGCCTTGGTGCCGGACTCGACACGACTCGGACTTGCGGCGCGGACAGGGGCTCGGCGATGAGCGGACTCAGCTACGGATCGGTGCGGCCGGCGGTGGCGCAGATGAACCTGCCGGCGGTCGCGAAGTACGTGTTCTGGCTCATGTTCCGTAACGTCGCCTCCGACGGCCTGGTCTTCGACGACCCGGTTCACGCCGGGATCATCTCCGCGCCCGGCTGCGTGCTCGCCTCCCCGTCATGGGAGAACACCGCCACCCACGTCACCCAGGATTACGTCTACCACTGGACCCGTGATTCCGCGATCGTCGCGCTCGAGCTGGCCTGGGCCTACGCGAACGGCACGCTGCCGGACAACCAGCCGCTCATTGACTACGTGACGTTCTCCAAGACGTGCCAGCAGTCGGCCGGCGACTTCGACCGGGCCGCCTTCTACATCAACGGCACGCAGCGCCCGTGGACCAATCAGACCGACGGCCCCGCGCTGCAGACCCTCGCCCTGCTCGCCATGTACGGCCAGCTTGACCCGCCGGCCCAGGCGACCGCCCTGACCCTGATCGACGCGAACCTGAGCTTCCTGGCGGGCGCCTACCAGGGCCAGACGTTCAACCTCTGGGAAGAGGAGTACGGCTACTCGTTCTTCGCCCGCTCCGCGCAGCTGCGCTGCTTCCAGGCGGTCGCCGCCAACAGCGTCGGCGTCACCGTCCCCTCCTGGCTCCCCGACGCGATCACCTGGCTCATCTCCGCCCTGGACAGCCACTGGAACGGCGAGGTCTACCAGTCGGTGCTCCCGGTGCCGACGGACTACCGCGCGCCCTACGACCCCAACGTCGACATCGTGCAGGCCGCCATCTACGGCGCCGAGTCGGTGACGGACCCGCGGCTACTCGCCACCGCCGCGCAGCTGCGCGGCCAGTGGGCCGACCCGGCCTCGAAGTACTACTACCCGATCAACGGCGCGGACGCTCAGGCCGGCCTGGGCCCGCTGCTCGGCCGCTACCCGGGCGACGTCTACGACGGCGACACCGACGCCCTGGCCGGCGACCACCCGTGGGCGCTCACCACGGCGAACTTCGCCGAGCTCTACTACCGCGTCGCCGCCAGGATCAGCTCATCCAAGACGGTCCCCGCCGACCCGCTGTCCGCGTCGTTCCTCGCCCAGGCCGGGGTCACCGCGTCCGCCACGCCGGCGGACGCGGTCACGGCGCTGCGCGCCGCGGGCGACGCGATGCTCCAGGCGATCATCTACCACAGCGACCACCTCGAGCTCTCCGAGCAGTTCGACGCGGTCACCGGGTTCGAGAAGTCCGTGGCGAACCTTTCCTGGTCCTACGCCGCCTTCCTGTCCGCCGCCCGCGCCCGCGGCTAGGCGCCCGCTGAATTCGACCGTTTCTGGGACCAAGACGCGCCGTGGCAAATTCAGCAGGCCCCTCTAGGCCGCGTTACCTGGAGCCGACGTCTGCAACGGGGCCTGCGCGGTGTCAGCGGGCAGCGTCGCCGGGTCGACGAACTCGCTGCCCGTCGCGCTGGTCACCACCGCCTCCCCGGTCGCCGAGCCCTTAAGGTACTGCGGCCAGCTCAGGAACCACTCGGTCCAGCCGTTGTCCCACTTGCCGGACCGCGGGCTGCCGCTGATGGTGACCGGGTCACCGGGGACGGCCAGGTTGTAGTACGTCTCGGCGTCGGCGGGGGCGAGGTTCACGCAGCCGTGGCTGACGTTCTCGAAGCCCTGCTGACCGACGGACCAGTAGGCGTCGTGATAGTAGTCGCCGCTGAAGGTGAACCGTACCGACCAGGGCACGAGCAGGTCATAGCCCGGGCCGACCATGCGGACCGGGTTCGCCTTCTCGATGGTCAGGTAGGCGCCGTTCGGCGTGTCGTCGCCCGGCTTGCCCGAGCTGATCGGCCAGTCGTACTTGAGGTGGCCGTTGACGTAGATCTGCGTCTTGTGCGCCTTCGTGGACGCGACCGCGATCACCGAGTCGCCGATGTCGAACGTCTGGCTCAGCGTGTGGTACCCGTACACTCCTGGCGCCGCCCGCACCCCGTCGAAGTGCCCGGTGAACGTGACCGTGGTGTTCGCCGGCCAGTAGTCCCGCGGGCGGAAGTCAAGCGTCTGGTTGCCGTCCCAGTACCAGGCGCCGGTCACCGGCTTGGAGGTCGCGATCTCGATCGACCGCTCGACCGCCGCCTTGTCCTGCACCGGCGCGCTGAACGTCAAGATGATCGGCATGCCGACGCCGTAAGTCTGCTTGTACCCCTCGAATATCTCGGTGTAGAACGTCGCCGCCGGGGTGAGCGTGCGGAACGTGGCCGTCTTGGTGGTCGTCACGCCGGCGCCCGACACCGCGGTCGCGGTGACCGTGTAGGACCGGGAGACGTCAAGCGCCCAGGTGCTGTGCCAGGACGTGCGGCCGGCCGAGTAGCTGCCCGTTACCGGGTCGCCCGGCGTGGCGACGGTGACGTTCCGCAGTGTCCCGCCCCCCGCGGTGACCGTGATGCCCGCTGACGGGTCGGCGGCGGCCGCGCCGTTCGCCGGCGTGATCGTCACGGCCGGCCCGGTCGGTGACGGCGTGGCCGAGGCGGAGGCAGCGGTCCCGCCGGGCCCGTTCCCGGCCGACGCGGCGGAGCCGCTCGCGCCCGGCCTCTCGATGCTGGTCGCGGTGCTTCCCGTGCAGGCCGCGAGCGCGGCCACCAGCGCGCCGGCGGCGAGAGCGGAAACCGCCCTAAACGCCCTCATGGCAACACTGTAGGGCGCAGCTCGGCATAAGTAACTAGAGGGTGTGCGGAACCGTGAGCGCGGGCCAGGCAGGCGGTGAGCGCCGGAATCAGCAAACGTCGCATGGCCGCCCAGCTACCCAGGACACGTGACAAAGCACATCGGAAGCCGCAGCAGGATACCCGGTACCCGTCGACCGCGGCCCGCCGTGGGCGGATTAGTTGGTTAATGCTGATTCAATCGGCCCCGCGCTTTTTAACGGATGGTAAGGCGAGAAATACGCAGCGGCATCCTTGACTCAGTCACACGCGTCACTCAGCAATCGTTTGCAACGTTAATCACAGAACGGTAACAACGGCGATCGGCCCGCAAATCGGGCATTGCGCGGGCTGGTGCCGCTATGCGGGTGGATGTGACATATCACACACTCGGTCGATCCTTCTCGGCGGCTAGTTGATCTTGATTTGACAACGATCAACATGGCCCTGAACTGCGTCGATGTCGCACTAAGTCAATCCGGAATGGAAGTGAACGCGACTGGTTATCAAAGCGTGATGTGCGACGGAATATCGGACAAAGAATGCTCACTGACGCGACAAAGCAGGCTTGCGGGTGATACCCAAGAACGGCACACGGGAAAGAAGAATGCTGCCGTGCGTATCACCGAATGCGCACGGCAGAGCGCGATGAAAGGACGGAAACATGGCAAAGCCTATGCTCAGCCTGCGCTCAAATACCTACGTCCGGGGCCGCGCCAAGCGGCGCGGGGGCGCCTAGGGTGCGGCACGACTGGCTGGCCCGCGCGGTTCTCGCTGCCGCCGCGGTCAGTGTTCCGGTCGCCACCCTCGCGGGCCCGGCCCTGACGGCCCCCGCCCAGGCGGCCACCGACAGCCAGCAGACGACGGTCACCGCGAGCTCGGCCATCCGCGAGCTCGCGCTCACGACCCCGGCGAACAAGAAAGTGGCATTCAGGACATATAACCAGGTGGCCGCGTCCCTGGCGATGACGCTAGTGGGCGATTCCTACGCTTACGGCGGCACCAGCCCGGCCGGCTTCGACTGCTCCGGGCTCTCCCAGTGGGTGTACCGGCACACCGGTGGCGGCAAGCCGATCCCGCGTATGGCGGAGGACCAGTTCCTGCACTTCCGTGCCATCAGCCACGCGGCTGCCCGCCCGGGCGACCTGGTGTTCTTCCACGACACGAGCTACCTGGGCAGCTACGTGTACCACGTGGGCGTCTACGAGGGCGGCACCATGATGGTGGCCGCCACGGACCCCGGCGGTGGCGTCCAGTACCAGTCGTTCACCTGGGCGGGTGACACGGTCTCCTTCGGCACCATCACCCACTAGCGGGCATTAGCGGCCTGGACCGCGAGCCGGCTTCTCCCTGAGGCGTGCCGCCGGCCCGTCTCCGACGCATGACCTCCGACGCATCACCGCCGTGGTCGCGGCGCCCATCGCGACCGCGGCGGTATGCTACAGGGATCTTGCGGACCGGGAGGTGAAAGTGGAACCTGCTGCGCAGGCTCAAGCCCCGCCCCGGCCGGCCCAGTTGAGGCACGTATCGTCCAGGCAGGCAGAGTCCCGGCCGGCCCTGTCGCGCCGTCACGAGGCCGGCGCGGGCTCCGCCCGGGGCATGCTGTTCACCCTCCTCGGCGAGTTCGTCCTGCCCGACGAGGGCGCCGCGTGGACGAGCGCGGTGCTCGCCGCGTTCGACCGGCTCGGGGTGGCGGAGAAGGCGACGCGGCAGGCGCTGATGCGCACGTCAAACGCCGGCTGGCTCACCGCGGAGAAGGTCGGCCGCCGCACCCGCTGGCTGCTCACCCCGGCGGCGACCCAGCTGCTCACCGACGGCGCCAGGCGGATCTACTCGCTGCGGCCCGCGCAGGCGTGGGACGGCCAGTGGGTGCTCGTCCAGGTGCGCATCCCCGAGGCGGACCGGCGGGCGAGGCACGTCGTGCGGACGCGGCTCGCCTGGGCCGGCTTCGGCTCGCTCGGCCCTGGCCTGTGGATCAGCCCGCACGCCGCCCGGCAGCCGGAGGCGATCCGGGTGCTCAGCGAGGCCGGCGTCGCGTCAGACGCGCACGTGTTCGTCGCCCGGCGGGCCGGACTGTCTGACACCAGGGACATGGTCGCCGCCGCCTGGGACCTGCCGCAGATCGAGGCGGAGTACGAGCAGTTCATCGCCGAGTTCCGCGCGCCCGCCGTCCCGTCGGACGTGCTGCTGCGCCAGCTTGAGCTGGTGCACGCCTGGCGCAAGTTCCCCGCGCTCGACCCCGAGCTGCCCAGGGAGCTGCTGCCGCCCCGCTGGATGGGCAACAAGGCGGCGGACCTGTTCAGTGACCGGCACGCACGGTGGGCGGACGACGCGCGCCGCGAGTGGAAGCGGCTCAACAGCGACCTTGGGTAAATATGCTACGGAGCCTTGACGAGCCTGCAGATATTCGTAGAGCATGATGGCATGTCGCACGTGGAATTCCAGACGTCCCCGGACGGGTACCGTCACTGGCGGCTCGGCATCGAGGGTCCCGTGGCGACGCTGACCATGGACGTCGACGAGCAGGGCGGCCTGGTGCCCGGCTACGAGCTGAAGCTCAACTCCTACGACCTGGGCGTGGACATCGAGCTGTACGACGCGGTCCAGCGGCTGCGGTTCGAGCACCCCGAGGTGAAGGCGGTCGTGGTGACGAGCGGCAAGGAGAAGATCTTCTGCGCGGGCGCGAACATCCGGATGCTGGCCGCGTCGGAGCACTCCTGGAAGGTGAACTTCTGCAAGTTCACCAACGAGACCCGCAACGGCATCGAGGACGCCACGGAGAACTCCGGCCAGACGTACCTCGCCGCCCTCAACGGTACCGCGTCAGGCGGCGGTTACGAGCTCGCCCTGGCTTGCGACAAGATCCTCCTTATCGACGACCGCTCCTCGGTCGTCTCCCTCCCGGAACTTCCGCTCCTTGGCGTGCTGCCCGGCACGGGCGGCCTCACCCGCGTCGTTGACAAGCGCCACGTCCGCCGCGACCTGGCCGACTACTTCGCCACCAAGTCCGAGGGGATCGGCGGCAAGAAGGCCGTCCAGTGGAAGCTCGTGGATGAAGTGGTGCCGCGGGTGCGATGGCAGGAAGTGGTAGCAGAACGAGGGCGTGGCTACGCCGAATCCGCCAGCCGCCTCCCCGGGGGGCCGGGAATCGGGCTGACCCCGCTGCACAAGGACCGGACCGCGACCGCCAGCACCGTACACATTAAATACGTGCACGTGACGGCCGCGATCGACCGCGACCGCGCCGTCGCGGAGATCACCGTGACCGGGCCGCCGGCCGCTGTGTCGCCAACCACGGTGTCGCC
>CAZORE010000118.1:0-7908 GCA_964581815.1 uncultured Streptosporangiaceae bacterium | reverse complement strand
CCACGGTGTCGCCCGCCACGGTGTCGCCCGCCTCGATGGACGACGTGCATGAGCAGGGCGCGGCGTTCTGGTCCCTCGCGGTGGCCCGCGAGCTCGATGACCTGATCCTCGACCTGCGGACCAACGAGACCGAGATCGGCACCTGGGTACTCAAGACCGCCGGCGACGCTTCCCGGGTCCTGGCGCACGACGAGCTGCTGCTCGCGAACTATGACCGCGACTGGCTGGCCCGCGAGATCGTGCTGTACTGGAAGCGGACGCTCAAGCGGCTTGACGTCACGTCCAGGTCGCTGATCGCGCTGATCGAGCCCGGCTCCTGCTTCGCCGGGTCGCTGCTCGAGCTGGCCCTCGCCGCCGACCGGTCTTACATGCTGTTCGGCGTCTTCGAGGACACTGTGCTTGCCAACACGGGGCTTGCCAACACGGGCCCTGACGCGGTGCCCGCGGCCGTCACCGTCGGGGCGGCGAATCTCGGCCCGCTGCCGATGGGCAACGGACTGACCCGGCTGCAGACCAGGTTCCTCGGCGATCCCGGCGCGCTCGCCGCGGCGGAGAAGGCCGCGGGGGAGCCGCTTGAGGCCGAGGGCGCCGAGCGGCTCGGCCTGGTCACGTTCGCGCCGGACGACATCGACTGGGCGGAAGAGGTGCGGATCGCGGTGGAGGAACGGGCCTCGTTCTCTCCGGACGCCCTGACCGGCCTGGAGGCGAACTACCGGTTCGCCGGGCCTGAGACGATGGAGACGAAGATCTTCGGGCGGCTGACCGCCTGGCAGAACTGGATTTTCTACCGGCCCAACGCCTCGGGACCGGACGGCGCGCTGCGCGCCTACGGCACCGGGAAGCGGGCCGGCTTCGACCGGAAGCGAGTGTAAGAGTTATGACCAGGCCGGATTACGCGGAGAAGATCCCGAACAACGTCGGCCTGCGTGAGGACCGGCGGCTGCAGCGCGCCCTGGAGTCGTGGCAGCCCAACTTCCTGTCCTGGTGGGAGACCATGGGCCCGACCCTGCCCACGCAGGACGTGTACCTGCGCACCGCGATCGACGTGCGCGGCGAGGGCTGGGCCCAGTTCGGGCACGTCCCGATGATCGACTACCGGTGGGGCATCTTCCTGGCCGACAAGAACCCGGACCGGCGGGTCGCGTTCGGTCAGCACAAGGGCGACCCGGCCTGGCAGAAGGTCCCGGGGGAGTACCGGGCCGAGCTGCAGCGGCTGATCGTGATCCAGGGCGACACCGAGCCCGCGTCGGTGGAGCAGCAGCGCAACCTGGGCGCGACCGCCCCGTCGCTGTATGACCTGCGGAACCTGTTCCAGGTGAACGTGGAGGAGGGCCGTCACCTGTGGGCGATGGTGTACCTGCTGCACGCCTACTTCGGCCGGGAGGGCCGCGAGGAGGCCGAGGAGCTGCTGCACCGCAACTCCGGCAGCGCGGACTCACCGCGGATCCTGGGCGCGTTCAACGAGGAGACGCCGGACTGGCTGTCGTTTTACATGTTCACCTACTTCACCGACCGGGACGGCAAGTACCAGCTCGGCACGCTGAAGGAGTCCGCGTTCGACCCGCTGTCGCGCACGTGCGAGTTCATGCTGAAGGAAGAGGCGCACCACATGATGGTCGGCACCACCGGCGTCGACCGGGTGGTGGAGCGCACCGCCCAGGTGATGGTGGAAAACGACACCGACGACGTGGCCGCGCTCGGCGTCATACCGCTGCCGGTGATCCAGAAGTACCTGAACTTCCACTACTCGGTCTCCCTTGACCTGTTCGGCGGGGAGACGTCCACCAACGTGGCGAACTACTACACCGCCGGGCTGAAGGGCCGCTGGCTGGAGGAGCGCCGCAAGGACGACCACAAGCTCACCGACGACGCGATCATGGTCGACGCGCTGGTCGACGCCGGTGATGGGCAGAAGAGCATCTCCCAGGTCGAGGTGATGGCGCTGACCGGGCTCAACACCGACCTGCGCCGGGAGTACATCGCCGACTGCGCCGGCGGGGTCAAGCGGTGGAACCGCATCCTGGAGGACGCCGGGCTGCCGCAGCGGCTGTACCTCCCGCACGTCGCGTTTAACCGCAAGGTCGGCGCGTTCGCCGTCATCGAGGCGTCGCCGGCGGGCCAGCAGCTGACGGCGCAGGAATGGGAGCACGCCAAGGGGCAGTGGCTGCCGACCGACACCGACAAGACATTTGTCCGTTCCCTGATGCACCCGGTGTACGAGCGTGGCAAGATCGCTGCCTGGGTCGCTCCCCCGCGCAACGGGATCAACGGCCAGCCGTTCGACTACGACTACGTGCACCTGGCCTAGGCCGGACGGCCACGGCCCGACTCCCGGGGAACCGCGATGACGCAGTTGTTCAACGCCTGTGAGTACCTGCTTGACCGGCGCGTCGCCGCCGGTGACGGCGGCCGGGTAGCGGTCACCGGCCCGGCCGGCGAGCTCAGCTACACCCAGCTGTGGGACCGGGTGCGGCGGACCGCGGCGGGCCTGCGCGCGATCGGCGTGCAGCCCGAGCAGCGGATCCTCATGGTGATGTCCGACTCGCCGAGTTTCGTGGTCGTTTACCTGGCCGCGATGCGGGTAGGCGCGGTCCCGGTGCCCGTTTCCACGATGCTGCGCGCCGATGGCATCGCCGAGCTGCTGCGCGACTCCCGCGCCCGGTTCCTGGCGGTCACCACCGAGTTCGCCGCCGCCGCGGAGTCGGCCGCGGCGGCGGCGCCTGAACTGGCCGGGGTGCTGGCCGATTTCCCGGTTTCTGCCAGCCCCCGGCCGGCCTACCTGCTCGACGACCTGGCCAGGACGGCACCCGATGACCGCGTCTACGACACGAGCCCGGACTCGCCGGCCTTCTGGCTCTACACGTCCGGCACCACGGGCACGCCCAAGGGCGCGATGCACCGGCACGGTTCCGTCCAGGTCGTCTGCGAGACCTACGGCCAGCGGGTGCTCGGCATCCGTCCCGGCGACCGCTGCCTGTCGGCGGCGAAGGCGTTCTTCGCCTACGGCCTCGGCAACTCGGTGCTGTTCCCGCTGTCGGCGGGCGCGGCGAGCGTGCTGCTCGCGCCGCCGTCACGGCCGGACCTGATCGCCGAGACGGCCGCTAAGTACAGCGCCACGCTGTTCTTCGGCGGCCCCACGTTCTTCGCCAACATGCTCCGCGGGGAAATGCGACCGGACGCGCTGGCGGGAATCCGGCTGGCCGCCTCCGCGGGCGAGGCGCTGCCCGCCGCGCTGTACCAGCGGTGGACCGAGCGCTTCGGCATCGACATCATCGACGGCATCGGGATGACCGAGATGCTGCACATCTTCCTGTCCAACGCGCCGGGCGCCGTCCGCCCGGGTACCACCGGGGTCGCGGTGCCCGGTTACGAGCTCAAGCTGGTCGACGAGGAAACCGGCCATGAGATAACCGAGCACGACCGGGCCGGCACGCTGTTCGTCCGCGGCGCGTCGGCCGCGACCGGCTACTGGGCGCGCTACGACGCCTCCCGGCTGGTGTTCCAGGGGGAGTGGCTGCGCACCGGCGACACCTACGTCCGTGACGCCGACGGTTACTACACCTGCCTCGGCCGGACCGACGACATGATGAAGGCGTCCGGCATGTGGGTCTCCCCGATGGAGGTGGAAGGCCGGCTGCTCGCGCACCCCGGGGTCGCCCAGGCCGCCGTGGTCGCCGCGCTCGACGCCGACAGCCTGGAAAAGCCCGTCGCGTACGTGGTGCGCGTTCCGGGCGCGACGGTCACCGAGGCGGAGCTGATCGAGCACTGCCGCGAGGGCCTGCCCTCGTTCAAGCGGCCGCGCGCGGTCGTCTTCACCGACGCCTTCCCCACGACCGCGACCGGCAAGGTGCGCCGCGTCGAGCTGCGGGCCATGGCGGCCGGCGTCCTGCGACCAGGAAACAATGAGCCGGCCGGGACGCCCGCCGGGGCGTCCTGATGCTCGACGGGTACCCGCTCGTCGACGTGCACCTGCACGCCGCGAGCAAGCCCTCGCTCAAGCTGCCGTGGGGCACCTGGATCCAAGGCTTCGGCGGTGACCTCGAGCGGCTGTACGACGACGCCGGGAGGATCGTCCCGGCCCGGTTCAACGCGCTGCTCGACGGCGAGGGCGTCGACATCGGGCTGCTGATGTGCGAGTACTCCCCCAAGGTGACCGGCCTGCAGGCCATCGAGGACATGCTGCCGATCGCGGCGGCCGACCCGCGGCGCATCAAGGTCATCGCCAATGTCAACCCGCACGTGCATTACCCGGTCGACGAGGAGGTGCGCCGCCAGCTGGACCTCGGGGCGGTGGCGCTGAAGATCCACCCGGTGCACGCCGGCGTCGCGGCCAACGACCGGATGCTCTATCCCGCCTACGAGGCGGCCCAGGCGGCCGGCGTCCCCGTGATCGTGCACTGCGGCACCTCGACCTTTCCCGGCTCGTCCAACGCCTTCGGCGACCCGGTCGCGCTCGACGACGTGCTGCGCGACTTCCGCTCCCTCACCCTGGTCCTCGCGCACGGCGGGCGCGGCTGGTGGTACGACGCGGCCGCGTTCCTTGCCCTGTCCAGTGACCGGGTATGGATCGAGCTGTCCGGCCTGCCGCCGTCCCGGCTGCGCGACTACTACGCGCGGCAGAACTGGGCCAGGCTCACCCGGCGGATGATCTTCGGCACCGACTGGCCAGGCATCCCCGGCATCGCGGCCAACGCGCGGGCCGTCGCCAAGCTCATGCCCGATGAAGACACCACCGCCGCCGTCCTCGCCGGCAACGCCATCCGCGTCTACCGCCTGACGCTCCCGGCATGACGCGATCCGCGGCCCCCACCCCAAGCCCCTCACCCGCTCCCGCCGCAAGCCCCTCACCCCCCGCACCCCAAGCCCCTCCCCCCACACACCGCAAGCCCCTCACCCCCCTCACCCCCCGCACCCCCCTCACCCCCCGCACCCCCCTCACCCCAAGCCCCTCACCCCGCCTGCGCGCCAGCCACTCACGCCCCGGCATGATGGTGACGTCCAGGGACACTGAATGAGCGAAAGGCGCGGGCAAGCCATGAACGGCCCAGCGGTTGATGGTCCAGTGGTGGACGGCACGCAGGTGAACGGCCCGGTCGGTGTCGTCGGCGCGGGGACCATGGGGGCCGGGATTGCCCAGGTGGCCGCGGTCGCCGGACGGCGGGTGCTGATCGCCGACGCCGTGCCGGGCGCGGCCGCGCGGGCCGTCGCCGCCGTCCGTGACCGGGTCAAGGCACAGGTCGCCAAGGGCCGCCTGAGCGTCGATCCCGACGCCCTCGACCTCACCGCCGTCGAGTCGGTCGCCGAACTGGCCGGCTGCGCGGTCGTCATCGAGGCGGTCGTCGAGGACCTCGCGGTCAAGCGTGCGCTGTTCGCCGAGCTCGAGACCGTCGTCGATCCCGACGCCATCCTCGCCTCCAACACCTCCTCGCTGTCGCCCACCGCACTGGCGGCCGGCCTCACCAGTCCCAGGCGCCTGGTCGGCCTGCACTTCTTCAACCCCGTTCCCGCCATGCGGCTGGTCGAGGTCATCTCCGGCCTGGCCACCGCGCCCGAGGTAGCCGACGCCGCCGCCGGCCTGGCCGCCGAGTGGGGCAAGACGGTGGTGCGGTCCACCGCCACCCCCGGGTTCATCGTCAACCGGATCGCCCGCCCCTTCTACGCGGAGGCCTGGCGGCTGTATGAGGAGCACGCCACCGTTCCGCAGCACATCGACGCGGTGCTGACCGGGGGCGGCGGGTTCCGCATGGGACCGTTCGCGCTGATGGACCTCATCGGGCACGACGTCAACGAGGCGGTGACCCGGTCGGTCTGGGCCGCGTTCGGCCACGACCCGCGGTTCGCGCCCTCGCTCGCCCAGCGGGCCCTCGTCGAGGCGGGCTGGCTTGGCCGCAAGTCCGGCCGCGGGATCTATCCCGCCGAAGGAGCGCCCGCCCCGGCCCCCGCGCCGCCCGCGCCGCCGCCACCCGCCGTCACCGAGCACGCGCCGCCCAGTGCCGCCCCCGGCCGCGAGCCGTCACCGCTGCGTCCCCTGCTCGAGCGGGCCGGCGCGGCCATCGTGCCCGGTAACCGTGACGATGCCGCCGCCGGGCTGCCCGGCGACCTCGTCGAACTGCCGTCCGGCGCGCTGCTCGCCGTCTGCGCGGGGGTGACCGCCACCGCGCTGTCGGCCGCGTTCGAGCGGCCGGTCATCGTCGCCGACCGCGTCCTCGACCCCGCGACGGCGACCGCGATCGCCATCGCCGTCTCCGACGGCTGCCCGCCCGTCGCGGCCGCCGAGGCCATCGGCCTGCTCCAGGCGGCGGGCCTGGACGTGTACCTCATCGACGACACCCCCGGCCTCATCGTCACCCGCACCGTCGCGATGCTCGCCAACCTCGCCGCCGACGCCCTCGCCTGCCGCGTCGCCACCGAGCCGGACATCGACAACGCCATGCGCCTCGGCGTCAACTACCCGCTAGGCCCGCTCGCCTGGGCCCGCCAGTGGGGGATCGGCACCGTCTTGCGGATCCTCGACAGCCTCGACGACTGGTACCGCGACGGCCGCTACCGCCCGAGCCCGCTGCTGCGCCGCACCGCGCTCTCCCACCGCGCGGCCGCCACGGGGCCCCACCCCGCATCCGCCGCGCTCGCCCACCCCGCGACCGCCGCGCCCGTCCACCCCGCGCCCGACCATCTTCAATCCTGATAACAGCAAGAAGCGCTTGAGCGACCGAACCGGAGGAGGAGCGATGGGTCTCATCGAGGTGCGCGACGAGGGCGACATCCGGTGGATCGGCCTCAATCGCCCGGATAAGCGCAACGCCATCGACCAGGCCACGAGCAGCGCCTTCTCCGCCGCCCTGGACGACGCCCGCACGCGGCCTTGCGTTCTCATCGTGCACTCCGTCACCCCGGGCATCTTCGCGGCCGGCGCTGACATCGCCGAGCTACGGGAGCGCGACGCCGACGCCGCCCTGCTTGCCATCAACGCCGGCCTGTTCGAGAAGCTCGAGGCGCACCGCTGGCCGACCATCGCCGCCGTCGACGGTCCCGCCCTCGGCGGCGGCTGCGAGCTGGCCCTCGCCTGCGACTTCCGCATCGCCTCGCCGCGTGCGTACTTCGGCCAGCCCGAGCTGTCCCTCGGCATCCTGGCGGGCGCCGGCGGCAATTGGCGGCTCGCCCAGGCCGCCGGCCAGCAGGTCGCCCGCCGCATGCTCTACGCGGGCGCGCGGCTTACCGCGGCCGAGGCCCGCGACGCCGGCCTCGCCGACGAGCTCGCCGACGACCCATCGGCCGCGGCCGTCGTCCTCGCGGGAAAGATCACCCGGCAGTCCTGGCGTGCCCTTGAGCTCACCAAGCTGGCCTTGCGCTCTCACCGCCCCGCCACCACGACCTTCGACGTCGCCGCCCAGGCCCTGCTGTTCGGCAGCCAGGACAAGTACGACCGGATGACCGCGTTCCTCGACCGCCGCCGCGACGGCTAGCGCGACCGGGGCGCCACCGCTTACCCGCGGGCCCGCGTACTCCACCTGGTTTGCCAGCTGAGCAGCTCGGGCGCGCCAGGCGGTCCGCTAGGAGCCCGGCTCGCCGAGCACGGCCGGCCAGCTGAGCAGCTCGGGCGCGACGTAGACCTGCGCCCCGGTGATCGCCGCGAGGTTGAGCGCGTCGCTCGGCCGCGCGTCCACCGTAGCGCCGCCGCGCAGCATCACCGCGGCGTAGAAGACGCCGTCGCGCCGCCCGGTCACGCTGACCGCCTTGACCGCCGACCCGGCCGCCGCCACTAGCGCCGCCATGAACTGGTAGGTCATCGGCCTCGGGAACTCGTGGCCCTGGAGGCTGAAGGCCAGGGCCATCGCCTCGGCGTCGCCGACACCGATCCGCAGCCGCCGCGCGTCGCCCTCGCCCGCCGCGTCGCCCTCGCCCGCCGCG
>CAZORE010000117.1:11501-22537 GCA_964581815.1 uncultured Streptosporangiaceae bacterium | reverse complement strand
GTACGATTTGCCGTCGATACTTTCGCGAATACCCCGACGATTGCCGGCGTCAAATTACGGATAAGACGGGAAGGAAACTCTCTATTCCTCTTATTGAGCAGCAGCCCCACGAGTTCCATTGCCAGGGGGAAGAGAAATGGAAGGGAAATGGCAGAAAACTGTCAGGCGCTTTCGCGTCGCACGAGCTCAGTGGGCAGGATCACGGCCGACGGCTCGCCGCCGTCGATCGCGGTGAGCAGCAGCCGGACCATCTCGCTGCTGATCCGGGGGTACGGCTGCCTGATCGTGGTCAGCGCGGGCCGGGCGGCGACCGCGGCCGACGAGTCGTCGAACCCGCCGATGGCCACGTCTTCCGGCACCCGGCGGCCGGCCCGGCGCAGCGCGTTCAGCGCCCCGACCGCCATCACGTCCGATGCGACGAACACGGCGTCCAGTTCAGGGCGCCGCTCGAGCAGCTTGGTCATCGCCCGCTCGCCGGAGTCCTGGGTGTAGTCGCCCTCCTCGACCAGGGACTCGTCGAACGACCCGCCGATCACGTCCCGGTACCCCTCAAGCCGGCCGCGCCCACCCGAGGTGTCGAGTGGCCCGGTGACGGTGGCGATCCTGGTCCGGCCGGCCTGCCGCAGGTACTCCACCATGGTGCGCGCGCCGCCGCGCTCGTCGGCCGCCACGTAGGAGACCTTCGACTCGAAGCCGAGCGGCGCGCCGCAGGCGACGCAGGGCACGCCCGCCGAGCCGAGCAGGCCGAGCAGCGGGTCGCCGGCGTGCGCCGATACCAGCAGCGCACCGTCCACGTGACCCGCCGCGAGGAAGCGGGCGATCCTGGCGCGCTCCGAGTGGGACGCGGCGATGCAGACGAACAGCCCGATGTCGTGCTCGGCGAGCGCCTGCGTGCAGCCACGCAGCAGCACCGCGAAGTTCGGGTCGGCGAACAGCCGCTCGGTCGGCTCCGACAAGATGAACGCGACCGACCCCGAGCGCTGGGTGACCAGCGACCTGGCGTGCTGGTTGACCACGTAGCCGGTCTTCTTGATCGCCCGGTTCACCGCGTCCAGGGTGACCGGCGACACGTAGTGACCGCCGTTCAGCACCCGGGACACGGTGCCGCGAGAGACCCCCGCCTCCGCCGCCACGTCTTCGATCGTGGGACGCCGCCTAACGTTCATACCCCTGTTCTACAGCCAACTCGTCACTGCTTGACCGCGCCGGACGCAAGGTCGGTGCGCCAGTACCGCTGCAGCCCGAGGAACAAGATGATCAGCGGGATGATGGACAGCAGCGACCCGGTGACCACCAGGCTGTACAGCGCGGGCGCAGACGACCCGCGGTTGAGCAGCGTGTAGAGGCCGACGGTGATCGGGAACTTGTTCTCGTCGCTGAGCATGATGAACGGCAGCAGGAAGTTGTTCCACACCGCGACGAACTGGAACAGGAAGATCGTCACGAGGCCCGGCGTCATCATCGGCACCGCGATGCGCGCGAACAGCGTGCCCTCCGGGCAGCCGTCCACCCGGGCCGACTCGATCACCTCGTCGGGCACCGCGGCGCTGGCGTAGATCCGGGCCAGGTAAATCCCGTACGGCGACAGGATCGACGGCAGCAGCACCGACCAGTAGGTGCCGGTGAGGCCCACCTTGGCGAGCAGCAGGTACTGCGGAAGCGCCAGCACCACCGGCGGCACAAGCACCCCGGCAAGCAGCAGGTTGAACAGCGTCTGCCGCCCGCGGAACTGGAACTTGGCGAGCGCGTAGCCGGCCATCGCGGACACCGTCATCGACAGCAGCGCGCCGCCGCCCGCGTACAGGGCGGTGTTGAGCATCCAGTGCCAGAAGACGCCGTCCGCGTACGACGACAGGTCGCGGATGTTCGACCACAGTGACCCGTTGGGCTCGAGGGTGAACGTGTTGAACAACTGCGCGTTGTTCTTGGTCGACGCGATCAGTACCCAGGCGACGGGCAGCAGGCAGTACACCGCCCCGAGCAGCAGGATGACGGTGGGCACCACCGCCGTCCGCCGATTCCGGGCCCGGCGGCTGCCCGCCCGGGCTGCCCTGCCCGCGGCGGATGGCTCCCCGGTGAGCGCGCCCGCGGTCCGTGTCAGTGCCATCGCGGCCTCACCGCCCCTGGAAGATGCGCTTGCTGCTCGCCCGGAGCAGGAAGAACGAGCCCGCGAACATCGCCGCGGCGATGATCACCGACAGCGCGGCCGCCTCGTAGGCGTTGTTGTCGTTGAACGCCAGGTCGTAGACCCGCATCAGCGGCATCCAGACCGGGGAGATCGTGTTGGTGAGCGGGGAGAGGACCTGCGGCTCGTTGAACACCTGCAAGGTGGCGATGAGCGAGAACACCCCGGTGAGCACCAGGGCCGGGGCGATCATCGGGATCTTGACGCGCAGCGCGATCTGCGGCTGCGACGCCCCGTCGATCCGCGCTGCGTCGTAGAGCTCCGACGGCACCGCCCGCAGCGCCGTGTACATGACGATCATGTTGAACCCGGTGCCGCCCCACACGCCGATGTTCGCCACGGAAAGCAGCGTCACGTGCGTGGCGAACAGGTTGGGCATGGACAGCCCGACCTTGCCGAGGATCGTCGGGAACGGCGACACGGTGGGCAGGTAGAGAAAGCCCCACAGCAGCGAGGCGATGACCGTGGGCACGGCGTACGGCAGGAAGATCGCCAGCCGGCTGAACCGCTGGGCCCGCACCCGCGCCGCGTCGAGGAGCAGCGCGAACAGCAGGGCGAGCCCGAGCATCACCGGGACCAGGATCACGGCGTAGATGACAACGCGGCCGAGGGAGGAGAGGAACGCGGCGTCCGTTAGGGCGGCCGTGTAGTTGCTCAGCCCGGCGAACACCTGCCGCCGGGCGCCGGCGCCAAGCCCGAGCCCGGAGACCTGGGTCTTCTCCAGGGACAGGTACAGGGTGTAGCCGATCGGGATGAGCAGCGTCAGCGCGTACAGGACGGCGGCGGGGGCGACGAAGGCGTACGGCGCCACACGTGGCGCCGTACGCTGCTTCGGTTGCTTCACGTCAGCCGGCCGCGACCGTGAAGCCGCTCTTCTTCATGTCGTTCACCACGGCCGACTGGACCGCCGTCAGCGGGGTGAGGAACGACCCCTTGCTCGTGGCGGCGCTGCCGAACGCGGTCTGGAACTCGCTGTACGCGACGTTCACGTCCGGGCCCCAGGTGACCTGGGCGGCCGCGGCCGCGTACTGCTTCGCGAGGGTCCAGAACTCCGGCTGGTTGCTGAAGTACGACGGTGCCGTCGTGAGCGCGGCCTCCGCGGCGTTGTCCGCCGGGTAGATGCCGCCGTCGGACACCAGCGCGGCGGTGGCCGCGGGATCGGTGTTCAGCCAGGCGATGAACTGGGCGGCGGCCTGCTGGTTCTTGGACGCGGCCATCACCGCGGTGGACGAGCCGCCCCAGTTGCCGACCACGTTAGCGCCCGCGGTCCACTGCGGCAGTTCGGTCAT
This sequence comes from uncultured Streptosporangiaceae bacterium, assembly GCA_964581815.1. GTDB lineage: Bacteria > Actinomycetota > Actinomycetes > Streptosporangiales > Streptosporangiaceae > Trebonia. The sequence goes on along the minus strand of CAZORE010000117.1, from coordinate 19,063 downwards.
CTTCCACTTGCCCGCGCCGGACGGCGCCGTGGTCGGGAAGTCGCCGGGCGCCCAGACGTCGGAGACCCAGGCGATGTACTTGCCGTCGTTCATCCCCTTGTTCCAGGCGGCGGTCCACTGCGGCTGGTTGTCCACGCCGCCGGCGGCGATCAGGCCCTGCCAGTACGAGGCGACCTTCTGGCTGGCGACGTCGTCGATGCCGACGGTCCAGGTGCTGCCGGAGGCGGACCACCACTGCGCGCCCGCCTGCTGTGTCAGGCCGGCAAACTCACCGGGGTCGACGCTGGAGAACGAGCCGAGGAACACGCCAGGTGCCTCGGCGTGCAGCTTCGTGGCGTCCGCGGCGAACTGCGCCCAGGTGGTCGGGACGGTGAGCCCGTACTTCGTGAAGAGGTCGGCGCGGTAGAACAGCGCCATCGGCGCGGCGTCCTGCGGGATCGCGTAAAGCGAAGAGCTGCCCAGCGTCACCTGGTTCCAGTTGCCGGCGGGGAAGTCGCTCTTCAGGTTGCCGTCGTATTTCGAGATGTCGGCCAGGTAGTTGTTGGAGACAAGCGTGGGCAGCACCTGGTACTCGACCTGCGCGATGTCCGGCGGGTTGCCCGCCTTGGCGGCGGTGAGCAGCTTGGTGAGCAGGGCGTCACCGCCCGCCTGGACCTGCACCTGCACCTGGATGTCCGGGTGCGCCTGGTTCCAGAGCGCGACAACCTTGTCGATGTTGGGCACCCAGGTCCAGAAGGTCAGCGTGACCTTCTGCCCCGACGCGGCCGCGGACGAGCTGCCGGCGGCGGTCGAGCCGGCGGCGGACGGGCCGGACGCCGGGGGAGTGGAGCTGCCCGACGAGGAACAGCCGGCGGCGGAAAGCACGGCGAGCGCGGCGCTGGCGAGGGCCAGGCCGGCGGTCCCGGTGGCGCGTCGGCGCCGCCGGCTTGGGGTTGACTTCATGGTCCCTCCGCGGTGAGAGATCGCAGGTGATTATGCACATTTGCCCCGGTCGCCGCAATTGACGCGAACGCCGGATCATGTCTGTGAACGCTCCCAGAGTTAACCTGCCAATCAGGCTTGTCAAGAGGTGCAGTGCACTGCTTTCATTCAGGTATTCGTCTGGGAGCGATCCCAGATCTCCACCTGGAAGAACGCGGAGTTTGCCATGCATTCACGCTGGCCACGGCTGGAGCGGCTCGCCTACGGCGGGGACTACAACCCCGAGCAGTGGCCGCGGGAGGTGTGGGAGCAGGACGTGGCGCTGATGCGCGAGGCCGGCGTCACGCTGGTCTCGGTCGGGATCTTCTCGTGGGGCATGCTCGAGCCCCGGCCGGGGGAGTACGACTTCGGCTGGCTCGACCAGGTGCTCGGCCTGCTACACGATGCCGGGATCGCCGTCGACCTGGCCACTCCGACGGCGGCGCCGCCGCCCTGGTTCCTAAACCGGCACCCCGAGTCCCGCCCGGTCACCCGCGACGGCCTCGTGCTCGGCGGTGGCTCACGGCAGGCCTACTGCCCGTCGTCGCCCGCCTACGCCGCGGCCGCGGCCGGGATCACCCGCGAGCTCGCTGGGCGGTACGGGTCCCATCCCGCCGTCGTGCTCTGGCACGTCAACAACGAGTACGGCGCCCCCACCGGCGAGTGCTACTGCCCGGTCTCCGCCGCGGCGTTCCGCGGCTGGCTGCGCGAGCGGTACGGCGACCTGGACACGCTGAACGAGCACTGGGGGGCCGGCTTCTGGTCGCAGCGGCACGGCGACTGGGACGAGATCGACGCGCCGCGCACCTCCACCACCGTGGTGAACCCCGCGCAGCGGCTTGACTTCGCGCGGTTCAGCTCCGACGCGCTGCTTGCCTGCTTCCGGCGCGAGCGGGACATCCTGCGCGAGCTGTCGCCCGGCATCCCGGTCACCACGAACTTCATGGCCACCAACTGCAAGAGCACCGACTACTGGCGCTGGGCGCCCGAGGTCGACGTGATCTCCAACGACAACTACCTGCTCGCGGAGAAACCGGACGGCTACCTGGACCTGTCCATGTCGGCCGACATGACCAGGTCGCTGGCCGGCGGCGGCCCGTGGCTGCTGATGGAGCACTCGACGAGCGCGGTGAACTGGCACCCGCGCAACATCGCCAAGCGCCCGGGTGAGATGCGCCGCAACTCGCTCGCCCACCTGGCGCGAGGCGCGGACGGGCTCCTGTTCTTCCAGTGGCGGGCCAGCCGGATCGGCGCGGAGAAGCACCACTCGGCGATGCTGCCGCAGGGCGGCACCGACACGCGGGTCTGGCGCGAGGTCGTCGCCCTCGGCGCCGAGCTGGCGTCCCTGGCCGGCCTGCGCGGGACGGTGGTCGAGCCGGACCTGGCCCTGCTGTGGGACTGGGAGTCGTGGTGGGCGCACGAGCTCGAATGGCGGCCGAGCGTCGACCTCGGCTACCTGGACCAGGTCCGGGCCTGGTATGAGGCGACCTTCCGGGCCGGCCTGACCGCGGACTTCGCCCACCCGGAGGCCGACCTGAGCCGGTACCGCCTGGTCATCGTGCCGTCGCTGTACCTCGCCACCGAGCGGGCCGCGGCGAACCTGCGCCGCTACGTCGAGGCGGGCGGCACGCTCGTCGTCTGCTGCTTCTCCGGTATCGTCGACGAGCGCGACCGGGTATACCCCGGCCCCTACCCGGGAGCGCTGCGCGATGTCCTCGGCCTGACCGTCGAGGAATGGCTGCCGCTGCGCGCCGGCGAGCGCGTCACGCTGACCTGGCAGGAGCCGGGGATCGCCGCGGTGGCCGCCGCCTGGCCAGCCACGGCCGACGGCGGTAATGCCCGCCCCGCCCTCACTGGGCACATGAGCACCGGGCCCACGGGCACAGCCGACGTGTGGACGGAGGCGGTGATCCTGGCCGGCGCCAAGCCGGTCGCCTGGTACGCCGACGGCCCGGCGGCGGGCGGCCCGGCGATCACCCGGCACGACCTGGGTGCCGGCCGGGCCTGGTACCTGTCCGCCCGCGCCGACGCGGCGACCACCGCCGCCCTCCTCGCCGCCGCCTGCGAGTCGGCCGGCCTCACTCCTCCGGCCGCGCCAGCAGACCCGGCCGCGCTGCCCATCGACCAGGCCCCCGGCGGCTGGCCGCACGGCCTGGAACTGGTCCGCCGCACCGACGGGCAGCGCCGCGTCACCACGCTCATCAACCATGGCGTCAGCGCCGCGGCCGTCCGGCTGGCGGGCCGTACCGTCACTGTTGCCCCAGGGGACGTCCAGGTGCTCACCGAGTGACCCAGCACCGTTCCATCGACTCCCGAAAGCCAGTCGCCTCCATCGACACCCGAAAGCCAATCGTCGTTCTGCCCCTGCGGACGCGGGGCGGCGCAGCCGCTAACGGTAAGGACGCCTGACCGTAGGGATCCTCTCTCTTGTCTCGCCCGCAACGGCAGTCACAAAAATCTCTAGGGCAGCGTGACCGTCCCCGGGGAGCGCCGGCTTTGCATAGCCCAGGACCACGAATCCTCGCCTTTGCATAGCCGGTGGCTGGACATTCGGTACAAATCGAATGTGATCATGGGGCTCCGCTATGCAAAGGCGGCCGAACGTGGTCACCAGCTATGCAAACCAATGCGAACAGGGGGTCGGTGGCCGGGCCAAGGAGCTGGGAGCGGAGTAGTCAGGATCTTCCGCCTCGACTCCTCGACCTCAGCACCACCCGCAAGCGCGATGACACCACCGGTCATGTCGTAGGACGCTCGCCGCCCGGCCGGGAAACCCCGGCTACGCCAGCTCGAGCAGCAGCTCGGCGAGCTCGCCCGGGCGGTTGATCGGGATCATGTGATCGGTGTCGATCTCGCGGTACTGCCACGCCGGGTCGGCCTTCGCGTGCTCGGCGGCCCGCCAGAACGCGCTCGCCCCGGTGCCGGCGCCCGTGTCGGTCACTGGGCGCGGCTCCTGCAGCGCCTTGACGTAGGTCCGGGTGAACGGGTACTCCTCGAGCGGCTTGCGCAGCCGGACCGGCTCGGTGAAGCAGCCCACCGGGTGCCACGACCGCCGTGCGGTGAACCATTCGACCTGGGAGTCGTCCTCGAGCGGCCGGTACAGCGGCTCGATCAGCCACTGGCTGCCCGGCCCGATCGCCGACGCGCCGTAGGGCGCGCCGGTGAGGTCTTTGAGCGACTGCCCGTCGGCGGGCTTGAACGCGTCCAGGTAGACGAGGTGAGCGACCCGGTCGGCGACGTGCTCGAGCGCGCCGGTGACCACCATGCCGCCGTATGAGTAGCCGAGCAGCACGATGTCGGTGAGGTCCTCGTACAGGATCGTGTTCACCACGTCGGTGACGTGCGTGGTCAGGTTCACCTGCGGCGAGGCCAGGTGAACCCGCTCCCCGATCCCGGTCAGCGACGGGGTGAACACCTCGTGGCCCGCCTCGCGCAGCGGCCCGCGCACGTACTTGAACCCGTAGGAGCCGCCCCACGCGCCGTGCACCAGAACAATCGTCGTCATGCGCGGACGTTAGCCCCGCCCGGCGCCGCGCCGCAATGTGCCGCAGGACGGTAATCGCGCCTTCGGCATGAGGGCCCGCGGCCAAATCTGGTGGTGCGTCCCGTGATGCCACGCCACCAGGCAGCGGCCGATGCTTGCCATGTTGTCAGGCACCCGGGGCTCGATGGGGATCCCGGGGCAGTGAGTTCAGGCCCGGCGTCAGGGCCACAGTCTCAAGGAGGGCACATGAAACCGGGGACCAACAGGGTACGCAGGCTTCGCCTGGCCGGGACGAGGGGCACGCGCGCGGGCGTGCTCGGAATCGCGGGCACGGCCGCCGCGGCAGCGATCGTCGGGCTGGCGGTGCCGGCCGGCGCGACGCCTCTGACGGCGCAGCCCGCCGGAGGCAGGTGGGGCACCGAGCACTTCCAGATGATGAACACCACAACGAGCCAGACCTCGAACTCGGGCCCGGTCATCGCCTACGGCGTGTTCACCGCTCCGGGAACCGACTACCAGAACCCGAACGGCACGGACACGTTCGTGTTCCCCAATGGCACGATTAGCGTGATCCACACCCCGACACCGGGGACATCGCAGCAGTCGTTCAACGACAAGACGTGCATGTTCAGCTACTCAGAACAGGGCACGTTCAAGCTGGCAGGCGGCACCGGCACGTACCGGCACGTCGCCGGCCACGGCACCTACGCGCTGTCCGTCATCGGCATCGGCGCCAGGCTCGCCAACGGCACGTGCAACCCGTCGGACACCGCTCCGGCCGCCGCGCAGCAGCAGCTCATCCAGGCCGTCGGCCAGGTCCGGCTGCACTAACGGCGCGAACTGACTGCTGGCTATCATCAGGTGCAATGAGGGATTTGGTGCTGTTCGTGACCGTATTTGGTCGGAACAGCACCCAATCTTTTTCGTCTGTGACGGCTGGGACGGAACTACACGCGTGGGGGCCTGACGTTGCTGCGCTGCTGCGACGCGTGCGCAGGCTGCGGCGCGAGCAACTGCCGCGCCGAGTTCCGCCGTCGGCCTTACGTGGCTCCGCCGTCGGCCTTGCGTGCCTCAGCCCGGCAGGTGCGCCTCGATGGCGGCGAGCACCTCGGGGTCATCGGGCACGGTCCGCGGCCGGAACCGGGCCACCACCGCGCCGTCCGGCCCGATCAGGAACTTCTCAAAGTTCCACTGGATGTCGCCCGCGTCGCCTGAAGCGTCGGGCACCGCGGTCAACTCGGAGTAGACCGGGTGCCGTTCCGGCCCGTTGACCTCGATCTTCTCGAACATAGGGAACGTCACGCCGTAGGTCATCGAGCAGAATTCCTCGATCTCCTCCGCCGAACCCGGCTCCTGCCCGCCGAACTGATTGCACGGGATCCCGACCACGGAAAAGCCGCGCGGCGCCAGCCGCGCGTGCAGTTCCTCGAGGGCGGTGTACTGCGGCGTCAGCCCGCACTTAGAGGCGACGTTCACCACGAGCAGGGTCTTGCCCGCGAGCGCGCCAAGCGATGAGTCTTCCCCGCCGAGGGTCTTCAGTGGAATGTCGTAGATGCTCACGGCCCAACGCTACCCGTGCGCCGCACCGTCGCCGCCAACGTGGGCCGAAGAGCGGGCGCGCCGAAGTTGGGGTGAGCCCACAAGCAGTATTGCCCCCGCCAGCACCAAGACTTAGACTGAACATTCAGTCAAACCAGAAGACCGGCAAACGGAGCAAACGGAAGAGGCGCCCGGTGCTCACCCAGGCCAACAGCAAGCTCGCCGACATCATCGCCGAACAAGAAGCCATCTTCGTCAAGCGCCAGCCAAGCTCCGCCGCCCTGGCCAGCAGGGCCAAACACGTGCTGGCCGGCGGGGTCACCTCAAGCTGGCAGATCACCACGCCGCAGCCCGTCTGGCTCAGCCACGGCGCGGGCGGCAAGGTCTACGACGCGGACGGCAACGAGTACGTGGACCTGCACGGCGGCTATGGTGCCGCCCTGGCCGGGCACGCCCACCCCGCTATCGTCGCGGCCGTCAAGGACCAGGTGGGACGGGGCACCCACTTCGCGCAGCCGACGGAGAACGCGATCGCGGTGGCCGGCGAACTGGCCCGGCGCTGGGGGCTGCCGCGCTGGCGGTTCGCCAACTCCGGCACCGAGGCCACCATGGACGCCGTCCACCTGATGCGCTCCTACACCGGCCGGGACCTGATCATCAAGGTCGAGGGCGGCTACCACGGCCACCACGACTCGGTTCAGGTCTCCGTCATGCCGAACCCGGCCGAGGCGGGCCCGCGAGGCCGGCCGCACTCGGTCCCGTCCTCGTCGGGCATCCCCGAGGCGATCACCAGGCTCACCCTGGTCGCCCAGTTCAACGACCTGGGCAGCGTCAAAGGCCTCCTCGAGGAACACCCCGGCCAGGTGGCCGGCATGATCGTCGAGCCGGTCATGATGAACGCCGGGATCATCCACCCGCTGCCCGGCTACCTGGCCGGCCTGCGCGACCTCCTGCACGACCACGGCGCGCTGCTCACGTTCGACGAGGTCAAGACCGGCCTCACCGTCGGCCCCGGCGGCGTCACCGCGCTGTCGGGGGTCACCCCCGACATCGTCTGCCTCGCCAAGTCGCTCGGCGGCGGGGTGTCGGTCGCCGCGGTCGGCGGCTCGGATGACCTGATGGACCACGTGGCGGCCGGCCACTACGAGATGGTCGGCACCTTCAACGGCAACCCCCTCGCGATGGCCGCGGCCCGCGCGATGCTGACCGAGGTCGCCACCGAGGCGGCCTACCGGAGGATCGAGGGCCTGCGGCAGCGCGCCGCCGCCGGCATCACCACGGCGATCGAGGACTACGGACTGAACGGGAGCGTGGTAACCGCGGGCGCGAAAGGCTGCGTCGTCTTCGCGGAGCAGCCGGTCAATGACTACCGCGGCTTCCTCGCCGTCGACGACTCCCTCAGCCACGCGCACTGGCTGTTCCAGCACAACGGCGGGGTCTTCCTGCCGCCCTGGGGCAAGATCGAGCAGTGGCTGATCTCCGTCCAGCACGACGAGGTGGACATCGACCGGCTCATCGGCAACTTCCGCGCCTTCGCCGCCGAAGTTGGCGCCGCCGAAGTTGGCGCCGCCGAAGTTGG
>CAZORE010000117.1:0-11401 GCA_964581815.1 uncultured Streptosporangiaceae bacterium | reverse complement strand
TCCGCGCCTTCGCCGCCGAAGTTGGCGCCGCCGAAGTTGGCGCCGCCGAAGTTGGCGCCGCCGAAGTTGGGCCTGCGGCCATTCGCGGATAGCGCATACCTCCGCAACCCATTCTTTACCGACAAAACCTTGCCCGGCACCTCTACCGAGAGTTCAATTGACCGAACATTCAGTCAAGTGAGGCAGGGGCGGGACAGCATTCGTTAGCACGAAGGAGGCGGCGGCCGTTGGTACACCCTCGTGAAGGCTGGCAGGGACACGGCATGCCACGCCGGCGGTTCCTCAAGGGCGGCGCGGGCCTGACGGCGCTCGCGGCGCTCGGCGCCGGCGGCGTGCTCACCGGCTGCGCCTCCGACCTGACCGGCTCGGGAACGCTGCCGCTGCCCCGGCCGAATAACCCGGTGAAATGGCCGACGTTCACGGGTAACACCGCGATCGAGTCCGGCCTCGCGGCCGAACAGCACGCCACCCTCCAGGTCTACATCTGGGAGGCGTACATCAACCAGGACGTGGTGAACAGCTTCGCCAAGAAGTACAAGTGCAAAGTGCAGCTCACCACGTTCAACACGATGAACGAGGCGCTGTCGAAGCTGCGCAGCGGCCTGAACTTCGATGTGCTGGTCGGGGCGACCCCTGACGTGCTCGGCCAGCTCATCGAGGGCAAGCTCGCCCAGCCGCTGAGCCACTCCTACATCCCGAACATCAGCCAGGCCTGGCCCGACTACACCAACCCCTTCTACGACGTGGGCTGGCAGTACACGGTCCCGTACACCATCTACACGACCGGGATCACCTGGCGTAAGGACAAGGTGCACGAGAACCCCTACGCGATGAAGAACCCGTGGGCGATGCCGTGGCAGCCCAAGTACGCGGGCCGGGTGGCGATACTCGACGACTACCGCGAGGGCATCTCCCTGGGCCTGATGAAGAACGGCATCTTCAACCTGAACACCACGGACTACAAGCAGATCGGCCTGTCCCGCCAGTCGATGCAGGACCTGACCGGCCTGGTCAACCTGAAGATCGCCAACACCGACTACTCCGACGTGCCCGCCGGGGAGACGTGGATAAGCAGCGCCTGGTCGGGCGACATGGCGGCCGCGCCGTCGTACCTGCCCAAGGGAGTGAGCGCCGACGTGATCGGCTACTGGTTCCCCGCCGACGGGCGCGGCCCGGTGAACAACGACACGATGATGGTGCTCAACGGGGCGAGCAACCCGGTGCTCGCTCACCTGTTCCTCAACTACCTGCTCGACCTGCCGAACGTCCTCAACAACATCTCGTGGAACGGCTACATGCAGCCGCTCACCGGGGTGACGCCGCAGGTGCTCGTCAAGCAGCAGATCCTGGACCCGGCGCTCACCTCGACGGTGGTGGTGCCCTCCACCTTCAAGACCGGGTTGTTCGAGCTGCAGCTCCCGGTGGACGCGGACGCGCTATGGCAGCAGGCCTGGCTCGTCGTGAGCAACGGGATCTAGGAGGTGCCCGTGGTTAAGCAACAGAGCATGCGGAGCAAAAAGAACGCCTTCTGGGTCGCGCTCGCCACGCCCGGCATCCTCTGGCTCGCGATTTTGTTCATCGTGCCGTTCTACGCGGTGCTTTCCATCGCGCTGGGCAAGCTCGACCAGCTCATCCAGGCCCCGGTCGCGGTGTGGAACCCGTTCGACTGGAGCTCGTCCGCCGTCATCGACGTGTGGCGGGACATCTTCGGCAGCGCGTCGTTCGCCGGCCCGATCCTGGTGCGCACGATCGTCTACACCGCGGTCGCCTCGCTGCTCTGCCTGCTGATCGGCTACCCGGCGGCGTACTTCGTCGCCCGGTTCGCCGGACGGCGCAAGGGGCTGTTCCTCGTGCTGCTGATCGCGCCGTTCTGGATCAGCTACATGATGCGGATGCTCGCCTGGATCGACCTGCTGTCCACCGGCGGCTACGTGAACAAGGCGCTCGGCTGGTTCGGCATCTCCCCGGTGAACTGGCTGAACGGCAACTCGGTCACCGTGGTGCTCGGCCTGGTCTACGGCTACATCCCGTACCTGATCATGGTGCTGTACGCGGGGCTTGACCGGATCGACCCGGCGCTGCTCGAGGCCGGCCGCGACCTCGGCCTCGGGCGGACGCGCACCTTCTGGCACGTGACGCTGCCGCTGAGCCGCCAGGCGATCCTCACCGGCCTGCTGATCACCGTGCTGCCGATGCTCGGCGACTACTTCACCAACCAGATGCTGTCCGGCTCGGCCTCCACCTCGATGATCGGCAACCTGATCCAGGGCCAGCTCGGCACCCCCGGCCTGGAGAGCCAGGGCGCGGTGCTGTCCCTGATGCTGCTCGTCATCCTGCTCGTCCCGATGATCTACTACGTCATCGCCACCAACCGGGAGGCGGCAGCGTGACCGTAACCAACGCGACGCCCGCGCAGATCACACCGTCCACGCCCGAGCAAGCGCGGCGACGGCTCCTCTTCTGGAGCAACCCGTGGCGGCACCCGTGGTTCCTCGAGGGCTTCACCTGGCTCTACCTGATCTGGTCGCTGGTCCCGATCGTGATCGCGGTGCTGTTCTCGTTCAACAACGGCCGGTCGCAGTCCGCCTGGCAGGGCTTCTCCTGGCGCTGGTACTTCACCGACCACACCAACTCGGTGCTGCACAACCCGCAGCTGCACGCCGCGGTCATCCAGACCTTCCGCCTCTCCGTGCTGGTCACGGTAATCGCGGTGCCGCTCGGCGTCGCGTTCGCGCTCGGCATCAACCGCTGGCGCGGCCCGATCCCGATGACGTTCAACTTCGTGATGATCCTGTCGTACGTGGTCCCCGAGCTGATCTTCGGCGTGTCGATGTTCATCGTCTTCACGACCCTGTTCAGCACGGTCCACCTGGGCACGCTCGCCGAGGTGCTCGGCCTGGTCACCTGGAACGTGAGCTGGCCCGCCATCGTCGTGCAGGCCCGCCTCGTCACCATCGGCAGGCAGTACGAGGAGGCGGCGGCTGACCTGGGCGCCAACCAGTTCCAGGTGATGCGCCGGGTCATGGTCCCGCTGCTCGCGCCCGCCATCTTCGCCAGCGCCGTGCTCGTGTTCTCCGGCGTGATCGACGACTTCGTGATCGTCGACCTGCTCTCCTCGAGCGCGGGCAACACCCCGATGTCGGTGATCATCTACTCCACGCAGCACGGCGGCAACGGCGGCCCCGCGCTGAACGCCCTCGGCTCCATCATGCTGGCGATGTCCCTGGTCATCGTCGTCCTCGGCTACGTCGGCTACCGCCTGCTGACCAGGGGCGAACGGGGCAGCGGCCTGGCCGCCCTCGCCGCCATCAGCGGCGAGAATGGCTGACCCGCGCAATCACCTGACCGCGCGAATGAACCCCCTTCACCAGAGACGGAGTTGACATCATGGCCGCAGGCATCGAGCTGGTCGGGCTGACCAAGCGGTTCGGGCACGGGGACACCTCGCATGCCGCCGTCGACAACATCGACCTGTCCGTCTCCGGCGGCGAGTTCTTCTCGCTGCTCGGCCCGTCGGGGTGCGGCAAGACGACCACGCTGCGGCTCATCGCCGGGTTCGAGGAGCCGACGGCAGGCCGCATCCTGCTCGACGGGGCCGACGTCTCCCACATGCCGCCGCACAAGCGGAAGGTCAACACGGTCTTCCAGTCCTACGCGCTGTTCCCGTTCCTGTCGGTGTTCGACAACGTGGCGTTCGGGCTCAAGCACGCGCAGGTCACCAAGGCTGACCTGAAGCAGCGGGTCGGCGAGGCGCTGTCCCTGGTGTCCATGTCGGACTTCGCCTCGCGGCGGCCGTCGCAGCTGTCCGGCGGCCAGCAGCAGCGGGTCGCGCTGGCCCGGGCGCTGGTGCTCAACCCGGCGGCCCTGCTGCTTGACGAGCCGCTCGGCGCGCTCGACGCCAAGCTGCGGCGCTCGCTCAAGGTGGAGCTCAAGGCGCTGCAGGAGCGCGTGGGGATCACGTTCATCTACGTGACCCACGACCAGGAGGAAGCGCTGACCATGTCCGACCGGATCGCGGTGATGAACGCCGGCCGGATCGCGCAGATCGGCACGCCGCAGGAGGTGTACGAGTCGCCGGCCGACGCCTACGTGGCCGACTTCCTCGGCGCCGCGAACCTGCTGCAGATCGTGGTCGCCGAACGGGTGCGGGGCGGTGCGTCCACCCTCAAGCTCGGCGACATCGCGCTCACCACGTCGAACGAGGTCCCGGCGGAGCCGGGCGCCTCGGCCCAGGCGGTGATCCGTCCGGAGCGGGCGCGCGTCGAGGCGCACGGCTCGGAGGGCCCCAACCGGGTACCCGCCCTCGTCGACCGCGTGGTCTACCTGGGCGCGGCCACCCAGGTGCACCTGCGGCTGGCCACCGGCGAGTCGCTGCAGTCGGTGGTGCCGAACGAGGACGCGGCCGCCTGGTCCCAGGGCACTCCAGTGCACGTATACCTCCCGGCGGACGCGCTGCGCGTGCTGGCCGGCGACGCCGAGCCCGCCCCCGCCGACGCCGAGGCGGCGGTCGCCAGCTAACTGCCGGGGTTTCCGCCCCAGTACTCCGGCGGCGGCTGCAGCACGCAGAACTCGTTCCCGTCCGGGTCCTCGAGAATGTGCCAGAGCCAGCCGTCCTCCTCGATCGGACTGTCCGTCTGCCGCGTCGCGCCGAGCGCGAGCACGCGGCTGACCTCGGCCGCCAGGTCCCGGGTGCGCAGGTCCAGGTGCACGCGGTTCTTGCCGTCCTTCACGTCGTCCGTGCGCTGCAGCAGGATCTCGATGCCGAAGCCATCGGCGGGCAGCACGTTGCGGTACGTCTCGTTGTCGCCGCCCGCGTCGGCGTACCCGAGCACGGCGGCCCAGAACCGGGCGGCCCGTTCAAGGTCCGCGCAGTCCACCACGACAACCAGCTCACCCCGCGCGTACCGGTTCGGCTCCCACGTCACCGCCCCATGATCTCACCCGGCCGGCAAATGGCGTGCGGGCCGGCCGGAATGCCCGGCGAATGCGCCGGGTTGGCGTGAACATGACAACTCTGGGACTGATCGGAAGCGGACGGATCGGGAGCACCGTGGCCCGCCTCGCGGTTGACGCCGGGCATGACGTGGTGCTGAGCAACTCGCGGGGACCCGAGACCCTGGCGGACCTGGTGGCGGAGCTCGGGCCGCGGGCCCGGGCGGCTACCGGGGCGGAGGCCGCGACGGCCGGGGCCCTTGTCCTGGTCAGCACGCCGCTGTCGGCCTACCCGTCACTGCCTGCCGCCGCGCTTGTCGGTAAAACCGTGCTCGACACCGGCAACTACTACCCGCAGCGCGACGGGCAGATCGCGCCGCTTGACTCAGGGGAACTCACCGGCAGCGAGTACCTCGCGTGGCACATCCCCGGCGCCCGGGTGGTGAAGGTGTTCAACAACATCTTCTTCAAGCACCTGCAGAACCTGCCCCGGTCGGTCGGCGCGACCGACCGTACGTACCTGCCGGCCGCCGGGGACGACGCCGCGGTGGCAGACGTCGCGGCGTTCCTCGACTCGATCGGGTACGGGACCGCCGGCTACGGCCCGCTCGCCGAGGGCTGGCGACAGCAGCCGGGCACGCCGGCCTACGGGATCCCTTACGGGGAATTCGAGAACGAGAAGGGAATCCCGGCGGCCGAGGCCGTCATCCGGGCAGCGCTCGCCGCGGCCACGAGGTAGCGGCGCCGTCGGCAGGCCAGGCACCGCGTAAATTCCGACCTGCCGCGTTCCTGGCACCATGCTTCTCGCTACAAGGAGAAGCCGAGCTGGCCGGCGGCGAAGCGCATGGCGAGGTCGTAGGCGAGCGAGGGCGGCACGTCCGGGTCTTCCAGGGCGATCTGCACGGCCATGCCGTCGAGCAGCGCCGACAGGGTGACCGCGAACGAGCCGGCGTCCACCGCGGTGTCGAACTCGCCGGTTTCCTGGCCGAAGAGCACGGTGGTGGCGATCGTCTGCCGCCACCGCTCGTCGAACTTCCTGCGCACCGCCGCGACCCCCTGGTTGCGCGGTGACAGCGCCCACAGGTCGAGCCACAGCAGCCACTCGGTGCGCGCCGCCGGGTCGGTGTCCGGCAGGCAGGTCATCGCGATCAGCTCGTTCAGCCGGCCGGCGGCGGTGCCGATCGCGGCCAGCCGCTGCGTCCCGGCGGCGTACCACGCGTCCTCCGAGTAGCGCAGCGCCTCGGTGAGCAGCTGGTCGCGGGTCTTGAAGTAGTAGATGACCAGCGCGGGCGACGTGCCGGCGTGCTCGGCGACGTCGGCGATGCGCGTGTCGGCGTAGCCGCGCGCCACGATGACCTCAAGCGCGGAGTGCAGCAGCTGCTCGCGCCGCCCCTCGCTGTTCTGGCCGTCTGAAGTTCCCTGTGCCATCGTGTTCTCGCAGCCCCCGCCTCGGGTCGCTGCACCGAGCTCCCTCGCCCGGTGGCCTTGTCTCCCAGCGTAGCAGGAATCTAGACTGAATGTTCAGTCAAACCTGTGCGACGGCGTCAGCTCGAAGTCGACCGCGCGGGGACGGGAGGATTTACCCAGCATGGCACGCGAGAGCTACGACGCGATCGTCATCGGCGGCGGGCACAACGGCTTGGTGGCCGCCGCCTACCTGGCGAGGAGCGGCGCGAAGACCCTGGTGCTCGAGGCACGGCAGCAGACCGGAGGCGCGGCGACCACCGAGGCGCCCTGGCCGGAGGCGCCGCAGTTCAAGGTCACCCGGCTGTCCTACGTGATGTCCCTGCTTCCGCCGACCATACTCAACGACCTCAAGCTCGAGCAGCACGGCTACAAGATCTTCCCGATGGGCCCGTACTACCAGGCCTTTCCCGAGGGCGGCTCGCTCACCCTGTACGAGGAGGACTCGCAGCGCGCCTACGACGAGATCGCCAAGTGGTCGAAGAAGGACGCCGAGGCCTACCCCAAGTGGAACGCCTGGCTCGGCGGCCTGGCCGACGTGCTCGGCCCGATGCTGCTGACCGTTCCGCCTGCCCTCGGCTCGCGCAAGCCCGCCGACGTGCTGGCGCAGCTGCGGCTCGCCTGGCAGCACCGCGGCCTGAGCGTCCGGACGATCGCTGACGTCACCCGGCTGATGGCGATGTCGATCGCCGACCTGCTCGACGACTGGTTCGAGAGCCCGCAGGTCAAGGGCGCGCTCGCCGTCAACGGCGTGATCGGGACCTGGGCGGGCCCGTACGAGCCGGGCACTGCGTACGTCATGGCCCACCACTCGATCGGCGACGTCGGCGACGGCCGCCTGGGCAGCTGGGGCTTCCCTGAGGGCGGCATGGGCGCGGTAGCGGCCGCGATCGCGAGCTCCGCCCGGTCTTTCGGCGTCACGATCAGGACCGGCGCCCGCGTCGCCAGGGTCACCGTCGCCCCGGGCACCGGCCGCGCCGCCGGCGTCGTCCTGGAGAACGGCGAGGAGATCACCGCGCCGGTGATCGTCAGCTCGCTGCACCCCAAGACGGCCTTCCTCGACCACGTGGGCCGGGAGAACCTGCCGGCCGACTTCGTCCGCGACATCGAGCACTGGAAGACCCGCTCCGGCGTCGTCAAGGTCAACCTGGCCCTCGGCGAGCTGCCAGATTTCACCGCCAACCCGGGCACCAACCTGCAGGAGCACCACACCGGCTCGGTCGAGATGGCGCCGAGCATGGAGTACATCGAGCGCGCGTTCATCGACGCCCGCGAGGGCCGGCCGGCGGCCCGGCCGTTCTCCGACGGCGTGATCCCCACCGCCTTCGACAAGACACTCGCGCCCGAGGGCTATCACATCATGTCCCTGTTCACCCAGTGGGTCCCGTCCACCTGGAGCAGCGAACCGAACCGCGAGGAGCTGGAGAAGTACGCCGACCGGGTGATCGACACCTACAACGAGGTCGCGCCGAACTTCAAGTCCGCGATCCTGCACCGCGACGTCGTCGGCCCCTACGAGATGGAGCACGACTACGGCCTGATCGGCGGCAACATCTTCCACGGCGAGCTGTCCCTCGAGCAGCTCTTCCACCTGCGCCCGGCGCCGGGCTTCGCCGACTACCGGACCCCCGTCCGCGGCCTGTACTACGCGAGCAGCGCGACCCACGCCGGCGGCGGCGTCTGCGGCATCCCCGGCATGCAGGCGGCCAAGGCCGCGCTCTCCGACCGCCGCAAGCGGCGCCGTGGCTGATCGGTTTTCTGCCGCCCGAACGGAAGCGGTAGCCTCCGATCCGCTCGCGGTCATGCTCGAGGCCAGGTCGGTCGCGCTCGTCGGCGCGTCGACCCGGCCGGGGAGCCTCGGGGCGCGGATGATCGAGGAGGTGGCGCGGTCGCCGAGCCGGCCGCGGACCTACCTGGTGAACCCGCGCTACGACGAGATCGGCGGCGTGCGGTGTTACCCGTCGCTCGGTGACCTGCCCGGGCCGGCCGACCTTGCGTTGCTCGCCGTCCCCGATGCCGCCCTTGAGGAGCAGGTCCGGGCCGCGGCGGCTAGCGGTACCCGGTCGGCGGTGATCTTCGGAGCTGCCGTCGATTCCGATGGGGGGAGTTCCGGGCCGGGGCTGCGGGAGCGGGTCGCGGGAATCGCGGTGGACGCGGGGATGGCCGTGTGCGGGGCCGGGTGCATGGGGTTCGTGAACGTGGCCCGCGGGCTGCGCGCGATCGGCTACACCGAGGCCGACCCGCTGCCGGCCGGGCCGGTCGCGCTGGTCACGCACTCTGGGTCGGTGTTCTCCGCGCTGCTGCGGACCCGGCGGGCGTTCGGCTTCACGCTCGCCGTCTCCTCGGGGCAGGAGCTCGTCACGCCTGCCGCCGCCTACGCCAGGTACGCGCTGGCCCGGCCGGAGACGAAGATCCTCGCCCTCGTTCTGGAGACGATCAGGGACGCGCCGGCGCTGCGCTCGGTGCTCGCCGACGCCGCCGCCCGCGACGTCCCGGTGTTCCTGCTCCCGGCCGGGACGTCGGAGGCGAGCCGCTCCCTGGTCGCCGCCCACTCCGGCGCCCTGGCGGCGGGCGACGGCGCCTGGCAGGCGCTGGCCGCGGCCTACGACGTGCACCGCGTCGGTGACCTGGCGGAACTCGCGGACGCCCTGGAACTGTTCAGCCTCGTCCGCCGCCCGGGCCGCTCCGCTGGCGTGACCCGGACCGCCGATGACCCTGACCGGGGGGAAACCGCGCCCGGTGGCCAGGGGCTGGCCACCGTGCACGACTCTGGCTTCGAGCGCGCCCACGTCGCCGACCTGGCCGCCGCGGTCGGCGTCCCGTTCGCGCCGCTCACCGAGCAGACCCGGCGGCGGCTCGCCGCGGTACTCGACCCGGGCCTCGAACCGGCCAACCCGCTGGACGTCTGGGGGACCGGCCGTGACGCCGAGGCGCTGTTCACCGAGGCGCTGCTAGCCCTCGCCGACGACCCTGGCACCGGCGCGGTCGCGCTCGCCGTCGACCTGATCCCGGAGTACGACGGCGACGACTCCTACCGTGCCGCCGTCGCGGCGGCGGCCTCCAAGACGGCCAAGCCCGTCACCGTGCTCGCCTCGATCCCCGCCGCGATCGACGCGGTCGCCGCGGGCCGGCTGCGCGCCTCCGGCGTCCCGGTCCTCGAGTCCACCCGCACCGGCCTGCTCGCGCTGCGCCACCTCCTTGACCGCGCCGCGCTGCCCGCCCCGGAGCTCACGACACCCGCGGATACGCCGCCACCGGCGGCCCTGTACCCAGCCGCTCGCGAGGCCCGCAGGGAACGCTGGTCGGCCGCCCTCGCCGCGGGCCCGCTGCCGGGCGCGGGCCTGTTCGACCTGCTGCGCGACTACGGCATCCCCGCCGTGGCCGCCCGTTCGGCCGCCACCCTGGATGAGGCCCTGGCGGCCGCGGCCCAGATCGGCTACCCGGTCGCGCTCAAGACCGACGAGCCGGGCATCGCCCACAAGTCCGACGTGGGCGGCGTCCGCCTCGGCATCGCGGACCCGGCCGAACTCGCCGCCGCCTACGCGGACCTGTCCGCCCGACTCGGCCCCCGCGTCACCGTCACCGCGATGGCCAGCCCCGGCCCGGAGCTCATCCTCGGCATGGCCAGCGACCCCGCCCTCGGCCCGCTCATCGTCATCGGCGCCGGCGGCGTCCTGGCCGAGTACCTGGCCGACCGCGCGGTCGCGCTGCCGCCGCTTACCGGGCACGCGGCCGCCGCCCTGATCGCCCGCCTACGTTCGGCCCGCCTGCTCAGCGGCTTCCGCGGCCAGCCAGCGACCGACCTGGCCGCGCTGGCGGCCGCCGTCGCGGCCTTCTCCGCCCTGGTCACCGACCTCGCCGGCCAGCTGGCGGCCTTCGACATCAACCCGCTGATCTGCACCCCGGCCGGGCCGGTAGCGGTCGACGCGCTGGCCGTCCCGGCCACGTCCCGTGGCTAGCCCGCCAGCCGCTCCGCGGTCGACCCCGCCGCGAGCAGCAGGCCGGCTCCGAGTGCAGCGATCAAGCCGGCGTCATGGCACGGGCGACGCGGCGCTGGTCTGTCTCGTAGGCAGTGGTCATGCGCTCGATCTCCACGGCGGGCAGCCCAAGCTGCCTGGCGACATCGCGCCATCTCGATGTCGCTCGCTCAACGTCGCCCATCAATCGACGCGCGGCACTCCGCGAGAGGCGGAAGTGGCCGCACACCGCGAGTGCGACATCGATGCTTGCGGTGGTGTCGTCGAAGTCGATCGCCGTGCTTAGCAGTGCAGGATTGTCCGAGCCTGGTGGCGTATGGAAGACACCGGCTGCCTTCGGCAGTGCACGATCGAGGTCGTAACTCCCTCGCTCAGCCAGGTAGGAATCGGCGTAACGGAAGGTGGCGCTCTGCCCGCTGCGGTCGTGGATCCAGAGCGTTCCCGCGGCAACCTCTCGCCCGTCGACCTGGGCGGTGACCTCGACAGGGTCTCGCCCGGCCATCAGCCGCGCACCCGCTTGGGAAGGATCTCGTCCATGCGAATCCGCCCGACGTCGGTCTGGTAGGGGTCGGCGGCGGCCACCACGCTGTCCATGATGCCGATGATCCGGAGCACCCTGAGCAGGTTCTCCGTGCTCGCCGTGCCCTTGCCCTGCTCGATGCCGCGCAGCGTCTCCCGCGAGATGTTCGCCCGCTCGGCGACCTGAGCGGCGGTCAGCCGGTTGAGCTTCCGCCAGTTCGACACGTGCTCGCCAAGGACCCGCAATGCCCGCTCCACTCCAAGCGGGGTAACTCGCTCCGTCCTCTTAATGGCAGCCACAGCAGTCATTGTAGCCCTTAAGAGAGGTTCAAGCTCTCATAGTGGATGCTCTATTCTCCGTGGCGCGCGCCAGGGTCGTCCTCAGCGAACCTGTTCGCTTCCAGCGCTTGAGCTCAGCGATCCGGTCCCGGTGACGTCCGCGCTGGCGGCGAGCAGCCGCAGGCCGAGCGCCGCCACCGCGTCGCGCAGTGCCGCCGACTCGGTCACCT
>CAZORE010000116.1:20134-22667 GCA_964581815.1 uncultured Streptosporangiaceae bacterium | reverse complement strand
GTTGAGAAACGGCCGCCGGCCGCGTAGTTGCGTACCGCGACGCGGGCGCGGTCGATCATGTTCGCCGGGAGCTCGGTGAGCGGGTACCAGCCGAAGTCGCTGTAGCTGCCCGCCCCGGCGAGCGGCACCGGGCTGGTGTCACCGTCCCAGCCGTCGGCGGTCAGGAAGAACGCCATGCGGCCCGCGCCCGACACGTCGTGCAGCACGTGGGCGAGCGACACCCGGGCCGGGTCGAGCGCGACCCCCACCTGGGCCGCGGCCACCCGCACGGCGGCCTCGACGAGGGTCTCCCGCTCGGCGAGCCGTCCCGAGGGTGGCTCGTACGCCCCGTCACCGTACCCCGTGTTGGCCCGCCTGCCGAGCAGCAGGTCACCGCCGCTGACCAGCAGCAGGTGAACGTCAACGATGAGCTGAAAGTGACGAGAGTGCCTGGCCGCGTCGGCGGCCAGCGGCTGCATCAGGGTTCTGGTCATGACGTGAATGTGTCCTGCCCGGCTTGCCATCGTGTTTCCCCGGTCCCCGTGGGAAGCGGTGCGCCGCTGCGGGATCGCCGCGTCCCCGGAACAGGTAACGTACTCCAGGCCGGCTGTGGATCACCATGTGCGTAACCTGGGCTTTCCTGTGGAATACCCGCCGGTTAGGGCTCTCTGGCTGTGGACATGCGAGGCCGCCCAGCCCGCGCACGCTTGCGGTACGCGCTGTGGACAGCCCATGGACGGCTGTGGATGAAGAGGCCGCGGAAAATCTTGCCGGAACCCGGCGCTCAGGCCTGGTTGCCGGTGTTTTCGCTGATCTTCTTCAGCTCGTCATAGATCCGGAACACCACCACGAACAATTCGAGCACCACCCGGTAAATGCCGAGCGTCAGCAGCACGAAGATTGGCTCGACGATGACCAGGGTGAACAGGCCGCCCGCCACCCCGCCGGTCTTGAAGCCGATGATCAGGATGCTCAGGCCGATGAGCGCGGTCCAGATGGTGAACAGGATGTAGAGCACCTTGACGATCTTCGGCGTGACCAGGGAGGTGAAGCTGAAGTCGAACAGCGAGCCGAGGAAGCCCTTCTCGCCCGCCGTCCGCTGCCTGGTCTTGGCGGGGGCTGGCGGGGCCGCCTGCCACTGCGGCGGCGGCACGGCCGCGCCCTGGCCGGGCTGGGCGTAGCTCGGCGGCTGGTAGCCCTGGTACTGACCCTGACCCTGACCCTGCCCGAGGGAGGTGTAAGTCTGGTCCTGCGGCGGGAAGCTCTGCGCCTGGGCCTGGTCCTGGCCCGAGGCGGAGTAGGACGGCGCGGCGTAGCCCGGCTGGCCGCTGCCCCCAGGGGGCGTGTACGTGGACGGCGGCCATGCGGGACGGCCCTGCGTCAGGCCCTGGTCCTGCTGGGTTGGCTGGAATGAGGGTTCTGGCGGCTGACCGGCCATGTCGATACTCCCCGGGGTTGGGTCATCTGGTTGTCGATCAGTTCACGTTATCCTGCCAGGTAGGGGTAGGGGGCGATGAAATACGGCGACACGCCCAGTCATACCTGGGTGAGAAGCCGTCTATTAGTTGAATGAAGGTTCGACTCGAGGACACTCTAGCCCCGTAATTTCGAAAAAACTAGGGCTTCGTCCGACGGGAGTTCCTTCACTCGTTGTGGGGGCGATGGCCGGCGGTTAACGTGAGCGAGTGACCACATCCAGCCCATCTGGCGCATCCGGCGCATCCGCCGGGCGGAACTTCCTCATCACGGGCGGCAACACCGGGATCGGGCTGGCCACGGCCATCGCCCTGGCGCGGGACGGCGGGCGGGTGTACATCGCCTGCCGCTCGGCCACCGCCGGCGAGACCGCGGTCTCGGTGATCAAGTCCGAGTCGGGCTCGGGAGGCGTCTGGCTGCTACCGCTCGACCTGGCGTCGCTGTCGTCGGTGCGCGCCTGCGCCAGGGCGTTCCTCGCCCATGACGAGCCGCTGCACGTGCTGGTGAACAACGCGGGCGTGGGCGGGCAGCGCGGGCTCACCGCCGACGGGTTCGAGCTGGAATTCGGCGTGAACCACCTCGGTCACTTCGCGCTGACCGAGTTGCTGCTCGACCGGCTGAAGGCGAGCGGCCCCGATGCGCGGATCGTCAACGTGTCGAGCGAGGCCCACTACGGCGCGCAGGGCATCGACTTCGCGGCCCTGCGGCGGCCCACCGCCACGTTCACCGCCGGCCGGGAATACTCCGTGTCCAAGCTGTGCAACGTGCTGCACGCGCAGGAGCTCGCGCGGCGCCTCGACGGGACGGCGGTGCACTCCTACGCGCTGCACCCGGGGGTGGTCGCCTCCGACATCTGGCGGCGCATCCCCCGGCTCGCCCGCTGGTTCCTCACCCGGCGGATGCTCACCACCGAGCAGGGTGCGGTCACCTCGGTCTACTGCGCCACGTCGCCGGCGGTCGCCGCCGACAGCGGGCTGTTCTACGACAAGTGCGCGGTGAAGGCGGCAAGCCCGGTGGCCACCCCGGAGCTCGCCGCGCAGCTGTGGCAGCACAGCGCCGAATGGACCGGACTCGGCTA
>CAZORE010000116.1:16916-20034 GCA_964581815.1 uncultured Streptosporangiaceae bacterium | reverse complement strand
CGGAGCGGGCGGCGGCGAGGGCGTGCGGACCCCGCGCAGCTCCGAGTACAGCCGGTGGAACGTGGGCAAGGACCTGTCGTTCGTACCGCTGCGCCCGGAGCGCGTGGTCGAGGTGCGCTACGACCACATGGAGGGAACCCGCTTCCGGCACACGGCGCAGTTCGTCCGCTGGCGCCCGGACCGCGAGCCGTCCTCCTGCACGTTCGACCAGCTGGAGGAGCCGGTCAGCTACAGCCTGTCGGACATCCTCGGCAAAGAGTTAAGACCAGTGATCCCGAGCGAATGGTGCTTATCCCCTATGCCGGACCCGAAGACGATCATTGAGGTGGCCGGCCGCGAGGTCGCGGTCTCTAATCCGCAGAAGGTCTACTTCCCGCGGACCGGGCACACGAAGCTCGACCTGGTGCGGTACTACCTGGCCGTGGCGGACGGGGCGCTGCACGGGGTGGCGGGGCGGCCGATGGCGCTCAAGCGCTTCGTTAACGGGGCGGAGGAAGAGCCGTTCTTCCAGAAGCGGGCCCCGTCGTCCCGCCCGTCGTGGATCGAGACCGCCGAGCTGCGCTTCCCCTCCGGCCGGACCGCCGACGAGGTGGTGCTGCGCGACGCCGCCGGCCTGGCCTGGGTGGCCAACCTCGGCTGCATTGACCTCAACCCGCACCCGGTGCTCGCGTCCGACCTTGACCATCCCGACGAGCTGCGGGTGGACCTGGACCCGGTGCCAGGAATCGGATGGCCGCAGATCATCTCGGTGGCGCTGTCGGCGCGCGAGGTGCTCGCCGACTTCGGGCTGACCGGCTGGGCGAAGACCTCAGGGTCGCGCGGCATTCACATCTACGCGCGGATCGCGCCGCGCTGGACGTTCACCGACGTGCGCCTCGCGGCGGTCGCGGTGGCGCGGGAGATCGAGCGGCGGCTGCCCGACCTGGCCACGTCCAAGTGGTGGAAGGAGGAGCGGCACGGGGTCTTCGTCGACTACAACCAGAACGCCAAGGACCGCACGGTCGCGTCCGCCTACTCGGTCCGCCCGCTACCAGACGCCCGCGTTTCCACCCCGCTGACCTGGGACGAGGTCCCTGGCTGCGATCCCACGGCATTCACCATCGACACCGTGCCGGCCCGCTTCGCGAAATCCGGCGACCCGTGGGAGGGAATGAACGAGGCGGTCGGCTCCCTCGACGCCCTTCTCGAGCAGGCGGCGCGCGACCAGGCGGCCGGCCTGCCCGACGCACCATGGCCGCCGCACTACGAGAAGCAGTCAGGCGAGGACGCCCGGGTACAGCCATCGAAGCGCCGGCCGCCGGCCGGCCGGGCCGGCGGTGGCGCTAGCCGGGCCGGCAGTGACGCTGGCCGGGCCGGCGGTGGCGGGGCCGGCCGGACCGGGACCGGGACAGCTAGAGGCGGCGGGACGGCCCCGAGCCCGACGGGTCGCCGCCAGTCGACGAAGCCGCTGATCGAGATAGCCCGCGCCAAGACCAAGGACGAGGCGCTTGAGGGCCTGGACCGGTGGAAGGCGCGCCATCCGGACGTCTGGCCGCTGCTCGAGCCCGCCGACGTCCTGATCGACTCGATGCGCGGCCGCTCGTCCACCTGGACGCGGATCCGGCTGAACCTGGAGCACGTCCCCCCGTCGCAACGTCCGCCCCAGGAGCCCCTGGAGGTTGACTACGACCCCTGGGCAGGCTTCCAGCCCTAACTCGTGGACTGCACGCGAAGGGTATCCGGCGGCTCGCTCCGGCCGGCCGAGCTGTCACGACTGCCCCTGCCTGTCACGGCCAGGATTATTGTGCAGCTAGTGCCCGCATGTGGTCGCAACAACATCCGATGATCTGGGAAGTGCCTGGCGGCGGGCTTTGATACGGCCAGGGCACTCAGGCGGGGGCGAGGGCGCGCCTGGTCCGTGGCGTGACGGCAGTAGCGGGACGGCAGCGGCGCACGGGGACCGGGCCGGGAGCCGCTGAAGATCGTTGTGCGGGTTTTGGCCGGCCAGCGCCGGCCAAAAGCCGCTCAACGATCTTGGGAGCCCATGCCACCCGGGCGGCGGCGGCGTTCACGGCGCGAAGCGGAGCCGCCCCTGCGTGCCGTTGCCCCGGGCCCGCGCGACCCCGAGCTGCCGCAGCCACTTCAGCCATTCTTTCCCGCGCTGTAACAGCAGGGCGGCCACTAGCCTGCCCCGGGCCCGTCGGCGGTTGGCGCAAACGTAAACCACGGCATGTGGTCGGGACGGCACCCAATGAATCCGCACCGAGACCGGTGAGGCCAGTGCGGCGGAAGAGGCCGAACTGGTCGTCCGCGGGTACGGTGGCGGGCCGGGTGGCTAGAACTGGGACTTGAGTTGCTCGATCTCGCGAGTGCGGGCGCGCAGCTGGTCGAAGGCGGGGCGCTCGCGGATGCGGGCGAGTGCCCAGCGGACGGCTTCCGCGCGGCTGGTCGCGATGCCGGCCGCGATCAGGGTGTCCAGCGTTTCCAGGTCCTCCGGGCCAAGGCGGGCCATGACCGGGGTGAGGCCGGGGCCTTCGGGACCGGGGCCTGAGCCGGGGCCGCCGCGCGCGTGCATCAGCTGCAGCACGGGGCCGTGCGGCTCCCCCGCGCAGGGCTCGCCGCTCGTCTTGAACTGGAGGATCGCGCGGACCGGGAGCTTGTCCAGCTCGTCTCGCAGCAGGCGGAAGGCCGCGTGGTGCGCGGTGTGGAAGGACTCGAACGCCTGCAGGCGCTCCCCCTCCTCCTCGGGCGCCGCCACCACGACCCGCGCGAGCAGCTGGCCCGGCTCGATCTCCGGGTCCTCGCCGTACTGAAGCACCTCGACCCGCTCGATCGGGGCGCCGGGCATGCGCTCGCGCACCATGTGGTCGAACTGCTCGCGTATCCGTGCGAGCTCGGCTTCGTCCATGACCGCCTCCGCCTTGACTGAACGTTTCGCGTGTAATCAGCGTAACGCTCGTATCTCCGGCAATCAAGGAGCGGGCGCGCCGTCCGGTGGCGGCGCGCGCCGCCACCGGACGGCGCGGTGGCCGACTGGCGGGCATGGCGGCCGCGGCACCGGCCGGCCGGGCGGCGACCATACGGGGCGCCGCCGGCCGGCCGGGCGGGCGACCATGCGCGGCGCCGGCCGGCCGGGCGG
>CAZORE010000116.1:3710-16816 GCA_964581815.1 uncultured Streptosporangiaceae bacterium | reverse complement strand
GGGCGGGCGGCCATGCGGAGGTACCCGGGGGCAGGCGTGGCGGGCAGGGGGGCGGCGGTCAGGCGGGGATGGTCGCGTACGTGGTGGTGGACGGGAGGCCGACCGGGCCTGGGAGGAGCCGCAGCAGGCGGCCGGCCAGCGGCTGCTCGCTGAGTTCCGCTTCGCTGAGGCCGACGCTCGCGGTGGTGACGTACAGGTCGGTCATCCCCGGGCCGCCGAACGCGCAGCTGGTCGGCTGGGACACCGGGACCGCGATTACGGAGTCCTGGCTGCCGTCCGGCGCGAACCTGCGCAGCACGCCGCCGCCCCAGACGGCCACCCAGACGCAGCCGTCCGCGTCCACGGTCAGCCCGTCGGGCACGCCGTCGAAGGCCGAGAGGTCGGCGAACGGGCGGCGGTGGTCCGCCCTGCCCGTCGCGGAGTCGTAGTCGAACACGTCGACGCGGCGCACCGGGGAGTCGACGTAGTA
The DNA here is from genome assembly GCA_964581815.1 of uncultured Streptosporangiaceae bacterium. Classification (GTDB taxonomy): domain Bacteria; phylum Actinomycetota; class Actinomycetes; order Streptosporangiales; family Streptosporangiaceae; genus Trebonia. The sequence continues at coordinate 16,347 of CAZORE010000116.1, read as the reverse complement.
CATCCGCGACCCGTCGGGCGACCAGCCAAGCCCGTTCGACACCGTGATGCCGTCGACGACGACGGTAAGCACGCCGCCGTGGTCGAGCCGGAGCAGCTGTCCGATCGGCTCGGTCTCGCCCATGTGCATCGAGCCCACCCATACCCGGCCGACTGGGTCCACCCCCGCGTCGTTGAACCGGACGCCCTCGCGCGCGGGCACCTCCGCGATGACCCGCGTGCTCCAGTGCTCACCGCGCTCCGCGGGCAGGTGCAGGGCGAGCTTGCTCCCGCCCGCCGTGAGGATGCCGCCGGCCGTGGCGGGAAACGCCGCGGAGGCCGCCTCCAGGTCAAGGGTGACCGTCTCACCCGACGGGAAGTAGGTGCGGTGCAGCTGGCCGCGGCCGATGTCCACCCAGAGCAGGCAGTCGTCCTCCGGCACCCAGTACGGTCCCTCGCCAAGCAGCGCCGTCACGTCTCCGACCGGCTCGGCCACCGCCGCCGCCCGCACTCCCGACAATGAAGCCTCCCACGGTCCCAAAGCAAACGTCAGGTTACGTCTACCCAGCCGAGGGCACGTTGCACCGCCGCTCACGCGCCGAGGCGCAGGGATGGGGTCAACCTGATCGAGCTGACCTCCGGGCAGTAGCTTCACCTGAGGTTCGATGACCCGTCAGTAACTAGATACATTCCCGTGAATAACATGGGGTGACAGAGGCCCCCGCCCGGGGCCCGGGGAGGGAGCGGTCGCCCATGACCGGAGTACTTGACGCGCGGGCCCGGGACGAGGCCATCCGCGCCCTGGCCGCCGGGCCGCTTGACGTCCTGGTCATCGGCGGCGGGATCACCGGGGCTGGCACCGCGCTCGACGCGGCGTCCCGCGGACTGCGGGTCGGCCTTGTCGAGTCACGGGACCTGGCGGCGGGCACCTCGTCACGGTCGTCCAAGCTCATCCACGGCGGCCTGCGCTACCTGGAGCAGGGCGACTTCAAGCTGGTCAGGGAGGCGCTGCGGGAGCGCGACCTGCTGGTGAGCAGGCTGGCACCGCACCTGGTGCACCCGGTGCCGTTCCTGTACCCGCTGTACAAGAAGGTCGTGGAACGGCCGTACGTCGGTGCCGGGCTGGTGATCTACGACGCGATGGAAGGGGTGAAGCGCCCCGTTCCGCATCACCGGCACCTGACTACGCGGGGGGCGCTGCGCCGGGCGCCCGCGCTGCGGCCCGACCGGCTGGCCGGCGCGATGCTGTACTACGACGCCCAGGTGGACGACGCCAGGTACACGATCACCGTGGCGCGGACGGCCGTCAGGTTCGGCGCCACCGTGGTCACGCGGGCCACCGCCACCTCGCTGCTGCGCGACGGCTCACGGGTGACCGGGGCCAGCGTGCTTGACGAGGAGAACGGCCGGGTCTTCGACGTGCGCGCCGCCCGGGTGATCGTGTGCGCCGGGGTCTGGTCGGACCTGGTACACGAGGCGAGCGGGGTGCGGGCCGGCTACCAGGTACGGATGTCCAAGGGCGTCCACCTGGTGATGCCGCGGTCCGCGATCGACGCGGACACCGGGATGATCGTGCGGACAAGCAAGAGCGTGCTGTTCTTCATCCCGTGGGACACCCGGTGGATCGTCGGCACCACCGACACCGACTGGTCGGGCGACCGGGCCGAGCCCGCCGCCACGGCCGAGGACGTCGACTACATACTCGGCGAGGCCAACCGAGTGCTCGCCAGGCCGCTCACCCGCGCCGACGTGCTCGCCGTTTACGCCGGCCTGCGCCCGCTCGTCGCCGCGCCGCCGGCCGAGCCCCGGACGGGGGACAAGGCAGGCGACAAGGACGCCGAGAAGCCGACGACCAAGCTGTCCCGCGAGCACGTGGTCGACGCCCCGCTGCCCGGCCTGGTATCCATCGCCGGCGGCAAGTTCACCACCTACCGGCTGATGGCGAGGGACGTGGTGGACGCCGCCGCCGCCGACCTGCCCGGGCCGGTCCCCGCGTCGGTGACGGCGCAGCTCTCGCTGCTCGGCGCCGACGGGCTGCCCGCGATCCAGGCGTCGTCGCGGCGGCTCGCCGCCGACTACGGGGTGCCTGCCGCCGTGGCCGGGCACCTGATCGCCCGGTACGGCTCGCTCGCCGTCGAGCTGCTTGACCTGATCCGCGCGGACCGGGCTCTCGGGCAGCCGCTGCTCGACGGCTTCCCCTACCTGCGCGCCGAGGTGGCCTACGCGGTCAGCCACGAGGGCGCGCTCCACGTCGAGGACGTGCTCGCCCGCCGCGTGCGGCTGCTCATCGAGTCTCCCGACGCCGGGATGTCCGCCGCGCCCGAGGTGACCGCGATCATGTCCGAGCTGCTCGGCTGGAACCGCCGCCGCCGCGCCGCCGAGCTGCGCCGCTACCAGGAATTCGCGACCGCCAACGCCGCCGCGCTCGCCACTCCGCCGCTCCCCGACGTGGAGTCCGCGGCGATCTCCGCGTTACAAGTCGCACGACACCTAGACCGGCGGGGTACCAGCCATCCGGGGCTTAGCCAGGCTGACCTCGGGACAAGCGCGCGGCCCGGCCCCTGTGGCGGACGTTACATTTTTCCGATCTGTTAACAAGAGATATATTAACCATCGGGAAGGTGGGGAGTTCAGGCGTGCCCGGCTCGGGCACGAGAGCGCCCCACGGAGACAGCCGGCCGGGGAGGCACCATGGACCTCAACCCGTACGTGGTGCTCGGGAGCGCGGTCGTCGGGCTGCTCGTCGGGCTGACCGGGGCGGGCGGCGGCGCGCTGATGACGCCGATGCTGATCCTGCTGTTCAACGTCAAGCCGTCCGCCGCGATATCGAGTGACCTGGTGGCCGCCGTGGTGATGCGGCCGGTCGGGTCGCTTGTGCACATGCGCAGGGGGACGGTCAACTACCGCCTCGTCGGCTGGATGTGCGCGGGCTCGGTCCCGATGGCGTTCCTCGGCTCGTACCTGCTGCACCTGCTCGGCGGCGGGTCCGGCCAGCAGCAGAGGGTCGAGTACGCGCTCGGTGCCGCGCTGCTCGCCGGCACGGCGGCGATGCTGCTGCGTACCTGGCTCGACCGGCGGTCAGGGCAGGCGCGCACCCAGGCCATCGCGGCGGTGCGGGTCAGGCCGCTCGTCTCGATCGCCATCGGCGCCGTCGGCGGGATCGTGGTCGGGATGACCTCGGTCGGGTCCGGGTCGCTGATGATCGTGCTGCTGCTGTTCACCTACCCGGCGCTCGCGGCGGGGCAGCTCGTCGGAACCGACCTGACCCAGGCCGTGCCGCTGACCGCCGCGGCGGCCCTCGGCGCGCTGCTGTTCGGGCACGTGCAGTTCGGGCTGACGACGGCCGTCATCATCGGTTCCGTGCCCGCGGTGCTCGTCGGCTCGCTGCTGTCCTCGCGGGCGCCCGACCGGTACATCAGGCCGGTCATCACCTTCGTCATCTTCGCCTCCGGGCTCAAGTACGCGGGCCTGGGCACGACGGCGCTCGGCTGGGTCCTGTGCCTGGTCCTGCTGGCGTGCGGCGGTTACTGGCTGGCGCGGAACCGGCCCTGGCGCGGCAGCGGGGGCGGCGGCGGCGAGCCCACGCCGGCCGACCTCCCAGTGGGCCGCGACTTGGTATCGGTTCCCGCGTCCCACCGGACTGGCATGCTTGACCAGTGACCGACGTGGAGGGGACGGCCGCCGGGGCGCCGGCCGGCATGCAGGATGCGTTGCGGGACGCGGGCAGGCAGTACGCGCTGCCGCTCGTCATCCGGGTGGAGCGCGCCGCACCGCCGGCCAGAACCGACGCACTGGAGGGCGCGGCCCGCGCCGTGCTCCGCTTCCTTTCCGATCCCCGGGTCACGCAAGGCGACGGCGAATGGGCCACGGCGACGCGGGCCTGGGAGGATGCCAGGATCAGGAAGGTCGTGCGGCGCGCGCGCGGCGCGGCCTGGGAGCGGGCGGGCGAGCTGCCGGGGATTACCGTGTTGCACGGCTCCGCGCAGCTCCGGGTCTTTCCGCCGGTGCCTGTCGATGACTGGCCCGCCGACCTGGCCAGGCTGCAGGTGTCAGGCACGGATCTCGACGATCCGCGGGCGCCTGGCGGGCCGGGCGCGGGGACGCCCGTGCTCTGGCTGAACCCGGAATTGCCGATGACCGCCGGAAAGGCGATGGCGCAGGCCGGGCACGGCGCGCAGCTGGCCTGGTGGGAGCTGTCGCCGCGCGCGCGTTCCGCCTGGCTCGACCGCGACCTCGACCTCGCGGTGCGGGCCGCGGGCGCCGGCCAGTGGGCGGAGCTGGTGGCGAGCGGGCTGCCGGTGGTGACGGACGGCGGATTCACGGAGGTGGCGCCCGGGTCGGCCACGGTCGTTGCCGACCATCGCGCGCTGCGCGGCATCTTGAGCTAAATCGATATTTGTCGCTTTAATTTTGCACTGTTCTGGTGCAATTTCATTACAAGCTACTTTTCTCGCTGGACACGCGGTTTTAGACACTAAGTGGACCGTAGGATTTCCCCAAGAGGCCTTCGCATGGGGGGCAGCAAGAATGGGCGCTCAACGGGCTGGCGCACCTGTAGTAACCGGTTCCGTGCCGCCACTTGCCCCCTACTACCACGCCCGCCAGGAGACCGGGTTCGGGCTGGCCGACGGCCTGCGGCCGGGCGCCACGACCCTGCTCGTCCCGGCGGTGCCTGGCACCGGCGGTACCGGCAAGACCCAGCTCGCCCTCGGCTTGGCGCACACCCTCTGGTCGGCGCGGGCGGTCGACCTGCTCGCCTGGGTGCCGGCCGGCCACCGGAGCGCGGTCATAGCGGAATTCGCCCGGGCGGCGGCCGACCTGGACCTGCTAACCGTGGACGAGGCGGCAGACACCGCGGACAGCGCCGCCCAGCGCTTCCTCGGCTGGCTGCGCAAGACCGAGCGCCGCTGGGTGGTGGTGCTCGACGGCGTCGTCTCCCCCGCCGACCTCGACGGGCTGTGGCCGCTGGGGCCGGCCGGGCAGGTCGTGGTGACCACCCGGCTGCGGGAATCCGAACTCGGCCACGGCCCGGGTACCGACGTGACCGCGCATTCCGTCGCCGGGTTCAGCAGGCGGGAGGCGCTCGGCTACCTCAACGCGCGCGTCACCAGCTTCCCCGACCAGCGGATCGAGGCGCTCGACCTCGCGGAGGACCTAGGCGGGCTGCCGATCGCGCTCGCCCAGGCGGGCGCGCTGGTCACCGCGAACGACATGACCTGCCGGGAGTACCGGGCCAAGTACGCGCAGCGGCTTGGCACCATCACCGACACGGTCATCGACGGCTGCCCGCCGTCGCTGCTCGCCACCTGGTCACTCGCGGTGGAGCACGCACACGAGGAGCCGCCGGCCGGGCTGTCCTGGCCGGCCCTGGTGTTCGCCTCCGCCTTCGACACCAACGGCATCCCCGCGACCGTCCTGACCTCCCCGTCCGCCTGCGCCTACATCGCCGGGCAGCACGGCGGCGACCGCTCCGACCAGTACCGGCCAAGCCACCACCGGCCCGGGCCGGCCGGCGCCGAGCAGAACCTGGTGCGGTCGGCCTACACGAACCTGGACCGCCTCGGCCTGCTGAGCGTGGACACCGCCAGCGCCACGCACACTGTCTGGCTCCACCCGACGGTGCGCGCCGCGGTCCGCGCCTACCTCGCCGCGGGCAACGTCGATCAGGTCGTGACGGCGGCCGCCGCGGCGCTGCTCGAGGCGTGGCCCGAGCCGGGCGCCCCGGGACACACCCCGCAGCTCAGCCAGGCGCTGCGCGATTGCGCCGCCGCGCTGCGCGCGTTCGCCGGCGACCTGCTGTGGAAGCCCGACGCCCATCCGGTGCTGCTCAAGGCCGGCGCGTCGCTGACCGAGCCGCCGGCGCTCGCGGACTCCGCCATCATCTACTGGCAGGCGCTCGGCACCGCGAGCAGCCAGCTGCTCGGCTACGGCCACGCGCAGTCCGCGCACGCCAGGGACCGGCTCGCCGACGCCTACGCCATCGCGGGGCGGATCGCCGAGGCGCTGCCCGTCTTCGAGGCGACGCTCGCCGACCGCGAGGCGGCCCTCGGCCCGCAGCACCCGGACACCGTGACCGCGCGGCTGAACACCGCCAGGTCACTGCGCGCGGCCGGCCGGGAGCCGGAGGCGATCGCGCTGTTCGAGCAGGTGCTCGCGGCGCGGGAGCGGATGTTCGGCCCCGGGCACCCGGAGACGCTCGCGGTGCGCGCCCAGCTCGCCGAGGCCTACGAGGCGGCGGGCCGGCGCGGTGACAGCATCCGGCTCTACGAGCGGGCGCTCGCCGACGCCGAGCGGGAGCTCGGCCCGGGGCACGCCGACACGCTGTCGGCCCGCGCCAGCCTCGCCGCCGCGTACCTGGCGGCCGGCCGCACGCGCCAGGCGATCTCCGCCTACGAGCGGGCGCTCGCCGACCAGGAGCGGGCGGGCGGGGCGGATAACCCGGCCACCCTGACCGCGCGGGCCAGCCTGGCCGCCGCCTACCGGGCCGCGGGGAAGAACAAGGAGGCGATCACCGCCTCCGAGCGAGTGCTCGCCGACCGGGAGCGGCTGCTCGGGCCCGACCATCCCGACACGATCGCCGCGCGCGGCAGCCTCGGCTACGCCTACCGCACCGCGGGGCGGCTCAAGGACGCGATACCGCAGTACGAGCGCGTGGTGGCTGACCGGGACCGGCTGCTCGGCGCCGACCAGCGGGAAACGCTCGCCGCGCGGGCGATCCTCGGCGCCGCCTACCAGCAGGGCCGCCGGCTGCGCGAGGCCCTCAAGATCTACGAGTCGGTCGTCGCCGACAGCGAGCGGGTGCTCGGTCCCGGCGACGTGGACACGCTGACCAGCCGCTGCAACCTCGCCATGGCGTACTACGACTCGGGCCGGATGAGCGACGGGATCAAGATGCTGCGCCTCGCGCTCGCCGACTGCGAGCGGTACCTGGGGCCGGGCGACCCGCTGACGAATTCGGTCAGGGACAATCTGCAAGCCGCGTCGGGGTGACGGGCTCCTTTCCTTTGGCCCGGATCGCTGCGTTCTAGCCTCGGAAACGTCGAAAGGAAGGAGGTCGCCGTGGCGCCCACGCAGTTCGACTACATCATCGTCGGCGGCGGCTCGGCGGGCTGCGCGCTCGCGGCGCGGCTTTCCGCCGACCCGACCACCCGCGTGCTGGTCCTCGAGGCGGGACGGCCCGATTACCGCTGGGACCCGTTCATCCACATGCCCGCCGCCCTGACGTTCCCGATCGGCTCGCCGTTGTACGACTGGCGGTACGAATCGGAGCCCGAGCCTCACCTGAACGGGCGGCGGATCTACCACGCGCGCGGCAAGGTGCTCGGCGGGTCGTCGTCGATCAACGGGATGATCTTCCAGCGCGGCAACCCGCTCGACTACGAGCGGTGGGCCGCGGACCCGGGCATGTCTGACTGGGACTACGCGCACTGCCTGCCGTACTTCAAGCGGATGGAGAACTGCCTGGCCGCGCCGGGCCCGCCGGACGAGCAGTTCCGTGGCACGTCGGGGCCGCTCGTGCTGGAGCGCGGGCCGGCCAGTGGTCCCCTGTTCGGCGCGTTCTTCGCGGCGGTGCAGCAGGCCGGGTACCCGCTCACCGCGGACGTGAACGGGTACCGGCAGGAGGGGTTCGCCGCGTTCGACAGGAACATCCACCGGGGGCGCCGGCTGTCGGCCGCGCGGGCCTACCTGCACCCGGTCATGTCCCGGCCGAACCTGCGGGTGGTGACCAGCGCGCACACCACGCGGATCCTGTTCTCCGGCACCCGGGCGACCGGGGTGGAGTTCATGCTCCGCTACGGGTCACGCGCCCTGGAGGTCACCTCCTCGCCGCGCCGGGCCTACGGCGGTGAGGTGATCGTCTGCGCCGGCGCGTTCGGTTCGCCGCAGCTGCTGCAGCTGTCCGGGGTCGGGAACGCGTCCGAGCTCGCGCCGCTCGGCATCAGCGTGGTCGCCGACCTGCCGGGGGTCGGCGAGAACCTGCAGGACCACCTTGAGGTGTACGTACAGTACGGGTCCAAGCTGCCGGTGTCGGTCGCGCCGGCGCGTCGGTGGCGGAACCGGCCCGGCGTGGCGCTGCGCTGGGCGCTCGCCCGTTCCGGCCCCGGGGCGACCAACCACTTCGAGGCCGGCGGGTTCGCGCGGTCGAACGACACCGTTCGCTACCCCAACCTGATGTTCCACTTCCTGCCCATCGCGATCCGCTACGACGGCTCCGCGCCCGCCGGCGGCCACGGCTATCAGGTGCACATCGGGCCGATGTACTCGGACTCGCGCGGCACGGTGAAGCTGACCTCGGCGGACCCGTTCGTCAAGCCGGCGCTGCGGTTCAACTACCTCTCCACGCCCACCGACCGGGCGGAGTGGACCGAGGCGATCGCGATCGCGCGCCACATCCTGCGCCAGCCGGCCTTCGACGAGTTCAACGCCGGGGAACTATCGCCCGGGCCCGGGGTGTCCACGGAGCGGGAGGTGCTCGACTGGGTGGCGCGCGACGCCGAGACGGCGCTGCACCCCTCCTGCACGTGCGCCATGGGCAACGGACCGCTCGCGGTGACCGACCCGTCGTCGCTGCTCGTGCACGGGGTCTCCGGGCTACGGGTGGTCGACGCCTCGGTCATGCCCTACGTCACCAACGGAAACATTTACGCGCCGGTGATGATGATGGCCGAGAAGGCGGCCGACCTCATCATGGGCAACACGCCGCTAGCGGCGGAACCAATCCCCTTTTACCGCTACAAATCAGACGCCGACGTCGAGTAAGCGTGCTGGCCCCGTGTTCCGCCGGGCCCAATAGGGCTGTGCCGGTGACGGGAGTGGGGGCGACGGGGCGGAAGTGACGGGGGGCGGGAGTTGTCGGCATGCCCACATGATGGAACCAATCGCCGCATAGGCGGTGAATGTCTGGACAGGTGGCCAGGAATCTCCGCATCATCAAAGCCAAATCAAACGACCGCATTCCAGGAGTGGCCAGGCATGCCAAGCCCCGATGATGACCCGCTGCCCGAGGCAGTCGCGCTAGTCGAGGGGGCCGCCGCCGCGGGGCTGCCGCTGCGGATACTCGGCGGACTCGGGGTGCGCGTGCTCTGCCCGGACTTCCCGCCGCGGCTGCGGCCCGGCCAGGACATGGACCTGGCTTGCGCGAGCAAGGGACGCCGGGACGTCGCCGCGTACCTGGAGAAGAGCGGGTGCGAGCCGGACAAGATGTTCAACTCGCTGAACGGTGACCGGCAGATGTACTTCATCGCCCCGTCGGGGCGGCCGGTCGACGTCATGGTCGACCGGCTGGTCATGTGCCACACGCTGGAATTCCGGCCCTCGTTCGGCAACTCCTCGCTCACGCTCGACCCGGCCGACCTGCTGCTGTCCAAGCTGCAGATCTTCGAGCTGAACGCGAAGGACGCCCGCGACATCACCCACCTGCTGTCCGGGGTGCCGGTCGGCGAAAGCGGATCGTCCGGGCCGGTGATTCACACCCGCCGGTTCGGCGAGGTCCTCGGCTCTGACTGGGGCTGGTGGCGGACCACGACAGGGAACCTGGAGAAGCTACCCGCGCTGATCGCGGAGAACCCGGAGATGGTTCCCCCGCAGGCCCGGTTGGACCCCCTGGCGCAGGCGGAGCGCCTGCTCGACGTGGCGACGTCGGCACCCAAGTCCGTGAAGTGGAAGCTGCGGGCCAACGTCGGCGACCGGATGCGCTGGTATGAGCTGCCAGAGGAAGTGGCGCACTGATGAAGATTTTCTTCGCGACCGACATCCACGGGTCGGAGATCTGCTGGAAGAAGTTCCTGAACGCCGCCGCGTTCTACAAGGCCGACATGGTCGTGCTCGGCGGTGACGTCACCGGCAAGATCATGGTGCCGATCGTGGCCTACCACGGCTACTGGGAGGTGACGGTCCGCGGCGAGCGGATGCGCCTGGAGAGCCGGGAGGAGCTGCTCAAGGTCGACCAGCAGCTGCGCGACCGCGGCTCCTACCCGGCGATCGTCACCCAGGAGGAGCTGGACCAGCTCAACTCGCAGGACGCGATCACCGACCGGTTCAACGCCGAGATGACCCGGTCGCTTGACCGCTGGCTCGACATGGCCGACACCAAGCTGCGCGGCGGCCAGACCCCCTGCATACTCAACGGCGGCAACGACGACATCTTCGAGATCGACCCGATCCTCGAGTCGGCGCCGGCCGTGACGTTCGCCGAGGGCAAGGTCATCGACCTGGCCGGGAGCGGCTACACGATGATCTCGATGGGCTACACCAACCCGACGCCGTGGGACACGCACCGCGAGGCACCGGAGGAGGAGCTCGCGAGGCGCATCGACGCCATCGCGGCGCAGGTGCCCGACATGAGCAGGACCATATTCAACTTCCACGCGCCGCCGTACGGCACGGGGCTCGACGAGGCGCCGGAGCTCGACGCGACCATGCGGCCCACCCACGGCGGCGCGGTGATGAAGCCCGTGGGCTCCACCGCCGTCCGCGACGCGATCCTGCGCTACCAGCCGCCGCTGTCCGTGCACGGGCACATTCACGAGAGCCGCGGCGTGGCCAAGCTGGGCCGGACGCTCACCGTGAACCCCGGCAGCTCCTACAGCGACGGCGTGCTGCAGGCCGCCCTGATCGATATCAATCCCAAGAACGGAAAAGTTAAGTATGTCCTCGTTAACGGCTAACTGTTATGGTGCTGCCGTTACGCCAGAGAATGAACCCCCCTTTTCGTCCTGGCGGTCCTGGCCCGTCCGACGTCGCGTACTGAGGACAGGGTGAAAAGGGTTCAACATTGATATTTTTCTATTAATACCGGAGGGGTCCATGGCCTCGAACGCGATCGGCGACGAGAGACCAACGCTTTTCCTGCGGAAAGCCACGGGACTTGTGCGCGGCTGGTCGGTCCGCGACTCGATGATCTACGCGATCCTGTCCACCAACGTCATCACGCTCGGCCTGGTGGAATTCGCCTACCAGGACGCATTCCCGCCCGGGCAGCTGCTCACCGCGGTGCTCATCTCCGGGGTCTGGGTCTCCTTCCTCGTCGTCGCCTACAGCGGCCTCGTCGTCACCATCCCCCGCGCCGGCGGGGACTACGTCTGGCAGTCCCGCATTCTCGGCAGCGGGATCGGCTTCGTCATGGCCGCCACCGGCTGGTGGTTCATCCTGTGGCTGTGGGCGCCGATCTACGGGTCCGTGCTCTCCGAGGAGTTCTTCCAGCCGCTGTGGCTGGCGTTCAACGACCCGTCGGGCGCGGCCTGGTTCGCCACCTCCAACGGTGTGTTCGTCGTCACGCTGATCACCATCGCCGCGGCGGGCGTCCTCGTCTCGCTCGGCATGGCCGGCTACGCCAGGATGCAGAAGTGGGGCTTCTACGGCGGCCTGCTCGGCTTCGCGATCATCGTCATCCTGCTGCTCGCCTTCAGCAAGAACGACTTCATCTCCGCGTTCAACAACGAGACCGGCAAGCTGTTCGGGCTGAAGAACGGTTACGCGGGGACCATGGCGGATGCCGCGAGCGCGAAGATCGGCTACACGCCGGCGCCGTTCGGCGTGGCCGGCTCGTTCGGCCAGTCGATGCTGCTGGTGCCGATGCTGATGTTCTACCTGCTCTGGCCGAACTGGGGCACCACGCTGTACGGCGAGGTCCGCGGCGCGTCCGACTTCAAGCGGGTCTTCAGCGGCATGTTCTTCGGCTTGTGGACCACCGTGCTGCTGTCCGTCGTCCTGCTGCTGCTGTTCGCCAAGACGTTCGGCTTCGACTTCTACCAGGACGTCAACGCGCTGTGGATCGACTGCGCCTACGGGACCTGCGCCACGCACGCGCTGCCGGTCTTCCCCTACCCGGTGCTGCTGGCCAGCTGGCTCGTGAACAACCAGGTGTTCCAGATCATCCTGATCCTGCTGATGGCCCTGTGGTTCTTCTCCTGGGTGGGCACCCTGTTCCTGTCGTCGACGCGGGTGATCTTCGCCGCGGCCTTCGACCGGATCCTGCCGGACAGCGCCGCGCAAGTGTCGGAGAAGCGGCGGGTCCCGGTGTGGTCGCTGGTGCTGATGCTCCTGCCGGCGGTCGGGCTCTCGGCCCTGTACGCGTACAACTCCACGTTCCACACCTACACGCTGGACGCGACGCTGGTCATCGCGGTCACCTACCTGTTCTCCGCGATCGCCGTGGTGATCCTGCCGTGGCGCAAGCCGGACCTGTGGGCTGCCTCGCCCGCCTCGCGGCTCAAGGTCGCGGGCGTGCCCGTCGTCCCGGTGGCCGGCCTGATCACCATCGGGCTCATCGGGTACTGCCTGTACGAGTGGCTGACCAAGAGCGCGTACGGGATCAACAACAACGACTCGCTGATCTACATGGGCTGCATGTACGTGCTCGCGCTGGCGATCTACCTGATCGCCCGCGTGGTGCGCAAGCGTCAGGGCATCGACCTCTCCCTGATCAACAAGGAGATCCCCGTCGAGTAGGCAAGCCGAGTAGGCAGGGACCGGTAAGCGGTCCTTCCCGGCTTACCTCAGCCCGTTCCGGCGGCCTGGAGGATGATGATCATCCGCCAGGCCGTCGGCGCGTCAAGCGGGGTGGCGGCGTCGAAGTCGCCGTACGTCGCGACCATCTCGAAGCCCCCGGCGGGGGCCGGGCCGGCGGGGCCCGTGTTCGCCAGCACCGTGTTCGCCAG
>CAZORE010000116.1:0-3610 GCA_964581815.1 uncultured Streptosporangiaceae bacterium | reverse complement strand
CCGTGTTCGCCAGCACCGTGTTCGCCAGGGTGACGGCCGCGGTGACTTCGGTCAGCGTCCAGAAGCGGTTCGGCACCACGTCGCTGACGGTGCGGATGGTCCCGTCCTTCGCCGTCGCGGTGATCGACATGTGCTCCCTGGTGACCTGGGTCAGCGGGTCGATCCGGTCGCCCTTGCCGCCCCAGTGGACGTCGGCGCTCACGCCGTCGGCGTCGATGACCCACTGGTTGCTCGTCCGCGGCTCCGCGGCGAAGAAGTCGGCAGGATGCGCGAGCTCGGCGATGTACAGGCCGCCAGGCGCCAGGTGCACGCGGACCGCGGCCAGGTGCCGGACTAGGTCATCGAGGGTGAACAGGTGACAGACCGAGTTCAGCATGGTGACCGCGAGGTCGAACAGCACCGGGCCACGGGAGTCCGCGATCCGGAAGTCGCGCATGTCGCCCTCGATGACTTCGAGCGCCACCCCGGCCGACTCGGCCTGGGCGGCCGCATAGCCGCACATCGCCGGGGAACGGTCGAGCGCGGTCGCCCGCACACCGCGGCGGGCGAGCTCGCGGGCGTGCTCCGCCGGGCCGGCCGCCAGCTCGAGCACCGAGCGGACCGGGCCCGCGTGATGCGCGGCGCACCAGGCCTGGAGTGCGGTGACTTCGGCCGGGATGTCGCGGTAGGCGCAGGCTAGCTCGTACAGCTCTGGTTCGTCGTAGATGCCGCTCACCCAAGCAATCATGCCGTAGCGAAGGTGCGCCGCGCGCGTTGCCCGGCCGGCACGGCGTTCCCGTGACGGCGGCCGGGGCGGGGCCGCGTGGCTGGCGTTTCGCCGGGAGGAAGGACGGGAAACCATACCGGCGAAGCAAGCACCCGTTGGGGATCACTAGGAAGAGCAGTGGCGCGATGCCGCAGCGTACGGGCATAAGACCCGAACAACACCAGTCAAATCCCGCAACGTATCTACCGTCACTTGACCGCGTGGGGCAGACTGACCGCATGATGACTGAGGCGGAGGCACTCAAGACCCTGGCGCGCGAGGAACCCGCTGTCGCCGAGGATGTGAGGCACGCGCTCCAGTCACTCACGTCCGGCGGCGGCCTCGGAGTCATCTCACTGCTGCGGCTGCAGGAATACCTGTGGTACGCGCTGCCCGCGGGAACGCGGAAGTCAGCGGAGACGCACCTCGCGGTCGCCCGGGCACTCGCCCGGCTGTTCACCCTCGCCGGGATGGAACGATACGCGGAAACCTGCACGAGCGAGCAGACCGCGCGGATCATCGACGCGTACGCCGGCTCACGGGCCGAGGGCGTCGGCGCCTACTCCAGGGCGCTCGCGGCCTCGCACGCCGCACCGCCGGACACCGACCTGCTCGCCTGGTCCACAGTCATGGGTCCCGAGGAGCGCGCCGCCTACGACGCGTGCGCCGCCGCGATCGAGCTCGCGGTGGCCGCGCGCGACCTCAAGGTCGGCGTCAGCGGCTGGCGGGGCAAGCGCGCCGGGCTCGTCGAACGCTGGCTCACCCGCCCGTCGAACGCGCCGGGGATGGACACCTGGCTCAGCCGGATCAGCGCGGAGCGGATCGAGGAGTGGGCGCAGGGACACCCCGGCGAGCGGTCGCGGCTCGCCCGCACCGTGATGCCCCGGCTGCTTGAGCCGCCGGACCTGCCCGGCGAGCCGCTGCCCACGCTGGCGTGGATACTCGGCCACGCGACCGCCGGGCTCCGGCTGACCGCCAGGCACTACATCGCCCCCACCCTGGTCGGGGAGGCGGCCGAGCTCTTCGGCTGGGGCGCCGGCGCGCCCGCCAGCCGCGCGGGCAGGCGCCGGCAGGAGCTCGACGTCTACCCGCTGCACATCCTGCGCGGCCTGGCGCAGCATGAGATGGGCGCGGTGCGGCGCAGCGGCCCGGCCCTGGTGCTGACGCGGACCGGGCGGCTGATGGCCGACGATGCCGCGGTCCGCTGGCACATCGGCACCGCGGCGCTCATCGGCCCGGACGATGGCCCGGATCCCGACTTCACCGTGGCGGTGCGTGAGGCGGCGCTGCTCCTCATCACGCTGCACGACAGCCCGGTTGGATACGAGGAGCTGGCCAGCCGGCTGACCGAACTGCACGCGGCCGAAGGCTGGTCGTCGCGCTCCGGCGGCAGCCTGTCCGGCGCGATCAGGGGCGAGATCCACGTGCTGCGCCACCGGCTGCGCGCACTGCATCTGCTCGACGAGGACGCGCCGGTCGGTACGGTGGCGCTGACCGACACCGGGACGGCGGCGGCGCTGTCCGGGCTCCTCGCCCGCGCGCTGCGGCCACGCAGGCACGACCGCGGCTAGCCGGCCCTTCAGCACACCTGACAGACTGAGGCACCATGCGAACGCTGCTCGCCGACCACCCGCTGGTCACCCACAAGCTCACCCTGCTCCGCGACGAGAGCACCGACACCGCGACCTTCCGCATCCTGACGGACGAGCTGGTGACCCTGCTCGCCTACGAGGCCACCCGGGAGATCCGCGTTACCGAGGTCTCCGTCACCACCCCGGTCGGCGAGGCCACCGGGTTCCGGCTGAGCGACCCTAAGCCGCTGATCGTCCCGGTGCTGCGGGCCGGCATCGGCATGCTCGACGGGATGACCCGGCTGCTCCCGATGGCGAGCGTCGGCTTCGTCGGCATGGTCCGGGACGAGGAGTCGCTGGTCGCCTCCACCTACGCGAACCGGCTGCCCGCCCGGCTTGACGGCCGCGAGGTGTTCGTACTCGACCCGATGCTCGCCACCGGCGGCACGCTGCTGACCGTCATCACCTCGCTGTGCGACCGCGGCGCGGCGGCGGTGACGGCCATCTGCCTGCTCGCCGCGCCCGAGGGCCTGGCCAAGCTGGACGCGGCCTTCCCCGACGACTCCGTCCGGGTCATCACCGGCGCGATCGACGACCGGCTGAACGACAAGGGCTACATCGTGCCCGGGCTCGGCGACGCGGGTGACCGTCTGTTCGGCGAGATCTAGGAGTCAGCGGAACGAGGGCGGGTAACTCCGACCCGAGGCGCCGCTCCAGGTCGGCGAGGCGGAGTTCGAGCTGGTCGACGCGGTGGCGGAGCAGTTCAAGCTGCGCCTCGTCGGCGAGGCGGCGCTCGGCGGTCTTGCGCACCCGCGGGCTCGCCTCGGCACGCTCGGTGATCACGGCGAGCGGCACCACGCGCTGCGGGCCGTGCGGCCCGTCGACCAGCCTCGACGGGACCTGCCCGGTGCGGTACCAGGTGCGCAGCGCGGCCCGTGACACGCCGGTCTCCGCGGCGGCCCGCTCAAGCGTCACCCAGTCGGAGCCGTCAAGATACGCCCCGAGCTCAAGCTCAAGCTCCCAGTCGTCGAGCCGGTCTTCCCAGTCCATGCGGTCCCCCTCGGTCACATGACGCCCACGATCGCTAACCCTATTATTAGCATGGTATTGACGGGGTTTAAAGCAGCGACGAGGCTTGGTGTCATGTTCGAGAGATTCACTAACAGAGCGCGCCACGTCGTCGTCCTGTCCCAGGAAGAGGCACGGCTGCTGAACCACAACTACATCGGGACCGAGCACATCCTGCTCGGCCTGCTCGGCGAGCCCGAGTCAGTCGGCGGCCAGGTCCTCGCCG
>CAZORE010000115.1:0-22888 GCA_964581815.1 uncultured Streptosporangiaceae bacterium | reverse complement strand
GCGAGTGGCGCGCGCCACATTCCGAGCATTCGTCGGCCGTACCGAGTCGGCGATCGGGCGTGGGATTCTGGGAGGGTTTCCTGAGCCGTGCATTCCGTGGGCCGGGGAATGGGTCGCCGCCTGGTGGGGCAGGTCGGCTGCGAGCGACGGACCTGATGATGCCGGCTGGATCGTATGTTGGCTGCGTGACTGGTCGAAATGGGGACGGCCCCTACCTGGATCTGGACCGCGATGCGTGGCGCGGCTTGCGCGCCAGTACTCCCATGTCGCTGACCGCCGAGGGGCTGGAAGCGGTGCGCGGGCTCGGCGACCCTATCCAGCTCGGCGAAGTCGAGGACATTTACCTGCCGTTGAGCAGGCTGCTGCGCCTTTACTTCCAGGCGAGCGCCGGGTTGCGGGAAACGGTCGGGGCGTTCCTCGGCCAGCAGATCAGGCCGGCGCCGTTCATCATCGCGGTCGCCGGCAGCGTCGCCGTCGGGAAGTCCACCACCGCCCGGCTGCTCCAGGCGCTCGTCGCGCAGTGGCCGCAGCGCCCGCGCACCGAGCTGGTGACGACCGACAGTTTCCTGTACCCCAACGCGGTGCTGGAACAGCGCGGCCTGAGCGACCGCAAGGGCTTCCCTGAGTCCTACGACCGCCGGGCCCTGCTGCGCTTCGTCCAGCAGGTCAGAGCAGGCGCACCCGAGGTCACCGCGCCGGTGTACTCGCACCTCGCCTATGACATCCTGCCCGGGCAACGGCAGCGCGTGCAGCGGCCCGACGTCCTGGTCCTCGAAGGGATCAACGTGCTGCAGCCAGCCCCGCCGGGCGCTCTCGCGCTCGCCGACTTCTTCGACTTCTCCGTCTACGTCGACGCGCGCGCAGACCACATCCGGCACTGGTTCCTGCGCCGGCTGCACACGCTGCGCGAAACCGCGTTCACCGACCCGCAGTCACCGTTCCGCAGGCTTACCCAGGCCAGCACCGCGGAAGTCGAGGCATTCGGCACCCAGGTCTGGAAAACCATCAACGAGGTCAACCTCATCGAGAACATCCAGCCCACCCGCGCCAGGGCCACCCTCGTCCTGCACAAGGGAGCCGATCACCGCGTGACACGAGTCCGGCTGCGCCGATTCTGAGCCCGGACCGGAAACTGCCACGCGCACCCGCGCACCACCATGCGCTACGACCGCGCCCAGACCAGCCTCGACTGGCCTGCCACCCGCACGTCCCGGCCTGGCCTGCCGTCCCATCGGTACCCAGGCCAGTCAGGAACAGGCATAGAGCCGCAACGTCACTGGACGTGGTGGCGGTAGCGACCGCGAACCGCCGCTATGCGCGGCTGCCACAGGTTCCTCGACCGTCAGTTCCGGCGTGCAGAACGGGACATTCTGGCGATGGCGGTCGGGCTTGACCGGCGGGTTGCGAGGACGGAGTCCTGGGCTAGGGACGGGGCTGGCGGTCGGCCAGGAGCGGGGCGATGCCCCGGTCGTCATGGCTGGCGATGAAGGCCGCCGGCACGGTTACCAGGATCTGCTCGGCGTGCATCAGGCAAGCCCACGCGCTGTCGCCGAGGGAGTCGGCGAGCTTGACCTCGGCCTGGTTCGGGCAGTGCCGGCTGTCCGGTCCGGCGACCTCACATGCCTGCGTCGCGCCGCCCCGGGAGGCCACTAGCGCGGCGGCCTCCCGCAGGATGGAGAACCGGATGTGACCTTCGTCGCCAGCCGGCGCCTGGGAGGCCGGCCGCTCCCGCTGACCCAGGAGCACGGTGTTGCCGTCCGGGTCGAGCACTTTCACCTCGCCACCAAGCGCGTGCGGGGGATGCCCGGTGCGCGTGACCGGGACGCCGGCTCGGCCGAGGGCGCCGACGACCGCGCCGAGATCTTCGTAGAAGAAATAGAACAGCATCGGCAGTGGCGGGATGCCCGGCGCCGACCCGGTCATGGCCAGGAGCACGGACACCTCCTCGTAGCGCATCACCGACCACGCGGAGGTCCCCGCCTTCCCGGACGAGTGCTCACCAAAGCCGAGCAACTCGTAGAAGGCGCGCGAGGCGTCGATGTCCTTGATGTACGTCACGGCGATCATCGACTGTACCTGCAGGGCCACGAGCACAAGGTACGCCTGTCATGGCCGCGAACATAAGGGGATCCCGCGATAGGCAGGCCGGGCCTGGCACGGGCCGGCGTCGGCCGTACGCCGGACCAGGCGCGTACGCTAACCGCCGATTTGCTCGGCTGGTGGCCCGCTCGGAGGTGATGGCTGAGGCGCGTAGATCACGTTGATCGGATGCCAGGCGCTGGCCGGCGAGCGCTATGTTTGCGCTGATGAGTGCTTCCGGAGAGAACCGCCGCCTCGTCGCGGTGCAAGCTCTCTTGGCGGATCTGTACGGCGTGCCCGTAGCCGTCGGCGGCTGGGAACGCCTTGAGCCCTGGGCTGTCGCGCGAGTGCTGGTCAGGGGGGCTGGCACGGCCCGGACGGTAATCGTGAAATGGGTGCGAGCCGGCCCAGCTCAGGTGCGCTCCGAGCCGTGGCGGCTGCGTGCCGAACTGGCCACGCTGCAGTTCCTGTCCGAGGACCTGGGGCTTGCGCTTGCCCCGCAGGTGATCGCCGCAGACGTGTCGGCCGGCTTGCTGATCCTGGAGGACCTTGCGCCTCGTGTCGCCCTGGACCGGCTCATTCGCCGTGACGGCGCCGCCGCCCATCTCGGGCTGCTGGCCGTGTTCGCCCGGGCTCGCGGCGAGCTGAGCGCAGCCACCGCTGGCCGGGCCGGGACTTACCGTGCGCGGTGCGCCGCCGTTGGATACGCCGCCCCGGCGGGCGGCGCCGCGGAGGGCCGGCTCGCCAGCCTGTGGGAGCGGGGGCACCAGGACGCCGCAGCGCTCGAGACCCCAGTCGCCGGAGCGGCTGCATCGGAGCTGACCGCGGTTCTCGAGGAACTGAACGCGCCGGGCCCGTTCCTGGCGCTGAGCCACGGGGATGCGGAATCCAACAACATCATGGTCCACGAGCACGGCCCCGCCGATGCCCGCCTGATCGACTTCGAGGCCGCCGGCTACGCCCACGCCCTTCTCGACGCAGTCTGCCTGTACGTTCCCGGTCCGGGATGGATATGCGTCGGCGACCCGGACGCCGCAGGCCTGGCCGGTCAGTACCGCCGCGCCCTGGCCCGGGGCGTGCCTGAGGCGCAAGACGACCGGCGCTACGGATTCGCCCTGGCATCGGCGTGCATGTGCTGGGCGCTGTTGCGCCTGCAACGGTTCGCCGTCCTGGATGCCCGCGCGCCGGGCGACCACAGCCGGCTGCAACTGGTGGAGACACTGGAATCCGCCGCCCGGACCGCGGAAGCCCACCGCACGCTACCCCACCTCGCCGGCTGGGCCCGGCGCACGGCCGATGCGCTGCGCCGCCGCTGGCCCGACGCGGACCTGGACTTCACCGACCGGGCGAGGTTCCCGCCCTACACGCCGCGCCAGAATGGATGATCTGCAAGTATCCCAACTACCCGGCAGACCAACCTGATCAGCGAAAATAATCGGCAGGGAGGCGTTACGGGGCCGTCGAAGTCTGCCGCTTTCCGTGACCACGTTCGTGGGGTCGGCGCGCGCGCCTTGCCCGCGGGGAGAGCGGGATCCGCGCTGTGCCTCGGCCGGCTGGCAAGCCTCGGGGCAGGAGGGCCTGCAGGCCCGTGGCCCGCGGGCGGGGTGACAGGAGGCGCCCGCGCGCTGACAATTGGTGCTGTGGCAGGGTACGGCGATTGCCTCAGCTGCGCCTTCGAGCGGCGGCCGGACGTGCCGCCCAGGGAGCGCGTATACCTTGATGCTCACTGGCGGGTCGCGCACGCGTTCGGGACGGCCCAGCCAGGGTGGCTCGTCGTGCTGCCCCGCCGGCACGTGCTGGCGCTGGATGAGCTGAGCCACGCCGAGGCGGCGGCACTCGGACCGCTCTTGCGGGCGGTCACCGCCGCCCTGCGGGAAGTCACCGGCTGCGCTAAGACGTACGTGGCGCTGTTCGCCGAGGCCGAGGGGTTCGGCCACGTGCACTTCCACGTCGTCCCCCGCCCCGCCGGCCTGGACCCGCAGCTGTGCGGCCCGAGGATATTCGCGCTGCTGGGCGGTGACCCCGCCCGGCACGTGCCCGACAGCGACATGGACCAGCTAGCCGGGCAGCTCACCGCCGCGCTGTCCCGCGTGAGGTGAAACCCGGGCCGGAATCTCCCGGTGCCCCGTCACGCTTGACAGCAGGCCAGACCCCTATTCACGCGCCAGAACCGCCGATATGCGTGATCACGGGATGGTCGCCAAGATCCTGTGAGGCCGCACATGAATGGTTGTTAGGTGCGCTGGTGATGCCCGAACGGCGCGATGGTCTTCGTGTTCGCCGCGGCGCGTCGGCTGCTGGCGGGGATACCGCGATCGTGGTATTACGGGCTGGCCAGATGGCTCGCGGCGGTCCGCTAGCGATCTGCCGGGCTGTGACCTGGCGGATCGGGCGGACGAGAGCGGTCCACCACCGGCGGTTGCGGGCGTTGCGGCGGTGCCGTGGGGCAGGTCATGGAAGGAGGCCGCCGGTGAACCTGGATCTGTTCCGCTTGCTGGTCTTCGTCACCGTGGTGGACCGCGGCGGGTACTCGGCGGCCGCCCGTCAGCTGAACCTGACCCAGTCGACGGTTTCGCATCATGTCAGCGAGCTGGAACGGGCCTGTGGCGCGGAGCTGGTGCTCTACCGGGACCGGTCGGTACACATCACCGCGGCTGGCCAGGAGGTATACCGGGCTGCGCTGAGCATGCTCGCGGAGCAAGACCACCTGACGGCGTCCCTGGCGGACCTGAAGGAAGGACGCCGGGGACGGGTGCGGCTGGGCGCCAGCATGGCGTTCGAACAGAAATACTTCTTCGGTCAGGTCATCGCCCCGTTCTGCCGGGCGCACCGCGGGACGCTGCTGTCCCTGCGGTTCGGCCACAGCCGCCGGGAGGCGCAGGCGGTCCTGGACCGCGACCTGGATCTTGCTTATGTCATCCGCTGGCACCTCCCGGCCGAGGCGAGATTCGAGCCGCTGCACGAGATCGAGTTGACCTTCCTCGCCTCGCGCAGGCACCCGCTGGCCGGCGGACAGCCGGTCACGGTCGATGACATCGGCGCAGCCGGCCTGATCACCGCGCCGCTCACCGGAGCCGAGGCCGGCTTCTACCGCGAAGCGCTGCGCGGCTCCGGACTGACCGCAGACCACTCGGTGCTCGAGATCGACGGCCAGCAGGCGCGTTTCCTGGCCGCCGCCGCGGGGCTGGGAGTGCTTGCCACCTTCGTCCCGGACCACGCGCGCACCGCGGTGTTCGACGATCTGGCGCCGCTGCCGGTCCAGGGGCCGCTGACGCGGGTGGAGGTCGGTCTGGTGCGACCTGCCGGTGATCCTTACCCGGCCAGTGCGCAGGCCCTCGCTGCCTGGCTGCGCAAACCGCAGCCGCAGTGAACTCGGCCGGAAGGGCGCGCGCCGCGTCCAGCGCCGGACGACGCGGCGATCGAAATTCTCGATACGTCCATCGACCCGGGCTCGTTGTCCGGCCCGCAAACGGTTCCTAGCGTGGTTCTCGCACCGTCCGCGGACCCGGTTCGACGACGCAGAGGATCAGACAATGGGCAAGTACATCATCCAGTCCCATCAGCGGCTTCAGGAGTGGGTGGCCGAGGAGCACGGCTACTTCGCCGCCGAAGGCCTCGACTACGAGTTCCAGGCTAAGGGCCTGGCCCAGGATTCTAAGCAGACCTCCACGGTCCAGTCAGCCGACGCCGTGCCGGCGGAGATACGGGCCGGGGCGTTCGAGGACATGTCGGCCGGCCGCGCGTGCGACGTGTCCTCGGCCTGTCACTGGGCGGTCAACGGTGTCGCGGCGGCGGGCGCCGGGAAGATGTGGGGCCATGCGTACACCGTGACGCCCGCTGGCATCTTCGCCGCGCCGGACTCGGGCTACCGCACGCCGCGGGACCTGGCCGGCGTGCCGGTGGCGGTCGGCTACCACTCGGGCAGCCACTACGCGACCGTGCAGGCGCTGGAGCCGTTCCTGGAGCGGTCGCAGATCGAGCTGAACTTCGTCGGCCTGCCCAACGACCGGGCACGGCTGCTGGTGCGCGGCGAGGTCGAGGTCGCCAACCTCTTCGGCGCCCAGTACTACCTGGCCGAGCAGCTCGGCTACCGCAAGATCACCGACGCGACCTTCATGGTCGGCTTCCTGGTCGCCCCCGGGGCAGACCCGCAGGAGACGAAGAAGTACTTCCAGGCCCTGCGGCGTGCCCAGACCGACATCGACCTGCACGTGGAGCGGTACAAGAAGTACTGGCTGCGCGAGCTGCCGGAAGACCTGGCCGAGCTGGCCGACGTCAGCCGCTTCGGCCCGGGCGAGCGGATCGTGTTCGAGCCCTACACGAGAGAGATGTACGACACCACGCAGCAATGGATGGACACCCACGGCCTGCTCGACCTGGGGGCATCAGGGGCGGCGGCACGCTACGCCGACGTCGTCCTGACCTGAGACCGGCCGGAGGGCAGTAGCCGGACCAGCAAGAATGAGGAGCAGTTCTGTTCCCAGAAAGCGAACCACCTGCTGCAGCCCCTGCCAACCGGATGGCGCGTTATCTGGTCGGCGAGACAACGCCAGAACTGGAACATCTGCGCGCAGCGCGACGTCATTCCAACCTGAGTGTCAACCGCAAATATCCGCCTGATTGAGATCGGCGCCGTTTCGGATTGCTTGGCAATCATCAGTTGAGGCACGCAGATCTGGATCATCTGCGGGTGTGCGCGCGGTCCGGTGCGGGGTATAGGCGATTGCGCGCGAGCGGCTACCTAGGATGGCCAGCGGTACGTGCCAGGGGCGAAGGAACGCCGATGCCTCCGCTGTCGATGGGCCGGGCTGTATGCCACGAACCGCCGGGATGGCCGGGCGGGATGCCGGCGCGTGCTCACTGCGGGACAAGTGGCCGGTCAGCTCCGCCATCAACCTCGATGACCTTGCCGGTGATGAAGCTTGCGTCCGCTGAAAGCAGCCACCGAACGGCCGCGGCGACGTCCTGTTCGCTGCCGAGGCGCCGCAGCGGGGTGCCGGCCGCGATCCGGTCGCGCACGTCCGGCGGGACAGCGGCGGTCAGCCCGTCGGTGGCGATGATTCCCGGCGCGACCGCATTGACGCGGATCCGTGGCGCGAGTTCCACGGCGAGCTGGCGCATCATGTGATCGGCCGCTGCCTTGACCGTGCCGTAGGTGATCAGGCCCCGCCCTGCGATGTGCCCCATCATCGACGTGATCATCACGATCGCGGCTCCCGGCCGCTCGCGCAGATGACCGACCGCGGCTTTAGTGAGCTCGAACGGCGCGGCGACATTGAAGTGGAAGGCGGCGTTAAGCGCCTCGGCGGTTGTCGCCTCAAATGGTGCCGGCGCGGCCCCGCCAGCGTTGTGAACGAGAAAGTCAAGCCCGCCCCAACGGGCCACGGCATCGCCGGTCAGCGGTCCGAGCGCTGAGATGTCGTTGAGGTCCGCGGCGATGGCGGCGGCGCTACCGCCGTCACGCTCAATCATGGTAGCGACCGCCTGCACGTCACTTGCGGTCCGCGCGACCAACGTCACGCGCGCGCCCGCAGCCGCCAGCGTCCGCGCGACCTCAGCACCAATCCCGCGTCCAGCGCCAGTGACCAGTGCATGGCGACCGGCTAGCTTCTCGCTCTCGTTCACGTCCGGCATGCCAGCATTCTCTCAGCACCGCCCACGACCCGCTCACCGATAACGTTCCGTCACAGGCCTCAGCGCGCTCAACACGCGAGAACCGCCGATATGCATGTTCCGGGAGGTCGGTGTTGGTCATCGGTGACCGCGCATAATTGGGCCGCATGCGCGGCCTGGTACTCGCCGAGGTTCCCTAGGTCGATGGCGAGGCTGTTCGCCGAGCGGCCGGCCCGCGCCGCGATCGTGGTGGCGGGAGCGGCAGGCTGCGACCCCACCTCAAGCAGCAGTGTCACCCCTCCTGATGCAACCGCATTACGCAGCCGTTACGGCGATCGGATGTAGTGAGCGCGTCCTAACCCCCTCAGCGAACGAGGCATGCAATGACGGCACGCTCATTTCCCGGCCAGCTCGCGCTGGCCGTCGCGGCGGGGAGCCTGGCCGCCCTCTGCCTAACCGCCTGCCACAGTGGCGCCGCGAGCAGCGCGGCCGCCCCGCCACCCGGCGGGTCCACCGCGGCGGCCGCCGCGGCCGCAGGGACGGCAGCCGCCGGGACGACGGCCGGCACGCTGCACGCGTGCTCGCTGCTCAGCGCGGCCCAGGCGTCCGCCGCCGTGGGCGTCACCTACTCGAAGGCGACGGAAGCCTCAGCCGGGCAACAGTGCAGCTACGCGACGACGGACGCGCCGATCCCCCTGTTCATCATCGTCTCGCCGGGGGCGGGCGCTGCAGCGTGGACGAGCGAGCTGGCCACCCTGCAGGAGGACGCCGGGTCAGCTCCGATCACGCTGAGCGGGGCCGGCGACCGGGCGGCAGGCTGCGGCACCGAGATCGCCGTGCAGGACGGCGGCTACATCATCGACGTGCACGGCGGCGACCCCCTGGGCACCGGCAACGCCTTCCCTAAGTCGATCGACGTGGCCAAGGTGATCATCGCCGCACTCCACAGTGCCTAGCTGGCAGGATGCCAACAGAACACCCGACCCCGAGAAACGCGGCCACCGAAACGACAAACCCGCCTCCTTGACAAACATAAGAGCATCGATCCGTCGCCGGACTGAGATGGCTGCCCGGTTACGGCCTGCGACCAACGCCGGTCGACCGTACGCGACCAATATCCGCCGTTCTGGGTGCTCCAGGCGGAAAGGAGAGGTGTGCCGAAGGCCACCCATAACCGGATGATCGGTTGCGGTGATCTGCCTGACCTCCACCACCAGCAGCGGCCGCTCGCGGCCGGCCTCCCTGGTCGTTTCACCGGTGGTGGGGCTGGCCATACCGCTAGATGGGGGTTTGCCGCAGTGACTTGGCGGTCGCTGGCGCGCGATGGTGGCAGGCATGACGGCTTCACAGTTCGCACAGTCCGCTGGCTGGCGCGGGCGACCTCGTAGGGGTGTCTCCGGGCGCGCCCTCGCTTCGCTCAGCGCCCTGGCGGTGGCTCTGGGCGCCGCCTTCGTGCTCGCCCCGGGTGTGCTCGCGGCTAGCGCGCCGGGCGGCGGGTACGCCGGCCAGGAGGCCTTGATCACCGCGCTCCGCACGGCGTTCGTTGAGTACTGGGGTTCCGGCAGCCGCGGTTACCCTCCGGAGATGGACAGGCTCGTTGACTACTGGACCCGTTACCACGTGGCCAAGGCCGTGATCGCCGCGCTCTTGCTGACCGTGCTGGTTATCCTCGGCATCCGCCTTTGGGGGGCGCTGCTGAGAGCCGGCCGCCTGACTGCCAGGCGCGGGGCCGCGCTCGCGTTGTCCGGGACGCTGGTCACGGTGCTCGCCTTGTTCTCGGCGGTGGTAGTGATGGCCAATATCCAGGGCGCGGTGGCGCCGTTCGCCTCGCTGATCTCGATGCTGCCGCTCGGCACGCACGACAAGCAGTTCACCCGCACGGTAGGCCAGGTCAAGCAGGGCCTGGCCGGGTACCCGGGCACCAGTGGCCGGACCACGCCTGCGCTCGAAGTGATGATCAGCGACTTCGCCCTGTACCACGCGGCACTGGCCGCGCTCGCCGCGGCAGTGGCGGTCATCCTGACCGTCATGAGCGTCGTGTCGTGGAAAAGGCGCGCGCGAACGCGATCATCCGAGCGGCGCACCAGGCACGCGCTGGGACTGGCCGGTGGTTTCTCGGCTTTGCTGGCACTGGCCGTGATCGTCCTCGCAGTGGCGAATCTAGGCACTGCGATGAACCCGGTACCCCCGCTCCTGGCATTCTTCAACGCCGGTGCCGGCGGCCTGTAGGCCCAGCGTCATCGGCGACGAAGGACGCGCAGCCGAGACCTTGCCGCCGCCAGGCTTGCCGGCGGCAACCCACAATCGGGCCGGCGAAGACACGGCTCATTCAGATCACCCCCTACTCCGTCACACACATGGCCGATCGATCCGCGGCACGCGGGCAACCGCCGTTCGGTGCCTCTTCCGCGAGGCGACCGAGATGGCGGAAGCCACTCGGAGTTGGGTGATCTGTACTGTGTCACCGACATACTGAGAGCCCGCAACGGGCCATGTGTGCCGTGCGACCGCGGGTCGACCGGCTGGCGGGGCTGATGGTGCACGCGGTTCGCCGACGTGGGAGCCGTTCTTCCACTCCCCGTTCGACGAATTTTCGGCAAAGACAGCTAGCCGTCACCTGATGAATGCCGCCGATCATTAATTACAGTAGTCAGTGCGGCTGAGGCGAGGTCAGAATAAACATTCTGCGCCGCCCGGGTAACAACGAAGTCACTCGTCACGGTCTGCGCCTAATCGGCGATCCGGCCGCGTGGTATCTGAGCTTGGACACCCTCTGTCGGAAGTTCAGGCTTGCCCCGCGCTCGCGGCCTCGTGGTTACGTGCTCGCGCCAGGTTGTGAGCTGTCGGCCTGACGCCCCGGCCAGGCTTGCCTGCAAACGCGCCCGTCATCCGGGCTCAACCGTGCCGGGCGCGCCTGCCCTGGACGGCGCGGAACCAGAGAGCCGCCCCGTGCTGCCTGGCGTAGCCGGCCCAGGGTGGCCGGAGGTTAAAGCATCCGGTTGTTACCGCCGTCGATGACGAACTCGGCCCCGGTCAGGTAGCTCGCGGCGTCCGAGACCAGAAAGGCGACCAGATGGCCGACCTCCGCCGCGGATCCCGGGCGGCCGAGCGGGACCCCGCCGATGGCGTCGAGCAGCGCCGCCTCCGCCGCCGGGCGGGTGGTCCCGGAGTCTTTCATCAGCTGCGTGATCCGCGCCTCCGCCTGCGGGGTCGCGATGTACCCGGGAGTGACCGTGTTCACCCGGACGCCGCGCGAGCCGAATTCGGTCGCCAGCCCCTTGCTGTAGCTGCGCAGCGCCGCCTTGGCCGGGCCGTAGGCCGGCGATGACTCGTGCGGCCGCTTCCACTGCAGCGAGGAGACGTGCACCACGCTGCCGGCCCCCTGGCTGACCATGCCCGGCAGGACCACCCGGTCCAGGCGCACCGCCGACATCAGGTTGGTGTTCAGCGACCGCATCCAGTCCTCGTCGGTGAGCGCGAGCGCACCGCCGGGGCGCGGGAAGGAGGCGCCGGCGCAGTGCACGAGGATATCGAGGCCGCCGAGGATCGCAGACGCCCGGCGGGCGACGAGCCCCGGGCCGCCCGGCTCGGCGAGGTCGGCCTCGATGACCGGCACCGGCCCGTCGCCCGGGTCGGTCCGCGCGGCGACTACGACACGCGCGCGGCGCGCGGTCAGCGCGGCCGCGACGGCCTCGCCCATGCCCCGGGTCCCGCCGGTGACCAGCGCCCGGCGGCCGGCCAGGTCATCCCAAGGCGCCGTCAGCTGCTCGGCGGCGGTGCTCACGGGAGTCGTGTTCACGGCAGGTAATCCTCTCCTGTTGCCCGGCGGTGCCACCAGCATCAAGCCTCCCCCGACGGGAGAGTCAAGGCCCGCGCTATCGTCCCGGGTGCCACGTGGCCGGGCGACCGCCGCCGAGCCGGGCAGCCATGTGAGGTACCCATGCTGAGGCGGCGAATGGATGACCTGTGCGCGTACCACTGGGGAGCAGCGGCTCAGCCAGGGCGCCCGTAACCGGCAGGGAGCACTTTCTGGTCGTGGCTGAACGGTCCCTCACCTACGGGTCGCGGACTAGCTCGTCTCCGGCCGTGCGCCCCCGCCGTCCCAGGCTAGACTACGAGCCGCACGCCACCGCCCCGAACCGCAACAAGCTCAGCGCGCTCCTGGTCGCCGTCGGCCGGGCACGCGCTGACCCCCCTGCTCGCCCTCAACGGGCTGCGCGCGTCCGAGGCAGCTGGCGCGAACACCGGGCACCCGGGCTGGAACGCAGGCACCGGACGCCGGCATAACCCGCAAGGGCGGCAAGGTCGTCACCATCCCGCTCGCCCCGCGCACCGCCCGCGCCATCGACCTGGCCATCGCCGGGCCCGGATCGATAGTGTGGCCGCATGGCTCAGGTCGTGGTGTACGGGCAGCGGGAATCACTGGACCAGCGCCGCAGCGTGCTATCCGAAGCGATCCACGCGGCGATCATGACCGCGCTGGAGTACCCGCCCGAGAAGAAGTTCCAGCGCTTCATCGCGCTGGACGACTCCGACTTCATCTACCCCGCGGACCGCGGTACCGACTACACGATCATCGAGATCTCAATGTTCGAGGGGCGCACGGATGCCGCCAAGCGCGCCCTGATCGCCGAGCTGTTCACCCGCGTCGAAGCCCAGGCTGGAATCAGCCCGCACAGCCTCGAGATCACCATCACCGAGACACCCAAGGCCAACTGGGGTATCCGAGGCCAAAACGCCGCCGACCTGACGCTGAACTACCGCGTCGAGGTCTAGCAGGCGCTCCTGCGGGCCGGATCAGGCGGGAGGTAGAAGACGCGACGGCCGCAGCTACCCAGAAGTGGACGACCATCCGGCCTCTCCGCCAACGGCCGCAGCCAGGTCGTCCCCACGCTGTGCATCGAGATGGCGCCGCTGGTCACTTGCAACGCGCCGTAAATGCGCAGTTGACCACCTGACGTGCGAGAACCGCCGTTCTGCATTGTCAGCAAACTCTCGAACGCGGGAGTCGGCGACGTACCGAACTGGACGATCTGCAACCGAGGTGCGCTTGTCGGCGCAGCCGTACCCAGGGGTGTCTCCTCAGCTGTCCGTCGCCGGGTCGCCGGCAGCCGGGAGGGGCGCCAGCCCCAGGCATTCGCGTAGCGTGTTTTCCAGCGTGTCGACCCGATCGTGGCTGCCGACGCTGCCGGTCACGAAACCGACTGAATACCCGCCTTCGGTGCTGGTGCCTGCGTAGTTCCCGCCCAGCCCTCCCATGCCGTAGCCGTCGTCGCTGATCCCGAAGCCGAGCCCCCAGGCCTTGTCGTCGCCGAACACCCGGTCCGGGCCAGTGCAGTGCACGGTGACCGCCTCCGCGAGCATCCCCGCGCTGAGCAGGCCGCCCGCGGCCAGGAGGTGGTAGAAGCCGGCCGCCGCCGCGGCGGTTCCGTGGCCGTTGACGGCGGGGATCTCTGCGGCCCGCCAGGCGGCGCTGTTGACCACGGCGCCGTCCTGCGCGCCGGGCGGATTGGTGGTGGCCAGCAGGTACAGGGCCGGCCGGCCGGCCGCGTTGCCCGCCCGGAACGCCTCGTCCAGGCCCGTCAGGTCCACGGCCCGGGCCTGCTGGGCCGGGCTCAGCCCGAAGGCGAAGTCCAGCCCGGCCGGCCCGCAGATCTCCTCGGCCAGGAACCGGCCGACGCTGCGCCCGTCCACCCGGCGGACCAGTTCCCCGACCAGGTGCCCGTAGAACAGCGCCGACTCGCCGTGCGCAGTCCCAGGCTCCCATGCTGGCTGCTGCGCCGCCAGCAGCGCGCACAGCCAGTCCCAGTCGTAAAACGCCTCAGTGGGCGCCGGCCGGTCCAGCATGACCACCCCGGCCTGATGCGACAGCACCTGACGCACCGTCGCCGCGGCGCGGAACCCGGGCCAGTACCGCTGCACCGGCGCGTCCAGGTCCAGTTGCCCGGCCTGGACCAGCCGCAACGCGCATACAGCGGCGAACGGCTTGCTGACCGAATACGGCTGGACCAGGCTGCCGGCCTCCCATGCCCGACGCCGCCCGGCGTCGGCGTAACCGCCCCGCAGGTCCACCACCAGGGCGCCGTCACACCATGCAGCGAACGCCGCGCCGGCGCCCGCCTGCGCGGCGAGGATCTCAGCGAAACACTCCCGCACCGGGCCGAACCGCCCGTCAGCGAACCCCTGCACCTCCACAGGACCATCATGGCCCCGGGGCCGGCCATCACACCCGCCGGGTGCCATACGACCGCACGGAACGGCACTGAAACAGGACCAGGCACGATAACGGCGAGTGAAGCTTCCTCCTGGGGACACCCACGCGATGAGGGCAGCGGCGTGCCGAGGCGCGAGCCAGAAAGGGGAGTTCTGTGCGTGGCGCCTAGTCTCGCAGTGGCGGTGGTTGACGGCGACAGAGTCGGCGTTATACGGGTGATCGAAGAGCAGATCACTACCCTCCGGCCGTATAACGGTGGATACACGGGTGATAATCGCTCAATTTTTCGAAAAGCCATGCGGAGATTATCACCCGTGTATCAAGCGTTATGTCGCTAGGCGGCCAGGTCGCTCGCTCAGGGCCTTGCATACCTCGTGCACCGGGACGCTCGCGTGGCTAGCGGCGGCGCGGATGAAGGCGACCGCTGCGTACAGGGCGTACTGCCAGAAGTCGTCGGTCTGCCACCAGGCGACCTCGTCCAGCAGGTCCGGCTCGGTCCCGCCGTGGATGGCCGCTGAGGCCAGCACCGCGTACTGGAGCTTGGCGTTTTGCCGGCCGCGGAAGGCGCACTCGGGCAGGAACCGCTCGCGAAGCCCCTCCAGGGGCAACGGGTCGGCCCGGCTGGCCCCGCACCAGGCCAGCGCGTCCGCGGCGACATGGAGGAACACCTCGCCGGGGAAGGTGTCGTTGCGCGGGTGCAGCGGCGCGAGCTCGCCGAGCAGCCCGGCCATGTCAGTGTCGCGGGAGAGCCCGTCGAGCAGGACGCGGCGGGCGGTTACGGCGTCCTCAGCGGTCGGACGCTTACTGGCAGGCATGTCACGACGGTAGACCAGGACCGCCGATCACAGGCGCCTTTCCGGTGGGACACCGCGACTGCGAAGCCGGGCGCTCTCATACACGGCCTCCCGCGTGGGCGGCTCGCTCGTCACCGGATGACGACGCCGGACTGCTCGAGCCACCGGTTGACGTCAAGCAGGAAGGCGACGGCCGAAGTCGAGCTTGGCTGGACGCTCATCAGCCCAGGCAGCCGGGGGTCGGCCGCGTAGGCGTCGGTGAGCCGTTCCCGGCTGATCAAGTCGAACAGCGGCGCGTACGGATGGGTGAGCAGCCGGCGTAGCTGCGCGTCGACGGCCCGCTCGTAGGCCTGGTCGGCGGCGCGGGGGTAAATGCTCTTGCGCCGGCGCAGCAGGTCGGCGGGGAGCAGGCCGTGCGCGGCGGTGCGCAGCAGGCCCTTCTCGATCCCGTCGGCCTCCTTCATCGACCACGGGACGTTCCATACGTACTCGACGAGCCGGTGGTCGGTGAAAGGCACCCGGACCTCGAGCCCGTAGGCCATGCTCAGCCTGTCCTTACGGTCGAGCAGGAACGGCAGCCACCGGGTCAGCCCGAGGTAGAGGACCTCGCGGATGCGCCGTTGCCACGGGCTCTCGCCGGCCAGCTGCGGCACTTCCGCGAGGGCCTGCGCGTACCGGTCGGCGGCGTACTCGCCAAGCCGGACCCGCGCCCGTACGTCGGGGTGGAGCAGCGGCTCCCAGGATCCGCGGGCGGCCCAGGGGAACGTCGGCGCGGCGAGCAGCGCGGGCACGTGATACCACGGGTACCCGCCGAACACCTCGTCCGCGGCCTCGCCGGACAGCGCCACGGTCGACTGCTTGCTGATCTCGCGGCACAGCAGGGCGAAGGAGACGTACATGTCGCCGAAGGTGGGCAGGTCGTGCGCGGCGAGCGGCAGCCACTGCGCCTCCACCAGGTCGTCCGCCTCCAGGGTGATGGTGCCGTGGCAGGACCCGATGTGCTCGGCGGCGGCCCGGGCGAACGGCTCGTCGTGGCTGGGCCGCAGCTGGTCGGGCATGAAGGCGTCCGTGCTGCCCGCGAAGTCCACCGAGAAGGTGGCGAGCTTGCCCTGGTCCCGCCGCCGCAGGCTGTCGGCGGCCAGCGCGGACATCACGCTGGAGTCCAGGCCGCCCGACAGCAGGCTGCACAGCGGCACATCGGCCACCGTCTGCCGGTCCACGGCATCGGCGAGCAGCTCCCGGACAGTCCCGGCCGTGGTCGCCAGGTCGTCGGTGTGCTCGCGGGCCTCAAGCGTCCAGTAAACGGAGGTGCGTATCCCGTCCCGGCCGACCCGCACCAGCGTGCCCGGCCTCACCTGGGAGAGCCCCCGGTAGACGCCATGCCCCGGCGTCCCGGTCCCGACCTGGCTGAACAGCTCCGCCAGTCCCTCGGAGTCAATCTCCGGGCGGAACTGCGGGTGGGCGAGAACGGCCTTAGGCTCGGACCCGAACAGTACCCCCTCCGCCAGCGGCGCGTAGTAGAGGGGCTTGACGCCCAGCCGGTCCCTGGCGAGCAGCAGTTCCTGGCGCCGCCCGTCCCAGACACCGAACGCGAACATGCCGTTCAGCCGGCGCACGCAGTCCGCGCCCCACTCCAGGTAGCCGTGGAGCAGCACTTCGGTGTCCGAGCGGGTCCGGAAGTGGTGCCCGCGCGCCGCGAGCTCGCGGCGCAGCTCGGTGTAGTTGTAGATCTCACCGCTGAACGTCAGCACGACGTCGTCCTCGTCCGGCGCGCGCATCGGCTGCCCGCCGCCTGGGAGGTCGATGACCGCCAGCCGCCGGTGCCCGATCGCCGCGTGCGCCGAGACCCACACCTCCCCGGCGTCGGGCCCGCGGCAGATCATCGTCGCCGTCATCGCCGCGATCGCGGCGCGCTGCCCGCGCAGGTCGCGCTCGAAGTCAACCCATCCTGTGATGCCGCACATGTTCCGTCCTCCGCACGCCAGGCAGCGAATATGTGACGAAGGTAGGGGCACCTTGTTGAGCATTGATTAAGTTAGCTCAAACCCGTCATCCCGAACGGAGGCGTGTGTCACCCGGCCCAGCCCGTCCTGCCGACGGCAGCGGCACACCCCGGGCGAGGCCGAAGCGCACTCCACTCATGCCCTTCGGGTTCGTCGGGGCAGGTGGAAACAGGGCGTACCGTTCGATGCATGCCCTTTCACCCGGTCTCAGACGCGACGCCCGTACCGTGCAGCTAGTCGCGGCCGGGCCCCGAGGATGCTCACAGGGCCTTCCCGAGGTCGAACTCGTTGCCTTCTGGGTCAGCCATGAGCGTCCAGCTGTACCCGTACTCGTCCCGGTCAGCGACGCGCGTGGCGCCGAGCTCGACGAGACGCGCGATCTCGGCTTCCGGGTCGGGCGCGATGACGTCCAGGTGCAGGCGGTTCTTGACTGCCTTCGGCTCCGGCACGCGGGCAAACAGCCACGTGGGGTCGGCGTCGCGTTCGGCCGGACCCCAGCCCGCCCGGTCCCGGCGTCCGTGAAATCCGATGCTGGCGAACTCGCTCGACGCCCCCGGATCGAGCGGGCGCCCGATCGCCGCCGACCAGAAGCGGGCGACCACCAGAGCGTCGGTGCAGTCGAATGCCACGCAGGCGATCTTGACCGTCATCGAACCTCCCGGGGACGACGAGATAGCAGACTAGTCTTTTGGGGCTATCATTCCCAAATTTGGGGATGTTGTTATCGGTGTCCCTTGTCGCGGTCATCTAGGAGGCGATAAGGATGAGCAGCCGTCATACCAGGCAGGGCAAAGCCCGGCGCCGCACGGAGCGTGAGCGACGGCGGCGCTCCATGACCTCGGGCCCGGGGCCCGGGGCCGTCGAGGTTCCACAGAACCCGGATGAACACGATTCTGGGGTACCCTCCGACGCCGGCGGCGACTTGATCGCAGCGGAACCCGACGAGGCTGATCTGAATACCGGCGCGGATCCCGGCGACTTCGGCGATCTCGACCCCGACGATGCCGGCCTCCAGGCCACGCTCACCGTCCTGGCCGTCCTCGCTGACGACATCGCCGAGGACGCGGCCGGGGGGGCCAGCGGCCCCGCCCAGGCCAAGGCCCCCGGCGAAGGCGGCGAGGACGAGGAGATCTTCGCCTCCGGTGACGATGACGACGATCTTCCCGCCGCCCGGCTGGCGATCACCGGCGCGACGGCGGACGCGGTCAAGGACTACCTGAAGCAGATCGGCAAGGTCCCGCTGCTCAACGCCGACCAGGAAGTGGACCTCGCCAAGCGGATCGAGGCCGGCCTCTTCGCCGAGGAGAAGCTGGCCGAGGCCGGCGAGAGCTTGCGCCGTCACGTTCGGCTGGACCTGGAGTGGGTCGCGGAGGACGGCCGCCGGGCCAAGGACCACCTGCTTGAGGCGAACCTGCGGCTGGTCGTGTCGCTGGCCAAGCGGTACACCGGCCGCGGCATGCTCTTCCTTGACCTGATCCAGGAGGGCAACATGGGCCTGATCCGCGCGGTGGAGAAGTTCGACTACATCAGGGGGTTCAAGTTCTCTACGTACGCCACCTGGTGGATCAGGCAGGCGATCACCCGGGCCATGGCCGACCAGACCCGTACGATCCGTATCCCGGTGCACATGATCGAGGTGATCAACAAGCTGGCCCGGATGCAGCGGGAGATGCTGCAGGACCTCGGCCGCGAGCCGACCCCCGAGGAACTGGCGGCTGCGCTCGAATTGACGCCGGAGAAGCTCGCGGAGGTCCAGCGATACGGCCGCGAGCCGATCTCGCTGCACATGCCGCTCGGCGAGGAGGGCGACAGCGAGTTCGGTGACCTGATCGAGGATACGGAGGCGATCCAGCCCGCCGAGGCGGTCAGCTTCACGCTGCTGCAGGAGCAGCTTGGCTCGGTGCTCGGCACGCTGTCCGAGCGCGAGGCCGGCGTGGTCTCGATGCGGTTCGGCCTCACTGACGGCCAGCCCAAGACGCTGGACGAGATCGGCAAGGTCTATGGCGTCACCCGTGAGCGCATCCGCCAGATCGAGTCAAAGACGATGATGAAGCTGCGCCACCCCTCCAGGTCGCAGCTCCTCCGCGACTACCTGGACTGACTTGGACGACGATCGAAGAGGTAGCGGAAACCCTGCCGGAGGATGACGACCGGCGGGCAAGGCTCCTCGCGCTGTCCCGTGACGCCCTCGCGGAGGAGGCCACGGTCCGTCCCGTGATCGCGGCCAAAATCCTCGGGCTCAGCGAGAAGACCGTCCGCGCATGGGCAGCTGCGGGCCTGCTCGCAACCAGGCAGCGGTCGCCAAGGCTGCTGCTCGACGTGCCCAGCGTCCACCGGGTCAGCCACGTCCTGCGCGAACTGCGTGAGGAAGGCCTGGAACGGGATCTGCTCGAACACGTGTGGCACCGCCTGGAGGACCAAGCCCTGCTCGATCGAGAAGACTTGCGTGAGAGTATCGGCCAGCTGCTGCGCGGAGACGTGGTTGTTCTCCGACCGTCGGCCGGCAGGAAAGATAAGTAGCGGCCGCCGGGCTGCTCGTGGCATAGCGGCTTGGCATCAGTACCAGTACTCCCAGGGGACCGTGTAGTGGTCGATCATGCTGACCGTGGTGGTGTCGAGACCGTTTTGCAGGGACCGGTCGTCCGCGTCCACGGAGAAGTTGCCCGACCCCAGGAACAACGGGTACGACTTCGCGCCGGATTTCATTGCCTGCAGCCAGGTGCCGAAATCCCAGGACTCCACGAAGGTGGCCGGACTGGCGCCGTGCCGCCAGTAGCACTCCCACAGCTGAACCGTGCTCTTCTGGTGCACGCCGCCGCCGGAGTCGTTCGCGTTCAGGCACATGGACGGGTACTCGGCGTTGACCAGCCAGGTGTGGGTGGCGCCGCTGGCCTCAAGCTGGGCCGGGATCCAGACCTGGCTGAGCGCGCCAGGTTCGCACGTGGTGGCGTCGACCGGGTCCCCGTCGATCCCGGCCTTGGGCCCGGTGGTCACCGCGGCCAGGCAATACGAGGCGGTCGTGCCAGGGACTGTCGTGGGATAGACGTTGCGTAGCGTGTATCCGGTGGCGGTGGCCTGCTTACCGAATAGCTGCGCCACCTGGCGACCGAGCGAGCTCACGGGGACCGTGACCGTTTGCCGGGGCTGCTTGTATCCGTCGGTGATCGGCTGCACGGGCAACCGCTGCCACGGGTTGGGCGGCGTTGGCTTGAGCAGGTTCGGTACTACGATCGCGGCGGCAACGATGACGGCAATGATGGCGGCCATGCTGGCCGCGAGCGCGGCCCACCGCCTTGGCGTCAGCCAGTGGGTTCTCCGCCGCCCCATCCCGTACGACGCGAGGCACGCCCAGATGTCGGACGCGTTCAGCCGACGGTGCGTGGAGGAGTCGACGAGACCTTGCAGGGCTAGGACGGCTTTCTCCGGCTCGCCGTCTACGAGCGCGGTGAGACGGGCCACGACGAGGTCCTTGAGTGCCTCTTCCGTCACGTCGTTCACCGTGACCCGCTTGAGCGCCTGGAAGGCGGCTTCCGGCGCGAGGTTGCCCCAGGCGTCGCGGAGCCTTCCGAAGCATGCCCGCCTGTCCATGGATGTGGCCAGGTAGGCAGCATCGAACTCCGGCCACGAGTAGCTGTGCGCGGCCGCGTTCGCGAGGTCGGCGAGCTGCTGCGCGCCCGTGCTTGAGTCGAGCACGAACCGCCCGCCAGCCTCGATTTTCGCCAGGCAGGTCGCGAGAACGCCGACGCGGGCGAGCCTGTTGATCGTCCAGGCATCTGATCCCGGCTGGTGCTTCACCTGGTGCCAGACCAGTTCGGTGCCTTCGATGACCAGCATGTCCGTACCGTCACCCTGCGGGCCCGGCACCTCCGGCTGAACAGACTGCGCCTTTTCCTCAAGCACGTCAATAAGCTTGAGTATTATCCAGTGCCGTTCATATCGATTACCCGCTTTGCTCGCAGCTCCGCCCGCGAGAGTCATGTTGGTACCTCCAAGTACCATGCGACGACGAAGGATCCGGCCACCGGAATTGATGGTCGTTAATAGAACAGCCCAAGAAAAGCCAAATACCAGGCTGTGGAAGAATGCGCGAATCATCACCCCAGGCCGACTCGCCGCCTACAGGCATGTGCTAGTAAGCACGGAACCGGCGGCGCGGCCGATGAAGAGACCGTACCAGCCGATGAACGGCCATTGTCGGGTGAACGACGTAAATGGCGGAAATCGTGTATTGATCATCCCGTTATCTGCAAAGATTCAGGGCTATCTCATCAACCGGGCAAGGCTTATCGACTGGCGCGTATATGGCTTGGCGCTAGAGGCCGGCGGAACCTAGTGTCCTGAGTCAATAATTCGCCGTTAGCTGTAAAGTAGGCGGATGCCGGTCAGGGAACGGTGCTGCCTGAGCTGACGGCGAATGGGGTGGGTGTGCGGTGGTTCGTGTGAGCTGGCCCGCGAGTGAGGTGCTGGGGGCGTCAGCGGCCTGGGTTTCTTCCTGGGTCCCGCCGGATGCGGTTCACGTGGACCTGGGGTGGCTGGAGTTCTACGTCACGGGCGGGGCTGCCACGGTCATGCGGGTCGCGCCCGGGGACATGAACGCGGCGGAGCTGGCCGACGGGATGCTCGCGGAGCTGCGGGGAAGGCGGGTGGCCGAGGCGTTCTGGACCGCGGGTCCCGGGTTCGTGCCGGAAGGGGCAGGCCGGGTGCTGCTGGGCCGGGGGGCGGCCGTGGACCGCACGATCGACATCTGCGCGTACCCGCTCGGCGGCCCGCTCCCGGGCGGCCCGTTGCCCGGGGCCGTCACCACGCGAGCGGTGCAGAGCAGGGAAGACGCCGCTGATTACGAGCGCGCCAGTGCGGCCGCCTGGGGCTACCGGCAGCCGTCGGAGGCTGATATCGACCGGACGTTCGCGGGGCTGCCTGCCGGCTATTTCGTGGGGTACTGGGAGGGGACGCCGGCCGGCGCCGGCGGCTATACGCTCGCGGGCGAGGTGGCGCGGCTGTGGGGAGCCGGGGTGGTGGCCGCTTACCGGGGCCGCGGGATCTACCGGGCCCTGGTGCGCGCCCGCCTGGCCGAGGCGGCGGGCCGCGGCGCGACCCTCGCGCTCGTTCATGCCGAGCCAACGTCCTCCCCGGTTCTCCAGCGGCTCGGCTTCAGGGTCTACGGGCAGCGGCAGGTGCTCGCACTCGGCCGAGCGCTGGCAGCGGACCGTCCTTAGCAGTCCGGGCTGCTGATGCGGCTGCAGGCCAACTATTGACTCAGGACACTAGTGCCGTAACAGATTCGGTTTGCCTTGCCCGGGCTTTCCCTGCAGGCGCTGATCGCCGAGACTGAGGGGCTGTGACCGGTCAACGCCGTGACAGGTCGGGGCTCTCTCCTTCGCACGGCCTGGGAAGCGTCCGCCGCAGGCATCCTGAAAGGCCCGGAACGCTATGCGCTTCACCTCTCTGGCGTCGTCCGACGGCGTCCGTGAACAGCTCTTTCTCCTCGGCGACATCCCGGGCGTGCTGTGGACTCCAGGAGGTGCCGACGGGACCCGCCCCCTGATCGTGATGGGGCACGGCGGCGGACAGCACAAGAAGGCCCCTGGCATCGTGGACCGTGCGCGCCGTTTCGTGGCCGAGCGCGGTTTCGCCGTGGTGGCGGTCGATGCGCCTAGCCACGGCGACCGGCCAGACCATGAGGAGTTCACCCGGATCGCGACCGAGTACGAGGCCCGCCTTGACACCGGTGAGGGACTGGCCCCGCTGATCGCCAGCTTCCAGGCGCTCGTTGTCCGCCAGATTGTGCCGGAATGGCAGGCAGTCCTCGACGCGGTCCAGAAGCTCAGCCATGTCGGCACCGGCCCAGTTGGCTACTGGGGCGTCTCGCTGGGCTGCGGGATCGGTGTCCCGTTCGTTGCCGCCGAGCCCCGGGTCCGGGCGGCGGTGCTGGGCCTGGGCGGTGCTGAGGTGTCAGCCGAGACCGCCGCGCGCATTACCGTCCCGGTGGAGTTCCTCGTGCAGTGGGACGATGAGCGAGTGCCGCGGACCCAGAGCCTGGCACTGTTCGACGCCCTGGCCTCAGCCGAGAAGACGCTGCACGCCAACCCCGGCAAGCACGGGGAGGTCCCGGCATTCGAGATAGACAGCGCACTGCGGTTCTTCGCCCGGCACCTCGGGTGATACCGCCCGCCTGCAGTCCGCGT
>CAZORE010000114.1:15140-23029 GCA_964581815.1 uncultured Streptosporangiaceae bacterium | reverse complement strand
GCTCCCCGGCGAACTCAACCGGGATCGAGGGCGCCGGGGTCAGCCGCACGCGGCGCCGCCGGCCCGCCTCCGTTCCGGTGCTCATCGCCTCATCGCCGTCAATTCGGCCAACCCACCGTAGGTCAGCGTAATGCGGCCTTCCAGATGCGCGGCCGGCAATGACGGCCGCGCGTCGTCGTGGGTCACGAGATCGAGCATCGTCCCCCCATAGCGCGTCCGGCGGGCTATCCGGACCGCATACTACGGGCTGACTGGGCCGCCGTCCATATCCCGATAATTTCGAAATTCTTCTGCCCGCCCGGTGGAGAAGCTTAAGGCACGCCCTTGCGGAAAAGCCTTAAAGTATGCCCTTGCGGAAAGGGCTGACATATGCCATAAAGCTGAGGGGAGCGGCGAAGGTTACGCTATGGCCGTTAAGTGGTTCCGGAGTCCGCTGGAGCCAGAGGTGTCCTTTTCCCGGGAGGTATTATGCTGGCGAGTGATCCCCAAGGTGATCCGTTTGCCGTGGTCGAGGAAGCCATCGTCCGGATTCCCCGCCCGGAGCACGATCCAGTCTTCAGCCGCGCGCTTGGCCAGTTCGTGCGGCACGTTGGCGCCCGCGAGGTGCTCGAGTTGGGCACTGGCCACGGAGGCTCCGCCTGCTGGCTCGCCACCGGACTCCGTCTGAACGGCGGAGGCACGCTGACGACGATCGACCGCGACACCGCGCCAGCAGTGACGCCACTCCTCGAGTCCGCTGGCGTCGCTGACCTGACTCGCATCGTGCGCACGCCACGGTCGTACACATCGGAGCTCATGCACCTTATCCAGGCGAACACGACCGGCGATCGCTGCAATCCGCAGTTCGACCTCTGCTTCGTCGATGGTGCTCATAATTGGGACACGGACGGATTCGCGTTCTTTCTCGTCGAGAAGCTCCTGCGGCCCGGCGGCTGGCTCGTCTTCGACGACCTCGACTGGTCTTATGCGACCTCCCTGCACCTGTCGCCCGTGGACGCGGACGTGGCCAGCTTGATGTCGCCCGAGGAGCAGTCCACTCGACAGGTACGCGACGTGTTCGAGCTTCTCGTCCGGCAGCATCCTGGATTTGACGTCGTGCGCCAGTTCCGTTTTCATGGCTGGGCCCGCAAGGCGGGCCCCCAGGACAGCACCGACGCGAGCCGGATGATAGACGAGCTGGAGGCCGCTGGTGAACTTGTCGGGTTCCAAAACGGCGCACAAGCCGATGACCTGGGGATTCGCACCCCGAGTGCTAGCGCCTAGCGGGGGGCGGCGGCTGATATCGCGGTGAGGATCCCGTCCCAGAGGCTGGCCCGCGCCGCGAGCGAGGCGTTGACCGTCTCCTCGCATTGACGCCATTTTTCAGTGTCGTCACCGCACAGGTCGGCGAGCATCTGCATGGCCATGGGAGTGTGCTCTTCACTGTCCACCTGAATATGGCGCTCCAGGTAATCCACGAACGCCGAGAGCTGGTTCCCGGTGGCGCGGTTGACCTTCACCACCTTGTCGAACATGTCGGGAATCAGGTCCTCCCGGCCGAAGGCAAAGGCCGCCGCCTGGCAATGCACAGGCGCCGTCTCGACAATTTTCCACGTAATGCTGCTGAATTCGGCAGCCGGCTCCGGGACCTGCGCCTCCTTCAATGCGGTACGCACCGGCACGTCCCGCCGTAGGAGTTCGATGAAGGCATCGATCGCGGTCCTGTCCGCGCCCGCCTGGCTCATGCCGTTCAGGTAAAGTTCGAAATGGCTGATGAATCCGCTGCCGAGTTCGTCGCTTTCTTCGACGAGTACGATGTCGTTGATCAGGCGGCGACTGCCAGCGTGCGGGGTGGGTACCCAGGGGACTTGCACGCAGGTCAGGCTGCGCTGCAGGGACTTCAGCAGGGACATGAAGTCCCAGACCGCGAATACATGGTGCCGCATGAAGGTGCGGACCGCGGCGAGGTCGTCAAGCCGGTGATACAACGGGTGGTCGATCACCTGGCGACGATTCGGTCCTACTGCTTCCTTAAGTTTCTCGACACCCGAGCTCGCCCCGCTCCAAACGTAGCGTGACATCTCGCCTCCTTGTTCATCCTTGCGCTGAACCATCCCTTCTAGGAAAGTAGAACGAAGTCGGCGACAAGTACAGGGCGGCGGTTCACAATGAACGCACATACACAGCAGCATGATTTGTCAAGAGCCACGCTCCATGGTTCGCTGGCCGATCCAGCTCTCGAGTCTATGAACTTTCTCAACGAGGTGGCGAGTCGCTATCCGGAGGCGATATCTTTCGCCTCCGGCCGCCCTTACGAAAGTTTCTTTGACACCGCGCTAATCCAGGAGTACCTCGAAACTTTCGCGCGTTACCTGAGAGATGAAAAGGGATGTAATGATGCGCAGGTAAATCAGATCATCTTTCAGTACGGCCGGACCAAGGGAATCATCCATGAGCTGGTCGCCCGGCAACTCGCCCGCGACGAGGAGATGCTGGTCGACCCGGAGGCGATCGTGGTCACTGTCGGCTGCCAGGAGGCGATGTTCATCACCCTGCGGGCGCTGCGCAGCGACGAACGGGACATCTTGCTCGCGGTCTCGCCCACCTACATCGGCATCACCGGGGCCGCCCGGCTGGTCGACATGCCCGTCTGGCCGGTGCGAAGCGGCCCGTCCGGCATCGACCTGGACGACCTGGCCGCGCAAGTCCGCCAGGCCAGGAAGGCGGGGCTGCGACCCCGGGCCTGCTACGTGATGCCCGACTTCGCTAACCCGTCGGGGGTGAGCCTGACCGTCCAGCTCCGGCGGGACTTGCTTGCCCTAGCGGCCAGCGAGCACATCCTGCTGCTGGAGGACAACCCGTACGGGTTGTTCCACGACGGGGTCCATCTGCCTACGCTCAAGGCGCTCGACACTAGCCGTCAGGTGGTCTACCTGGGTTCCTTCGCGAAGACCGGCTTTCCGGGCGCGCGCGTCGGATATGCCGTGGCCGACCAGCGGGTGGCGGCCGGCGACGGGAGCGTGAGCTTGCTCGCCGACGAGCTGGCCAAGCTCAAGAGCATGGTGACCGTTAACACCTCCGCGGTCGCGCAGGCGGTCGTAGGCGGGAAGCTGCTGCGGCACGACCTGAGCATGGCGGCGGCGAACCAGCGGGAGACGACCGTCTACCTGGAGAACCTCAAGCACCTCCTGGCCGGGCTTGGCCAGCGTTTCCCGGACGGCGACGTCAGCTGGAACTGCCCGTCCGGCGGCTTTTTCGTGGTGGTCACGCTGCCGTTCGCCGCCGACGACAAGCTCCTTGAGCGCTCCGCGCGCGAGTACCGCGTGCTGTGGACCCCGATGTCGCACTTCTACGCATCCGGCGAGGGCCTGCGCCAGGTCAGGCTGGCGTACAGCCAGCTCACCCCGGAGCTGATCGAAACCGGGCTGGACCGGTTCGCGGCGTTCGTGGCTGACCAGGGTCACGACGTGGCCGACGCGGTAAGTTAGCGCGGCGATCCGCTAGAGGCTGGCCGCTAAAGGCCGGACAACGGGTAATTTCCGGCATCGGCCGCCGGCTCGGGTCGCGCCGCCAGCCGCTCAAGGCGCGCCGCGGCCTGCGGCGCACCGCCCGCCGCGGCGAAGGATTCGCGCACCATTCCGGCCGCCGCACGATAGGCCGGGTCGCTGAGCAGGGCAAGCACGGAGGCGCGCAGCTGGTCCGGCCGCACCCGGTAAAAGTGCTCCCGGATGCCGGCGCCGACCCGGACGACGTTCGCCGCGTTGATCGGCTGGTCGCGGGTGAGCGGAGCGACGACGAGCGGAACCGCGTTGCTCAGCGTCTCTGACACCGTGTTCAGGCCGGCATGGCAGACCACGGCGTCCATGTGCGGCAGCAGCTCAAGCTGCGGGACTCGCTCGATCGCCATGATGTGTTCCGGGGCGCCGGGCAGGGCCTCGGGCGGTGCGAGCACGATCGCCTGCACGCTGTCACCGAGCGGGCGCAGCGCCTCCACCGCGCGGGGGTAGAAGTCCATCGCGTCGGCGTCCGCCATGGTTCCCACGGTGACGAGCACGTGACGCCGCGCCGGGTCGAGGCGGTCCCAGGGGAAGCTCGCTGTAGCCGGCCTGTTCGACAGGGCGGGTCCCACCAGCGCGAAATGGCCAGGAAACTCCTGCGGGCCGAGCAGGTAACCGCTACTGAAGACGATCAC
Source organism: uncultured Streptosporangiaceae bacterium (assembly GCA_964581815.1). Lineage (GTDB taxonomy): Bacteria > Actinomycetota > Actinomycetes > Streptosporangiales > Streptosporangiaceae > Trebonia. The sequence goes on along the minus strand of CAZORE010000114.1, from coordinate 18,858 downwards.
CAGGTAGGGAGAGAAGCGCAGGTCGGTCGCCTGGCCGTCATCCAGCCCGGCCTCGGCGATGAGGGTCGCGAGGTGCCCGCGTATCCACGCGGCCGCCTTCGGCAGCTTCGCGAAAGGCCTGCCGAGCTCGATCGTCGAGGTGCAGAAGGTAGCCCACGGGATACCGTGCCGCACCGCCGCCAGCGCGCCCGCGAACGCGTGCTGATCGGTGACCACCACGTCGGGCTGGTACTCCGCGACCGCTTTCTCGACCGCGGGAAGCGTGAATTTGGTGAACGGGACGATAAAACCTTCCCAAAGCGACTTCACCGACGCGATGCCGTTGTCGGCCTGGCCGCGGAACAGGCGCATGCCGGTTGGGTACACCGTGGCGTCCGGGCCAAGCCATGGCCGCAGCCGTGCCTCCGAGCCGGACCAGGCGACGTCGTGGCCGCGCTCCTGGAGCACCCGGCTCACCGCCGCGGGCGGGTGGACATGCCCCGCCAGGGGCAGCGTGACGAAGAGGAACCGGCTCATCGGCCTTCCCCGGCCTGGCAGGCGCGGACGTAGGCGGCCAGGTCCGCGACGGTCAGCGCGACGAGATGGTCGAAGTCGAGTCCGGTCACGAAGGCGGCCAAGTCCACGCGGTCGCCGTAGGCCTCCCCCAGCGCGTCCGCCAGGGCGGCCATCTCCAGGCTGTCCATCCGCAGGTCCTGGTCAAGCCGCGCGGCCGGGGTCACCCGGTCCGCCCAGTGGGGATCATCGCCGATGACCTGCCGCAGCAGCGCGATGACCTCGCCGAGCGCCCGCTGCCCACCGGGACCGTCCATGCCGGTTCCTCCGTGATCGGGTCCTCCAGGATTCCGGATCAATGAACCACCGCTTGCGCGTGCGGTCAACCGTTGACTACGCGGCGATGGCGATGCAAGGTGATCGTCTGGAGGTGCGCCATGACCACGCTCAAGGCGGTGGCGTGTTACCTGCCGGACAAGCGCATGCCCGTCGAGGACGTGGCCGGGCAACTCGAGCTGACCGCCATGCAGGTGAGGCTCTTCCGGCGCTACCTGGGGATGTCCGAGATCCGCCTGGACCTCCAGGGGACCCTGCTGGACCTGCTGTCCGCCGCGACCGCCAGGCTGGACGCGCTGCGGGGCCTGGAGCACCTGGTCCGCTACGTGCTGTACGCGCGCGCCCTGCCGGTGGTCGTGCCTTACCCGCTCAACCCGGTGCGCGACCTGTGCCGGGCGTTCGGGCTAGACCACGCGGTCAGCTTCACGGTAAGTCACCAGGCGTGCGCGAGCGGACTGCTCGCCGTGGACATCGCCGGCCGGCTGCTCGCGGAGGACGGGGACCCGGACGCGCTGGCGCTTGTCGTCACCGGGGAGAAGGCCTTTACCCGGGACGCGCAGCTAGTGCCAGGCATGTCGATCTTTGGTGAGGCGGCCGCGGCGTGCCTGGTCGGCTCGGACGGGCCGGCCGACCGGGTGATCTCCTACGCCGTGAACGTCCGCGGCGAGTTTGACGGCCGGCTTGACGAGGCGCCCGAGATGGCGTCCCGCTTCGAGAAGGAATACCCCACATCGATGGCCGAGGCCATGACCACGGCCGTCGGCCAGGCGGGGATAAGCCTCGGTGAGCTGAGCCTGATCCTGCCGCACAACGTCAACGCGTTGTTCTGGCAGCGGCTGTGCCGCAGGATCGGCTTTCCCGTGGGCCGCGTGCTGCTTGACAACGTTCCGGTCGCCGGGCACGCCTTCTGCGCGGACCCGTTCATCAACTACGTCACCGCCATGGAGCGCGGGCTGCTCCGGTCCGGCGACCGGTACCTCATCGCCGCCGCCGGAGTCGGGGCAACGTTCGCCGCCATGGTTGTCGAGCACTGAGCGATGTGGTGTCATCACGACAACGAGAACGAGCCGAGCCAGATTGGACTGACAGTGATGGAGCAGGAAACCGTGCCCCAGCTATCCGGTACCGGGCTGCGCCAGCGGGTGCTCGACGCCATCGCGGCGGTGCTGCCACGCGTGCTCGACTCCGACGCACTCGTGATCGCGCCGGAGATGAAGCTCATGAGCGACCTCGGCATGCGTTCGGCCAGCATGCTGGAGCTGCTGCTGGAACTTGAGGACAACCTGGACATCCAGATCGACGTCGAGGACATTGACGCGGCGGCCATGACCTCGGTTAGCGACCTGGCCGACTACGTCGCCGGCCACGCGATCACGAACGCCTGAGCGGTGTACCGCTCCAGCCCGCCAACGCTGAGCACGTGCACTCCCCCGCTTCGGATATCCGGCGCCACGCGCAGAGTGTTCGACGAACCGGCCGACTCCGCGCGCAATCCGGCATACCGCACCTACCTGACGGACATGGTGCGCCCTTTTGGGCTGGCCCTGCACACCGAGGCGCTGAGCGAAGGGCGCGGGCAGTCCTACGGAGACATGGCCGACGCCCTGATCGCCGAGGTCACGACCGAGGACCAGCTGACTGACCTGCTCGTCATGGCGTTCGCGGTGCCCGATGTCACGCCCTGGCGCTGCACGGCCGCCCATCTCAGCCACACGTGCCCAGGCAACCCGATGGCATTTGCCGTCTCCGACTGCGGCACCACGGCGGCGTTCACCGGGCTGCGGCTGATCCGCGCGCAGGCCGTCGGCCCGAGTTCGCCGCGGGCGCTGCTCATCATCACGGAGCAAGCGGCGATCAACCATGAGCTGCCTGTCCCCGCCAGCCTGCCCGCCAGGCACGCCGCCGTCGCGCTGCGCTGCGACCAGGCCGGCCCTGGCCTGGTGAGCTCGGTGCGACTGCGGTCGGGAGTCACCAGCTCCGAGGCGGCCGGCCTGCTGGCCAGCGGACTAGCGGAACTAGCGGCTGAGCATGACGACGTGACCGTGATCGCGGGGACCCAGCTCGCGCCGACGGCACTCTCCGCCGCCCTCCCCGTGGGGGCCGAGGTGATCGTCGCGCCGGCTGGCCAGCCTTGCACCGGCGTGTGGTGGGAGGTCGCCGGACGCCTGTCTGGATGGGCCGAGCGCGGCGGCCGGCGGGTGCTGGTCGCGGACTACGACCCGCTGCCTGGCAGCTTCTGCCTCGCCGTGATCGACGTCGCGGGTCCCTCCGTGGCAGGCCCGATGAACGGCAACAACATCGGGCCCGCGCCGCCTCCATGACCGGCGATATCGTGGAGGTATGGCTGATCCGTACTGACCTGCCCGAGCCCGTGCTCGCTGACCTGCTGTCACTCCTTGACGACGGCGAGCGCGAGCGGGCCCGCGCGCTGGCCTACCCCGACAGCCGCCGCCGGTTCATCGCGGCGCACGGCGCCTTTCGCGTCATCCTCGGGCGCCACCTCGGCGTGCCCCCGTCGTCGCTGCGCTGGCACTTGGGGCCGCACGGCAAGCCTGAGCTCGCGATGCCGGGCCCGTGCGTGAGCTTTTCCCACTCCGGCGACTACGCCGCGCTGGCCACGGCTCCGGGCAGGCGCGTAGGCGTCGACATCCAGCAGCTGCTGCCACGGCTCGACGTAACCCGCCTGGCGGCGCGGTTCTACCCGCGGCAGGAGGCGGAGTTCGTCGCGTCAGCGGTCGGGCCCGCGCAGCAGGCGGCCCGCTTCACCCGGCTGTGGGCACGGAAGGAAGCGTACGTGAAGGTGGCCGGCGGGCGTCTCCTGCCCGGCCTTGAGCAGGTGATCCCGCCCAGCGGCGTCGTCGCCGACGACGACGGCGGCAGCGGCGGCGGC
>CAZORE010000114.1:9052-15040 GCA_964581815.1 uncultured Streptosporangiaceae bacterium | reverse complement strand
GCGGCGGCAGCGGCTCGCCAGGTGGCCCCGGCCTGGTCCGCGACGTCCGCGCGCCGCGCGGCTACCGCGCCGCGGTGGCGGCGGAGGGCACGCAGGCCTATGACGTCATCCGCCGCTGGGCCGTCCTGTTACGTGACGGCTGTGAAATTTACATGGCAATGCTGATCTGTATCGCTGATATCCGTTTGATCCGCGTTACCCCCGGAAGAAATTAGAGTCCCAAGCGTCTCAGGGGCCGCAGCATTGATCTGGCTGCTATCTGCCGCCTTGACAACCCCGTAGCGCACATTTAGCGTCGGGACTGCTAGTGAGGCACGGCCATTTAGGCCGCGAGAGGAGGGGTTTCGAAACGTTTCTGCCGAATGAAAAGTTTCGGCCGACTGAAATGTTTCGGCTGACTGAAACGTTTCGACCGGCTCTGTGATTCTCATGCCGTCGGACGTGCAACTTATGTACGTTTCATAATCGCACCTGCGTGGCATTCATAAGGTGCGCGTAATGCATATGCGCGCCCGTTGACGTAGTTCCAAAGGCACATTACCTAAAAGGCGGAAGGCGCGAGGTCACGCATGGCTGAAAATCCCGGGGAATGGGCGAGCGGCGCGCTGCTGGACGGCGATCCCGGCGATCCGTGCCTCTGGATGGGCGGTCCGGTGACCCGCGGCGAGCTGGCCAGCCTGGTCGACGCCCGCCAGGGCCTGCTCGAGTCAGCCGGGCTGCGTCCCGGCGGCACCGCCGCCATCCGGCTGCCGCCATCACTGGAGTACGTGGCCGTGCTGCTGGCGGCCTGGCGTATCGGAGCACAGGTGAGCCTGCTTGACCACCGGCTGGTGCGCCGCGAGGTGGACAACGCGATGGACCGGCTCGCCCCGCAAGTGGTGGTCACGGCCGACAGCGTCGCCACGGCGCCGATGATGGGCTATGCCCAGGCCGTAGCCCGGGCGCAGACCCGGCCCGGCGGCCGGCCGGCGGCCACGCCGCACGTCCTTATCCAGCTCAGCTCGGGATCCACCGGGCCGTCGAAGGTCATCGCGCGAACCGCGGCCGACCTGCTGGCTGAACTGGGACGGTACGAACAGCTCGAGGAGTATCCGCGACGGGGTGAGCGCATCGTCGTGCTGGCGTCCATGGTGCACGTGCTCGGACTGGTCGGGGGCCTGCTGCATGGCTTGCACGCCGGGGCGGAGCTGGTGTTCCCCGACCGGCTCACCGCGATGAGCATCCGAGCCGCCGTGGCCGCGGGCACCGAGCCGACGACGGTGCTCGGCGTCCCCTTCCACGCCGAGCTGCTCACCACGGGCGGCGGCCCGCTCCCTCCACTGCGGCGGATGGTGGTCGCCGGGGAACTCGTGCGGCCTTGGCTGCCCGCCAGGTTCACGGCGACCTACGGTGTCCCGCTCGGGACTATGTACGGGATGACCGAACTCGGGGTCATCGCCACGGACCTGTCGGGCCGTAACGCGCCGGCGGTCGCCCCCGCGCCCGGGATGAGCCTGCGCGTCGCCGACGGCGAGTTGCTCGCGGCGATGCCGGCCTCTCCCTACATTGGCCTGATTGACGACACCCGCTGGGCCGACGGCTGGCTGCACACCCGGGATGCCGCGAGCATCGATCAGGCGACCGGGCTCGTCACCATCTTGGGCCGGCTCGATTCTCAGATATCCGTCGGCGGGCTCAAGGTCGACCTCACCGAAGTGGAGCAGGTCCTGTGCGCGCTACCCGGGGTGGACTCAGCCGTCGTCGCCTACGACGGCACGATCGAGGCTTACCTGGTGCTGCGCGAGGACGGGCAGGTCTCCGGCGTCGAGGCAGCGCTCGCGGAGCAGCTCGCGCCGTTCAAGCGGCCCCGGCGGCTGCGCGTCCTGAGTGCCATGCCCCGCACCGCCACCGGCAAGGTCAGCCGCGACCACGCCGTGCTGCGCGCCGCGGCCGAGGCTCAGCCCGCGGGGACGCCGTGACATCGTCACGACGCCGGCCACCCGCCCGTTCGGAGGTGGTCGCCATACTCGCGGCGATGGGAGACCGCGCCCCGGACGAGGTCAGCGAGGAAATCAGCTCGCTCGAGCTGGCCTGGCTGGTCAGCCAGGTCGAGGAGCGGTACGACACGACGCTGGAGCTCGACGACGCCGCGCTGGCGCGGATGATGACCGTATCGGGAGCGGTCGCGACGATCCACCAGATGCTGGAAGGTGCCGCAGATGGCTGACGCGACACCGGGCGCCGGCGAGTCCAGGCAGGTGGTCATCACCGGCGTGAGCGCGACCTCCGCGTTCGGCCGTGGCACCGCGCCGCTGCTGGCCGGGGCGCTGTCCGGGCAGCCCGCGTTCGGCCCGGTCCGCCGGTTCAGCGTGGACGGCCGTCGGGCCACGGCCGCCGCGGAACTGGAGGGGCCGGCGGTTCTCGCCGACGAGCTCGTGGCGGTGATCGGCGCCGCCTGCGACCAGGCCAGCCTCAGCCCGGCCGATCGAGCCGCCGCGGAGCTGCTGATGGCCTTGCACTCCGACGCGGCGGCGGCCAGGGACGTCACCAGCCGCACCGTCACCGGCAACACCGCCGCCGAGGTGGCGGTGCGCACCGGGCTGCCGGAGCCGCCCCGCGTGTATGCGACCGCGTGCGTCGCGGGGAGTACCGCGATCGCCGACGGCGCCGCGATGATCGTCTCGGGCCGGGCGGTGCGGGTCGTGGTCGCCGCTGGCTATCTGATCGACCCCGACAGCTTCGCCCTCTTCGACGGCGCCCGGGCCCTGGCCCGCGACGGCCAGGTCCGCCCGTTCAGCGCCGGCCGGCAGGGCATGCTGCTCGGCGACGGCGTGGCGGCCGTCGTGCTCGAATCCGATGACGCCGCCCGGAGCCGCGGCGCGCCGCGGCTGGCGCGGCTGGCGGGCTGGGGCCGGGCAGGCGACGCCTACCACGTGTGCCAGCCGAGCCCGGATGGCCGGGGGCTGGCCCGGGCGATCGGCGCGGCCCTGCGCCGCGGCCGGATCGATCCCGCGGCCATCGATTACGTGAACGCCAACGGCACGGGCACCAGCTACGCTGATTCCGCGGAGACCGCGGCCCTGCGGCAGGCACTGGGCCGCCACGCGGACGCGATAGCGGTCAGCTCCACCAAGTCGGTCCACGGGCATGCCCTCGAAGCCTCGGCCCTGCTGGAGTTCGTGCTGACCGTCCTCGTGCTGCGGGCCGGGCGGCTGCCGGTGAACGCGGGCTACCTGGGCCCGGATCCCGGCTGCGGGCTCGATCTCATACTCGGCGCCGCGCGGGAGGTTCCCGGCGGGTGCCGGCACGCGCTGAGCCTGAACGCCGCGTTTGGCGGCGCGAGCACCGCGCTCCTGGTCGCTGCCGCATGAGCACGCGGAGGGGCGCGATGGCACCTGGACTGACCAGGGCGAGGGAAGGCGTCGCCCCGGAGCTCGCGGTGAGCACAGCGGGCGACCGCGTCCTGCTGGCCCGGTCGGCGTGGCCTCCTGCGCCCCCCGCCGCGTTGCCCGCGGTTCCCGGCTTCATCGTCTCCTCGTTCAGCCCGCTCGCCGCGCACCTCGCCGAACTGTGCCTGCTCCGGTACTTCGGCCGCCCGCCGGCTGATCCCGTCCGCGGACGGCAGACCGCGGTCGTGCTGGCCAGCACGACCGGTGACGTCGCCACCGCGGCCGCCGTGGCCAGGGCGGTCGATGACGGCCGCCCCGTTCCGCCGCTGCTGTTCTACCAGTCCAACCCGAACGCGGTGGTCGGCCACATCGCCGCCCGCTGGGGCCTTGAAGGACCGGTAACGTGCACGATCCCGGCCCGGCGCGGCCTGGCCGACGCGATGGACAGCGCCGCCCTCCTGATCGAGGGCGGGGAGGCGGAGGCGGCCCTGGTCATCCTCGCGGACCAGGGGCTCCCCGGCGGCGATGACGAAACGCCCACCGGCGACAGCGGCGCCGCGCTGCTCATCGGACCCGCATGGTGGCCCCGTGTAGAAGGAAGACAATGACAATCTCGGGAATCGACCACGTTGAGTTCTATGTAGCCGACCTGGAGAAAGCAGCGGCGGCGCTGTGCCGGGGCTTCGGTTTCCGTATGGCCTGCGCGGCGCCCGCTGGGCCGGCTGACCCCGGCGATCCCGGCGCGGGCAGCCGGTCGCTGCTGCTGCGGCAGGGGCGCATCAAGCTGGTGCTGACCGCCGCGACCTCACCTGGCCATCCCGCGGCCGATTTCGTCCAGCGGCACGGTGACGGCGTCGCGTCGATCGCCTTCCGCACCGATGACGTGCGCGAGGAGTTCGCGGCGGCCGTCGCCGGCGGCGCGACGCCCATCTCCGCCCCCGCGCTCGCCCGGCGCGAGGACCTCGTGGCCGGGGAGGGACTCGTCCGCCAGGCGGTCGTCTCCGGCTTCGGCGACGTCACCCACCGGCTCGTCGAGCGGGACGGGCCGGCCGGGGAAAGGGAGCCGGCTCAGCGCCGGGACGGCGAGCCGTTCGAGGCCCTGGACCACGCCGCGATCTGCCTCCGGCCCGGTGAACTGGAGGCGGTGGTCGGCTTCTACCGCGATGCCTTCGGGTTCGTCCACACGTTCGATGAGCGGATCGAGGTGGGCGGCCAGGCGATGGTCTCGAAGGTCATCCAGGACCGGACCGGGGCGGTTACCTTCACGCTGCTCGAGCCCGATCCCGACCGCGACCCCGGCCAGATCGACCAGTTCCTGTCCGCGCACGGCGGCGCGGGAGTGCAGCACCTCGCGCTGCGGACCCCCGACATCGTGCAGGCGGTCCGGGCATTGTCCGCGTCCGGCACTGAGTTCCTCACCGCGCCCGCCGGGTACTACCGGTCGCTTGAGGGCCGGCTTGGCGCGTTCCCCATCCCGGTCGACGTGCTGCGGGACACGAACGTGCTCGCCGACCGCGACCAGTGGGGGCAGCTCTTCCAGATCTTCAGCCACTCCACGCACGAGCGCCGCACGTTCTTCTTTGAGCTCATCGAGCGCCAGGGTGCGCGCACCTTCGGGAGCGGCAACATCAAGGCCCTTTACGAGGCGCTCAACGAGGAGCAGTCAGCTGGGTCCGATTTCCGGTGACGGCCGACGCAGGCGGAGGAAGACAATGCGGACCCCCATTCAGTTCGAGCTCAGCGCGGCGGAGCAGGAGCTTCTTCCCACGGAAGAAGAGGTCAAGGAGTACGCGGCGCGCGGCTGGTACCTGTCGCGGAAGCTACTCGACGACGAGGAGGCCGACGCGCTGACGGCGGCGAGCGAGCGCTTCTATGCCGGCCAGCGTGACCGCGCGCTCCCGGTTCGGCCACCGAACCTGGCGTACTGGGAGCCGTCACAGGGGCCGGTGCAGCGGCACAATGACTACATCCACTACGAGTGCGACGAGATAGCGCGCATCCTGCGCAAGCCGCTGATCGGCGCGGTCGCCGCCCGGCTGGCGCAGGCACCGGAGATCAGGCTCTTCCAGTCGACGCTGATCTTCAAGCCACCCTCCGCCGGGGAGGTCACCAACCTGGTGCCGTGGCACGCCGACCGCCATTACTGGCAGACCTGTACCTCCGAGCGGATGCTCACCGCGTTCATTCCCTTCCACGACTGCGGTGTGGAGATGGGGACGCTCACCATTGTGGACGGCAGCCACCGGTGGCGGGAGATCCCCGGCGACGACTCGACGCGGCATTTCGCGCAGCGCGACCGCGAGGACCTCGCCCGCCTGCTCAGCGAAACGGCGCGGCACAACGGCGCGGAGATGAACGCGATCCCCATGGTGATACCGAAAGGCCACATGAGTTTCCATCACTGCCGCGTCTATCACGGCAGCGGCCACAACGTGAGTGGCCGGCCTCGGCGCGCGATCTCCTTGCACCTGCAGGACGGGGACAATCGCTGGCGTCCGTACCGGCGCCCGGATGGCAGCCTGCTGGCTTACAACCACGATTTCGTGCTCCGCAAGACCAGCGAGGGCACTCCCGATTACAGCGATCCCGCGTACTGCCCGGTTCTGTGGCGATCGTGAAC
>CAZORE010000114.1:1566-8952 GCA_964581815.1 uncultured Streptosporangiaceae bacterium | reverse complement strand
CGCGCCATCGAGCTCGTCCGGTCGGGCGAGATCGTGAGCGGCATACATCCGTGCATCGGCCAGGAGGCCGTCGCCGCGGGCATCGGCGCCGCGCTGCGCCGCGACGACGTCATGATGGCCCACCACCGCTCGCACGGTCACATGCTGGCTAAGGGAACGGATCCCGGGCGGCTGCTGGCCGAGATGGCGGGCCGCTCGGGCGGCGTCGCCCGCGGCCGGGGCGGATCCTTCCACCCGTCGGACTTCAGCGTCGGAGTCCTCGGCTGCACGGGGACGGTCGGCCACGGGGCGGCGATCGCCGCGGGCGCCGCGTGGGCGCTCGCGCGCAAGGGAACCGACCGGATCGCGATCGCCATCTTCGGCGACGGGGCGATCAACCAGGGCGCGCTGCTCGAGTCATTCAACCTGGCGGCCCTGTGGCGAGCCCCGGTGGTCTTCGTCTGCGAGAACAACCAGTACGCCACCACCGTGCCGGTCGGCCAGACCGCCGCTGGCTCGATCGCCGCCCGGGCCGCCGCTTTCGGTATCGCGTCCGCCAGCTGCGACGGCATGGACCCGGACATCGTCTACGAGGCGACCGCGGCGGCGGTCGGCCGGGCGCGCGCCGGGGAGCCGTCGTTCCTTGAATTCCTCACCTACCGGTACGAAGGCCACCACACGTTCGAGCTCAAGGCCGGCCTGCGCTACCGGGATCCGGCCGAGGTAGCCGCGTGGCGGGCCAGGGACCCGCTCGCGCTGCAGGCCAGCCGGATCCCGGACAGCGTGCGGGGCCGGATCGACGATGAAGTTGAAACGGCCATCGCGGCCGCGGTCCGATACGCGATGGAAAGCCCGAAGCCTGATCCGGCCGGGGGAATGGACTACCTCTACTCGGGAGGGGTCACGCCCCGCACCGGAAGCGCCGCCGAGCCGCGCAAGGCCGCCGCTGGCCTGCTCCACCTGGCCGCGCCGGTCGAGCAGGAGGGATAGCCCGATGCCGCTGCTGTCATACCTGCGAGCCATCAACCGGGCACTAGGCGACGAGATGGAGCGAGACCCCGACGTCTTCGTGATGGGTGAGGACGTCCACCAGGCGCTTACCAACACCACCGTCGGGCTGCTGTCCCGGTTCGGCCCGCAGCGGGTGATGGAGACGCCGCTGTCGGAGCAGGGATTCACCGGGTTCGCGACGGGCGCCGCCCTGGCAGGCTTGCGGCCGGTGGTGGAGTACCAGATCCCGTTCCTCCTGCTGCTTGTCTTTGAGCAGATCGCGAACCAGGCGAACAAGGTGTCGCTGATGAGCGGCGGGCAGGCCAGCGTCCCGGTGACCTACCTGCTGCCCGCCGCGGGCTGGCGGCCGGCCTGGGGCGCCCAGCACTCCGACCAGCCGTACAGCCTCTTCGCCCACTACGGCGTGAAGACGGTGGTCCCGGCCACGCCCGCTGACGCCTACGGCTTGATGATCAGCGCGATCAGGGACAACGACCCGGTCGTGGTGTTCGCCCCGATCGGGGCGCACGGCGTGCGGGAGGACATCGGGTCCGGTGCCCTGTCACCGGTGCCGCTCGGCGCGGGCCGCGTGCACCGCGCGGGCCGGGACGTCACCCTGCTCGCGGTCGGGCACCTCGTCCATGACGCGCTGGCGGTCGCCGAGGACCTGGCAGGCGAGGTGTCCGTCGAGGTCTTCGACCCGCGGACGCTGTACCCATTCGACTGGGAGGGACTGGCGGCATCGCTGAAGAAGACCGGCCGGCTGGTCGTGCTCGACGACTCCAACCGGTTCTGCGGCTTCGCCGCCGAGATCATCGCCACTGCCGCCGAGGAGATGCTCATGCTCGCGCCCCCCCGTCGCGTCACCCGGCCGGACAGTGCGGTGCTTGGCTGCATCCCGGAACTTGACCTGGCCCTGCAGCCGAGCCGGGAACAGGTCGCCGCCGCCATCGCCGGCGTGATGGCGGGCGGTCGTTGACGGTGCAGTTGCTGGCTATCGGCGCGCACCCGGACGACATCGAGATCGGTGCGGCCGCGCTCCTCACGAAGGCACTGCAGCATGGGATCGACACGCATTTCCTGATTCTTACCGACGAGAGCGACTGCGGCGCGGCCCGCCGCGCCGAGGCTGTGCGCGCGGCCAAGACACTCGGCGTGCCGCAGGACCGGGTGATCTTCGCAGGGCTTGAGGACGGCCAACTGCGGGTGGACCGGACATCGGTAAGCCGGGTCCGGGAGAAAGCCGGGGAGCACGGCTTGCGGCCGGACGTCGTCGTGACCCACACGCTGGCCGACAGCCACAGCGATCACGTCGAGGCCAACCGGATAGCTCACGCCGCCTTCCGCAAGTGCGTCTTCCTGCACTTTTCGACTTACCTGTCCAGCGAGCGGGAACGCTTCGCGCCCAGGGTCTTCATCGCCGTATCTGGCACCAAGCTGGAGAAGAAGACCGCCGCGCTGGCCGCCTACGGCTCCCAGCAGGACCGGCTGGAACGCAGTGACCTGGCGGACTACGAGGGCCGGCTGGGCGCCCTCGCGCGACTAGACCGGGCCGAGGGTTTCGAAGTCAGCCGGCAGGAGGGGGCGGACGGCCTGCTGGAGGAGGTACTCGCACTCAGCGAATCGCCGTTCCACCGGTTCTGGACGCGCATCGCCGGCCCCAAGGGGATCACCCTCTTCTATGAGGCGTACGCGGTTCCCGGCGCGGCTATCGACTGGCCGTCAAGTCACGCGAACACCGGGCGTGACCGGCTGCGCCAGGCGTTCCGTGACCAGTGGCTGCCGTCCTCGCCGCTGCGGGAAACGGGATCCGGCGGTTCCTCCGTCCAGCAGATCCTGGAGAGCCAGAGCGTGATCCTGGCCGGCGGCGCCGTGAGTAACCTGATCGTCCGCGACGTCTATAACCGGTTCCGGACCACGGTGTGGTCCATTGACTACGAGATGCCCCGGCTTGGGCCCGCCTACCTGTGTAACCGGTCGACCCAGGTGCGCATGTGCCCGCGTTACGACGAGGCGGGCAACACGGTTCAGGACTTCGGAGTGCTGGCCCGGGTGGCCAACCCCTTCGCATCCGGCGAGTACGTCCTGTGCGCGGCCGGCGCGAGTGGCCTCGGGACGCGAGTGGCCCTTGAATTCCTCGCCGACCCCGGCGCTCAGCCCGAGGTCATGAAGCACTTTGAAACTCGGGAGAATGTCCAGGTAGCGTTCTCCACCCGGCCCGATGCTCCTGGAATGGAGGTGCTGGATGTGTGCCGCGATTAACCGGGCCGCGGCCGGCCCGGTACGGCTCGTGCTGGTTACCGGTCATGCCTTCGGCATCCGGGCATTCGAGGGGATCTTTGCTTCCAGTGCCTTCCTCGACGGAAATATCAAGGTCAGCCTGCTGATCGGGCTCGATGATTCACGGGCGGCCGCGACGGTCGGCTATCAACCGCTCAGTCACCTGGCCGCGGAACAGGGAGTGCCGTATATCGGCACCTTCGACGGGCGGCTGAGTTCACTGGCCGACCGCATCCGGGACATCGGCCCCGCCTATCTGATCGTCATCGGATGGTCCTATCTCGTGGGCACGGACATCTTGTCCATTCCCGCCGCTGGCAGCATTGGAATGCATCCCTCTCCGCTGCCGCTTGGCCGCGGCCAGGCACCCATTCCGTGGACCATAATCAAAGGGCTGAAGCGGACCGCGCTTTCGGTGTTCTTCCTGGCCGAGGCGGCCGACGCGGGGCCGGTCATAGCGCGCTACGACCTGGACGTCCGGGACAACGAGACCAGCGCGTCGCTGTTCTACCGGGTCGGTCATGTACATTTCACGGCCGGGCTCGATCTCGCGGAGCGCATCGGCGGCGGAGCCGTCACGGCGCAGGCCCAGGACGAGGCCGCCGCGACGCGGTGGCCGCGGCGCAGGCCCGCGGACGGCGAGATCAAGGACACGATGACCGCCGCCGCGATAGAAGCGCTAGTCAGGGCGCTGCTCGGTCCGTATCCGCGAGCCTTCGCCTGGGTGGACGGGGAGCGGGTCGCGGTCCGCGGCGTCGAACGGGCGCAGTGCCCTCCCCTCGCGGACGGCGACCGTGACCGCTCCGGCCAGGGAACTCAGCGGCGGATACCGTTCCGCTGCGCCGACGGCCTGGTGCACCTGCTGCCCGACGTCGCCGCCGGCTAACGGCAGCCATGATGAAAGGAGATAATCCTCTGATGACCGCTACGACGGATTCTATCCGGCAGTTCATATTCGGCTCATTGCGTGAGATGAATTACGAAACCGACGCCATTGATAATGACACCCAGCTCGGGCCGCGGGGGGCCGATCTGGCATCCCTTGCCCTTGTCGAACTCGCACTCCGGGTCGAAGACGAATTCGGCGTGAGGTTCAGCGAGGAAGAGGCGGAAGAACTCGCCGGTAAGACGGTCGGCGAGTTCTGCGTCATCGTGGCCGAGCGTCTGCCCGTCGACACCACGGTGGAACGAGCGGGGGACTCCGCGTGAGCGCACCAGACATCCGCGATATCCGCGCGGCGCTTACCGCCGATCCGGACGTCGGCGCGGGGAACGCGCTGGTGAAGGTCATCGAGCACGGAGCCGCGCTTGACGGGCCCGGGATCACCTTCGACGTGGACGTGGACGGGCATCCCGCGTGGGAGCCGCTGACGCTGGGGATGCTGCGGGACAGGGTTGCCGCCCGCGCTTCCTGGCTGCACTCCCGGGGGATCGGGCCACGAGACCCGGTCGCGGTCTACGCGACCTCGTCGGCCGACATCCTGCTGAACTTCATGGCGCTGGCGTGGCTCGGTGCGATCCCGGCGCTGATGAACGGCGCTATCCCCGGTGACATCGCGGCCGGCTATATCCAGCGGCTGCGCGGTACCGGGGTGATCACCGACGTGGCGCACCGCGAGCTGCTCAGTGGCCATGACCTCGGCGTCCCGGTCTACGACGCCGCCGAGGCGGGCACCGGGGATCCGGGGCGGGCACCCGCGCACTACCGGCACCATGCCGACGATCCGGTCGCGATCACGCACTCCTCCGGCACCACCCGGGTGCCGGCCGCGGTTGTCCACTCGCATAGCAGCCTCTTCGCCGCGATCCGCCGGGTTCACCTGGAAGCGGCGCGGGCAGCTGAGCGGACACTGTGCGTAATGCCCGCCGCGCACGCCGCGGGGATCATCAGCACTCAGCTCGCGCTGTGCAACCGGCATGAGCACCTGTTCCTGTCTACCCAGGGCGGGGGCCACTCGCGCAGCGGAGCCGGCGTCCTGGACGCCATCGAGCGGTGGCGCCCGACCGGTGTCTACGGCTTCGCGGTGACCTGGTCGGAGCTAGCGCGCTTCAACCTGGCTGAGCGCGACCTGAGCTCCGTCCGGATGTGGTTCAACACCGGCGACTGCGCGCACGAAGCGCATGTGCGCAAGCTCGTCGCGGCCGGCCGCCACCTGGCTTACTCGCGGGAGAAGGGCGCCGTGCTCGTGCCCGGATCCAAGTTCATCGACGGCATCGGGTCCAGCGAGATGGGGCACTCCGGATTCCACGTCACGCACACCTCGACGAGCAACCGCTACAGGCGCTGCGTCGGCAAACCCTACGACTTCGCGGAGATCGCGCTTTTCGACCTCGAAGACGGCACCGAGGTCCCCGTGGGCAAGGTCGGGCAAGTGGGCATGAAGTCGCCTACCCTGGCCGTCGGCTACTGGAACGACTCGGTCGCCACCTACCGCACCCGGCACCGGGGCTACTACCTGACCGGCGACCTGATGTACCGCGACGACGACGGCTACTACTACCACGTGGACCGGCTGGTGGACGCGGTAGACCTCGGGGACGGCAACTGGCTCTACACGGCCATGTCCGAGGAGCGCGTCCTCGCCCGGTGCCCGGATGTGCGCGACTGCACCGTCATCGCCGGCCGGGTGGACACCGCGGTGGTCACCGACGTCTTCCTCCTGCTGGCCCCCGGCGCCGACGCCGGGGCGGATCACAGCGCCGCCGTCAGGGAGGCACTCGGCGGGCCAGGGGCGGCCACGCTGCGGCGGATCGTGATCGTGGCCGACGGCGATGACGACATCGTGCTCGGGCCGACCGGCAAGGTGCGCAAGTTCCTCATGCGGCAGCGCCACCTGGCGGACGCGGGGGCATCGTGAGTTCTGATGTCGCCGGCCTGCACCCGCAAGTCCTGGCCATCCGGGAGCGGATCAGGCGAGACAAGGTACCCCACCTCACCACGCTGACAATTCAGCAGGCTCGTGCCGCTGACCTGGCGGCCGTGGTGGCGGGCGCGGGTAACGGCGAGCCCGTCGCAGACGTCACGGAAACCACGATCCCCGGGCCAGCCGCTGGCTTGCCACTGCGGGTGTACCGCCCGGCCGGAACCGGGCCATGGCCGGTCCTCGTCTACTTCTTTGGCGGCGGCTGGAGCCTCGGCACGCTGGATACCTGCGACGCGATCTGCCGGATGCTCACCAACGCGGCGCGGTGCGTGACCGTGTCGGTGGGCTACCGCCTGGCACCGGAACACAAGTTTCCCGCGGCGGTCGAGGACTGCTACGCGGGCACCGCGTGGGCCGCCGCGCACGCCGCCGAACTGGGCGGCGACCCAGCGCGGCTCGCGGTCGGCGGGGACAGCTCCGGGGGCAACCTGGCCGCGGCCGTCGCCTTGATGGCGCGCGAGCGCGGCGGCCCTGCGATCACCCATCAGCTCCTCGTCTACCCGAACACCGACTACCTGGCCGACACGCCCTCGATGCGGGATATCTCAGACACGTATTTCTTCAACCCAGCGTCGGTCCGGTGGTACTGGGGACTGTACCTGGCCACGCCAGAGGACGGCGCGAACCCGCTCGCGTCGCCGTTGCGGGCCGATGACCTTACCGGCCTGCCGGCCGCGACGGTGATCACAGCGGAATATGACCCGCTGCGCGACGAGGGGGAACTGTACGCGAAGAAGCTAGCAGCGGCCGGGGTGCCGGCTGAGGTCATCAGGTACGACGGCATGATCCATGGATTCTTCACGATGGTGGGCACCCTCGACACAGCGCGGACCGCTGTGCTCGACGCGGCCGAGCGCCTGCGCAGGGCGCTCGCGGTGGCGTAACTACGCGGTCAGCGGGGCCAGGGGTGTCAGGTCGCGGTACAGGTGAAGGCGGACAGGGCCGAGTTCGAGCCGTTGACTGTCATGCCGAATGTCGTCGACCCGCCGGCCGCTATCGAGCCGTTGTACGAGGCGTTGCCGGCGCTCACCTGCGTCCCGGTCTGCTTGACCGTGGCGTTCCACGAGTTGGAGATGACCTCAGCGGCGTCGGCGAACAGGAAGCCCGCGGTCCAACCGGTTACCGGCACTTTGCCGGTGTCAGTGACCGTGAGCTGAAGCTGGTACCCGCCCGACCACGAGTTGGTAACGGCAGAGGACACCGTGCAACTGCC
>CAZORE010000114.1:0-1466 GCA_964581815.1 uncultured Streptosporangiaceae bacterium | reverse complement strand
GACGGCGACGGCGACGGCGACGGCCCGGTAGAAGTGGTGTAGCTGATCGCGGTGTACGGCGCGGAGCACCCGTTCGTGCAGCCGGACGGCAGCGTGAAGCTGTACACGCGCCCGTTGTTGATCAGGCTCCCCGACGCGTCGGTTACCTGGATCTGGTACTGCGTCCCACCGGTCCCCGCACCGGTGGTAGGGCCGATGATGTAGTCGTCACCTTGGTCGGAGTCCATCGTGGCGTTAACCCATGAGCCGTTCGCGAAGTACTGCACGCCGTGGATCCCGTTAGGCAGATGCGAGATCGCGATCGCCGGCCAGTAGGGCTGCGCGCCCTGGATAGCGCCGATGCCGATGTCGCCCGTGTAATTCGGCGCGGGGATGAACTGCCAGGACACCTGCCGGTTGTTCCAGTGATTGGGGTACATGTTCCCGACCGGTGAGCCGTTCAGCACGAACTGGTTCAGCGACGCCTGGGCGAGATCGACGTGGTACGGGTCGTCCTTGCACCATGCGTTGCCGTCGTCGCAACTGTCGGCGACCACCATGTCAAGCGTCGCGCCGTTGTACTGATCGGTTACCCATGACCCGTTCCGGCAGAACGCCATATTCGGCGCCCCGTCGTTGACGCCGGTGCAGTAGTTGCCGATTGTCACCTGCACCCAGCGGCCGCAGTTCAGCCCGTTGTCGAACATGCCGATCTCCGCGGCATCCGCCGCGGGAATCGGCCGCGGCAGGTTGGTGTAGTTGCCTGGCGAGTTCTGCACGTTCAACGCGAGGAAGTTCTGGCTGTCCACATTGGCCTGCGGCAGCCCGCACCCGCCATACGGTGACCCGAGCCCGGAGAACCACGTCGCGTTGCCGGTCACCGGCGCTGGCGTCCCCGTCACGTCGAGGGCTCCAGCGGGTAGCTGCCCGAGCAGCAACGTCAGGCAGACCGCAACGATCGCGATCACCGATCCGGATATCCACCGCCAGCGCATGATCCGCCTCCACCTCAAGTCGGTGCCGTCACTGTAGAAGCGCCGACCGCTGCCGAGACAGCACTCGGCGTCGCCGGGCCTGCGGCGGGCCGTCCGATTGCAGGTCAGCGTGGCATCACCGGCATCGGCCTGATGAAAGCTTCATTCCGGCGGACGCGCCATTCTCGGTAAGGCCCGTATGACCCGGAAGCTGAATAATGTCGGCTGGCAGGCACGATTACGTGCCGGTAGACGGTCTCGGTGACGTGGGTGGGCACGCGCCCGGAACGGGCAACTGACGCCGAGCAGCGAGTCGAGCGAGGTACGCTGGGTGCCGCCACGCCCATGATCTCCGCCAGTCCCGCCTGGGTAAAGCCAAGGCGCTTGCGCTGCTCGGCGAGCTGGTAGCCCCACTGCTCGGCCATGATCGCACCGCGACGGCGGCCGACCTCTTCCTCACCGAGACGCGCGCGGTCGGCGTCTCGGTCCCACTCCGAGAAGCTAGTCGCGGCC
>CAZORE010000113.1:18068-23034 GCA_964581815.1 uncultured Streptosporangiaceae bacterium | reverse complement strand
GACCAGGCAGAGCGCGAACAGGGCCTGCGCGACCAGCACAATCCCCAGCGCCGCCACGACCTTCCGTGCCATCTGGTCGCGGTTCACGGCGGGCCGCCGCGTGCCCGTCGGCGGAACGGTCCGTGTCCCTCCCACTCCTCGCCTCCCGCTGGGGCCCTTGACGTCATGGTGTTACCGCGACGGCCTCGGGCATCGCCCCGATGTGGGTATTGCGGTGCTATGGGCGCGTCAGGAACCGCCTGGGCCCTCAAGCGCGGCGTCGATGTCGTAGCCGAACCCGCACGCGACGCCCGGGGCGGCGGCGACGATCCGGCTGAGCCCGATCACCGGGGCGACGGCCAGCAGCACGCCGGTGATCTCCTCCTCGGTCGCGCCGACCGCCAGCGCCCGGCTGGTGCCCCATTCCAGGCAGGCCTCCGGCGACCCGATCGCCGCCAGCGCCCCCACCCGTACCAGCGCCGCGACCTTCGGATCGAGCGCGCGGCCGGTGAGCGGACCGAGGACGAGCCCGGCCTGATCATTGACGAGTCCTTCGTCGATGATCGCCAGCCTGCGCAGGATCTCCTGGTACCTCACCGCCTGCCTTCACCGTCTTCACGCGACGTCGCCGGGAGCGCACGCCGCCGGGCGGGTTCTCACTCGTCCCATGGTCGCGCCGCAAGGCGGGCAGCGACATCCCTCTGACCTGGGTATATGCCAGATGACCGGACTGGCGCCCGGCGGGCTAACCGCCGAGGAGGCCGATCGCGGTCGCTTTCTGCACCGCGTCGTCGCGCGATGAGACGCCGAGCTTGCGGTAGATCGATTTGACCTCGGTCTTTACCGTGTGGACGGAAATGAAAAGCCGCTTTGCGATCATGTCGGCGGTCAGGTGCGTTTGCAGGTAAGGCAGCAGTCGCAGCTCGGCCGGGGTCAGTGGCACCGAGCCGGCCGAATCTGAGGTGCCGCTTGATGCAAGGGCGCAGCGGAAATCTCGCGCCTCGTCAACGAGGGAGCCGACCGCCGGGCGACGGGCCAGGATGTCGTCGATCTCGCGCAGCAGCTGGTGGACCGGCCCCAAGTCGGCGAGAGCGAGGAACACCCTGGCCAGCTGCAGCCGCAAGCGGACGGCAACGTACGGCAGCAGGTAGGTCGCCACCGGGCGGGCCTGCATCGCATGGGCGAGCCGCCGGTGTGCGGCTTTCACGTCGCCATGGTGGACGGACAGCCTGGCCGCCGCGGCGAAGGCCGGAAGGCTGAAGATGCAGTCGTCCAGCCCTTGCGCCTCGATCGTGCCAAGCGCGAGCTCCAGCCGGCCGACTGCCTCTTTCCACTCACCGCGATCCATGGCGAGCCATGCGAGCTGGGATTCACAGACCGGGATCACCTGCCAGTTGCTCATCCCGGCGGCGGCGGTGGACGCCTCGGCGAAAAGAGCGCGCGCCTCTTCGAGGTGCCCGGCGAGCAGGTGCGCCTCGGCCAGCGTCCACAGCGCGCCGTCGCGCCAGGGGCTCCAGGCGGGTTCCTGGTCGACCGCGAATTCGGCATCGGCCATCATGCGCTCCGGGCCGTCGGCACACATGGCCGCCCGCAACTGGGCGCGGGCCGAATCGAACGAGGCCGCACCGCTCGCGGGCTCGCCGTCGAACGACGCCGTGTCGACGATTGCCGCCCACCGCTCTGCCTTGGCCGTGTCGCCGGTCAGCACGCTCTCCCAGCCGGCGAGCACCGCGAGCGGCGGGTAGCCGGCGATGTTCACGTCGCCGAGCGCAGCGAGCCAGCGTCGCACGGTGGATGACTGGCCGGCCAGGCAGGCCGGCAGGGCCAGCTGGGCCGTCAGCCGCACCGAGCGGTCCCAGTCCTCGGTGTCCAGCAGGTGCTCCAGCGCCAGGGCCGGGAACCCGTTGCCCTCATACCAGTCAGCGGCTCGCCGGTGCAGCACCGCGACGATGCCGGGTTCGGTGCGCCGAAGCTCGCCCAGCAGGAACTCCCGGTACAGCGCGTGGTAGCGGTACCACTGCCGCTGGTGGTCGAGCGGAGTCACGAACAGGCCGTGTGCCTCGATCCGGCGCAGTTGCATGGCCGCGGCTGACGACCCGAGGACGGCCTCGCACAGCGGGCCGCAGAGCTGATCGAGCACGGCGGTGCGCCGCAGGAAGCGCTGAATGGCCTTCGGCTGCCCGGCCAGGGCCTCGTGGTACAGGTAATCGGCCACATACCGGTCGTCGCCGGAGACGGTTCCCGCCTGGCCGTGGCTCTCCTTAGCGATCAAGGCCGCGAGCCACAGGCCGACGGGCCAGCCTTCTGTCTGCTCGGCCGCCGCGGTGGCCGCCTCCGGGGTCACGCTGACGTGCGCGTGCGCGAAGACCTGCCGGGCGCCCGCCGCATCGAGAGCCAGGTCGGCGATCCCGAACTCCAGCGCGTCCCCGGTGGCCCGAAGCCGCGGCAGGTGAGGCTGCTCGGAACGGCTGGCGGCGGCCAGCTGCGATCCCCTGGGTATCG
This sequence comes from uncultured Streptosporangiaceae bacterium, assembly GCA_964581815.1. Taxonomy (GTDB): domain Bacteria; phylum Actinomycetota; class Actinomycetes; order Streptosporangiales; family Streptosporangiaceae; genus Trebonia. The sequence continues at coordinate 20,553 of CAZORE010000113.1, read as the reverse complement.
CCGCGATGACCATCCCCAGCACATCGTGGCAGCCGGGAGACTGCAGCTCATGAACATCGTCCAGCATGAGCACGAACGGAACGGGGCTGGCCCGGAGCTCGGCGGCCAGCCGCGGCGCGGCCCGGCCAAGTGCCGATCCGTCCTGGCGGCCGCGCATGTCCGCGACCAGGTCGGGACTGCCGAGCCCGGCGCGGCAGTACGCGGACGCGAGCGAGGCGAGCAGGGTGGCCGGGTCATCGTCGAAGCGGTCAAGGGATACCCAGGCCACCGGGCGCTCCTCGGTGGCCGCCCATTCCGTGAGGAAGGTCGACTTGCCGTAGCCCGCCGGCGCCGTGACCGCGACGAGACGGCAGCCGGTTGAACAAGCGGTCGCAACGAGCTCGGAGCGGCTCACGGTGCCCGGGCGCGGTTGCGGACGCGAGAACTTCGCGTCAAGCAGCAGTTGACCCAGCTGAGACGTGGTCGCAGGCTCGTCGCGCCGGTCCGGCGCCTCGATCGAGCCTTTGACTGATCTCGCCCCCGCCTGGCGTGGAATGCCCAGACGACGATCGGTATCCGTGGTCACTGAGTCAAATACTAACTTCCGTTCTCAGTGGGGCAATAGGGGCCTCCGCGACAGCAGTGACAGTAGGCGGCCGGCCGGGTTCCACGGCCGCGAGCGGCGGTCGCAGTTCCGGTCAGTCGCCGGCTTTCAGCAGCTGCTGATAGCGTCCGCCTGCGGAGCGGAGCTGCTCGTGGGTGCCTCGCTCAGCCACCGCGCCGTGGTCAAGGACGACAATCTCATCGACCTGGTCGAGCCCGTCCAGTTCATGGGTGATCAGCAAGACCGACCGGCCTTCGGTGGCGCGCAGCAGGTCGGCGGTCAGCGCCCGGCGGGCGGGCGGGTCCAGGTGGGTGGTGGGCTCGTCGAGGATCAGCAGCGGCGGGTCGGCGAGGAATGCCCGGGCCAGTGCCAGCCGCTGCCGCTCGCCGCCGGAGACGGCCGCCCCGTGGCGGCCGACCGGGGTATCCCAGCCAAGCGGCAGCGAGGCGATCCACGGCAGCAACCGGGCGCGGGCCGCGGCGGCCTCCAGTTCCTCGTCGGTGGCCGCTGGCCGGGCCAGCCGGACGTTGTCGCGGACGGTGGCGTCGAAGAGGTGCGGATCCTGCGGGCACCCGCCGACGACCGACCGCACGTCATCGGCCGCGTAGCTGGCCAGGTCGTAGCCGTTGAGCAGGACGGCGCCCGCGGTCAGCGCACAGAACCGCATGAGCACCGCCGCGACGGTCGACTTGCCGGCGCCGTTCGCGCCGACCAGCGCCACCCGCCGTCCGGGCGGCAGGTCGAGGCTGACCCGGTCCAGGGCCGGCGGCGCGCCCGGACGGTACACCACGGTGGCTTCCCGTAGCTGGACGGCGAACGGACCGGGTGGCAGCGCACGCGGACGGCCCGGCTCGCGGACCGGGTCGGGAGTGTCGGTGACGGCGGCGATCCGGCCGGCGGCGACGCGGGCCTGGTCAAGCTGCACGGCGGCGGCCGGGAGCGCGGTAACCGCTTCGAACGCGGCCAGCGTGGTCAGGGTGAGCACCGCGAGCGGCACCCGGGACAGCGCGCCGGCCCCGGTGGCGGCGACACCGAGCAGCAGGACCGCCCAGACGGTGAGGCCGGTGACCGCGCTCATCAGCCCGGCGCCCAGGGCGGAGGCGGCCGCCCGCTGGCCGTCGAGCCGGGTCAGCTCGGTGTCGGTGGCGTCGGCGCGGGCGAGCGCGGCCTCGGCGGCGCCGAAGGCGTGCAGGTCGGCCGCTCCGTCCAGCAGGTCGGTGACGGAGGCGGCGAGCCTGCCGCGGGCCGGCGCGGTCGCCCGGGCGGCCTTCCTGGCCACGGCGGCCCCGGCGACCGGCACCACGACGCCGGCGGTCAGCAGTCCGGCGGCGAGCGCGGCGCCGGCCGGGGCGAGGACGAACAGGCACGCGGTCACCGCCGCGCCGCCGACCAGGGCGGCGGCCAGCACCGGGGTCACCCCGCCGATGAACAGGTCCTGCGTCGCATCGACGTCAGAGACCAGCCGGGCGAGCAGGTCCCCGGACCGATGCAGCGTCACCCCGCCGGGCGCCAGCGCCTCGAGCCGCCGCCAGATCGCCAGCCGTACCTGGGCCAGCACCCGGAAGGCCACGTCGTGGGCGGCCAGCCGTTCCAGGTAACGGAACACGCCGCGGCCGATGCTCAGCGCGCGGACCGCGACCACCGCGACCGAGATGGCCAGGATGCTGGGCTGCTGCGAGGCCCTGGCGAGCAGGAACCCGGAGACGGCGAGCAGGGCCACGCCGCAGCCGGTGGCCGCGGCGCCGGCGGCCGCCGCGCCAAGCAGCCGGCCGCGCAGCGGCCGGGCCAGCGCCAGCAACCGCAGCAGCGCAGGCCGCCCGTCCCTGGCCAGGCCGACGGCCGTGGACTGGCCCGTCATGTTCGGCTGCCAGACGCGTCACCGCAAGGACAGTGGTCTCGCGC
>CAZORE010000113.1:0-17968 GCA_964581815.1 uncultured Streptosporangiaceae bacterium | reverse complement strand
TGGCCCGTCATGTTCGGCTGCCAGACGCGTCACCGCAAGGACAGTGGTCTCGCGCCCCGCAGGGACAGCGGTCCCGCGCCCCGCAGGGACAGCGGCCCCGCGCGGCGCAGCGAGCGCAGCGAGCGAGCACAGGCGCGATCAGGCGATCCCGCGCCGGGTCCCGTAGCGGAGCGAGGGACCCGGCCGGGGAGCCTGATTCCGCGAAGAGAAGCGCGGCAGGGTTTGGGGGGTCGAAGGGGGGCGGAGCCCCCCTGGGAAGTAGAGCCCCCCTGGGAAATAGCGTGATGACCTTGTTTACGGTGCGGAGGCCGGGGTTCCGGTGGGTGGCCATAATGATCGTGCGCCCGCTCAGCGAGCTGCCGATGGCGTCGCCGATCGCGGCGGCGGCGGCCGGGGCGAGGTGCGCCGTCGGCTCGTCGAGCAGCAGCAGCGGTGCGTCCCGCAGGAACGCGCGGGCCAGGGCGAGCTGCTGGCGCTCGCCCGCCGACAGCCGGGCGGCCCGCTCTTCCAGCTGGGTGTCATAGCCGTGCGGCAGCGCCTCGATGAACGCGGCCGCCCCGGCTAGCCTGGCCGCGTCCTCGACGGCCGCCCGGGAGGCACTGGGCTTGCCGAGGGCGATATTGTCGGCCACCGACCCTTCGAACAGCCGCGGATGCTGCGGGACCCAGGCAAGCTGAGCACGCCAGAGCTCGACGGGGACGGCGGCCAGGTCGCTTCCGCCGACGCGGACGGTTCCCGAGGCTGGCGCGGTAAACCTGAGCAGCAGCCGCAGCACGGTGGTCTTGCCCGCTCCGCTCGGCCCGATCAGCACGGTCAGCTCGCCAGGGTCGATCGCCAGGTCCAGCCCCTCGACCGCCGGGCGGTCCCGGCCCGGGTAGGTCACGGTTACCCCGGTCAGCCTTATCGGGGCCGAGCGCAGGTCGGGAACCGGCAGCACCGGTGCCGGGCTGGTGGCCGGCCGGGTCGCGGGCTGGGCTTGCGCCGGCAAGGGGGTGTCCAGGATGGCGAAGACGCTCTCCGCGGCGGCGGCCCCTTCCGCGCTGGCGTGGTACTGGGCCGCCACTGCCCGCAGCGGGAGATACGCCTCGGGGGTCAGCAGGAGCACCAGCAGCGCCGTCTGGTAGGGCAGGTGCCCGTACAGCAGCCGCAGTCCGGTCTCGACCGCGACCACGGCCGTGGCCAGGGCCGCGGACAGTTCAAGGACCAGGGCGGACAGGAACGCGATGCGCAGCGTCGCCATGGTGGCTTTCCTGTGCTCGCTGGTCACCGTGGCGATCACCTGTTCCTGGAACTTCGCCCGGCCGAATGCCTTGAGCGTGGGCAGGCCCTGCACGACGTCAAGGAAGTGACCGCCGAGCTGGGCCAGCAGCCGCCACTGGCGGCGGGTGGCGGCCTTGGCCTGCAGGCCGGCGAGTGCCGCGAAGAACGGGATCAGCGGCAGCGTCACCGCGATCACGACACCGGAGATCCAGTCGGCGGCGGTCACCGTCGCCACCACGGCGGCGGGGACAGCCGCGGACAGCACCAGTTGCGGCAGGTACCGCGCGAAGTAAGGATCAAGCGCGTCCAGCCCCCGGGTTGCCGTGGCGGCGACCTGGCCAGGCCGCTGCCCGTCGGGCGAGGCGGCCGCCAGCCGCAGGCAGTGCCCGATCAGCTTGCGCCGTAGCTCTGACTTCACTCGCGCGGCGGCCCGCAGCGCGGCGGTTTCTGCGCCGTAGGCGACCGCCGCCCGCGCGCTCACCACGCCAAGCAGGAAGACGAGGGTCACCGCGAGGGCCCTGCCCCCGGTTCCGAGCGCCCCTGTGCCGGCCGTCGCCGTGGCCAGCGCGTGGGCGAGCAGCGCCGCCTGGATCACGATGAGGCCGGTGACCGCCAGGCCGAGCAGCACGGTGACGATCAGGTGGCTCCTGGCCGCCCGGGCGTGCCGCAGCAGCCTGGGGTCAACGGCCCTCATCGCGTGTTCGGTCAGCCGGCCGGGTTACGCCACGTGTCCCTGGCCGGCAGCAGCCGGTCCGCTTCCCTGGGCCCCCAGCTGCCCCGGGCGTAGGGATGCACCGGCACGGCGTCGCCGAGCACCGGGTCGACGATCTGCCACGCGGCCTCGACCGTGTCCTGGCGGGCGAACAGCCAGCGCTCCCCGTTCAGCGCGGCCCCGATGAGCCGGTCGTAGGGGCGGATGTCGGACCCGGCCTGCTGGGCGAAACTGAGCTGCTCGGCCTGCGGCTCCCAGCCGGCGCCTGGCTTCTTGCCCTGCAAGGTCAGGCTGACCGCGGTCTCCGGCCAGATCCGGAACGTGAGCATGTCCCCGGGACGCTCGGGCTCGATACCGAACACGTCGTGCGGCGGGTCCTTGAAGGTGATGGTGATCTCGGTGGCGGTGACCGGCATGGTCTTCCCGGCCCGGATCACGATCGGCACCCCGGCCCAGCGCCAGGTGTCGGCGGTCAGCCTGACCGCGACGTAGGTCTCCACGGTCGAGTTCTGGTCGACGCCGTCGACCTGGTGGTATCCCTCATACTGGCCGCGGACGGTGTTCTCGGTGGTCATCGGGCTCAGCGCGGTGACCACCGCGTGCTTGGCGTCGCGCCAGCCGGCCAGGCCGCGGCCGGACGGGGGCTCGGCCAGCACGGTCGCCAGCACCTGGAGCATGTGGTTCTGCAGCACGTCGCGGATGGCGCCGGTCCGGTCGTAGAACCGGCCGCGGTCGGCGACGTCGAACGCCTCGGCCATCGTGATCTGGATGCTGTGCACGTAGTTGCGGTTCAGCAGCGGCTCGATCACCGAGTTGGCGAACCGGACGAACAGCACGTTCTCCACCGGGTCGAAGGCCAGCCAGTCGTCGACCCGGTAGATGGCCTCCTCATTGAAGTACCGGTGCATCGTGTCGTTGAGCTTGCGCGAGGAGTCCAGGTCGATGCCGAACGGCTTTTCCACCATGACCCGGGCGCCGTGGCTGCGGTGGGCGGTGGCGATGCCCTCGGCGATCCGCCCGAACAGCACCGGCGGTACCTCCAGGTAGTACAGCACCTGCTGGCCGTGGCCGATCTCATCGGACATTTCCTTGTAGGTGCCGCCGTCATCCAGGTCCCCGTCGACGTACCGCAGCAGGCTCAGCATCTTGACGGCGGCCGGCTCGGTGGGGTCCATCCCGTTGAGCTTGAGCGACGCGGTGGCGTAGTCGCGGAACTGGTCAAGTCCCCAGCCGCTCTTGGCCACCCCGATCACCGGGACGTCGAGGACGCCCCGTTTGACCAGCCCCACCAGCGCGGGGAAGGTCTCGATCTTCGCCAGGTCCCCGGTCGCTCCGAAGATCACCAGCGCGTCAACTTTGTCGGACATGTCGCTACCTCCTAGTGGGTCGTTTGCTTCGCGCGCGGGTAACTCAGCTCCCCGGGCGCACTGAGCGCCGCGGATGCTCAGTGGCCCGGGGCTCCGGTACCTCCGCGGGGGACGCACCGGGCTGGAACTCGCTGGCGCTAACGCGCCTGCGGAACACGTAGTAGGTCCACGCCTGGTAGCCCAGCACCAGCGGCAAGAAGATGATGACCACGATCGTCATCGCCTTGAGCGAGTACGGCGGGGACGCGGTGTTGTGCACGGTGAGGTTGAAGGCGGCGTTGGTGGAGGACACCATCACGTTGGGATACAAGTCGACGAAGAGCGTGATGATGTAGGCGGCTATAGTCACGCAGGTCGCGGCGAACGCGAAGCCGTCGCGCCGGGCGTAGACCAGCGACACCGCGGCGACTGCGGCCATGATGGCGAGCAGCTCGGTCACGTTGAGGAAGAAGGCCGTGCTGGCGGTCACGTGCGTCCAGATGATCCATCCGATGACGAACGCGCAGGTGACCGGGGCCACGCCGCGCGCGACGCGCCGGGAACGCTCGTGCTCGCCGTGCGTGGTTTTCAGGCACAGGAAACTGGCGCCGTGCAGCAGGCAGACCAGGACGAGGGTGACGCCGGTGAACACGGCGTACGGCTGGAACAGGTCCCAGAACGAGCCGGTGAAATTCTGCGCCGCGTTGATCGGCAGGCCGTGCAGCAGGTCGCCGAGCGCGATGCCGATCAGCAGCGGGGCCAGCACGCTGCCGACGGTCAGGCTTACATCCCAGGTGCGCCGCCAGCGAACAGCGTCCCGCTTCCCGCGGTACTCGAAGGACACCCCGCGGATGATGAGGCAGCCGAGGAGCAGTGCCATCGCGAGGTACATCCCGGAGAACATGGTCGCGTACCAGCCAGGGAACGCGGCGAACATGGCCGCCGCGGCGACGATCAGCCAGACTTCGTTGCCGTCCCAGAGCGGCCCGATCGTGTTGACGGCCGCCCGGCGGCCGGCCTCGTCGCGCCCGATCACGCTGTGCAGCATGCCGACGCCGAAGTCGAATCCCTCGAGGACGAAGAACCCGGTCCACAGGATCGCGATGATGATGAACCAGAACGGTACGAAGCTGCTCATCGGTGCCTCTCAGTACAAGACGGCGGGCACAGGCGCGTCCGTGTCTGCTGGGGCGGGAGCGGACGGGAGCCCTCTTCGCGAGTACCGCAGCATCAGGAGCAAGTCGACCGTGCCCAGCGTGCCGTACAGCAGGACGAAGCCCACCAGGCTGATCCACAGCCAGGTGACGCTGACCGTCGGCGAAATCCCGTTCTTGGTCAGCATGATCCCCTGCACGATCCACGGCTGCCTGCCGCTCTCCGTCAGCAGCCAGCCCGCCGTGTTCATGAGGAACGGGAGCACGGCCGACCAGACCGCCACCTTCAAGAACACCCGCGAGGTGGCCAGCGACTTGCGGTAATTCAGCCACAGTCCCCACACGGCTATCAGCAGCACCAGCCCGCCCAGGTAGGCCATCGTCCGCATGCTCCAGTACTGGATGAACACGTTCGGCACGTAGTTGCCCGGCCCGAACTGCTTGGTGTACTGCGCCTGCAGCTGGTTCAGCCCGAGAACCTGGCCGTTCCAGTGGTTGGTCGCCAGCAGGGACAGCAGGTGCGGGACTTCGAGGATCTGGGTCGGTGTGTGGTCGTTGTTGCCGCCGCCGATCTGGAACAGCGAGAACGAGCACGGCTGGCAGGTGGTCCACTGCGCCTCGGCGGCCGCGATCTTCATCGGCTGGTACTTGCCCTCGATCACCCCGAGCTCGTCACCGACGAGCATGGTGAACAAGATGGCCGGGAGCAGCACGATCAGCGCCATCCTGGTGGAGCGGAGGAACACGTCCCGGTGCCCGCCGTGCCGTAGCTGCCATGCGGAGACGGCCAGCATGATGATCGCGCCGGTGGTCAGGGCGACGAACACCACCTTGGCGTATCCCCAGATGAACACCGGATTGGTGAACACCGCCCAGATGTTGTTGAGCACGGGCTTGCCGCCCGCCATGACGTAGCCGACCGGGTGCTGCATCCAGGAGTTCGCCGCCAGGATGAACAGGGCCGACAGCATGCTGCCAAGCGCCACCATCCAGATCGTCGCCAGGTGCACGCGGCGCGACAGCCTGTTCCAGCCGAACAGCCACAGCCCGAGGAACGTGGACTCGAGAAAGAACGCGGCCAGGCCCTCCATCGCCAGCGGAGCGCCGAAGATGCCGCCGACGAGCCGTGAGTACTGCCCCCAGTTCATCCCGAACTCAAACTCCTGGACGAGACCCGTGACCACCCCGATCGCGATGTTGATGACCAGCAGCGTCCCGAAGAACCTGGTCAGCCGCAGGTACTCCTCTTGCCGGCTGCGATGCCACGCCGTCTGAAGCAGTGCCGTCAGGAACGCGAGCCCCATCGTGACGGGCACGAAGAAGAAGTGATTGATCGAGGTGAACGCGAACTGAATCCGCGCGAGGTCAACGTTCATTCGGCTGTCTCCCGGTGAGAGAGCTTCCTGCCCCGGTTGGTCCTTGGTCGCCATCGTGGACTGCCGGGGTGAGCTGCGGCATCGCTCTGATGAGGGTATTGACGGGCCGCTCCGCCTGCGGCCGCGCGTTTTAGCCCGGATGAGGGGATGCCAGGCAACCATCTAGGCGGCGATGGTGGGCCTATGACCGAGACCTATGACGTCATCATCATCGGGTCCGGGGCCGGCGGCGGCACGCTCGCGCACGCCCTCGCAGGCTCAGGCAAACGCATCCTGCTCCTGGAGCGCGGGGACTTCCTGACCCGCGAGCTGGACAACTGGGACCCGAAGCCAGTGTTCGTTGACGGCAAGTACATGTCCAAGGACACCTGGTTCGACCGCGACGGTACGGCGTTCCAGCCGCAGGTCCACTATTTCGTCGGCGGGGCCACCAAGTTGTACGGCGCTGCCCTGTACCGGCTGCGCCCGCAGGACTTCGGCGAGATCAAGCACGTCAACGGCATCTCCCCGGCCTGGCCACTGTCCTACGACGACTTCGAGCCCTGGTACTCCAAGGCTGAGCATCTGTACCAGGTGCACGGGAACGGAGGCGAGGACCCGACCGAGGGTCACCGCAGCCAGCCCTACCCCTGGCCCGCCGTCTCGCATGAGCCCAGGATCCAGGAGATATTCGACGACCTCACCGCGGGCGGCTACCACCCGTTCCACGCTCCGTGCGGGATCATGCTGAACGAGGCGGACCGGCCCAGAAGCACCTGCATCCGCTGCACCTGGTGTGACGGCTACCCGTGCCTGGTGCACGCCAAGGCGGACGCCGAGGTCATCGCGGTCAGGCCACTGCTTGACCGCCCCAACGTCACCCTGCTCACCGGCGCCGAGGTGACCCGGCTGGAGACCGACACCGCCGGCCGCACGGTGACCGGGGTCATCGTCTCAAGGAACGGCGAGCGCGAGGTCTACCGGGCCGACATCGTCGCCGTATCCGCGGGAGCCGCCAACAGCGCCAAGATCCTGCTCAATTCCGCCAGCGACGTCCACCCGCACGGCCTGGCGAACGGCTCGGACCAGGTAGGACGCAATTACACGTTCCACAACTGCAAGGCCATCGTGGCCCTGAGCAAGGAGAAGAACGACACCGTCTTCCAGAAGACGCTGGGCATCAACGACTTCTACCTGGAGACGCACGACTACCAGTGGCCGATGGGCAACATCCAGATGATCGGCAAGTCCAATGCCGAGGCCATGCGCGGCGAGCAGCCCGAGAAGACGATGTTCGCCCCCGAATGGACGCTGTCCGACGTGGCCCAGCACGCGGTGGACTTCTGGCTCACCACCGAGGACCTCCCGGTGGCCGAGAACCGGGTGACCACCGACAAGGACGGCAATATTCACCTGGCCTACACCTCGACCAACGACGAGGAGGCCGACCGTCTCTACGCGGAGCTGAAGAAGATACTCAACCATGTGGGGATGGCCGCTCACCACGTGCTGCGCAAGAACTTCTACATGGACATGGCCATCCCGCTGGCCGGCTGCGCCCACCAGGCCGGAACCTGCCGGTTCGGCACCGACCCGGCCACGTCGGTCCTGGATGTCAACTGCAAGGCCCACGAACTGGACAACCTGTACGTGGTGGACACGAGCTTCTTCCCCAGCATCGGCGCGGTGAACCCGGCGCTGACCGCGATGGCCAACGCCCTGCGGGTCGCAGAGCACCTCCAGAGCCGGATGGCCTGAGCCAGGCCGGGCGACGCGGTGATTCAGCTGCGGGTGGTCAGCCCGACGGAGGTCGTGCGGCGGGCTTAGCCGCCGGCCGCGGTTCGGGTGCGCCCGCTTGCCGGGGAACGTCGGGCGGCGTCGCCGCGGAGTCCGTCAGGGCGCTGTACGGCCCGGCCGCCTGCGGCACGTCGTCGATGGTGAAGGCGCGTTCCCTGCGCAAGTCCCTGGTGAACGCGAACCACCAGCCGATGACCGCGCCGACGCGGTTGCGGTAGCCGGTGAGGAAGCCGATGTGGATGAACAGCCAGGCCAGCCAGCCAGGGAAACCGCTCAAGTGCATCTTGCCCGCGGAGACGACCGCGTGACCGCGGGAAATGTAGGCGGCCGAGCCGAGGTCGTGGTACCGGAACGGCTTGTCGTAGGTCTGGCCGAGCGCCTCACGGTTGATCCTGCGCCCGGCGTACAGCCCGGTCTGCATGGCGACCTCGGCCACCCCCGGCAGCTTGTCCAGGCTCATCATGTCCCCGGCCACCAGGATGTCGGGATGGCCGGGCAGGGACAGGTCCGGACCGCACACCAGGCGGCCGGCCCGGTCCTGCTCGGCGCCGGTAGCCTTGGCCACCGCCGCGGCCAGCGGCGGCGCCGCGACGCCGGCGGTCCACAGGACGGTGCCGGCCTCATACCGGGTCAGGTTCCCGTCGTGGTCCTTGACCTCGAGCCAGCCGTAGTCGACGTGGGTGACGATCGAGCCCATGTGCAACTCCACCCCCAGCTTGCCCAGCTGGCGGGCGGCCAGGCCGGACAGTTTCTCGCCGAATACCGCCAGCGGAGCGCTCCCGCCGTCGAACAGCAGGACCTTCGCGTCCTCTGGCCGGATACGCCGGTACTCGCGGCGCAGCGTCTTGGTGGCGAGTTCCCTGATCTGCCCGGCCAGTTCCACGCCGGTCGGGCCGGCGCCCACCAGGGCGAAGGTGAGCCACATGGCCCGCTCGGCCGGGTCGTCGGCGGACTCGGCCATCTCGAACGCGCCGAACACCCGGCGGCGGATCTTCAGCGCGTCCCCGATGGTTTTCATCCCGGGCGCGATCTCGGCGTACTCGTCGTGCCCGAAATAGGACTGCCGGACGCCGGCGGCCAGGATGAGGTAGTCGTAGCCGAGCTCGACCGCCCCGCCGAGCGGCCGCCGCGCCTGCACCTTCCGGTTGCGCGGATCGATCCCGGTCACCTCGGCCAGCATGAACTCCACGTTGCGGTGCCTCTTCAGCAGCCCGCGCAGCGGTGTCGCGATCTTCCCCTCGGACACCATCCCGGTGGCGCACTGGTACAGCATCGGCTGGAACGTGTGATGCTCAGCGCGGTCGACCAGGGTCACCTGGACCGGACCGCGGCTCAGCGTCCGCGCCGCGAACAAGCCGGCGAACCCGCCGCCGACGATCACGACCCGGCGGGTGCCGGACGCATCGGCCATCGCTGCCCCGACCTTTCGTTGCCTCTGACGAGCTTCGGACCTTGACTGCCATGCTGGTCACGCGAGAGCCGCCAGGCATCACCCCGATGAAGGTATTGGCGTGCGGGCGCGCCTGGCCTGCCCGGCCCGGCGCCGCTAGACGGTCTCGATGATCTTTTCGATGGCGGCGAGTCGCTCCGGGTGGGCGGCGCGGCGGTCGAGCTCGCGGTTCAGCGTGATCGCGGCGTTGATCAGCGACAGGTGGGTGAACGCCTGCGGGAAGTTGCCGAGCTGGTCGCCGGTCGGCCCGATCTCTTCGGAGAACAGCCCGAGATGGTTGCCGTACGTCTGCATCTTCTCGAACGTCAGCACGGCCTCGTCCAGCCGTCCGGAGCGGGCGAGGGCGTCAACGTACAAGAACGTGCACAGGGAGAAGGTGCCCTCGTCGCCGTGCAGCCCGTCGGGTGAGGCGCCCGGGTTGTAGCGGTACACCAGGCTGTCGGAGACCAGCTGCTTGTCGATCACCTTCAGGGTGGACAGCCACATCGGGTCCTGCGGGGTGACCAGGCCTTCTATCGGCATCATCAGCAGCGAGGAGTCCACCACCTCGGTGCCGTAGTGCTGGGTGAAGGCCCCGACCTTGGGGTTCCAGCCGCGCTCCATGATCTGCTCATACAGCCGGTCCCGGGCGGCGACCCACTTGCCGACGTTGGCGGGGCGGCCGTACCGGTCGGCCAGCCGGATCGCCCGGTCCAGGGCAACCCAGCACTGGAACCGTCCGTAAGTGAAGTCCTGCCGCCCGCCGCGCGTCTCCCACACGCCCTCGTCGGGCTGGTCCCAGTTGTCCGCGACCCAGTCGATGATGCGGGACACGTCCTGCCAGCCGCCGTGCGCGATCGGCAGCCCTTGTTCGGCCGCGTTGTAGAGCGCGTCCATGGCCTCGCCGTAGATGTCGAGCTGCAGCTGGTCGGCGGCCCCGTTGCCGATGCGGACCGGCCGCGAGCCCCGCCAGCCCTCGAAATGCTCCAGCGTTTCCTCGATCAGGTCGGAGGTCCCGTCCACCCGGTACATGATCTTCAGCGGACCGGAGGCGTCCCCGGCCTGCTCGGCCACCCGCTCGCGCAGCCAGAGGCTGAACCGGCTGGCCTCCACCAGGTAGCCCAGGCCGCCCAGGGCGTGCATCGTCAGCGACCCGTCCCTGATCCAGGTGAACCGGTAGTCCCAGTTCCGCTCGCCGCCGGCCTGCTCGGGCAGGCCGAACGTGGCGGCGGCGACCGGCGCGCCGGTCGGCTCGTAGGTGAGCAGCTTGAGGGTCATCGCGGAACGGCTGACCATCTCCCGCCACCGGCCCTGGTAGGTGGAGTGCCCCAGCCAGTCCTTCCAGTACGCCGCGGTGTCCTCGGCCATCTGGTTGAGTTCGGCCGCGGTCATGGCCCTCGGCTCGCCGCCCATGGACTCGAGCACCACGCCCCGGCCGCTGTCGCCTTCCCGCATCTCGAACGTCGCGCGCAGCCCGTCGTCTACCTGTTCGACCATGGCCCGGCCGCCGACGGTGTCGCGCCCAGCGGTGTGCAGCGTCAGCTCCATCCCGTTGTCGGCCCGGAAGACGGCACCGTTGCCGGACACCTCGACCTTGTGCCCAATGCGGCCGTAGTCGAAGCGGGGATGGATGTCCAGCACGAACTTCATGGTGCCGCGGGCCACCCGCAGGTGACGGATGATCCGGTGCCGGTCGGTGGGCTTGCCCTCGATGACGGGCATGAAGTCGAGCACCTCGCCGACGCCATCCGTTGTCATGAACCGGGTGATCAGCATCGCGGTGTTCGGGAAGTACAGCTGCTTGGTCACGTAACCGTCGCCGACCGGCTTGAGGCTGAAATAGCCTCCCTTGGCCGCGTCGAGCAGCGACGCGAAAACGCTTGGCGAGTCGAACCGCGGGCAGCAGAAGAAGTCCACGGTGCCGTCGCTGGTCACCAGCGCACAGGTCTGAAGGTCACCGATGAGCCCGTGCTCACTGATGTTCGGATAGCGGTCCACAGCAGTCTCCTTCACGCTTCGTCCTTGTGCACCACCGTCACCCAGCGGGCAGGCGTCGGGCATCGCCCGGATCGGGCGATTCAGCGGAGCGTGGAGGCGAGCGATCAGGGAGCGGCGGGCGCGGCGCAGCCGGGGCGGACGACCCGCATCGCGCTCGGCGGGTTGACCGTGAGCAGGTGAGCGGGGCGGACCGGGCCGCACCAGCTCGCCGTGATCAGCGCTTGACGGTGATGATGGCGACGGCCACGTTGTTGAGCAGGCGGGGATCGGGGTTGCGGGAGGCCGCGGCGCCTAGTAGCAGTGCCTTGCCGGGCTGGGCGGCCTTGACGGTCACCTGGTAATCGGCGCTGCCGCCAGACGCCAGGGACGGGGCCGTCCAGGTCAGCAGGCTGCGGTTACGGGTGCAGCCGCCGGTGCAGGAGACCTCGGTCACGTTGGCGGGCAGCGTCAGCACCGCGGTCAGCTTGCTCGCCACGGACGGGCCGTGGTTGACCACCGTCAAGGTGCACAAGCCGGTCTGCCCCGCGCTCAGGCTGGACGGGCATGACAGGCTCACGGCCACGTCAGCGCTCGGTGAGGTGTTAACCGCGGTCACGGTAATGACGGCGGTGCCGGAGACAGTATCGCCCGACGCGTCGGTGACGGTGTAGCCGAAGCTGTCGGCGCCGGCGAAGCTGGCCGCCGGGGTGTAGCTGAACGACCCGTCCGCGTTGACCGTGACCGAGCCGCCCTGCGTGGTGGTGGCGCTGGCCGCCGAGGCGGTCAGCCCGGCTTCCTGCGTGGTGCCCGCGGCGGAGGACAGCAGCCCGTTGGCCGCGGTGACGCTCAGCGCCTTGCCCTGCGTCGTGCTGTAGGACGGGGAGCCAGTAGCGACCGGACCGGCGTAGGAGAGGACGACCTCGCCGTTCCCGCCGTTGACCTGACCGGAGTTGCCGGCGTCCGAGACTGAGGCGCCGCTGACCCCGGCACCCGCGGTGTAGGAGGCGCCGCCACCGCCGCCGGCGTCGCCGATAGCACCACCGCTGCCGATGCTGGCACCGTCCTCAATTGCGCTGCCGCCGGTCGCGCCCGACCCAGGGTTGCCCGTGGATCCGATCGCGATGGAGTCGCCGGGGCAAACACCGAACAAGCCGGGCGTCCCGGCGACGCCGCCCAGTCCCCCGACCCCGGGGCCAGACGTGGTGCCCGGGTCGCCGCCACCGCCGCCCTGCGCGGTTTGGTCATCGCCGTTGATCGTCTGGCCCGCGGCGCCCGGGTTGCCGGCGTTGCCGCCAGGGCCGCCCGCGGCGAGGGTGGGGACAGGAGCGGTACCGCCAGGACCCGGTGCGCAGATGCCGACGAACGCGGGCTGAGTCTGCCCCGCGCCGCCGCCGCCGCCCGCGACGAGCAGCCGCGTGCCAGCGGCGCTGACGTCGGCACCAGGGCAAGCAGGGTCACGCGGGCGGGCGCTCGCCTGGCCTTGCGCCCGAGCCCGCGGACGCCGCGGATAACGAACGCGGGATAAATGCCAAGAACGGCCATGATGACGCGCACTCCCCCCATGCCCGGGCGTCTAGGCCATTTATCAGGCCACTCTGCGCACCCTGTGCGCGCACCCCGTCACGGATCACGATACAGAGTCGTCATCCCAGGTCAACGACCTCATCAAATGTTTACCCAAGGGAACCGCATCGCACTTCCTGGCAACAGAACGGCCAGATTCACGTCACACCATAAAACAATTTCCGCCGTTCGCCTAGGTAAGCAGCATCCCTTCTGGATAATAATTTCAGGTAATGATTGAGAATTGATTTGTAGCGTATTGGAGTCGGGCTCCGGCCGCACTGCGGAAGGCGGCCCGGTGGAAACGGGTACCGCGCTGCGGCAGACTTTGCTGAAGGCCGGGAGTGCAGGCGAGCGTAGGAGCGGGGTCCGCGCGGTGAGCGAGTTCGAGGTGGCGATCGCCCCGACGGGGGACGCCGGGAAATACCGGGTCGACGTGCTGGACTCCCCCGACGGCGGCACCACCTCCGCGGTGGCGCCGCTGGACGTCGCGGCGCTGCTCGCTGCGCGCGCCGGCCTGGAGGAGGCGGTCCGCTTTTCCTCGCTCGGCCTCCCCAAGCTGCAGGCGGCGGAGGCCGGGCTGCGCGATGTCGGGCGGCAGTTGTTCGCCGCGCTGCTCGGCACCGGAAACGTGGCCGGCCTGTACCGGACCGCCACGGCGCTCGCCGACGAGCGCCGCGACCCGCTCCGGCTCGTGCTGCGGATCGCCGATCCCGCGCTGGCCGCGCTGCCCTGGGAGGCGATGTACGACGAGGCGACCGCCGCGTACGTCAGCCGCCGGGTGGAACTCGTCCGGCACGTGGACGTGCTCACCGGCGTGCCGACGCTTCACGTCGAGCCGCCGCTGCGGATCCTCGGCATCGTGTCCTCACCCGCCGACAAGCAGCTGCTCGATGAGGGCAAGGAGAAACGGCAGTTGGCCGGGGCGCTCGGTGACCTGGTGAATGCCGGCCTCGCGGAGGTCTCCTGGGCGCCCTCCGCCGCCTGGGAGGATGTGCAGAACTCGCTACGCGACGGGCCCTGGCACGCGGTCCACTTCATCGGCCACGGCGGGTTCGACCCCGACCTGAGCGAGGGCGTACTCTGCCTGGTCGGTGACGACGGGCTGACGAACGCCGTGGAAGCGACCCGGCTCATCGACCTGCTGCACAGCGCGCGGCCCGCCCCGCCGCTCATCGTGCTGAACTCGTGCTCCGGTGCCCGCGGCAGCACCACGGACCTGTTCTCCAGCACCGCCGCGGCCCTGATCCGAGGCGGCTTCGGTGCCGTGGTGGCGATGCAGTACGAGATCACCGGCTCGGCCGCGGTCGAGTTCACCCGCGGCTTCTACACCGCGGTCGCCCGCAACCGGGGCATCGACGAGGCGGTCACCGACGGGCGCCGGGCCGTGCTGCGGCTCGGCCGCCAGACCCTGGAATGGGTCACCCCGGTGCTGTACCTGAGCGGCAAGAACGCCCGGCTGTTCGCGGTCAGCCGGCCGTCCGGCCAGGCAGTGTCGCCACCGCCCGCGATGTTGCCAGCCCCGGCGGCTGAGTCTGCCGCGATCGCCCGGATACGGGCCGAGCACCCCGGTCTGTCGCCCGCGGTTCTCGAGGTCCTCGCCCAGCGGGAGGCGGCGGCGGGCCGCGGTCCCGCGCGGCAGGCGCATGTGGTGACCGCGCATGACGGTGGCGCCGTCGCGGTCGCGTTCAGCCCGGACGGCACGCTGCTCGCCTCCGCCGGGAAGGACCGCACGGTGCGGGTGTTCGATGCCGCGTCCCTGGGGGAAGCCGACGCCTACCATGACGAGGCCGGCGAGGTGCACGCGGTCGCGTTCACGCCCGACGGGACGCTCGTCTCCGGCTGGAGCGACGGCAGCGTGCGCATCATGCGGCACGGCGCGGCCGGGCCGTTGCCGCTGACCGACCTGCGCCGGGCGGCTGAGCAGGCCGTGGTCCGCGTGGCGTGCGCGCCGGTGGCTGGTGGTCCCGGAGCCGACGTTCTCGCGGCCGGCACGGGCAGAGGCGCGGTCGCCATCTGGCGGGAGCCGACCGGAGGCTGGCGCGGCGCCGCACTGAGGCCGCCCGCCCGGAACAGCGGCGCATGGAGGCCCCTTACCTGGAGCACCGGCGAGCAAGGCCTGGCCGCGCTGGCGCTCAGCCCCGACGGCGAGCTGCTCGCCACCAGCGGCCCGAGCGGTTTCCGCGGCGAGCGGATCGGCCTGTGGTCGACGGCCGACCGGTCGGACCGCGGGTGGCTCGGCGGGCCGTTCAGCCAGTACGGCGCGCCGTCGGGCGTGATCGAGGACATTGCGTTCAGCCCCGACGGCAGCATGCTCGCCTCCGGCGGCCGGGACGGGGGGATCTGGCTGTGGGACGTGCCGGGCCTGCGAGGCAGAGAGCTCGCCAAGGCGCCCGGCCCGGTGCGGGCGGTCGCGTTCAGCCCGGCGGACGGCGCGCTGCTCGCGGCGGGCGGTGACAGCGGCATGGCGCTCTGGGACACCGCCCGCAGCGAGCCTTTGCGCGCACTTGAAGGTCACCACGGGCCGGTGCGGAGCATCGCGTTCAGCCCGGACGGCCGCGTGATGGCGTCCGCGGGCGACGACGGGACGGTCCGGCTATGGGAGTAAGCCGCTTCCGTTCGGGATACTGATTCGCACCGGCTCGCTACTGCAGGTTGCCGGGGGCGACCGGGGCGCCGTACGGCTCGTCGAGGCCGGCCAGGTTGTCGTGCGCCTTGTACTTGTCCGCGGCGGGGCCGTGGGCGAAGGCGCGCAGCACGTTGGTGGTGACCTGCCGGACGAACGCCGGGGTCGAGCCGGTGATGCCGTGCGGCTGGTCGCCGTAGATCGCCTCCACCCAGCGCATTGTGCCGCTGTTGTAGACGCCGGCGCCGCTGGAGTGCGTGTAGTACGCGGAGTCGCCGAAGCTGGCCTTGCCCTCGCAGGTCAGCGGCGAGTGGGAGAGCACCTCGAGCGGGCGCTGCAGCGGGTAGGCGGGGTCGACCCGGTCGTACTCGACGCCTACCAGGTGCGGGAAGCTGGCGCCGTCCGGCACGCCGGTCCCCTGGTAGACCCAGCTGGACGCCGATGACACCACGAACGGCGCGTCCACCGGGTAGCCCTCGTAGACCGTGCCGATCAGCGACGACTCCGGGTCGGAGTTGGGCGGGTCGCGCCAGTCGCTGGTGACCTCGGCCGGGTCCTTCGCGTACTCCGGGTCAGCGCGGTAGTCGGCCTTGTAGCAGACCACCTGGCGCGCCTCCCCCACCGGCGACCCCTCGAGCCGGGTGCGGCGGAACAGCGCGTTCGCGCCGAAAAAGGCCAGGTTGACGCCATTGTCGCGCGCGGCCGTGACGTTCGCGCGCTCCTGCGGCGTCCAGTACTCGTCGTGGCCGAGTGAGATCAGCGCGCTGGCCCCGTCGAGCAGGTGCGGGTCGGCGTGGATGTCCATGCTCGTCACGTACGCCAGGTCGAGGCCGCCTCGCTCGGTGGTGAGGTACTCGGCGAGCTTCACTACGTTCCGCTCGTAGGTGAGGAACATGTTGGCGCCGTTGTCGCCGTAGGGGCGGTCAAGGCTGACCACCAGCGAGCGGTCGGCGTACGCACCGTTCGGCCCCTTGTACAGGTTGTAGCCGCCCCACACGTTGTAGGCCTGCCAAGTCTGCACGCAGGCCTTGAGCGCGACCTTGCCCGCGCAGGACGGCGACCGGACGGTGACCGGCACGTACCGCTGCCCGCCGGACTCGGCGGACAGCTTGAGCAGGTACGCTCCGGCCGGCCAGTCATCGGTCGGCAGGGTGAGCACCGGGTCCCAGTCGGTGCTCACCGTGCTCGTGGACTCCGCCACCGTGGCGGCGCGCTGCGCGCCGCCACGGACCGTCTTGGACTTCCACAGCTGGCGCGCGCCGTGCCCCTGGTACCAGCCGAGGCGGTAGGCGGTGACGGTGAACGAGCGGGCGGTGGTCGACACGAACAGCGGAAGCGGCTCGCCCGCCAGCACGCTCGCCTTGCCCGGGTACCCCTCGATCTCGTGCTCCGCGCCGAGGTGGTGGATCACCCAGTCCGAGGCGCCGGGCAGCGAGTTCTCCGGCACCGGGTTGCGCCATGACCGGGCGGTCGCCGCGGACGGCCGTGCGGCCGCCGCGGGCACCACGGGCACCACGCCGCTGCAGGCCGATACGGCGCCGGCCACGCCGGCCGCGGCCAGGCCAAGGAACGCCCTGCGGCTTGTCTGTCCGTCCACGCGCGTTAGCATCCCACGCAAATACCCACTAATGCGCAGGTAGTCGGCAATCACCCTGGAACGGGCAAATCCTCCGAGCCGGCCCGGGGCGTCATGCGCAGCCCGGGCCGACAGGTGACCGTATACCCGCCAGGGGCGCGCGCGAACCAGCCCGGGCCAGCCGGGCCTGCGGCGCCTAGCCGAGCGCGTCGAGCAGCGGGGCGAGCGCGGCCGGGTCGTCGCCGGGCGCGGCCAGGATCACGCCGCTGACCAGGGGGCGGGCCTTGGCGAGCAGGTTGGCCGCCAGATCGAGGCCGACGGCCCGGCCGCCGGAACGCCCGGCCCGCTCCATCGCGTCCAGCGTTGAGCCGGGGATCGTCACGCCGGGCACCTCGTGCGCGAGGTAGTCCGCCTCCTCGAACGAGGACAGCGGCGCGACCGACAGCAAGAGCGGCACGCCGGTGCCGTCGAGCTCCTCCACCAGCCTGGTGAGCGCGTCGAGTTCGTAGACCGGGCGGCAGACGAGGAACTGCGCGCCGGCCCGGATCTTCGCCCGCGACCGCGCGAGCTCCGCGCCGTGGTCCCGCGCCGCCGGGTTGACCCGCGCCCCGATGCAGAACGAGGTGTGCGCCGTCAGCGCGAGGCCGTTGGAGTCGCGCCCGGCGTTGAGCCCGGCGAGCAGCGCGGTCAGGCCGACCGAGTCCACATCCCACGTTCCGTCGACCGCCGGGTAGTCCCCGTACACCGGCGGGGAGCCGGTAGTTGACACCACCGAGCGGATGCCGAGGGCGTGCGCGCCGAGCAGGTCGGCCTGCAGCGACATGATGGTCTTGTCCCACGTGGTGACGGTCGCGATCGTCTCCACGCCGGCGCGCTCCTGCAGCGCGAGCGCCATGTTCAGCGAGTCCATGTGGGTTCGGGCGTTCTCCCGCGGCTGCACGAAGACGAGCCCGATGCCCCGGTCGGCCAGCTCGGCCGCGACCCGCTCGGCGTCGCCCGCCCACCCGGTGGCCGGCGGGGTGATCGAGGCGGACACCACGAACCGCCCGGAGGACAGGTGGTCGGCGAGCGAGCCGGATGCCGCGTGGCTGCCGGCCGGCGCGGCGACGCGCCCCGCCGCGCGCGGCTGCTCGGCCCGGGCCGACGGGGGCCGTGACGGCTTGACCTGCGCGC
>CAZORE010000112.1:20391-23086 GCA_964581815.1 uncultured Streptosporangiaceae bacterium | reverse complement strand
CCGCCGGGGAACAGGCAGTCCCCGGTGAACAGGTGCGGCTCGCCCCCGGCGGCGCCCAGGGTCAGCGCGATCGACCCGGGCGTGTGCCCGACCAGGTGGGTCACGCCGAGCACCGTGTCGCCGAACTCGATCGTCCCGCCGTCCTCGACGAGCTCGTCGGTCGGCACGGGGATGCCCGGCGCGTCCGCGGGGTGCGCCACGGTGACGGCCCCGGTCGCGGCCTTCACCTCGGCGAGCGCCTGCCAGTGGTCGGGGTGCTGGTGCGTGGTCACGATCTTGACCACCGGCGTGCCGCCGATCATCTCCAGTAGCCGGCCCGGCTCGGCCGCCGCGTCGATGAGCAGCCCCTGCCCGGTCCCGTCGACCAGCAGGTACGCGTTGTTGTGCATCTCGCCCACGGCGATCTTGGTCAGCGTCACGCCGCCGATGTGCCGCGTGTCCGACGGCCCGCCGACACGCACGTCTCCGGTATAAGTCACGAACAAAAGCTATCCCCAGAACGAGCGCGTGTCTCCGCCCGCCCCCGCCTATGACCCGCGCCGCGTGCAGCGCAAGCCGCCGTTTCCTGCCGTGACCCGCGCGGCTGCGCGGGCGAGGTAAGCCGTCGCCCCGTCCAGGCCGCAAGGTAGGCAATTCTGCGCCCCTGGTGGCCACGACTTGGTATCGGTTTCCGCGTCCCGGGGACGACTTCGTATCAGTTTCTGTGTCACATACAGGGCATAACGGGCGCGTAAATGACCGAAACCGATACGAAGTCGGAAGGCGAGCCTGACTGACGACATCGCCTAGCCCAGCAGGCTGGCCCGCCCCGCCGTCGGCGACTCCGCGAGCGCGCCGGGATAGAAGCCCCGCGCCGTGCGAAGCACCTCATCCAGCGGCGGCCACCACGGGCCGTGCCGTAGCGAGCCGAGCTCGCTCAGCAGCGCGTCCGCCTGCGCGGCGGGGGAGGCGCCCGCGGCCACCACGACCCGGTTCGGCCGGACCGCGCGCAGGGGCCCCAGGTAGAAGTCCGCGCGTGCCTCGCCCGCGCCGGACCCACCGGAGGCTCCAGGCCCACCGGAGGAACCCAGCGCACCGAAGGCACCCGGCGCGCCGGAAACGCCCGCACCGCGAGCCCCGCCCGGGCCGCCCGGGCCGTTCTCGCCGGCGAGCACCAGGTAGTAGTCGGGCAGCTCGAAGCGCTTGGCCCGCCACGCGCCCATGGCCTCCGCCGCCCGCAGCTCGAACTCGTCGCTCCCGTGCGCCTCGCCGGTGAGCGCCCACATCGCCTGCCATGCCTCAGCGACGGCGGCGAGCGGGTCAGCGGCGACGAGCACGTACGCCGCGGAGATCCCGGCGGCCCGCCGCAGCGCCCCGGCCGCCGCCTCGGCCTCACCCGCTACGTCATCGGAGCCGCCCGCGCCGGAAGCCGTCGGCTCTGGGCGGACGAGTACAACGTTCAGCGACCGGCCGAGGGCCGCGAGCACCTGCTCGCCCGGCCGTCCCGCGAGCACCACGACGGTCGACGGATTGTGCCTCACCCGCCCGATCATATTCGCCGTCCGCACCGGGACCACCGGCCGGAAAGCCGCGGCGCCCAGCCGCCGGGGTGGCACCCGACCCGCGGGATCCCCGCCTTGCCGCGGCGCCATGCCGCGGCGGCGGGCGGGGCCCGCCTGGATCTCAGCGGCCCGCGCTCCCGAGCGGCCCGCCGCATTTTGGGGCGTGCCAAGAGGAGGGTGTCTCCGCTAGAGTCGTGAACGCGTGAGCCATCAGGCGTTGAGGGGCGGGTACCGATGAAGCTGCCTTCCGTTGAGTACGAGGCGCCGACGACCGTCGCCGAGGCGGCCGGCCTGCTGGCCGAGTACCAGGACGAGGCGAGCGTGCTGGCGGGTGGCCAGAGCCTGATCCCGCTGCTCGCGCTCCGGCTGGCCCGCCCCGCGGTGCTCGTTGACGTCAACGGTGTGGCCGAGCTGTCGGGGATGTCCCGGGTGAACGGCCACCTGGCCGTCGGCGCGACGACCCGCGAGTACATGGCCGAGGAATCAGCCGAGGTCGCGCAGGCGGTGCCGCTGCTCGCCGCCGCCCTGCCGCTGATCGGTCACGAGGCGATACGCAACCGTGGCACGATCGGCGGCAGCCTGGCCCACGCCGACCCGGCGGCGGAGCTCCCGGCGGTGGCCCGGGCCCTGGACGTCGAGTTGGTAGTGCGCAGCGCGTCGGAAACCCGCGTCATCCCGGCCGCGGACTGGTTCGAGGGTTACCTGGCGACCGCGCGCCGCCCGGATGAGATCCTCACCGAGGTCCGCTTCCCGGTGGCGGCGCCCGGTACCGGCGCTGCCTT
Source organism: uncultured Streptosporangiaceae bacterium (assembly GCA_964581815.1). GTDB lineage: Bacteria > Actinomycetota > Actinomycetes > Streptosporangiales > Streptosporangiaceae > Trebonia. The sequence goes on along the minus strand of CAZORE010000112.1, from coordinate 20,763 downwards.
CCAGGAGGTGGCCAGGCGCCACGGCGACTTCGCCATCGTCGGGCTCGCGGCACAGCTCACCCTGACCGCAGACGGCACGATCACCGGCGCCAGGCTGGCGTTCTCCGGCGTCGCCGACGTACCGATCCGGGCCAGCGACGCGGAGGACCTGCTGGACGGCCAGCGGCCATCGCCGGAGCTGTTCGAGGAGGCGGCCCGCCTGGCGACCGCCGACCTGGAGCCGCCCGCCGACCTGCACGGCTCGTCGGAGTACCGGAAGAAGGTAGCGGCCGCGCTGGTCCGGCGCGGGCTGCGGGCGGCCACCGCCAACGCCCAGCACACAGGCAGCGCCCAGGACACAGCCAACGCCAAGGAAACCGGCAACGCCAAGGA
>CAZORE010000112.1:0-20291 GCA_964581815.1 uncultured Streptosporangiaceae bacterium | reverse complement strand
ACACAGGCAGCGCCCAGGACACAGCCAACGCCAAGGAAACCGGCAACGCCAAGGAGAGGCAGTAACCGATGGCGGACATCACCATGCGGGTGAACGGCGCCGCGCGCGCCGGCGAGGTGGAGGCGCGCAAGACGCTGGCCGACTTCCTGCGCGATGACCTCGACCTCACCGGGACGCACGTCGGCTGCGAGCACGGCGTCTGCGGCGCGTGCACGGTCATCGTCGACGGCCGGGCGGTGCGCTCCTGCCTGATGCTGGCCGTCCAGGCGGCCGGCCGCGAGGTGACCACGGTCGAGGGCCTGGCCCCCGACGGCGAACTCGGCCCGCTGCAGCAGGCGATGGCGGACTCGCACAGCTTCCAGTGCGGGTTCTGCACGCCGGGGTTCGTCATGCAGGCCACCGCGTTCCTCGGCGCCCACCCGGACGCGGAGGAGCGGGAGATCCGTGAGGCGCTGTCCGGCAACATCTGCCGGTGCACCGGCTACCAGAGCATCATCGACGGCGTCCTGCTGGCCACGCGGCGCAGCCGGGAAGCCTGACCCAGCCCAACCCGGCCCACCCAGCCCGATCGAGAGGGAGCGGCGATGGCTCAGATCGCGGCCCAGCGCTACACCGGCACCAGCGTCAAGCGCTCGGAAGACCCGCGCATCCTGACCGGCGGCGGGCGCTACACCGACGACATCAAGCTGCCCGGGATGCTGCACGCGGCGTTCGTCCGCTCGCCGCTCGCCCACGGGCAGGTACTCGCGGTGGACGCCGAAGCCGCCCGGGCGCTGCCCGGCGTCGTCGCGGTCTACACCGGGGCGGACATGGCGGCGATGACGCTCCCCGGGCAGGACCCGCTGTTCGCGATGATGGCGGGCGGCGCCGGGCCCGCGCCCGAGTACACCCTGCTCGCGACGGACAAGGTGCGCTTCGTCGGCGACCCGGTGGCGATCGTGGTCGCGGAGAGCCGTGCCCTGGCCGAGGACGGCTGCGAGCTCGTCGAGGTCGACTACGCGGACCTGCCCCCGGTGGCCACCGCGGCCGCCGCCCTCGAGGCGGGCAGCCCGCGGCTGTTCGCCAACCTGGACGACAACATCATCGGCCCGCACAAGCGCACCGAGTTCGGCGACGTCGCCGGCACGTTCAAGGACGCGGACCGGGTGGAAGAGTTCCGCATCGACGTGCACCGCCATCAGAACGTGCCGATGGAGGGGCGCGCCATCGTGGCGAGCCACGACCCGGACACCGGCATCCTGACGGTGCACGCGGCGACGCAGGGCGTGCACATGACCCGGATGGGCATCGCCATGCGGCTCGGCATGGACGCGGACAAGGTGCACGTGCTCGCCGGGGACATCGGCGGCTCGTTCGGGCTGAAGATCGGCGCCTCCCGTGAGGAGCTCGCGGTCGCGGCCGCCTCCCGGGCGCTCGGCCGGCCGGTCAAGTGGACCGAGGACCGCGGCGAGAACCTCATGGCGTCCGGGCACGCGCGGGAAGAGAGCTTCGACGTGCGGGCGGCCGTCAGCAAGGACGGCGACCTGCTCGGGCTCGACGTGGCGATGGTGATCGACATCGGCGCGTACCCGGTGATGGGCACGATGGTGCCCGCCATCGTCCAGGGAATGCTGCCCGGCCCGTACAAGATGGCCGCGCTCGGCTTCGAGTCGACCGCGGTCGCCACCAACAAGGCGTCATACATCGCCTACCGCGGCCCGTGGGCGTCGGAGACGTTCGTGCGGGAGCGCGTCATCGACCTGCTCGCGAGGGACCTCGGCCTCGACCCGCTGGAGATCCGGCTGCGCAACGCCGCGCCGCGCACCGACCCGCCGCACGTCATGGTCACCGGGCGGCCGCTGGTCGGGGTCACCACCAAAGAGTCGCTTGAGCGCGTCGCCGAGCTCATCGACATCCCGGCCTTCCGGCTCCGTCAGGCGCAGGAACGGGAACGTGGCCGTTACCTGGGCATTGGCATGGCGACCTTCATCGAGGGCGCCCCCGGGCCCCGCCAGCCAGGAGGGCCGAGCGGCCCGATGGGCCTGGAGTTCATGCGGCTGTGGCTCGGCGAGGACGGGATCCTCAGCCTGTACACCGGACAGATGCCGCACGGGCAGAGCCATCAGACCACGCTCGCGCAGATCGCCGCCGACGAGTTCGGGGTGCCGTTCGAGCAGGTCCGTGTCGTCGTCGGGGACAGCGCCGTGGTGCCGTTCGGGTTCACCGGCGGCAGCCGGTCGGCCACCATGACCGGCGGCGTGGCGCTGCACGGCGCCCGGCAGCTCAAGGGCAAGGTGCTCGACTTCGCGTCGCGGCTCATCGAGGCGAGCGCCGCCGACCTGGAGATCGTCGACGGCCAGGTTCAGGTGGTCGGCGACCCGGACACCGCGATCCCGGTCGGTGAGGTCGCCCGGCGGGCCGCGGCGGGGGAGTCAGGCCCGAATGATGGCACTGGCGCCGGCACCAGGCTCGAGGTCGAGGCGTCCTTCGACGGCGGCGAGGGCGGCTGGTCGGGCGGCACCCACTGCGCCATCGTCGAGGTCGACGTGGAGACCGGCATCGTGACGGTCGAGCGGTACGTCGCGGCCGAGGACTGCGGCGCGCTGATCAACCCCGCGGTGGTCGAGGGCCAGATCCGCGGCGGCATCGCGCAGGGCATCGGCGCGGTGCTGCTCGAGCGGTCCGCCTACGACGCCGACGGCAACTACCAGTCGGCCACGTTCATGGACTACCTGCTGCCGACCGCCACCGAGATCCCCCGGCTGGAGATCGAGCACCTGGAAACCGTGCCGACCGACGCCGACGTCAACTTCCGCGGCGTCGGCGAGGGCGGCATGATCGTCGCGCCGCCCACCATCGTGAACGCGATCGAGGACGCGCTCGCGCCGTTCGGCGTGCGGATCTATGAGCAGCACCTGCCCCCGGCGCGCATCCTTGAGCTCATCGAGGAGGCGGACGCCGACTGACGCCGGCCGGCCAGCGCGGCCACGTACCGGGACAGAAGAAAACACCGCCCGTTCGGACAAAGGATCTTTGCCAGAACGGGCGGTGGTGTTACCCGATGCTCAAAGTCTAGAGCGGGCGGACGTGCTCGGCCTGCGGGCCCTTCTGGCCCTGCGTGATGTCGAACTCGACCCGCTGGTTCTCGTCCAGGCTGCGGTAACCGTTCGACTCAATGGCCGAGAAGTGGACGAAAACGTCCTGGCCTCCGCCGTCGACACTAATGAACCCGAAGCCCTTGTCCGAGTTGAACCACTTGACTGTTCCCTGCGCCACGCGCATTTCTCCTTGACCTACGATCGGTTCCCGCACCTCGCGGGCACCCCGGCAGTAAATCCGCGAGCGCGTCATGAAGCACGTGCACAGAAACTACAACCAGTGGGCACAACCATATCAGGGTGCCGGGGCATTCCCCGGCACCGGAACGATTTTGGTAAGAATCTGACGACGCTCCGTTACAAACGGTCAGGCGTCGCGCTCGATCGGGCAGCTCATGCAGCGGGGCCCGCCCCGGCCGCGGCCGAGTTCGCTGCCCGGGATGGTGATCACCTCGATGCCGTTGTCCTGCAGGTAGGCGTTGGTGGTGACGTTCCGCTCGTAGGCCACGACCACCCCTGGCTCGATCGCGAGCACGTTGCAGCCGTCGTCCCACTGCTCGCGCGAGGCCGCGTGCACGTCCTGGACCGCGGTGAGGACGGTGATCTCCGGCCGGTCCAGGGCGGCGGCGATGGCCCGGTGCATGTCCTGCGGCGGGTGGTCGGTGACCTTCAGCTCGCTGGCCGACGCGCCCGGCTCGACGGTATAGGACGGCAGCATGCCCATCCCGGCGTACTTGGCGAAGACTCCGTAGTCGGCCATGGTCAGCAGGGTGTCCAGGTGCATGAAGGCCCGCGCCTTCGGCATGTCGATGGCGACCAGGCAGCGGGCCATCCCGGCGGCGAACAGCCGGCTGGCCAGCATCTCGACCGCCTGCGGCGTGGTCCGCTCGCTCATCCCGACGAGCACCGCCCCGTTTCCGATGACCAGCACGTCACCGCCCTCAATGGTGGCCGGGGCGGCGTCCGCGCCGTGGTACCAGATGTCGAAGCCGTCCCCGGCGAACATCGGGTGCCAGCGGTAGATCGCCTCATCGTTGACCGTTTCCGGGATCCGGGCCGGAAGGCGCATCGCGTTGACCGACACCCCGCCGTAGATCCAGCAGGAGGTGTCCCGCTGGTACAGCAGGTTCGGCAGCGGCGCGAGCACGAACCCGTCCGGGTCGAGCGAGTGGAAGGCGATGCTCTTCGGCACCGGGCCGAGCTCGGCGATCTCCCGCTTGGTGATCCCGCCGGCCAGGTAGCTCGCGAGCTCGGCCGAGCCGAGCCCGTCCATCGTGTCCCGCAGGGTCGCCGCGGCCAGCGGCCCGTGCCGGCGCGGGTCGAACAGGTGGTCAAGGACGTACGCGCGGGCCTCGGGGATATCCAGGGTCTGGGCGAGCAGGTCGCCGTAGTAGTGGACGGTCACGCCCCGCCCGCGCAGCACGGCGGCGAACGCGTCGTGCTCGGCCTGGGCCCGGCTCACCCACAGCATGTCGTCGAATAGCAGGTCGGCGACGTTGTCCGGGGTCAGGCGCTTGAGCTCCAGGTCGGGACGGTGCAGGATCACCTGCCGCAGGCGGCCGACCTCAGAATCGACGTGAAACATGACCTGAGCATCGCAGAGTGATCCGCGTGCAGGCCAGTCGCCGCCACCGCCTGCCTGCGACGGATGTGAACAGCGGTGTACGCAGCGATGGCAGGTGCCTCCCTCTTCGAAGATATTTTCTCATCAGGCTAACCGCGCACCAGGCGGTGCCGTACCCTGAAAGCACGGCTGGCTCAAGGGCGGAGCTTCGCCGTGGGCCCGGGCATAAGAACCACTCACGCGGCGCTATGAGGATGGCGGTTCCGCCATCGGGATGGAATGTCAGACCCCCTCGTTACGATGCCCGTGGCCCGGTATCGGCGCCGGCCCGCCCCGCCTGAACCGCAGGACGTACGACTGAAGAGAAGAGCGCGCAGTGGCTGACCGGCTTGTCGTTCGCGGCGCACGCGAGCACAACCTCAAGGATGTCTCGCTTGACCTCCCGCGCGACGCCATGATCGTGTTCACCGGCCTGTCCGGTTCCGGCAAGTCAAGCCTGGCGTTCGACACGATCTTCGCCGAGGGCCAGCGGCGGTACGTGGAGTCGCTGTCCGCGTACGCCAGGCAGTTCCTCGGCCAGATGGACAAGCCGGACGTGGACTTCATCGACGGGCTGTCCCCCGCCGTCTCCATCGACCAGAAGTCGGCGAGCCGCAACCCGCGCTCCACCGTCGGCACGGTCACCGAGGTATACGACTACCTGCGGCTGCTGTTCGCCCGCGCCGGCAAGCCGCACTGCCCGATCTGCGGCCGCCCGATCGCCAGGCAGACGCCGCAGCAGATCGTGGACCGGGTGCTCGAGCTTGAGGAGGGCACCCGGTTCCAGGTGCTCGCTCCCGTCGTCCGCGGCCGCAAGGGCGAGTACACCGAGCTGCTCAAGGAGCTGCAGGCCAAGGGGTACTCCCGCGCCCGCGTCGACGGCACGGTCATCCGGCTGGACGAGGTCGCGAACGACGCGACGGTCCTGCCCGCGCTCAAGAAGTACGAGAAGCACGACATCGAGGTCATCATCGACCGGCTCGCGGTGAAGGACACCGCGCGGCGGCGGCTCACCGACTCGGTGGAGACCGCCCTCGGGCTGGCGGGCGGCGTGGTCATCCTCGACTTCATCGACCTGCCGGACACCGACCCGCACCGCGAGCGGATGTACTCCGAGCACCTGGCCTGCCTGTACGACGACCTTTCGTTCGACGACCTGGAGCCGAGGTCGTTCAGCTTCAACTCGCCGTGGGGCGCCTGCCCGGACTGCACCGGGCTCGGCACCCGGATGGAGGTCGACCCCGACCTCATCGTCCCCGACCCGTCGAAGTCGCTGAACGAGGGCGCGATCGCCCCGTGGGCCGGCGGCCACGTCAGCGACTACTTCGACCGGCTGATCGAGGCACTGGCCGAAACGATCGGGTTCCGGATGGACACGCCCTGGGAGCGGCTCCCCGCCAAGGCGAAGAACTCGCTGCTGCGCGGGCACGACACCCAGGTCCACGTGCGGTACAAGAACCGCTACGGCCGCGAGCGCTCCTACTACACGAGCTTCGAGGGCGCGATCACCTACGTGGAGCGCCGCCACGCCGAGGCGGAGTCCGACTCAAGCAGGGAGAAGTTCGCCGGCTTCATGCGCGAGGTCCCGTGCCCGTCCTGCAAGGGCGCGCGGCTCAAGCCCGTCTCCCTCGCCGTCACCATCGACGGCAAGTCGATCTCCGCCTACTGCGCGCAGCCGATCGGCGAGCTGGCCAAGAACCTGCTCGGCCTGCAGCTGTCCGAGCGCGACATGGCGATCGCCCGGCTCATACTCAAGGAGGTCAACGCCCGCCTCGGCTTCCTGCTCGACGTGGGGCTCGACTACCTGAGCCTGGACCGGGCGAGCGCGACGCTGGCCGGGGGCGAGGCGCAGCGGATCAGGCTCGCCACCCAGATCGGCTCTGGCCTGGTCGGCGTGCTCTACGTGCTCGACGAGCCGTCCATCGGCCTGCACCAGCGGGATAACCAGAAGCTGCTCGACACGCTGCTGCGACTGCGCGACCTCGGCAACACGCTCATCGTCGTCGAGCACGACGAGGAAACGATCCGCGCCGCCGACTGGGTGGTCGACATCGGCCCGGGCGCGGGCGAGCACGGCGGCCACGTGGTGGTCACCGGCACCGTCGACGACCTGGTGAACAGCGACACCTCGGTGACGGGCGCCTACCTGTCCGGCCGCAAGCGTATCGAGGTGCCGGCCAAGCGCCGCAAGCCGACGAAGGGCCGCGAGCTCACCGTCAAGGGCGCCGCCGAGAACAACCTGCGCAACGTCGACGCCGCCTTCCCGCTCGGCTGCTTCATCGCCGTCACCGGCGTGAGCGGCTCCGGCAAGTCAACGCTGGTCAACGACATCCTCTACCGGGCCCTGGCGAAGCAGCTGCACGGCGCGCGTACCGTGCCGGGCAAGCACGTGCGGGTCACCGGCATGGACCTCCTTGACAAGGTGGTGCACGTCGACCAGGGCCCGATCGGCCGCACCCCGCGGTCCAACCCGGCGACCTACACCGGCGTGTTCGACCACGTCAGGAAGCTGTTCGCGGCGACCACCGAGGCGAAGATCCGCGGCTACCAGCCGGGCCGGTTCTCCTTCAACGTCAAGGGCGGCCGCTGCGAGGCCTGCTCCGGCGACGGCACCATCAAGATCGAGATGCAGTTCCTGCCCGACGTGTACGTGCCGTGCGAGGTGTGCCACGGCGCCCGCTACAACACCGACACGCTGCAGGTGCACTACAAGGGCAAGAGCATCGCCGAGGTCCTCGACATGCCGATCGAGGAGGCCGAGGCGTTCTTCGAGGCCGTCCCGGCCATCCACCGGCACCTCAAGACGCTCAACGAGGTCGGCCTCGGCTACGTCCGCCTCGGCCAGCCCGCCACCACGCTGTCCGGCGGCGAGGCGCAGCGCGTCAAGCTCGCCTCCGAACTGCAGCGCCGCTCCACCGGCCGCACCATCTACGTGCTCGACGAGCCGACCACCGGCCTGCACTTCGAGGACATCCGCAAGCTGCTCGGCGTGCTCACCAAGCTGGTCGAGACCGGCAACACGGTCCTGGTCATCGAGCACAACCTGGACGTGATCAAGACCGCCGACTGGCTCATCGACATGGGCCCAGAAGGCGGCACCGCCGGCGGCACCATCATCGCCACCGGCTCACCCGAGGACGTGGCGGCCAACGACAAGAGCTACACCGGCCAGTTCCTCAAGCCCCTGCTCGCGAAGTAAGCGGATCATCCCGAACGGGGCGTGTTCCCCCGTCCTCGTCCATGACCCTTTTGCGGCGGGGGGATCGAGGGCGGGCCCCCGCACCCGCGGCCGCAAGGCCACCCGCCCGGCTGCGCCGGAAGGTCGTGAACCACCGCCCTCACTGGCCTCGTTGCCTCGCCTTGACCGCCGCCCGGTTGCGAAATAGCCAGCCCATTTCAGGTTTCCCTGGCCTGCAGCCGCCGCACGGCGGCCGCCAGGGCGAGGGCACCCGCGGCGGCGCAGACGCCGAGAGCGGGCCCGAAGTGGGCGAGGTCGTCGGCTGGCGGGCTGGCGACCAGGTCAGCCGGCGCGCCGACCAGCGCGGTCGGCACCCAGGATGAGATGGCGTGCACGTCACCGAGCAGGGGCAGGGCGGCGAGCAGGATAGCCAGGGTGATCCCGACGGCGGCCACCGTGGATGTCGTCAGGGAGGCGGCGAGGGCGGTGACGGCGACGGCGAACATCAGGTAGACCGCCGCGCACAGCATCCCGGCCAGGAGGCCGCCGGCCGGCAGGGGGCCGATCAGCAGGCGTGTCTCATACCACGCCGCGAGCGTGCCGAGCAGGTAGGCGACCACGCCCGCGGCCGCGCTGGCCGCGAACCGGGGCGCCACCAGCCGCCACATGCTCGGCACCCGGGTACGGAAGAACGCGGACACGCCCGGCCTGGCGTCGAAGTTGTACGCGCTTGCGGCCACGGCCACCAAGACGATGAGGCCGATGATGGTGGCCTCGCTTACGTAACTGCTCAGCGCCTGCGCCGCCGTGGGCGCGGGCAGTTTCACCACGGTGCCGGAGGCGACGTGCGAGAGCAGCACGCTCGCGTACTTCGTGGCCACGGGCTCGATCAGGCCGGTCGCCAGGAACACCGCGCCCAGCGAGACGGCCCGCGGGGTGCGGACCAGGCGCAGCCACTCCAGCCGCCACAGGCTCATCCGGCGGCCCGGCATCGTCGCCGTTGTCATGCCGCCTCCTTGAGCCCCGCGCCGGTCAGGGCGAGGAACGCCGACTCCAGGTCCGCGGCCACGGGCTCGCAGGCGACCTGACGGGCGCCGCAGGCGGCCACGATGGCCGGGATGCCGCGCTCGCCGTCCTCGATCCCGGTGGCATCGACCCGGAGCACGCCCGACTCGGTCGCCGCAACCTTGGTGACCCACGACTGGGCGGCCAGCGCCGCCTGGACCGGGCCGGCCGGGCCGGCGATCCGCAGCAGCCAGCTCGGTGTCAGGTACCTGTCCATGAGCTCGGCGGTGCTGCCCTGGTACAGCAGCCGCCCAGCGCGCAAGATTCCGACCTGGTCGGCCACGCGCTGCACGTCCGCCAGGATGTGGCTGGAGAAGATCACCGTGCGGGTCCCGCGCAGACTAGCGATGACGCCGAGCAGTTCGGCCCGGCCGGCCGGGTCGAGCGCGGACATGGGCTCATCCAGGATGAGCAGCTCCGGGTGACCCACGAGCGCGCAGGCCAGTCCGAGGCGCTGCAGCATGCCGCGGGACAGCCCGCCCACGCGCCGGTCCGCCGCGTCGGCTAGACCCGTAGCGCGCAACGCCCCCGCAACGCTGGTGCTGCTTGCGTCCGGGGCGACGAGTGACCGGGCGAGGTCGACTACCTCGGTCGACGTCAGCCACGGATCGAACTCCGGGACATCCGGGCACACCGCGGCGCTGGTGCGCCCGACCGCCAGGCTGACCGTGCCGCGGTCCGGGCGCCGGGTGGCAGCCAGGATCGACAGCAGTGTCGTCTTGCCCGCGCCGTTCAGCCCGACCAGGCCGTAGATGCTGCCCTGCGGCACCGCCAGGTCGACGTCGAATAGCCCGACGCCGCCATAGTCCCTGCTGAGGCCGGTGGTCGTCACGACGAGCGGGCCGTCGCCGGGTGCCGGCGCGACCACGGCCGGCTTGACGGCCGCGGTTGCCGCGATCGCGGACGGGGCTGACGGGGGCGCCCCGTCCCGCGCGGGCGTCCGCGCCCGGCCGGTCCCGGTTCGGTCGGCGCCAAAGCACAGGTACAAGATGGCGCCGAGGGGAGCGCTGACGAACAGGATGACGATCGCCCAGAGTGGCTTGGGCAGGTTCCGGACCGACGGGGCGCGCACGAGGTTGACCAGGCAGTAGCCGTCGAGGCCAAGAATGAGGACCGCGACCGGGATGAGCGCCGGCCAGGCATGCAGCATCGGGTGCACCGGCCCGGCGGTCATGAGGGCGTGCCCGGTGGCGCCGGCTGCGCCGGGCCGGGCCGGCCGATGGTGAGGTACAGGATGCCGCCGAGCGGCACCTGGGCGAGGCAGATAAGCGCCCATACCCACTTGCGCAGGTAACGGACATCGGTGGCGCGAACGATGTCCCTGAGGCAGTAGGCGTCAAAACCGATCGCGAGCGGCACGAAGAGGAGCCACGGCCAAGGGGACGGACGGGGGTCGGCGGTGAGCACCGTCGTACCGATGACGACGCCGGCGACGACAAGGTAGGCAGCCAGCCCGACGGCCACGCGGACCGCCATCGCGCCCGGGCGGGCCCGCGGCGCGCCTGTTCGCCACTGCTCGCTTCCGGCGTTCCGTGAGCCGGCCCGCGCCGGCCGGCTCAGCTGCCAGGTCGTCCTGGCGATGCCGGCGCAGAAGGCGAGCGCCCGCAGCGCGCGCAGGAACGACGAGCGGATGCTCGCGTCGTCCAGGATGGCCGACAGTTCGGCGGTCCATTCCCGGCATCGGTCGGCTGCTACGTCCGGGGGGAACTGGCGGCACGAACTGCGGATTATCCGCTCGCCGATCCGCTGAACCGACAAGCCCCCGCTCACGACGAGCCCCCCGGCGTCCCGTGCGCGGGCCGGGCCACGACGCGCCGTGTCCCGCTGGCCGTCGTGGCGGCGCGGGCAAGCTCAAGGCGGGCGACGCGGGCGCCTTCCGCGGTCAGCCGGTAGTACTTGCGCGCCGGACGGCCGCTAGCGTCCGGGCGCGGCTCCTCCCACTGCGAGTCCACCAGGCCCTCCTGCTGCAGCCGGGCGAGCATCGGATACAAGGTTCCGCTCGGCAGCCTGGCCGCCTTCATCAGGTCATAGCCGTAGTGCGGCGCGGCCGGGTCGGCGACAAGTACCCTCAGCACTCGTTCCAGCGGTGCGGTCAGCTTCATGCTCACAGCCTACATATGTAGGCTACATATGTCGAGTCTATTCTGGCAGTCTGCTGGGTGCCCGCAGTGTGGCGGGCTGCGAATGTGCGCTGGGGTTGTGCCCGGCTGTCGGCGCGGTGTTCGCTGTTTTGTCGGTGGGCCTTGCCATCATGAGCTTGTGCCTCGAAAACGTGAGCAGGATGCGCCGCAGGTGGTGTACCGGACCGCGCGGTGCGGGCTGCGGGTGACCCGCGGTCAGCGGGAGCGGGTGTTCGGGCTGCTGCGGTCGGCCGGTGACGTGTGGTGCGCCGTGCTGGAACTGGCCTCCTGGCGGCGCCGTCGGCAGGACCCGCCGCTGGTCGGCTATCAGGAGCTGTGCCGGGAACTGTCAAGATCCGGGCCGGGCACGTTCGGGGAACTCGACATTACCGGCGCCCGTTCGGTGCTGCGCCGCTACAGCGACGCCTGGTTCGCCACCGCCAAACGCCGCAAACAGGGCGACACCAGTGCCCGGTACCCGCGCCGTAGGCGCGCCCTGGTCCCGGTGCGCTGGTATGCGGGCACGTTCACCCTCGACGAGCGGCGGCTGCGGATCCCGGTGGCGCGCGGCTGCCCGCCGCTGGAGGTTCGCTTGGATCGGGACGTCCCGTACCCGGCCGGGCAGGTCCGGTCGGTCACGCTGGGCTATGACGCGGGGCGGCTGTACGCGGACGTGACCGCCGAGGTCCCGGTCGCCGTCTACCCGCCCGGGCACGAGCCGGATCCCGCCAGGATCGCGGGGGTTGACCTGGGCATCATCCACCCCTACGCCGCCGCCGGGCCGGAGGGACAGGGGTTGCTGGTGTCCGGGCGGGCTGTCCGGGCCGAGTGTCGGCAGCAGCTGCGCGACCGCAAGGGCCGCTCCCGGGCCGCGGCTGCCCGGGCCCCGAAGCCGGGGCAGCGGGGGTCGCGGCGGTGGCGCAAGCACCGCAGGACCGAGCGCAAGACGCAGGCCCGGCACGCCCGCCGGGTCCGGCAGGCCCAGCACGAGGCCGCAAAACAGGTCATCTCCTGGGCCGTGGACAACCGGGTCGGGACCCTGGTGGTCGGGGACCCCCGCGGCGTCCTGAACCTGAAGGCGGGACGGCGGCACAATCAGCGGACCCGGGACTGGCGGGTCGGGCACCTGATCCGCGTGCTGTCGGACAAGGCGGAGGCCGCCGGGATCAGCGTGAACCTGGCCGACGAGCGGGGCACCTCCTCCACCTGCCCCAACTGCGCCCGGCGGGTCCCCAGGCCCGCGGGCCGGAACTTCAGCTGCCCGCACTGCGGGCAAAAGGGCCACCGCGACCTTACTGCGGCCGCCAGCATCGCCGCCCGCGGACCGGGCGGCGGCACCATCCCCGAAGTCCCGCACGGGCCGGGGATCACGCACCGTCGCACGGGAGCCCACCTGCCCGGTGTGCACCCCGCGCGGCGTGACCCGCGGCGCAGGCCCCCATCACGGCCGAAAACCGCAGGCACCTGGCCGGCACCGGCCCGCCCCACACCGCCGTCCGGCAACGGCGGCGACACGGGGAGTCGCTCGCGGCAACGCGAGGAGCCCGCACGAACGCCGGGACAACACCCCCGACATTACGGGCAGGTGCACTACGCGACCGAGGACCAGAGGCGGGCGGCGTCCAGGCGGGTGGACGGGTCGAAGCGGAGCGGGCGGTAGCCGGTGTAGGTCTCGGCGAGCGCGGCGGCGGCGGTCCGCGAGCTGACCAGGTGGCGCAGCTGGGCGAGCTGCAGCTCGGACTCGAACTGGTCCTGGTCCGGGGCGATGTGCAGCATGGACGTCATCCACCAGGACAGGTGGGTGGACCGCCAGACCCGCTCCAGGCAGTAGTCGGAGTAGGCGGCCGCGAGCTCGGCGTCACCGTCGCGGATGAGCTTGATGAGTGCGGTCGCCAGGGCCGTGACGTCGGCGACCGCGAGGTTGAGGCCCTTCGCGCCGGTGGGCGGCACGATGTGCGCCGCGTCGCCGGCCAGGAACAGGTTCCCGTAGCGCATGGGGGCGGCGACGAAGGACCGCATCGGCGTGATGGACTTCTGCAGCACCGGGCCCTCGGTCAGCGACCAGCCGGGCAGCGCGAACCGGGTGTCGAGCTCCGTCCAGATCCGCTCGTCGGGCCACCGGGCGATGTCCTCGTCGGCCGGCACCTGGAGGTAGAGCCTGCCAACCTCCGGGGTGCGCATGCTGTGCAGCGCGAACCCGGTGTCGTGCCGGCAGTAGATGACCTCGTCGGTGGACGGCGGGGCGGCGGCCAGGATGCCAAGCCAGGCGTACGGGTACGAGCGCTCGGCGAGCATGGTCAGCCCGCCGGCCGGGATCGAGCGGCGGGTGATGCCGTGGAAGCCGTCGCAGCCGGCGATGACGTCGCAGGTGACCACGTGCCTCATCCCGCGCGCGTCGGTGTAGGAGAGCACCGGGCGCGCGGTGTCGAGGGCGCTCACCGCGGTGCCGCTGACCTCGAACTCGAGGGCGGCGCCCGCCGCCGTGCGGGCGGCGATGATGTCCTTGACGATCTCGGTCTGCGCGTAGATGGTGACCCACCGGCCGCCGGCCAGCTCGCGGAAGTTCAGGTGATGCCGTTCACCGTCGAACTGCACGTAGATGCCGTCATGCTCAAGGCCCTCGGCGTCCAGCCGGGTGCCGAGCCCGGTATCGCGGAGCAGCTCGACCGTGGTCGATTCCAGCATGCCGGCCCGCTGCCGCGTTTCGCAGTACGCCCGGCTACGGTTCTCCACGCACACCGAGTCAATGCCGCCGAGGGCAAGCAGGTGCGAGAGAAGCAGGCCCGCAGGCCCGGCTCCCACGATCCCGACCTGGGTACGCTCGTGCACTGTCATCCCGGCACCGCCATTCTCGCCCCGACCACATCACTGTATGTAGCTATCTGAATCTATATCGTAGCAATGCGGAAAGTAATTGCTAGATAACGGGACGTAAATCTTCTTGCAGTGCACAATGCACGGCGAGACGCGGCGGCGGTGCCCCCGCCCGGCCCGGTGACGCTGGGCAGCGCTACGGTGCGTCAGGTGGACGAGATCATGACGGCGGCCGGGCCGGCCTGGGTAGCGCTTGAGCGGCCGGACCGGCCGGCCTTCCTGCTGGTGCTCACGCACGGCGCGGGCGGCACGCCGGACACCCGCGACGTGCTGGCGGTCCGCGACGCGGGCCGGGCGCTCGGCGCGGTGACCGCGCTGGTCACTCAGCCCTACCGGGTGCGGGGCGGGCGGGCGCCCGGCTCCGCGGAGAAGCAGGATTCCGCCTGGGCAGAGTTGGTCGGCGTGCTGCGCCGGGAGACCGCCGGGGACGCGCCGCTGCCGTTGGTCCAGTGCGGCCGGTCGAACGGGGCACGGGTCACGTGCCGCACCGCCCGCGCCGTCGGCGCGGCGGGCGTCATCGCGCTGGCGTTCCCGCTGCACCCGCCTGGTCAGCCGGAGAAGTCACGGGACGCGGAACTGCGCGGTGCCGGAGCCAGCGTGCTGGTCATTAACGGCGCCCGAGACCCGTTCGGCGTTCCGGAACCGGACGAGATGACTAAGGTCGTCATCCTGCCGGAAGAGACGCATGCCCTGTCGAAGCGCCCGGCGGCGATCGGCGATGCCGTGACCGCCTGGCTGCTGTCTTCGATGGGGACGACCCTGCGTTCTGCTTTCCCCGGAGGGACTACCCCAGACCCGCTGACGCCCCGGTTGCCTAACTGAGCTCCCGGCTGCTGCCGGACCGCAGTACCGCCGCCCCCTTGGCGCGCGGGCTGCGGGTGAGTTCCCCGTTGCCCAGCCGGCCCTTAGGCGGCCGGCGCGTGGTGGTCGGTGGGCCGGTGCGGTGCGATCATTCGCCCGTTGGGCAGCAGCTCACCGGTATCATCGAAGATCACGACGCCGTTGCAAAGCAGGGACCAGCCCTGCTCCGGGTGGCTTGCGATCGTGTGCGCCGCCTCACGGTCCGGCGCCGAAGCGTCCGGACAGGGCGGAACGTGCGGGCACATGTCAGTGCCTCCTGGCTTTCTTCATTAGTCCACAGCCTCACGTCACCTGGCCCGGACGGTCGCGCTGCTGCGCGACGATGCGCAGCAACCAGTTGCTCCCCAAATCCCCACCAAGTGGCCTAGACCACTTAACTTAACTTTGCCCCGCCGCGCCGGTGAGTGCAAGCGACTTGCCGACGCGTTAAACAGAGATTTCCCAAATGTTGACACGGTCAAGCGGTTCCATTGGTTCAGACCACCGGCCAAAAGTGACCGTCACGGGGCGGCTGCCCAGAATCCTACCGAACGCACCGGACCATTCGCTCCATTACGCGGCGGTCCGGTTACCAGGCGCCGTCCGGGGGCGGCAGGCGGCGCCGGCGGAACCGGGTCGGTCAGACCGCCGGAACGCGCGGGACCTCGGGGATGTGGTTGAGCCGGTGGTTCTCGCGGAGCGTCAGCAGCCGCTCGGCCTCGGCGGTGAGCGCGTGGACGGCCGGCTTCGCCTTGGCCTTGCGATGGAAGATCCGGTCCTCGTAGCCGCGCGGGCCGATCTCGGCGCGCTGCGCGGCGTAGGCGGCGCGCATGGCGGCGGTCAGCGCGGCGTCAAGCTCCATGGCCAGCCGGTGCACCTCGCTGACCTGGGCCCGCCCGGCCTCGGCCTCGCGCAGCGCCACGTCCGCGGCGCGCGCGGCGTCAAGCAGCTTCCCGCGCTCCGCCGCCTCCGCGACGTCCGCCGCGTGCAGGTTGAGTGCTTCCTGGCTCGGCTTGTACATCCCGCTTCCGTCCCGTCCTCAGTGTCGGCCCGCACGTAGATTACGCCACCTCCGCCCGCGTTCGCCCGCCGGCTCCCCGGTAACCCGCCCGCTTCAGGTACGCCTCACGGAGCGCCGCGACGTCCGCGGGGCTGAGGCCGAAGGGGGCGAAGATGCCATCTCCCCAGGCAGGCGCGGCCCGGCCACGCCGTGTCGCACGCTGTTAACAGTTTTTAACGGTGTGAAACATGTTTCAATGCTGTTTGCTATTGTCCCCTTTCCTGGGCGGAGTTTCACTACTCACGATGTCATCAGGCTGCCGAGCAGTAATCGGAGGCGTCGTGAATCCGTTCCCCGGAGTGAGAAAGCGCTGGTTGATCAGGATTGCGGTGACGGCCGCTGCCGTACTGGCACTGCCGGCGGCCGCACTCGCGGCTCCCGCCGCGGGCACGGCCGCCCAGGCCGGGGGAGCCGCCAGGACCTCCGCCGACACAGCTGCCTGCCCCTGGCTCAATCAGTCGCTGCCAGTGTCGCAGCGGGTGTCGCTGCTGATGGCGCAGCTGACCCTGGCCGACAAGATCAACATGGTCACCGGGGCCGGGTTCAGCGAGCCGTACGTCTTCTACATCGCCCCGGTCCCGAGCCTGTGCATCCCGGGCATCGGCGAGGAAGACGGCCCGGTCGGCGTGGGCGACGGCCTGACCGGCGTGACCCAGATGCCCTCCGCCGCTTCCCTGGCGGCCTCCTTCGACACGCCCCTTGCTTACCAGTACGGGCAGGTCGTCGGCTCGGAAGAGCGGGCCAAGGGCGCCATGGTCGACCTCGGGCCGACGGTGAACATCGACCGCGATCCGCGCTGGGGACGGTCGTTCGAGGCCTACACCGAGGACCCGTACCTGAACTCCGCGCTGGCGGTCGCCGACATCAACGGCGTGCAGAGCCAGAACGAGATGGCGCAGATCAAGCACCTGGCCGTCTACAACCAGGAAACGAACAGGAACTCCCCGGCCGACAACGCGATCGTGAGCACCCGGGCGCTGCAGGAGATCTACCTGCCCGCGTTCTATGCCGGGACGACGCAGGCCCGCGCGTCGTCGGTCATGTGCGCCTACAGCACCATCAACGGCCAGGCCGCCTGCCAGAACCAGTACCTGATGCAGACCACCCTGGATCAGAATTGGGCCTATCCCGGCTTCGTAACCTCTGACTACCAGGCCACCCACTCCACGGTGCAGTCCGCCGACGCGGGCATGGACCAGGAGATGCCCGCGCCGCAGTTCTACGGTTCCGCGCTGGAATCGGCCGTGCAGGACGACCAGGTCTCCATGGCCACGCTCAACGACATGGTCAGCCGCATCCTGACCGAGATGTTCAAGTTCAACGAGTTCAACAACCCGCCGACCGGGACGACAAGCGCGACCGTCACCACCGCCGCGGACCAGGCCGTCTCCACCGCGGTCGCCGAGGCGGGCACGGTGCTGCTGAAGAACGGCCGCGGCACGCTGCCGCTGGCGGCGAATGGCGGCGGCACGGTGGCGGTGATCGGCCCGGCCGCCTCCGCCGCACCGACCGACACCGGCGGCGGCAGCGCGTACGTGACGTCTCCGTTCACCGTGACTCCGCTCCAGGGCATCCAGGCCGCGGCCGGGACGGGGACCACGGTGAACTACGTGCAGGGCCTGCCCACGGACACGTCATTGTCGGCGATCCCGGCCACCGACCTGAGCCCTGCCTACGCGCCGACCGGCTACGGCGGCAGCTACGCAGGCACGCTGACCGCCCCGGAGACAGGCACCTACGTGCTCGCATTCCAGAACCCGGGCTCGTACAACGCGACCTACCTGTACCTGGACGGCAAGGAGATCCTCGCCAACCCGGGCACCCCGCCGGTCTCGACCTACTCGGTGAGCGTGGACCTGACGGCCGGCCAGACCTACAAGCTGTCGATTTCCGGCAGCGGTCCTTCCGCGGCGCTGAGCTGGGCAACCCCGTCCGACCTGGCGCCGGGTATCGCGTCGGCGGTCGCCGCGGCAAAGTCGGCCGCCACCGCGGTGGTCGTCGTGTCCGATGACACCGAGTCCGAGGCGGCGGACCGCGCCGCGCTGAACCTGCCGTCCGCGCAGAACGAGCTGATTTCGGCCGTGGCGGCGGCTAACCCGCACACGGTCGTGGTCGTGGACGCGGGCGCGCCGGTGGCCATGCCCTGGCTCAGCCAGGTCGCCTCGGTTGTTGACGCCTGGTACCCGGGCGAGAGCAACGGCACGGCGCTTGCCGCGGTGCTGTTCGGCCAGACTGACCCGGGCGGCCACCTGCCGGTCACCTTCCCGGCCAGCCTCTCGCAGGTGCCCGCCTCCACTGCGGGCCAGTTCCCCGGGACCGGCGGCGAGGTGCAGTACTCCGAGGGCATCGACGTCGGGTACCGCTACTACGACGCGAACAATGAGACTCCGCTGTTCCCGTTCGGGTATGGCCTGTCCTACACGACGTTCGGCTACAGCCACCTGAGCGTCAGCCCGGGGCAGGTCCAGAACGGGACGTCAAACCCGGGAACGCCCGCGTGCGGCTGCAACGGGCAGTCGGGCAACCAGGTGACGGTGTCCGCCGTGGTCACCAACACCGGCAAGGTGACCGGCTCCGACGTGGCCCAGCTGTACCTGGACGACCCGGCCGCAAGCGGCGAGCCGCCGCGCCAGCTCAAGGGGTTCCAGAAGGTCACGCTGCGACCGGGGCAGTCGGCCGCCGTGCACTTCACGCTGTCCGGCAACGACCTTTCCTACTGGAACGATGCCGCCAACGGCTGGGTGCTGCCTGACGGCAGGTTCGGCGTCTACGTCGGCGACTCCTCGGCCTTGGCCAACCTGCCGCTGCACGGCAGCTTCACGGTCGACCGCACGATCGGGGCCCGCTACGCTACCGTGAGCGCGCCGGTCACGGTGACACCGGGCACCCCCGCCCGGGTGACCGCCACCCTGGTCAACAACGGTGACTACGCGATGCCGCAGGCGCGGTTCACGCTCAAGGCGCCGGACGGCTGGACCGTCAGCAACTCTGCGCCAGTCACCATCGCACCCGGGCAGACCGTTACCGAGCACTTCACCGTGACCGCGCCGGCCAATGCCGCGCCAGGCACGGACACGCTGCAGCTCGCGGTCGCGCCTACGGCGGGCAACTCCAACGTCACCACGAAGGCGTCGGCCACCGTGACCGTCCCGTACTCCTCGCTGACCGCTGCGTACAACAACACCGGGATCAGCGACAACGCCGACGTGGCGGCGGCCAACTACGACGGGGGCGGCGACAGCTACTCCGCCCAGGCGCTGGCCGCGGGCACGCCAAACGCGCTGACCCCCGGCAGTAAGGTCACGATCGGCGGCACCACGTTCGCCTGGCCCCCGGCCGCGGCCGGGAGCCCGGACAACGTGGTGACCGGCGGTCAGACCGTCGCGCTGTCCGGGACGGGAACCGACCTCGGGTTCCTCGGCGCCAGCCAGAACGGCACCGCGAGCGGCGAGGTCACCGTGAACTACAGCGACGGCAGCAGCCAGTCGTTCAACCTCAACCTGGCGGACTGGTACGCCAACAGTCCCGCGGTCGGCGACCAGCTCCTGACCACCACCACGAGCTGGAACTTCACCAGCAGCACGCAGACCGCGCACCCGGTGAGCGTCTACTTCGCGTCGGTGCCGCTGCAGCAGGGCAAGCAGGTGTCGTCGGTCACGCTGCCGGTGCTCAACAACGCGGGAGGTACCACCGCGATGCACATCTTCGCGATGGCCACCGGAACCGGGACGCCGACCACCGGAGTTCCGTACTCCTCGCTCGCCGCCGCCTACAACAACGTCGGGATCACCGACAACGCCGACCCCGCGCCGGGCAACTTCGACGGCACCGGGGACAGCTTCTCCGCTCAGGGACTGGCCGCGGGCACGCCAGCCCCGCTTGCCGCGGGCGGTCAAGCCACATTCGGCGGGACCAGATTTACCTGGCCCTCCGCCGTCGGCACCGACAACAACGTGGTCGCCGACGGGCAGACGATCGACGTGACCGGGTCGGGGACTGACCTCGGCTTCCTCGGCGCCGGCGCGTTCGGTGCGGCGAGCGGGACCGGGACGATCACCTACACCGACGGCACCACACAGTCCTACAGCCTGGTCATGTCGGACTGGTACAACAACGCCCCGGTGGCCGGCGACGAGGTCGCCACCACCACGACAACCTGGAACTTCTCCAGCAGCACGCAGACACCGCACCCGGTGAGCATCTACTTCGCGTCGGTGCCGCTGCAGGCCGGCAAGACGGTGGCCTCGGTCACGCTGCCGACGGTGAGCGCAGGCGCCGGCAACGGGATCACCGCGCTGCACGTCTTCGCGATGGCGATCGGGTCCGGCACGCCCACCATCGGCGGCTAACCCCGGCCGGTCACTCCGGTCACCGCGAGCCACGAGCGGGGGCCGGAGTGCCGGCGACGGCCTTCAGCGCGGCCAGTCCCTGAACGCCTCACGGAGCGCCGCGACGTCCGCGGGGCTGAGGCCGA
>CAZORE010000111.1:0-23276 GCA_964581815.1 uncultured Streptosporangiaceae bacterium | reverse complement strand
ATCAGAATCACCAGAAGCGGCCAAGTCGCCCGGACCAGCCGAAGGGACGTCAGCCCCGTCCAACCCCGCCGGCCGTGGGGCAAGCACCGCCCGCACCAGCCGCCGCCCGAGCACCGCCGCCCCCAGGCCCGCGAGCAACAGGGCGGGTATCCCCAGGTACCACACCACCCAGGTCAGGCTCGACTCGTAGTACTGGCGCGTCCCGTCGACCGGTAGCCGCTCAAGCCGCTGCAGCGCCGCGACCTGCCGGATCAGGGCCGGACTGGTCTGCCCGTGGACGGTCTGCACGTACGGCCGGGCCGCCAGCCCGGCAAGCACGAGCACCGGAAGCACCAGGGCCAGCCCGCCGAGCAGGAACCCGAGCGACGGGAACACCACCCGCTCCCGCTTGAACCACGGGAAGCTCGGCCGGACGGCGAACGCCCGCCGGACCCGCGCGGGCGCGCCGGGCAGGGCGAGCGGTGCGATCAGGGCCGTCACCACCCCGAAGCCGGCCGCGGACAGCCCGATCAGGTGCAGCTGCGCCGACACGCTCGCCAGGTAAGGCCGTTCCAGCGCAAGTCCCGTCACCAGCCCTATCCCGATGCCGACGATGAGGCCGCCGCCGAACGGCCCCGCCTGCGGCCGCCGCGCCGCGAACAGCACGGCGACCACAGGGAACGCGGGCAGCAGCAGGCCAAGCGCCCCGATGGATGCCAGCACGGTAAGCCCGAGCGCAAGCCCGCCAAGCCCGGCAAGGGCCATCTCGCCGTCGAACCGGCCTGGCCTGCCGTGCCTGCCACCCCCGCCGAAGCCGCCAGCGCCGCCGACACCGCGGTGCCGCACCACCAGCGAGTCGAGGAACAGGCACAGCCCGCCGAACAGCAGCACCTGCACGAGCGGCTCGCTGAACGGGGTCCGCGACGCGTACACCTGGGGCAGGCAGATCGCGAGCAAGAGCTCCGCGGCCACGCCCCACCACATTCCGCACAGCCGCCCCGCCAGCCCGGCGAACGACAGCACGGCGCAACCGCCGAGCACGGCGGGCATGAGCAGCGCGCCGCCAAGGCCGCCCAGCCAGGTCCCGGCGGCCAGCAGCAACGGCAGCCCGGGCAGGTAACCGGGCGTGATCCAGCCGCCGGACACGATGAACCCCGGCGTCGCGAAGTCCAGCCCGCCGCTGCCGCCGAAGGCGGCGGCGGACTCCGGGATCCGCGCCGTCCCGTGCCCGGCGATCCAGTAGCCATACTGAAGGTACACGCCCGGGTCGCTGGCCACGAAGACCTGCTCGGACCGCAGCAGCGCCTGCCACACGCCGAATCCGGCCGCGATCACGACCATGGCCGCCACCGCGCCCGCGGGCACGTCCGGCCGGCGTCTGGCCACGGCGGCCTCGCCCGCGTCCACGCCCCGCGGCCAGCTCGCCGGCAGCCGCCGCATCGCGAAGTAGCACAGCGCGACCGCGAGCGGCACGAAGATGATCATCATCGGCAGCGGCAGCAGCCGGCCCGCGAGCAGCATCCCCGCCCCAGGTATCAGCCACGCAACCGCCAGCACGGCCGGCGCCTGAGTGATCGCGGCGAACACCCAGCCAGGCAGCCACCACAAGCGGTGCGCTAGCCGCGCGCCCCGCAGGGCGACCGCGGAGTAGTGCGCGCGCGCTCCAGTGGCCGCCGCCCGCGCGACGCTGTCCCGATGCCGCCGCTCAGCCTCCCCGTCATCCGGAACGGGGGCGTGGCTCGCCGTACCCTCGGCGTCTTCGCCGTCCGCGCGGCCCTCGCCGTTAACCGAGGCGCCAGGACAGGCGGTCTCGCGCTGCGCGTCATCCCCTCGCGCAATCACGGTCGGTAGTCGTAGGCGCACAGAATCTACTGTATCGATCGCCGCCGCAGTCTCCCTGGCACCCCGGCCGCTCTTATGCGAGCGCGCGTCGAATGCGGTTCACTGAGGATGTGGAAATCTTCACCAACTGGCATACCTGGCAGCGGACGGAGCCCGAGCTACGCCGCCTGCTGCCTGCGGCCACCTGCGACGCGGTGGCGAAAGCGACGGAGTTCGCGCTCCGCTTCCACGGTGACCAGCGGCGCCCGACCGGGGCACCCTACGCGGAGCACCTGCTTGAAGCGCTTGAGGTCCTGGTCCGCGGGGCCGGGGTCAGCGACCAGGACGTGCTGTGCGCCGCCGTGCTGCACGACGTCGTGGAGGATACCCCGTGCACCATCGGCGACGTGCGGTCGGCGTTCGGCGACCGAGTCGCGGAGATGGTCGGCTGGGTGACCAAGCCCGAGCCGCAGGCCGGCGCGGACAAGCGAGCGGCCAAGGAGTCCTACCTCGGCCGCCTGGCGGACGCGCCGGACGACGCGATCCTGGTCAAGCTGGCCGACCGGGCGTCCAACGTGCAGACGCTCCGCAACCTGCCCTCGATGTCCAAGCAGCGCGAGTACTACGCGCAGACCGTCCGCTACATCATGCCGCTTGCGGCATCACGGGGATGGTGGGACGTCTGGTACGCGAGCTGGCAGGAGGTTCACCGGGATCTCGCCTAGGCCCTCCCTGCCCGGCCGCGCGTCCCCGCCCGCCCGCGCCTCCGCGTCCGCCCGCGCCTCCGCGTCCGCCCGCCGGCCAGCCCACGCAGCGATCACCCAGATGGCCAGCCCGGCCGGGTAGATGAAGTAGCCGACCCGGGTCGACGGGGCAAGCACGAACATGAGCGTCATCGCCCCGGCGAGCAGCGCGACCGCGCGGGGCACCGAGCGCGGCGGCTTGAAGACGAGGGATGCCGCGACGGCAAGCCCGGCGAGCGCGAGCATCGCCACGACGATCGTGTGCCCGGCGCCCGGCCAGGTTGACGCGATCAAGTACCCGGGGAGTGGGCTCCTGGCGTCGGATTTAAGGCTGGCCAGGCCGAGCGGGAACGCGATGGTGTTCACCACGATGGCCTTGGGATGGCCGACGATGAACGGGCCGAGGCACACGACGATGACGCCGAGCGCGGCCAGCGTGAAGCGCCTGACCGCCCGCCCGCCTTCGCGGGCCCAGAGCAGCGCGATGGCGACCAGGAGGGCCGGCCATGCGGTCGCCTTCATCGAGGCGCCGATGCCGAGCGCGAGGCCAGCCAGCACGGGCTTGCGGACCCACAGGTAGGCGAACCCGAGGCACAGGAACGCGACCATCGGCACGTCGGTCCCGCCGACCGCGAGCTCGAAGGCGATCACCGGGCTCCCCGCGGCGAGGATGGCCCAGCGGCCGGGGTCGTGCGCTCCGCCCTCGCGCAGGGCAAGCCAGAACACGAGGAGAAACACGGCGCCGAACCAGACCCGGGGATCGGTGAGCAGGCCGAGGTCGAAGAACGCGCGGGGCAGGCCAAAGAGAGACATGACCGGCAAGTAAGGGTTGTAGGCGTCGACGTTCGTCGTGCCGGCGAGCACGGCCGGGTCGGCATACGGCGTGCCGTGGTGGATCAGCGCCCAGCCGGAGTTGGCGACCACCCCGACCTCGGGCTGCCATAGCCCTCTGGCGGCCAGCCAGCCGAGCGGCAAGAGCAGTCCGCCGAGGAAGGACACCCCGAGCGCGAGGTCCGCGGCCCGCGCGTGCCGGACAACGAGCACGATAGCGAGGGCAAGGCCGTAGCCGACCGCCGCTATCTCGCCCCAGAGCTGATGCACGTGGTCATTGCTGATGACCGCCACCAGGATCGCCCAGAGGACGGATACCGCGAACATGCCGGCCAGCCAGCGACGTCGCATGGCAGCCGGTGACTCGAAACCGGCGCCAGGCCGTACGCCACCCATCACCCCGAGAGTCTACCCGGCGGGCGGGCGCAAACCGGGTTAACCCGGCTGCCCGTGACGATCGCGACCAGGCACCCTACCGCTACCAGACATACGGCGGGCGGCGCAATGCGTGAGACCAGTACTTTGGCGGACAAATGACGTGTGCTGGCGGTCAAGACGACCAGCCGCGGCATTTGCGAGTATTGCGTCATGGGACGTCTGGACGGCAAGGTCGCGATCATCACCGGCGGCGAGGGCTCCATCGGCATGGCGACCGCCCGCGCGCTGGCCGCCGAGGGAGCTAGCGTCTTCCTGGCTGGCCTCTCGGAGCCCGACCTGAAAGCCGGCGCGGCGGAGCTCGGCGAGCGCGCGGCCTGGCTAGTCACCGACGTCACCGACTCCGCCCAGGTCAAGGCCGCGGTCGAGGCGGCGGTGCAGCGGTTCGGGCGGCTTGACGTGGTGATTGCCAACGCGGGGATCAAGGGCGCGACCGGCCCGATCGCCGACTATCCGGAGGACTCCTTCGACTTGTCGCTCGCGGTGCACGTGCGGGGCGCCTTCTTGCTGGCCAAGCACGCCGTCCCGTACCTGTCCGGTGGCGCGTCCATCATCTTCACCTCGAGTGTGGTGGGCCTCACCGCCGCGCCGCACATCGCCGGCTACTCGACGGCCAAGCACGCTCAGGTCGGCCTCATGAGGACCATCGCGGCGGAGCTCGCGCCCCGCGGCATCCGCGTGAACACCATCCATCCGGGCCCGGTGGACAACGAGTTCCAGCACATCGTGGAAGAGGCGGCGACCGGCACCGACCGGGACACGGCGGCCACGATCTTCGACGGCATGATCCCGCTCGGCCGGCACGCCGCGCCGGATGAGATCGCCCGGGCAATGCTGTTCCTGGCCAGCGACGACAGCTCGTTCATGACGGGGGCGACGCTATCGGTTGACGGAGGCATGTCGAGCTGACCAGCCGACCACCCAGTCCCTGGCCAGCCGCCACCACAGGTAGAGCGCCAGCGCGCCGTAGGCAACCGGGGCGAAGCCGACGGCCGCCGCGATGCCGACGACGATCATCCGCCCCTCCCAGCCGAGGCCCCGCCGGTCGATGCCGGCCGCCAGGCCGGCGCGTACCCGGTAGGCCAGGTCCAGGTGCCTGAGCCCGGTGGCGGTGACCAGCGCGAAGGTCAGGGGCGGCCAAACGCGGCCGACAAAGCCGAGCTCGGCGATGAGTACGTACTCGGCCGCCTGCAGCAGCGGTGGCACGACCCAGTCGCCGGGTCCGTCATGCGGGTGCCAGGACGCGAACGCGGCGAGCAGCATGGCCTCGACCGGGGTGAGGAGCAAGATGCCCGGCAGGTTACGCAGCCCCAGCGCGGCCAGCACACCGGTGACGAGCAGCCCGACGAGCAGCGGCGGCAGCGGCGGCACCCGGCCACCCACCCACTTGCCGATCCAGATGGAGATCCGCCCGTCGCCGCGGTAGCCGCGCAGCTCGCCACGGTCCCGCGGCTGGCGGGTGCCGGCGATGATGATCGCGACGAGCGCCGCCACGGCAAGCACGATGACAACGAGGAACGCGGCCCGGGTACCGAGGACCAGGACCGTGAGGCAGGCCAGCGGCAGCCGGACATCGGAGGGCGGACCGAACAGGCTCGGCCTGGCCGCCGCCCGCGAGGCGCCGTGGACGCACAGGTCCACCATCGGCGTCAGTACCGTGAGAGTGGCCGCGACGATCGCGAGCCGCCATACCCCGACGGTGCCCGCGCCGCCCAGGCCCGCCACGAACGTACCGCCGAGCGAGCTTCCCGCCAGGCCAGGCTGGCCGGGCGGATGGAGGCCGGCCGCCGCGGCGAGGCCCGCGTACACCACGAGCTCTGCGATCATGCCGTAGCCCGCCAGTCCCCACTCCACGATGACGGGGGGCCGCTGTCCGGCCAGCACCCGGCCGGAATGGGCACAGGCGAAGACGGCGGCCGCCGCGACGAGCGCGATGATCTCGCCGCGCACCGACGCGACGACCAGCCAGAGTGCCGCGATCAACGCGAAACCGACGGAGATCCGGGACAGTGTGAGGGGCGCCAACCGGTAGAGCAGGGACCGCCGCGTGCTCAAGTAGCCGGACATGCCCTCTCCTCGCCCGTTCGGCTGCATTGATACGGAGCTGTTACCTCAGCGTAGCCCGCTGTCCCTGTTTCCTCCGAGAAGCCACGCTTCGGATACCAGGTAAAGTCCGCTGTTGTGATCGTGAAGCGCATGGTGGCGGTGGTACTCGGTGGCGGCACGGGCACCCGGTTCGGTGCGGCACTACCCAAGCAGTTGCTTGTCCTGGGCGGCCGGACGCTCGTCGAGCACTGCGTCGCGGCGTTCTCCGGCGCTCCCGGCATCGACGAGATCCTCCTCGTCATGCCCCCCGCCTACCACGATGAGGCGAAGCGGATGGTCGGCAGCCAGGTCAGTGCGATCATCGCGGGTGGTCCGGCCCGCTCTGACTCGGTACGCAACGCCCTGGCCCACATCGGCGCCCGGCACGACCCCGCTGACACCGGCGTCCTCATCCACGACGCCGCCCGCCCCCTGGTCACCCGGCGCATCATCGCCGACTGCGTGCAAGCCCTCCAAGCTCACGACGCGGTGGGCACCGCAGTTCCCACCTCAGACACGATCCTGTTGGTAGAGAACGGCACGATCGCGCACGTCCCGCCGCGCGAGACTCTTTACCGGGCGCAGACACCGCAGTGCTTCCGCCTGGAAGTCATAGCCAAAGCCCATGCCCTAGCAGCAGCCGACCCCGCCTTCACGCCCACCGACGACTGCGGCGTAGTCCTCCGCTACCTCCCAGGCACCCCCGTCCACGTAGTCCCGGGCAGCGAGGACAACATCAAGGTCACCTATCCCAGCGACCTGGAAATCGCGGCCGCCCTGCTACGCGCACGCCAGTCCCCTAGCCCCGAACCGCCTGCTTGATCAGCGTCCGCCCGAAGTCCCACATCAGCCCGGACCCCTTGGACGCGTCGTCGAGCACGTCGGCGAGCCCGTCGAGGAAGAGCTTGACCTCCGCGTCGCCGATCATCAGCGGCGGGATGAGCTTGATGACTTCCATGTGGTCGCCGGATACCTGAGTGAGGATGCGGTGCCGCTGGAAGAGCGACACCACGACCATCTGGGCGAACAGGCCGACGCGGGCCTTCTGCAGCATGGCCCAGCCCGCCTTGGCTTTCAGGCCGGACGGCCGGCCGAATTCGATGCCGACGATGAGGCCCTTGCCGCGCACGTCCTTGATCAGGTCGTACTTGGCCGCAAGTCCCTCAAGGCCGCGCATGAGCTCGTTGCCCCGGCGTTCCGCGTTCTCGACCAGGCCCTCGTCCTCGATGACGGCCAGGGTCGCCAGCCCGGCCGCCATGGCGAGCGGGCCGCCCTTGAACGTGGCCGAGTGGACCATGAGCTTGTCCATGGAGGAGTAGACGGAGCCGAAGATCTTGTCCGTCGTCAGCATCGCCCCGACCGGGACGTAACCGCCGGACAGCGCCTTGGCGACGGTGACGATGTCCGGCTGCACGTCGTCGTACTGGTAGGAGAAGAACCGGCCGGTCCGGCCGAGGCCGACCTGGACCTCGTCGCAGATCAGCAGCGCCCCGTGTTTATGAACCAACGTCTTGGCGTCAGTGAGGAAATGGGGCGGCGTCATCAGCACGCCGTGACCCTGCACCGGCTCGACGATCAGCGCGGCGACGTCGCCCTTGCGGAGCTCGGCCTCGAGCGCGGCGATATCGCCGAGCGGGATCTCGGTGCCTGGCAGCAGCGGGCCGAAGCCCGCCTTGAACTCCTCCGCGCCGTTGACGGACAGCGACCCGGCGGTGAGGCCGTGGAAGCCGTGCCGGGCGTAGACGATCCGGCCCTTGCCGGTCGAGTGGCGGGCGAACTTGAGCGCGGACTCGACGGCCTCGGTGCCGCTGTTGCAGAAGAAGACCCGCTCAAGGCCCGGGGCCTTGGCGAGCAGCCGCTGCCCGAGCAGCCCCATGATCGGCTGGCAGTCGAACTGGGTCCACGCGGCGAAGTCGAGGTCGAGCGCGTCCTGCAGCGCCTTCTTGATGACCGGGTGGGAACGGCCGGCGGCGAAAACCCCGAAGCCGGACAGGAAGTCCGCGTAGGCGTTCCCCTCCGTGTCGTACAGGTAGGCGCCGTCGCCGCGCACGTAGTCCTTGTCGAAGCCGATGGTCCGCAGCGTGCGGGGCAGCTGCGGGTTCAGGTACTTGGAGTGCAGGTCATACCCCTGGCCTCGCACAGCCGCGAGTTCAGCGCCCAGATCAAAGCCCATTGCCGCATCCTAGCCGCGAGCGGGCGGCCGCTGTCGCCGCTGGCCGACGAGTGCGTCAGCCCCGGCGGGCGCCACCATCTCAGCGACGCTGGTGCCGGGCAGCCCCGTGCTTGGCGGCCCCGTGCTTGGCGACCAGGCGACGCGGGCTGGTGAGGTACCCGGCGCCCCAGCAGGTGTGCATCGCGGCGAGCGCGACGGGCACGCGGGCCCGGACCCCGGCCGGCGTGTCCCGCGCGAAGACCGCCGCGACCCCGGCGACCCCGGCCAGGTAGACGACCGGGATGGCGAACCCGAGAAGAAGGTACGGAACGGGGGCGGGCGCACCGGTCACCGCCGCGATGAGCCCGGCCGCGCCGAGGACCAGCCCGGCCGCGTTGAGCGCGGTCGCCGCCGGCGCCGCCAGGTAACGCGGGCTGACCGTCTCCGGGTAGCGGCGCGCGACGACCCGCCGCCACCGCCCGTAGCGGAACTGCTGCGTGGCGAGGGCGCGCAGCGTGTCTCTCGGCCGGTAAGTGACCTTGAGGTCCGGGGAGAACCAGATCAGGCCGCCCGCCGCGCGGATGCGGTAGTTGAGCTCCCAGTCCTCGGCGATCAGCATGGTCTCGTCGTAGCCGCCGACCCGCTCGATCTCCGACCGCCGGTAGACGCCCAGGTAGACGGTGTTGGCCGGCCCGGCATCGCCCCCGGTGTGGTTAGCCGCCGCGCCCATGCCGAAGGGCGAGGTCATCGCCCAGGCGACGGCCTGCTGGAACGGGGTGATGCCCTCGGCGGCCATCCAGCCGCCGACGTCCGCCGCGCCGGTGTCCATCAGCGTGCGGACGGCGGTGCGCAGGTAGCCGTCGGGCGGCATCGAGTGCGCGTCGATGCGGGTGATGATGTCGTGCCTGGCCGTTCGCACCGCCGTGTTCATCGCGGTGGCGATCTGGCCCGTCGGGTTGGGCACGACGGTGATCCGGCTGTCGGCGGCGGCGAGCTCGCGGGCGATCGCCTCGGTGCGATCCCGGCACGGCCCGATGGCCAGCACAAGCTCGAATCCGCCGGGGTACTCCTGGCCAAGTACCGCGGCAACCGACTCGGCGAGGTGCTTCTCCTCGTTGAGCACCGGCATCACGACGGAGACAGCAGGGAGCGTGGCCGGCTCCCCGGGCGAATAGCCGTTCGCCGAGGGAGCCAGCCCCGTCCGTTCTGGATACCGGTTCTGATCGTTGTGCATGACGCCGGTCACGCCATGCAGTGTATGGCCCCGGGTCGTCCCCCCGGACTACAACTGGGTGTCTTCCAGGAGGTCGGTGACGAGGGCGGCGATCGCGGAGCGCTCGGAGCGGGTCAGGGTCACGTGCGCGAACAGCGGGTGGCCCTTGAGCTTCTCGATCACCGCGATCACGCCGTCGTGCCGTCCGACGCGGAGGTTGTCCCGCTGCGCGATGTCGTGGGTGAGCACCACGCGGGAGCCGGTGCCGATCCGGGACAGCACGGTGAGCAGCACGCCGCGCTCCAGGGACTGTGCCTCGTCGACGATGACGAACGCGTCGTGCAGGCTCCGGCCCCGGATGTGGGTGAGCGGCAGCACCTCGAACATGTCGCGGGCGACCAGCTCGTCGATCACCTCCTGGGTGGTGACCGAGGTGAGCGTGTCGTAGACCGCCTGCGCCCACGGGCCCATCTTCTCCGCCTCGGAGCCGGGCAGGTAGCCGAGATCCTGGCCGCCGACCGGGTACAGCGGGCGGAAGACGATGACCTTGCGGTGCTGGCGCCGCTCCATGACCGCCTCAAGGCCGGCGCACAGGGCGAGCGCCGACTTGCCGGTGCCGGCCCGGCCGCCCATGCTCACGATGCCGATCTCGGGATCGAGGAGCAGGTCGAGCGCGATGCGCTGCTCGGCGGACCGGCCGTGCAGCCCGAACGCCTCACGGTCACCGCGCACCAGCTGGATGTGCTTGTCCGGCAGCACCCGGGCGAGCGCGCTCGCGTTGCCGGTGTGCAGCACAAGCCCGGTGTGGCAGGGCAGGTCGCGGGCGGCCGCGCAGTCAAGCGTGCCGTGCTCGTACAGTTCCTCTACCTCAGCCGGCGTCACGCCGATCTCGCGCATGCCGGTCCAGCCCGAATCGACTGGAAGCTCGGCGCGGTACTCCTGTGCCTCAAGACCGATCGACGCCGCCTTGATCCGCAGCGGCATGTCCTTGCTGACGAGGACCACGTTGTGGCCTTCGTCAGCGAGGGAGCGGGCCACCGAGAGGATCCGGGTGTCGTTGTCACCCAGCCGGAAGCCGGCCGGGAGAACCGCGGCGTCGATGTGGTTCAGCTCCACGCGGCACGTGCCGCCGAGATCCCCGACCGGGATCTCGTCGTGCAGCCGACCGTGGGTGATCCGGAGGTCATCGAGGTAACGGAGGGCCTGACGGGCGAAGTAGCCCAGCTCAGGGTGGTGACGCTTGGCTTCGAGCTCGGTGATGACGACGACCGGGATGACGACGTGGTGTTCGTCAAACCGGGCGAACGCCGCCGGGTCAGCGAGCAGGACGCTGGTGTCGAGGACGTAGGTACGACGCTGCACAGAGTTGGCCACGCAATACTCCCCTGGGCGCCGATTGTGTGTTCCGGCGCCGCGGACAGGACACGCCCGGACCCGGGTGCACCGGGGACAAACGTGTCAGATGGACCGGGGCTGCCCGCCTTAGAGGGCCGCGCCGGCCCTCTCATCGCACGTAGCGAGGTCAGGGGGCCTCCCGCGGGGGCACCCTGGGGAGGTGCCCGCCATCTCTGAAAGTACCCGTGATCAGGGCATTCTTAAAGCCCTAATTTGCGCGTGCGGCTCAGGAGTCCCCCGGGGGACGCCTGGATCCGGGTACTACGCGCCGAACCGGCGGTTGCGCTCGCAGTACGAACGCAGTGCCCGCAGGAAGTCCACCTTGCGGAACGCCGGCCAGTAGGCGTCGCAGAAGTAGAACTCCGAGTGTGTCGATTGCCACAGCAGGAACCCGCCGAGCCGCTGCTCGCCGCTCGTCCTGATCACCAGGTCCGGGTCGGGCTGGCCGGCCGTGTACAGGTGCTCGGCGATGTGCTCGACGTCCAGGATCTCCGCGAGCTGCTCGATCGTGGTGCCCTTGCTCGCGTGGTCGATGAGAAGGCTGCGCACCGCGTCCGCGATCTCACGCCGCCCGCCGTACCCGACGGCCACGTTGACGACCAGGCCGGGGTTGCCGGCGGTCGCCTCGGCGGCGTGCTTGAGCGCCCGCGCGGTGTGGTCGGGGAGCAGGTCGAGCGCGCCGACCGGGTTCACGTGCCAGCCCTCCTCGACCAGGCCGTTGACCGTGTCCTCGATGATCGCGAGTAGCGGGCGGAGCTCGTCCTCGTGACGGCTGAGGTTGTCGGTGGACAGCAGCCAGAGGGTTACCACCTCGACGCCGGTCTCCCGGCACCAGCTAAGCAGCTCGAAAATCTTGTCGGCACCCTTGCGGTGCCCCTTGCTGACGTCGGTATGCCCCTCGGACCTGGCCCAGCGCCGGTTACCGTCGCACATCACACCGACGTGCCGGGGAACGCCCTTGCCGGCCAGGTAGGCCTCCAGGCGCCGCTCGTACAGCCGGTAGCCCAGGTCGCGGTATCCCATGAACCGACCTTCCTCGCCGAGCGCCAGAGCCTGTCACGAACCAATCCATCCGCGCGGCGCTGGCCGTGAGGTCTTCAGGATGAAAGGCGGGATGGAAAAGGCTCGGTCCCACCGTATCCGACCGTGGGCTGGTGACATGACGCTTACGCGGGAGGTTTGTGAGATATGCGGCTATTAGGCTGGCGTTCGCTATCGGCTTTGCCTACCGGCTTTGCGGCCCCTGCTCGCGCACCTCCTCGACGCGCCGCAGCGCGTCGCGCAACTCGGCCAGCCAGGTGTCCGCGTGCTCACCGGTCAGCCGGACGCACCAGGCGAGGGCGTCGGACCGCGAGCGGGCGACGCCGGCGTCGACGAGCGTGTCGAGCACCCGCCGCTCGGACTGGCGGAGCCGGGTCATGACCGGGACCGACAGCGTGGTGAACATCTCGGTCACCGTGCCGCAGCGCGTGCCCCAGGAGACCCTCCGGCCGAACTTCAGCTCGGCCTCGCTCGCTATCTCGATCCTGCGCGCGCGGGTCTCCTCGCGGAACCGCTTGATCCGCCCCTCCGCGGCCGAGCCGACGTCCTCCGACTCCGGCTCGGGCAGCGTCCCGACGATGGTGATCTCTTCGCGGTCCACGGTGACCTCCGCCGGCCCGGAGAACCACTCATCGGGCAGCCGTCCCGTCAACCAGGACCGAATCTCCGTACTCATGTAATCATGATTACGCTGCAATCGTTCCGGGTCAACCGCCTACGCGACGCGGGCGGCCACGGCGGCGGCCTGAGCGGGGCTGACCCGGACCGCGCCGGCGAACTCCGCGCCGAAGTAGGCGTGGACCACCTCGACGTCCATGCCTGGCTGCGGCGCCTGGATCATCCAGCCGTTGCCGAGATAGATCCCGACGTGCGAGATGTAGCCGGGCGCGGTCGGGTCGGTGTGGTAGAAGAGCAGGTCGCCGGGCTGCAGCTGGCTAACGGGCACGGCTGGGCCCGCTAGGGCCTGCTCGGCAGCGGTGCGCGGCATGGTGATGCCCGCCTGGGCGAACGACCACTGCACCAGGCCCGAGCAGTCGAAGGACCCCGGCCCGGCCGCGCCGTAGACGTACGGCAGCCCGCGTCGGCTCATCGCCGCGCTGAGCATGGCGCCGAGCGCGGCGGTGGGCGCCGCGGCCGCCGTGACCGGCCCTGCGCCTGCCGTGCTCGTGCTGGCGGTGCCCGTGCTGGCCGTGCCCGTGCTGACCAGGGTCACGAGCTGCTCGACCCCGGCGCCCCTGGGCAACAGGCGGCCGATGGCGGCGGCGTCGGCGGTGATGTCGCCGGCCCGCACGCCAACCACGATCGCGTTGCCGGCCGGCGCGCCGAGCGCCGTGGCGGTGGCGTCCGACACCACCGCGTTCACCCCGCCGATGCCCAGCGTGCCGAACGCGACCACGGGCAGCCGCCGCGGCGTCTGACCCGAGGCGAGCACCGAGCCGCCGAGCGGGATCTTGTCGAGTTCGCCCATCGTGTAGGAAACGGCGATGCCGCCGTCGGCCACGCCCTGCCACAGGCCGCTGGCCGCCCCGGTCGGCCGCGCGGCGAACGACCGGAACTGCGACGGGTCGACGCCGAGCAGCGCGGTGGAGGCGCCGTTGACCCGCATCCGGACCGCCTCGATGCGCTCGGCCTGCAGCAGCCCCGGCAGCTTGCGCACCGCGGCGAGCAGCCCGTCCGGCAGTGAGAACGGCGCGACCACGAGCAGGTCCGGCTGGACAGTGCGGTGCAGCGCCGCCACCGCGCCCCTGGTGGCCGGCGTCTTGACCACGGGCACCGGCGAGTCGGACAGCAGCCTGGCGCCGGCCCCGACCGTCAGCGGCACCCCGGTGATGACCGCGGCGCCCCCGGTGGACGCCTGAACGTCGGGCAGCCCGAACTGCCGGGAACCTTGCGGCGGGCCGCTCAGCACCGCGACGAGGACGCCGGCCACGGCACCCAGGGCCGCGAGCACAGTGAGGCCCGCCTGCAGTACCCGCCGGCGGCCCGTTCCGGTCAGGCGCACAGGCCCACGAGATCACAAGAAACGGCGATAAGTCCAGTCACGCCAAGCCCCCGCTCTTTTGCCATGAGGTACCCGCTTCCTGGAAAATCAGGCCCGGCTGAGCGCCTCACGCAGGTCAGCCGGGGTGGTGACCGGCGCCAGGCAGGTGAACGCGTGGCACACGTAGGCCGCGGGCGCGCCGGAGACCAGCGGCCGGCCGGCGAGCAACGGGATCACCCCCTTGCCGGAGCCGGTGCCGCGGGCGAGGACCGCGCCGGGTGGCGCCGCGTGCAGCGCGGCGCGGAGCAGGTCGCCAGTGCGCGGGTCGTCCTCCGGGCCGACGATGGCGATCTCGGCCGGCCCGGACAGCAGCGCCTCCGTTACCGCCAGGCCCATCCCGCCGGCCCGCGGGTACTTGCCCGCGATCGGCGGCAGCACCGCGAGCGCGTCGGTGGCCCCCACCCGGTACAGCTCGTCGCCGGTCAGCGCGCCGTAGCTGAGCAGCGCGTCGGCCGCCGCGAAGGTACCGGACGGCGTCGCGTTGTCCGTCGGGTCGGCGGGCCGGAAGATCAGCCGCTCCCCGTCATCGGCGGTGTCGTAGAAGCCGCCGTTCCCGTCGGCGAACACGGTGAGCACCGTGTCGAGCAGCAGGCCCGCCACGCCCGCCCAGCTGGCCTCACCGGTCATGCCCGACAGCCGCATCAGGCCGGCCGCCACGCAGGCGTAGTCCTCCAGGAGCCCGGCGCTCTGCCCGGCCACGCCGTTCCGCGACGTCCGCAGCAGCCGCGACGTGCCGACAAGCGGCGTGCTCTTCGCGGGCTGCCACAGGTGGACGGAGAAGAGCAGCTCGGCCGCCCGGGTCGCGGCGGCCAGCAGGTCAGGGCGGTCGAACAGCACCCCGGCCTCGGCGAGCGCGCCGATCGCCATGCCGTTCCACGCGGCCACCACCTTGTCGTCGCGGGCCGGGCGGGTGCGCTCCTCCCGTGCCGTCAGCAGCACCCCGCGGATACGGTCGAACCGTTCCTGGTCCTCCGGCTGGGTGCGGCGCTGCAGCACGGAGGCGCCGTGCTCGAATGTCCCGGATTCGGTGACGCCGAACGCGCTGGCCGCGAACTCGCCGTCCTCCTCGCCGAGGACCTCGCGCAGCTGGGCCGGAGTCCAGACGTAGAACGCGCCCTCGCTGCCGTCACTGTCCGCGTCGAGCGAGGCGGCGAAGCCGCCCTCGGCCGTGCGCAGCTCCCTCAGCATGAAGTCGCAGGTCTCCTCGGCTACCCGGCGGGCGAGCAGGGATCCTGTCCGGCGCCACAGGTGCGTGTAGACCCCCGCGAGCAGCGCGTTGTCGTAGAGCATCTTCTCGAAGTGCGGCACCGTCCAGGTCTCGTCCACGCTGTACCTGGCGAAGCCGCCGCCGAGCTGGTCGTACATGCCGCCGCCGGCCATCGCCTCGCAGGTCGCCTGGACCATGTCCAGGGCGGGCGGCTCGCCGTCGGTCCGCTCGTCGAAGCGGAGCAGGTACTCAAGCGTCATCGAGGGCGGGAACTTGGGCGCGCGGCCGAAGCCGCCGTTAGCGGGGTCGAAGGTCGCCGCGAGGCCCTCCATCGCGGTGGCTGTCACGTAGTCCGGCTGGAACTCGCCGCCGGCGCCGAGCGCGGACATGGCGGCGGCGTTGTCGGCCAGCGTCTTCCTGATCCGCTCGGACTCGCTCTTGATCCTGTCCTTGCCCTGTTTCCACGCGCCCGCGACCGCGGTCACTACCTGCACGAACCGGGCCCGCGGAAAATAGGTCCCGCACAGGAACGGGTCGCCGTCCGGCGTCATGAACACGGTCATCGGCCAGCCGCCCTGCCCGGTCATCGCCTGGGTGGCGGTCATGTAGACCGCGTCGATGTCGGGCCGTTCTTCCCGGTCAACCTTGATGGCGACAACGCAGTCATTCACGATCTTGGCGGTCGCCTGGTCTTCGAACGACTCGTGCGCCATCACATGGCACCAGTGGCAGGCCGCGTACCCGACCGAGAGCAGCACCGGCACGTCACGGCGCCGCGCCTCGGCGAACGCCTCGTCCGACCAGGGCCACCAGTCGACCGGGTTGTCGGCGTGCTGCAGCAGGTAAGGGCTAGTCGCGCTCTTAAGCCGATTTGCCATACCTCAATTTTGACACCTTCTCCGACCGCGCGGCTCATGCCGGGCTCCGGAATGGCTCACCCTTCCCTGAAGGGCAGGGCTCGCGCGCCGCCGGTCACGCGGAACGGATGCGGTTGCTGCCGAAGGTCCGGGCACCGAGCCCGGTCAGGTAGAAGAAAGCACCGATTGCGCCGACGAAAAAGCCGAGCGGCCAGTTCGTCTCATAGGACAGTGCGATCGACAGCCAGACGGTGGCCAGGGCGATGAGAACCGAGAGGGCGAGGGCGGTGCCCGGCCGGGCGGTGACCGAGCGGGCCGCGGCGGCGGGGCCGATCATCAGGCTGAACATCAGCAGCGCGCCGACCACGGGCACGGTCATCGAGGTGGCCAGGGCCATCACGATGAGGAAATACAACTCGGCCCGCCGGGTCGAGACGCCGTGCGCCTCGGCGACCTCGGGCACGGCGCTGGTCAGCATGAGCGGGCGGAAGGCAATGCCGATCGCCAGGCCGGCCGCGACGCCGAGGCCAAGGATCGGCAGCACCTCGCCCCGGCTGACGCCGAATACCTCGCCGAACAGCAGCGAGTAGGTCTCCTCCGCGTACTGGCTGCTCACGCTGACGAACAGCGCACCGAGGCCGAGCATCACCACGAGGGTGAGCGCGGTCACCACATCGTGCCTCGCCTTGCGCCCGCGGCCCTCGGCGCCGAGCGCGCCGATGCCGAGCGCGCCGCCGACCGCGAAGACCGCCAGGCCCCAGATGACGTTAATGCCGAGGAGGGCAGCGCCCGCCGCGCCGGCGAACGCCCCGTTCGGTATGGCGTGCGCGGCGAACGTGGAGCCGCGCAGCACCGCGAAGAAGCCGGTCATCCCCGCGATCACCGCGACGACCGACGCGGCGATCCAGGTGTTCAGCATCAGGCCGGTGAACATGTCAGACCTCCGGGGCGACGAGGGCGGACACGGGCTCGCACCCCTCTTCCTCGTGCGGCGAGCGCGGCACCGGCCGCTGCCTGGGCCGCACGTAGCTGAGCAGGTAGGCGGCGAGGACAAGGACGACGACGAAGAACGACACCGGCCAGCCGTGACCGTGCGGCGGCCAGTAGTACGAGTCGTACGCGAGGACGATGCCGAGCCACGTGACGGCCAGCCCGGTCACCGCCGAGACGACCATGGCCCGGGCCGGGCTCTTCGTCACCCGCAGCGCGGTCGCGGCCGGCCCGATGAGCAGCGCGGTGGACAGCACCGCTCCGATTGCGACGGCCGCGAGCGACACCGACACGGCGAGCGCCCCGAGGTAGGCGATGCCGACGAGCCGGACGTTGACGCCGCGGGCTCGCGCCAGGTCGGGCGATACGGAGGTGAGCAGCAGCACGCGGGACAGCACGGCGGTCACCAGCAGCGCGATGACGCCGGAGGCGACAAGCGCGGGAACCGTGTCCGGGCTGACCACGAAGATCGACCCGAACAGCACCGTGAACGAGGCGCCGGTCGTCGCCGTATGCAGCGTCCCCAGGTAGAGGAAGAGGGCGGCCGCGCCGAGGGCCGCGCCGAGCACCACGCCGGTGGCCACGTCCCGTCCCCGGCGCCGCTGCACGCCGATGGCCTCCATCAGCGCGGCGGCGGCGATCCCGGCGGCGAGGAACCCCCAGAACTGGTTGATCCCGACCAGGAACGCCCCGGACCCGCCGGTGGTGGCCACGTCCGCGAGCGAGTGGCCGGCGAAGGCCTGCCCGCGCAGCACGGTGAACACGCCGATGACACCCGAGGTGACGGCCACCACCGTGCCGACGATCAGGGCCGTCCTGACCGGGCCGCTGCTGAGCAGCCCCGGCTCGAAGAGGTAGTGCATGTTATTCGCCCGCGACCACGAGGACCCGGCCGTGCACCCGGATCACGTCCACCCGGTGGCCGTACAGCCGGGTCAGGCCCTCCGAGGTGACCACCTCGTCGGCCGGGCCGGCGGCGGCGTGGCCTCCGGCGACGTACACGATGTGGTCCATGACGCCGAGCAGCGGGTTCATGTCGTGCGCGGAGAGCAGCACGGAGATCTCCTGCTCGCGGGCCAGCTTGCCGAGCAGCGCGACGATCTCCTGCTCGCTGCGCAGGTCGAGGTTGGCGAGCGGCTCGTCGAGCAGCAGCAGCTTCGGCCTGGAGATCAGCGCGTGCGCGATCAGCACGCGCTGCTGCTCGCCGCCGGACAACTCGCCCACCCGGGCATCCGCGTACCCGGCCGCGCCGACGTCGCGCAGCGCTCGCTCGACCAGGTCCCTGCGCTGCCGCGACGGGAAGGCGAAGCCGAGCCGGTGCCCGTCAAGGCCGAGCGACACCACGTCGCGGGCGCGCAGCGGCATGTCGGGGTCGATGACCAGCTTCTGCGGCACGTAGCCGATGCTGCCCCTATTCCTCAGGTGCAGTGGCTCGCCGTCGAGGAGCACCCGGCCACCCGACGGCTCAAGCAGGCCCAGGATGACGCGCAGCAGCGTGGTCTTGCCCGCGCCGTTCGGGCCGATGAGCCCGGCGAAGTCGCCCTTGCCGAGCGAGAACGTCACGTCGCTGAGCACCTGACGGCCACCGAGCCGCACGCCGATGCCGTCCAGCCGCAGCAGGTCGGCCTGGCGTGCGGCGTCCCGCGCGGTCTGCTCCGTTACTTCCTGCATGCTGTGTCCCTCACAGGTGCTCGGTCGAAACCTGGTCGGCGATGGCCTTGCGCAGGTCCTGCACCTCGGTCAGCATCCAGGTCTGGTAGTCGTACCCGGGCTCAGGCATGGTCTCGTACACGCCGACGACCGGGATGTGATCCTGTTTCGCAAGGCTGACGAACGACTCGGTGAGCGCGTCCGTGACCTGCTGGTTGTAGAGGAACGCGGTCACCTTGTGCCCGGTGAACAGCGCGCGCTGCGCCGCCACGTCCTGCGGCGACGGGTCGACGCCGTTCATGATGTCGGCCTGGAACGTCCACGGCGTCAGGTTGCCCGCGCCGAGCGCGCTCAGCAGGTAGTCCGCGACCGGCTCGGTGACGGCGACACGGGCGCCGGGATTGGCCGCCTTGAAGCTGGCGATCGCGGCGTCAAGCGGCTTAAGGCTGGCGGCGAACGTCGCCGCGCTGGCCCTGAAGTACGCCGCGTGCGACGGCTGGACGGCCGCCAGGGCGGCGGCGATCGCATTCGCGACCCGGGGCATGGTGCCCTGCTCGTACCACAGGTGCGGGTTGGGCGTGGAGTCCGGCAGGCCGAGCAGGCGCTGCACGTCGATGACCGTCCGCCCGCCGCTGGGCACCGCGGACTCGATGGTGTTCATGAACCCGTCGTAGCCGAGGCCGTTCTGCACGACGAGCCGGGCGCTGCCCACCTCGCGCGCGACGGCGATGGACGCCTCGAAGGAGTGCGGGTCCGTGTTCGGGTTGGACATGACGGCGCTCACGGAGACGTACCGGCCGCCTACCTGGCTGATCACGTCGGCGTACTGGCTTTCCGCACCGACCGCGACGATTTTGCCGCTGTCCGGGGCGGCCGTGGCCTGGCTTGAGAAGGCCGCCACGGCCGTGGCGGCGAGCGCCGCGAAGACGGCGAGCAGCAAGATCCACACCGGCCGCTTGCCGGTGCCCCTGCCTGCCCTCGTGCCGTCCGCGCGCCCGCGCATGTCCACGCTCCCTGTCCGGGCAGTTTTCCGGCCCGTTCGCTGTTAATGATAATCGTTTCTATTATCAGTAAGCAACCGGATCGCGAATCCTATGCCCGCTCGGCGGGACGGTCCGTGGTCATCGTCAGGAAGGCCGGCTACCGTGCGAAGTGTGACAGTGGATCATCCGCGCGGCACCAGGGTGCGGGGCACGAAGCAGGCGTCGGCCGTGGCCGCGGCGCTTGCCAGCCTGCCCGGCTTCCGCAGCGCGCAGGAGATCCACGCCGAGCTGCGGCGTCAGGGCGAGGGCGTCGGCCTCACCACCGTCTACCGCCACCTGCAGGTACTCATCGAGCAGGGCGTGATCGACAGCATCCGCGACCCGTCGGGCGAGGCCCTGTACCGGCAGTGCGGCTCCACCGCGCACCATCACCACCTGACCTGCCGGGAGTGCGGCCGCAGCGTCGAGGTTGAGGGGCGCGTGGTGGAGCAGTGGGCGGAACGGGTAGCCGCCGAGGCCGGGTTCACGGCCGTGAACCACACCGTCGAGCTGTTCGGGCTGTGCCCCGAGCACGGTTAAAACGGCGGCCGACCCGAACCGGGCCGGCCGCCGTTACCGTTGACTGCCTTACACCGCCTTACGCGGCGGTCACCGTCGCGACGGCCGAAGCCGGCTCGAGCGCGAGCGCGAGCACCTCGCGGACATCGCTCACCGGGTGGACGTTCAGCTTCGCGAGCACCTCCGCGGGCACGTCGTCCAGGTCCGGCTCGTTGCGCTGCGGGATCAGCACCGTGGTGATCCCGGCGCGGTGCGCGGCGAGCAGCTTCTGCTTCACGCCACCGATCGGC
This sequence comes from uncultured Streptosporangiaceae bacterium, assembly GCA_964581815.1. GTDB lineage: Bacteria > Actinomycetota > Actinomycetes > Streptosporangiales > Streptosporangiaceae > Trebonia. The sequence continues at coordinate 3,005 of CAZORE010000111.1, read as the reverse complement.
AGCACCCGGCCGGTGAGCGAGACCTCGCCGGTCATCGCCACGTCGGAGCGCACAGGGCGTCCCGACAGCAGCGACGCGAGCGCCGTCGTCATGGTGACGCCGGCCGACGGGCCGTCCTTCGGCACCGCGCCCGCAGGCACGTGGACGTGGACGCCGCGGCTCTTCATGCCGGTGACCGGCAGTTCGAGCTCCGCCCCGTGCGAGCGCAGGAAGGAGAGCGCGATCTGCGCGGACTCCTTCATCACGTCGCCGAGCTGGCCGGTGAGCGTAACCCCGCTCGCCCCCGTCTCCTCGTCCGCGAGCGACGCCTCGATGTACAGGACGTCACCGCCCGCCCCGGTAACCGCCAGGCCGGTCGCCACGCCGGGGACCGCCGTGCGGCGGTCGCTCGACGTCAGCTTCGTCTCCGGGGTAAACCGGGGACGGCCGAGGAAGTCCTTCAGGTTCGCGGTCGACACCGTCACCGGGATGACACCCGGCTCGAGCGCCTCCTTCGCCGAGACCTTCCGCAGCACCCGGGCGATGGCCCGCTCGAGCGACCTGACGCCCGCCTCGCGGGTGTACTCGGCCGCGACGAGCCGCAGCGCGTCGTCCTCGATCGTAACCTCGTCCGCCGTTAGGCCTGACTTGTCCAGCTGCCTGGGCAGCAGGTGGTCACGGCCGATGGCGACCTTCTCGTCCTCGGTGTAGCCGTCGAGCGTGACCAGCTCCATCCGGTCGAGCAGCGGCCCGGGGATCCCGTCGAGCACGTTCGCCGTGGCCAGGAAGACCACGTCGGACAGGTCGAGGTCGACCTCGAGGTAGTGGTCGCGGAACGTGTGGTTCTGCGCCGGGTCGAGCACCTCGAGCAGGGCCGCCGCGGGGTCGCCGCGGAAGTCGCTGCCGATCTTGTCCACCTCGTCGAGCAGCACGACCGGGTTCATCGTGCCCGCCTCGCGGATGGCCCGGACGATCCGGCCGGGCAGCGCGCCGACGTAGGTGCGCCGGTGACCGCGGATCTCCGCCTCGTCTCGCACGCCGCCGAGGGCGACACGGACGAACTTGCGGTCCATGGCCCGGGCGACCGACTCGCCGAGCGACGTCTTACCGACCCCAGGCGGACCGACCAGCGCGAGCACGGCACCGGAGCGCCGGCCGCCGACCACGCCGAGACCGCGGTCCTGGCGCCGCTTGCGCACCGCCAGGTACTCGATGATCCGGTCCTTCACGTCGTCAAGCCCGGTGTGGTCCTCGTCGAGGATCACCCGGGCGCCCGCGATGTCGTAGGCGTCCTCGGTCCGCTCATTCCACGGGATGTCGAGGATCGTGTCGAGCCAGGTGCGGATCCAGCCGACTTCCGGGGACTGCTCCGAGGTCCGCTCCAGCTTGTCGACCTCGCGCAGCGCGGCTGTCTTAACCGCTTCCGGCAGGTCGGCGTCCTCGACGCGCTTGCGGTAGTCGTCCTCTTCGGTTTCGCCCTTGCCGCCGCCGGTCAGCTCGTTCAGCTCCTTGCGGACCGCGGCGAGCTGCTGGCGCAGCAGGAACTCCTTCTGCTGCTTCTCCATGCCCTCGGTCACGTCCTTGCGGATGGACTCGGCGACATCGAGCTCGGCCAGGTGGTCCTTGATCCAGCGGATCGCGCTGGTCAGCCGCTCGGTCACGTCGGCTGTCTCCAGCAGCTGCAGCTTCTGCTCGGTGGTCAGGTAGCTCGCGTAGCCGGCCCGGTCGGCGATCGCCGACGGGTCCTCGAGCTGCTGGATCATGTCCACGACCTGCCACGCGCCGCGCTTCTGCAGCGTCGCGATGACCAGCGACTTGTACTCCTTGGCCAGCTCTTGTGCCTTGCCGGCCGTCCCGGTCTCCTCGATGACGGTGCCCTCGACCCACAGCGCGGCGCCGGTCCCGGTGGTCCCGTGGCCGATCTTCACGCGCGACACCCCGCGCAGCACCGCGCCGGGCTCGCCGCCGGGCAGCCGGCCGACCTGCTCGATAACGGCGAGCGTGCCGGTGCCCGCGAGCCCGCGGTCGCCGATCCGGGGCACGATGAGGACTTTTGCCTGCTCCTCTGACCGGATGCCGGGTCCATGGCCGAGGCCCTTGCTATTGCGAGCCGCGTCGATGGCGCCGCGGACCTCGTTGTCTGTGAGCTCGATGGGGACAACCATGCCCGGCAGGACCACGTCGTCGTCCAGCGGCAGCACCGGCAGCGTGAGCGTTTCGCTCATCAGCCCCTCCTAAAGGTTGAGTCACCCACACTCAAGAAAGAAGAGCCTGCTGTTGTTCCCGGGCGGCTGTCCGCCCACAGCGATCAGGTTTGCCGCTTTTATGGTCATCCCGAACGGATGCCTGTTTCACCCGTTCCTTCACGCGCTCCGTAACACCAGCTGCGCGCGGTTTCTGCCCCGTTCTATGGTGATCGCCGCCGTGTACCCCTCGCTCGAGATCGGCTTGACGACCTCAACGCGCACCCATTCCAGTCCGTGGTCGGTGATGAGGCGCTGCGCGACCGCCTCGGCGGCCGTCTCGATGAGCTGGAACTTGCCCTCGGTCACCACGGCCCTGACCGCCTGGGCGACCGCCGAGTAGTCGAGCGCGTCCCTGATGTCATCGTTCCTGGCTGCCTTGGAGACGTCCGCGGCCATGTCGATGGAGAAGGTGAGCGCCTGCTCGATCTCGCGCTCCCAGTCGTACACCCCGATGACCGTGGAGACCCGCAGGTCCCTGATCGACACTGTGTCCGTCACCTTCCCGATGGTACGCACCGACCGGGCAGTCCCTGCTTCGTGATAGCTGTGGAGGCATGACTGACTCCACCACCGGCTCCACGAGCGCCACCGACTCCGAGATGCGCACGGCGGCCGAGGGGCACCTGCGGGCGCTGGCCGGCGAGCACGCGCGGCTGCGCGACGACCAGTGGACGGCGATCAGCGAGCTCGTCAGCGGGCGGCGCCGGGTGCTCGTGGTACAGCGAACCGGCTGGGGCAAGTCGGCGGTGTACTTCGTCGCGACGGCACTGTTGCGGGCGC
>CAZORE010000110.1:3353-23776 GCA_964581815.1 uncultured Streptosporangiaceae bacterium | reverse complement strand
CGGCCTTGAGGCACTCGTCGATGGTGTGGCAGATCACCGAGCGCGGCACCTCGGCGCCGAGGCCGGTGACGATCTCCTTGAACTTCTCCCGGTCCTCGCAGGCCTCGATGGCGTCGATGTCGGCGCCGATCAGCTCGACCCCGTACTTCTTGAGCGTGCCGCTGGTGTGCAGCGCGACGGCGGCGTTGAGCGCGGTCTGGCCGCCGAGCGTGGGCAGCACCGCGTCCGGGCGCTCCTTGGCGATCACCTTGGCGAGCACCTCGGTGGTGATCGGCTCGACGTAGGTCGCGTCGGCGAACTCCGGGTCGGTCATGATCGTCGCCGGGTTGGAGTTGACCAGGCTCACCCGGATGCCCTCCTGCTTGAGCACCCGGCAGGCCTGGGTGCCCGAGTAGTCGAACTCGCACCCCTGGCCGATCACGATCGGCCCTGAGCCGATCACCAGGACGGACTTGAGGTCTTCGCGGCGCGGCATGGCTTACTTCTTCCCCCCGTCCATCAGGCTGGCGAACTGGTCGAACAGGTCTACCGCGTCGTGCGGGCCCGGGGCGGCCTCGGGGTGGTACTGGACGGCGAAGGCCGGCCGGTCAAGCAGCCGCAGGCCCTCGACCACGCCGTCGTTCAGGTTCACGTGGGTGATCTGGGCCGCGCCGAACGGGGTGCCGAACGGCTTGCGCGCGCCTTGCGGCACGTGCGCCCACTGAGTGCCGCCGGGCTCGCGGGGGCCGGCCGCGGCGCGGTTTCCGTAGCCGGCTCCGCCGGACGCGACCTCGGTCGCCTCGTCAGGAAGCGCCGCGGCGAAGCCGTGATTGTGGCTGGTGATGTAGACCCGTCCGGTGGCCAGGTCCATGACCGGCTGGTTCACGCCCCGGTGGCCGTAGCGGAGCTTGTAGGTGTCCAGGCCGATGGCGCGCGACAGGATCTGGCTGCCGAAGCAAATGCCGAAAAACGGCACGCCGGCCTCGATGACGCCGCGCACCGCGGTGACCGCGTAGCCTGCCGCGGCGGGGTCGCCAGGGCCGTTGGAGAAGAACACGCCGTCCGGGCTGCCGGCCAGGATGTCGGCGGCGGTGGACGTGGCCGGCAGGACCTTGACCTCCATGCCGCGTTCCGCCATGCGGTGCGGGGTGGCGGCCTTGATGCCGAGGTCCACGGCGGCGACCCGGTACCTGACCGGGGTGCCGCTCGGCGGGGCGACCGTGTAGGGGTGCGGCGTGGTGACGATCCGCGCCAGGTCGGCGCCGGACATGCCGGGGCTGGCCAGGACGCGCTCGAGCAGCGCCTGCGGGTCGTCCTCGACGGTGGAGACGGCGGCGCGCATCGCGCCGTGCTCCCGCAGCCGCATCGTCAGCGCGCGGGTCCCCGCCACGGCGATGCCCGTGATCCCCTGGGCCTTGAGCTCGGTCTCAAGGCTGCGCCTGGCGCGCCAGCTTGACGCGATCCGCGACGGCTCGCGGACCACGTAGCCGCTCACCCAGATGCGGTGGCTTTCCGGGTCCTCGTCGTTGACGCCGGTGTTGCCGATGTGCGGCGCGGTCATCGCCACGATCTGGCCGCAGTACGACGGGTCGGTCAGCGTCTCCTGGTAGCCGGTCATGCCGGTGTTGAACACCATCTCGCCGAACGACTCGCCGTAGGCGCCGAACCCCGTGCCGCGCAGCGTGGTGCCGTCCTCAAGGACCAGCATCCCGTCGGGGGGTGTGTTGCTCATCGGGTCACCTTTCCGTCGAGGACCGTCGGCGTGCCGCGCAGGAACGTCGCGATCACGGCACCGGGCAGCGGCATCCCGGCGAACGGGCTGTTGCGGCTCTTGGAGGCGTGCGCGGACGGGTCCACGGGCGTGTCGCCGGCGGCGGGATCGAACAGCGTGATGTTGGCGGGGGCACCCGGGGCGAGCGGCTGGCCGTGCCCGGGCACGCGGCCGATGGCCGCCGGGCGGGCGGACATCCGGTCCGCGACGCCCGCCCAGTCGAGCAGGCCGGTGTCGACCATGGCCCGCTGGACGACCCGCAGCGCGGTCTCCAGCCCGGTCATGCCGTTGGCCGCGGCGGCCCATTCGGTCTCCTTGGCCTCGACCGGGTGCGGGGCGTGGTCGGTGGCCACGCAGTCGATGGTGCCGTCCTTGAGTCCGTGCCGCAGGGCCTCGATGTCCGCCCGGGTGCGCAGGGGCGGGTTGACCTTGAATACCGGGTCGTAGCCTCCGGCGAGGTCGTCGGTGAGCAGCAGGTGGTGCGGTGTGACCTCGGCGGTGACCCGCCAGCCCTTGGACTTGGCCCAGCGGATGATCTCCACGCTCCCGGCGGTGGACACGTGGCAGACGTGCAGTGCGGCGTCGACGTGCGCGGCGAGCAGCACGTCGCGCGCGATGATCGCCTCCTCCGCCGCGGCGGGCCAGCCGGCCAGGCCGAGCCGTGAAGCGACCTCGCCCTCGTTCAGCTGCGCGCCCTCGGTCAGCCTTGGCTCCTGGGCGTGCTGCGCGATCACCCCGTCGAACGCCTTGACGTACTCCAGGGCCCGGCGCATGAGCAGCGGGTCGGCGACGCAGAAGCCGTCGTCGGAGAAGACCCGGACCCGCGCGGCGGAGTCGGCCATCGCGCCGAGCTCGGCGAGCTGCTTGCCGTGCAGGCCGACGGTGACCGCGCCCACCGGGCGGACGTCCACGTACCCGGCCTGCTCGCCGAGCCGCCAGACCTGCTCGACCACGCCGGCGGTGTCGGCGACGGGCTCGGTGTTGGCCATCGCGTGCACCGCGGTGTACCCGCCGAGCGCGGCGGCCCGCGTGCCGGTCTCGACCGTCTCGGCGTCCTCCCGGCCCGGCTCGCGCAGGTGCGTGTGCAGGTCGACGAGGCCGGGCAGGGCGACGAGGCCGCCGGAGTCGAGGACGGCCGCGCCGGGTGCGTCAAGCCCTTGGCCGATCGCGGCGATGACGCCGTCTTTGACGTGGATGTCGGCGGGCTCGCCGCCGGTGACCGCGGCGCCCTTGATCAGCCACTGCCCGCTCGTGGACATGCCGCTTGTCATGCCGTCTCCTCCGTCGCGCCGCCGAGCATCAGGTACAGCACCGCCATGCGGACGGTCACGCCGTTGGCGACCTGCTGCACGATCGTGGAGCGGGCGGAGTCCGCCACCTCGGCGGCGATCTCGACGCCGCGGTTCATCGGGCCCGGGTGCATGACGATGGCGTGCTCAGGGAGCAGGGCCATCCGGCCGGCGTCAAGGCCGTAGCGGCGGCGGTACTCGCGGATGGTCGGGAAGAAGGCCGCGTTCATCCGCTCCTGCTGCACGCGCAGCATCATCACCACGTCGCTCTTGCGCAGCTCGGTGTCGAGGTCGTAGCCGGACCGGCACGGCCAGGCCTCCACCGCGTGCGGCATCAGCGTGGGCGGGGCGACCAGCGTCACGTGCGCGCCGAGCGTGGACAGCAGCAGCACGTTGGACCGGGCCACCCGGGAGTGCAGCACGTCACCGACGATCGTCACCCGCAGGCCGTCGAGCCCCTGGCCGCGCCGGTCCGCCCCGCCCGCGCCGCCCCCGCCGCCGCCCCCCGCGCCCACGGGCACGGTGCCCATGTGCGCGGCGCCGCCGAGGCGCTGCCTGATGGTGAAGGCGTCGAGGAGCGCCTGGGTAGGGTGCTCGTGCGTCCCGTCGCCCGCGTTGACCACGCGGCCGCTCACCCAGTTGGTCAGGCGGTGCGGCGCCCCCGAGGCGGGATGCCTGATCACCACGGCGTCCGCGCCCATCGCCTCCAGGGTCAGCGCGGTGTCCTTGAGCGACTCGCCCTTGGCGACGCTCGACCCCTTGGCGGAGAAGTTGATCACGTCGGCGGACAGCCGCTTGGCCGCCGCCTCGAAGGAGGTCCTCGTCCTCGTGGAGTCCTCGTAGAAGAGGTTGACCACGGTACGGCCGCGCAGCGTGGGCAGCTTCCTGATCGCCCGGCCGCCGACGCTCTCCAGTTCCTGCGCGGTGTCCAGGATCAGCACCGCGTCGTCACGGCTCAGGTCGCCCGCCGAGATGAGGTGTCGCTTCACCGGTCCACCTCTCCAAGTAGTACCGAGTCCGCCCCGTCGAACTCCGCGAGCTGGACGCGCACCTTCTCACGGTGCGCGGTGGGCAGGTTCTTGCCCACGTAGTCGGCCCTGATGGGCAACTCCCGGTGGCCGCGGTCGACGAGTACCGCGAGCTGAACCGCGCGCGGCCTGCCGAGGTCGTTAAGCGCGTCGAGCGCGGCGCGGATCGTCCGCCCGGAGAACAGCACGTCGTCGACGAGGACCACGGTCTTGCCGTCTATCCCGTCGGTCGGCACCTCGGTGCGCTGCAGCGCGCGGGCCGGCCGCAGCCGCAGGTCGTCGCGGTGCAGGGTGACGTCGAGCGAGCCGACGGGGGCGGGAGAGCCTTCGAACTCCCCGATCCGCGCGGCCAGGCGGCGGGCCAGGAAGACGCCGCGGGTGGGAATGCCGAGCAGGACAACCTGGTCGCCGCCGTGCGTCCGCTCCAGGATCTCGTGCGCGATGCGGGTCAGCGCGCGCCGGATCTCCTCGGGGGTGAGTACCGCTTTCCAGCCCTGCGGCCCTGGCCCGGCCGGGACGGCCCCGCCCTGGCCGTCTGGGCGAGGGCGAGATTGGCCGGCAAGATTGCCGGGATCGCCTGGGCCACCTGGGCCCGGCTCGTGAACTGGCTCAGGTCGCATCGCGCACACCAGTCACGACCTCCTTCCCCGTCTCACTGGACGGTCCTTAAAGGATGCCTTCGTGTGCCAACGGTATCAGGCGCGTTAACGCAGGTTGTGTCCTGGTCTGCCCGCCGCGCGGCTTCCCCGCGCGGCGCGCGCTTCCTGGCGCCGCCGCACGGCGCTCGGCCCCGGCCGGCGAGGCGGCCGGCACCCCGCCGGCGGTGGCGCAGCGCTACGGGCCGCGGCGGCTCTGCAGGGGCCGCGACACGGCCGTTTCGCGACTGATGGCAACACAAGCAACACGGAAAGTCACTAGACTAGTAGGACCCCGACACGCCTTACATCCCCCTGCGTAACTTTCCCGCCCGCCGTTACGACAACCCGGCCCGGCGACGGCCTCGCACGACCGCCAGACGGCCTCATCCAGCCACCCCGAGAGATGTGATTTGTGTCACATTGGACATAGACCGCCATAACGTTCCGAGAGCGCGAGCCAGCCCCGCTTTGACCCCTCTGTGCACGGGAAAGCCGGTTACAGCGGAGGTTGTCGCGTTCTGACGGAGGGTAGATATCGGCAGGGAAGGGCAATGCCGGTTACTGGACGAGTTCAACCAGTTTTTGCCATTCGGCTTGACCTTGTCGCTCTTGCCGCCTACCGTCACTGTGCGTAACCGTTACCGTAAGCGACGACTGGCCGGGAAAACGAGGAAAAATGCCATCTGAGTACGCCAAGACCCTGGGCGCGCGACTGCGCGCCATCCGCACCCAGCAGGGGCTGTCCCTGCACGGGGTCGAGGAGAAGTCCCGTGGCCGGTGGAAGGCCGTGGTGGTCGGCTCGTACGAGCGCGGCGACCGGTCGGTCACCGTTCAGAAGCTCGCCGAGCTGGCTGAGTTCTATGGCGTTCCCGTCTCCGAGCTGCTGCCCGGCGACGCGGCGCCGACCCCGATCGCGACCGCGCCCAAGCTCGTGATCGACCTTGAGCGGATGAACCAGCTCCCGAAGGAGAAGGTGGGCCCCCTCGCCCGCTACGTGGCCACCATCCAGGCCCAGCGCGGCGACTACAACGGCCGGGTCCTGTCCGTGCGGCACGAGGACCTGCGCTCGCTCGCGGTCATCTACGACAAGTCGCCGGCTGACCTCACCGAGGAGCTCATCAGCTGGGGTGTGCTTGACGCGGACGCGCGGAGCAACTCAATCGAGTCCTTCTGACGCTAGGCACCGCCGCTCGCCGTTAGGCGGGCCAGCCGCGGCGCGTTCAGCGAGGGCTGAGCACTCCTGCCGTCCACCCGGTGTAACCCGGCGATTGCCGGGTGGGCGGCACAGGCCACCGCACCGCCTGATCGGGCCGGAGGCCCTGCCCCGTCCAGGGGCCGCCCGCCCCGTTACTCCTCCTCCGTCCTAGCCGCGCCCGTCCTTCCGGCTCGGCGGCGGGGCGGCAGGCAAAGCCCGTCAGCGGGCTCCTCAGCTCGCGTGCCGCAACGACAGCGGCAGCATCGGCTCACTGTCAAGGCCCAGCGCCCGCTCGGCAACGCTCAGGAACGTGGCCGCATCGCGCAGCAGGTCGTCCGCCTCCCGCGCGCTCGCCGCCCGCGGCAGGCCCGCCTCCGCCGCGGCCCGCTTGGCCGCGCTCGCCGCGAAGAACGCCGCCCATTCCGCCAGGGCCGGCTCGACCTGCGGCAGCAGTTCCCAGACCGACCTGGGCCGGCGACGCCGCGCCCCGGTTCCCGGCTCGCCTCGTGCCGCCACGATCGCCGCCGCCGCGCGCAGCGCGGCCAGGTGCGCGCCGATGTAGCGCGTCCCCGCGTCCGTCTCCGCCTCCGCCTCCGACAGCCCGAGGCGCGCCGTGCGCAGCAGGGTCAGCGCCGCCGCGGGCACCCGGCTCGGCAGGGGCATTGCGTTGCGGGTAGGCGCTCCCGCCGCCGCCAGCGAGCTGATCATGCTCATCACTCCTCCAGGAGATGCGCCGAAGTCCGCGTCAGCCAGGCTGGCTGGCCGGCCGCGCGATCGGTGATCCGCCGGCCGGGCGAAGCGCTTCCCCGCGCCCCGCCCGGCCGGCACCGGTCGCCGGGGGTCGCGGCGACCGGGAGTCAAACCCTGTTATTCGAACACAGTCTCATTCGAACACAGGTTCGCGCGAAAGTCCAGTCCATTTGCTGACGAGTTCGAAGTTACCGAGAGGGTCTGACATTCCAGGGTCACGCACCGCCCGGTGGGGGATCGCTCGCGCGCCGGGCGTGACGCGCGGCTTCGCGCCCGGCACCCGGCGAGCTTGCCCGGTGTTCTAGTCTGTGGCTGGTGAGGGTCTATTCGTGAGGATCGCCTACCGTGAGCTTGGGCCCGGCGAGTTTCGGTCCTCGATCCGCGCACTTGTCGCCGTGTACGCGGCCGCGATGAGCCCACCGGACCGGACGCTGTCGGGGCGGGAAGCCATCATGGAGCGCCACGCCGCGAGCCCGGGGTTCCGCGGGCTCGTCGCCGAGGCCGACGGCCAGCTCGCAGGGTTCACCTACGGGTTCCACGGCGAGACCGGGCAGTGGTGGCACGACATGGTCGCCGCTGCCCTCGCCACGCGCACTAGCGCGGTCGTCCTGGCCGCCGAGAGCGCCATGCCGGGCGGATGGCTTGACGACTCCTTCGAGGTGGCCGAGCTGCACGTCCTGCCGCGCTGGCAGGGCAACGGGATCGGGCGCTCGCTGCTGCTCACGGTGGCCGGCGGCCGTCCGGAGCGGACCGCGGTGCTCTCCACCGCCGACGCGCCGACCCGGGCACGGCGGCTGTACCGGGCCGTGGGGTTCACCGACCTGCTGACCGACTTCCGGTTCTCCGGGGCCGAGCCGCCCTACGCGGTGATGGGCGCGACACTCCCCCTGGCCGCCGACACGGCACTGCCCCGGTCGCCGAGGCCGAGCGCCTGGTAGATCTCCATCGTCGCGCGCGACGCGTTGAGCGTGATGAAGTGCAGGCCGGGCACCTGCTCGTCGAGCAGCCGGGCCGACAGCCTGGCCGCGTAGTCGACGCCGATGCTCCTGACCGTCGCCGCGTCACCGCGCGCGTCCGCCGCGCGCAACTGGTCGAGCAGGTCGACGGGAACCTTGCAGCCGCCGAGCTCGATTTGCCGCTCGAGCACGCGCAGGCTGGTCACCGGCATGATCCCCGGGATGATCGGCACGTGGCAGCCGCGGGCCGCCACCCGGTCCCTGAGCCTGAGGTAGTCCTCGGCGTCGAAGAACATCTGGGTGATGGCGAAGTCCGCGCCCGCGCGGCACTTCTCCACGAAGTGCCGGGTGTCGGTCTCCTCGTCGGGCGAGCGCGGGTGCCGCTCGGGAAACGCGGCCACGCCGACGCAGAAGTCGCCGGAGGACTTCAGCAGCTCGACGAGCTGCCGCGCGTGGGCGAAGCCTTCTGGATGGGGTACCCAGGGCGCGTTCGGGTCGCCTGGCGGGTCGCCGCGCAGTGCCAGCACGTTGCGGACACCGACGCTGGCGAACCAGCCGATGACGTTGCGCAGCTCCGCGACCGAGTGGTTCACCGCGGTGAGGTGGGCCATCGGGTTCAGCCGGGTCTGCTCGGCGATCGCGCCGGCCACCTGGACGGTACCCTCGCGCGTGGACCCGCCCGCTCCGTACGTCACGGAGACGAACGTCGGCTTGAGCGGCTCGAGCCTGCGCATGGTGTCCCAGAACTGCCGCCCCCCCTGGTCGGTCTTCGGCGCGAAGAACTCGAACGAGAACGACCGGCCGGTCTTCAGCGCGTCGGTGATCCGCGGTCTGGGCATCCCGACACGGCGCTGTGCTTCCTGGGGCGCATGCGACGTCAGTCGTTGTCGCGGTCTTGGCGGCATGTGCCTCAGCATAACCCAGAGGTCAAGTTTCTGTGATGCCGCCACAAGTTCTCAACCACCCGAACATGCCAGAACCACCGGGCAGGCCGGCGCCGGGCACGCCAGAAGCCGGTCACGGCGGTAACAAGCCACGCCAGGGGCATGCGCGCGCCGGCGCCGGGCGGAGCGGTGCGGGCACGCCGGTAGCGCGGACGGCGGGGCCGCCGCGCTGCCGGCGTGGCAGCTGCCTAGAAGGCCAGGGCCTGAGCGCGGCGGTTGACCTCGGTGCCACGGCGGGCGTAGAGGGCCGCGATCGGGGTGCCGGGGAGCGTGTCGTCCGCCGTGAACAGCCACCGGAGAGCTTCGACGTCGTCGAACCCGCAGTCGAACAGCACGGTGAGCGTTCCTGGCAGGCCCTTGACGATCTGCGCGCCGTCGATGAAGGCGGCGGGGATCGCGCGCTCACCGCCCGGCCGGGTAACGGCGATGAGCTTGCGGTCACGGAGGAGTTGCTTCACCCGGCTGATGGGGAGACTAAGCTGGGCGGCTACCTCGGGGAGTGACAGCCATTCGACGACAAGATCGTCAGCCACGGGGTTTATCTGTGTCACGAGTCCAATGTCCCACGTCCGCGCCAGTCCCAAACACCCGACATTCCATCACAATAGTGGATCTTCCCCCTGGTCAGCGGAATCATCTGGCCTACCCCAGGCGGCGGCGCGGCTGGTCAGCCAGCCGGCGGCGGCCGTCAGGCCGTCTGTCCGCACGGTGAACAGCACCTGACGCCCCGCCCTCCTGCGGCTGACGAGGCGGGCCTCCTCGAGGACCGCGAGGTGCTGCGTGACCGCTTGGCGCGACACGGGCAGCACGGCCGCCAGGCTACCCGCGGTCGCGCCCGGCGCGCGGGCGAGCAACTCAAGCAGCTCGCGGCGCCGCGGGTCAGCGAGCGCCGCGAGCACCCGGTCCGGGCCGGCGACACCTTCCGCCGTAACCGTCCCGGCGCCCGCAGGCCGGCCAGGGGCATCCACCGGGCGCGCCCCGGGAGCGCACCGCTCGGCGGAGCTCACCGCTCGGCGCGGGCGCGCAGTCCGGCGAGCTCGTACTGCCAGCCGCCGAGGTTGCCCTTCAACTCGCCCTCGCGCAGCGCATCCGGCAGGTCCAGCGACGCGAAGCCGCTCTCCACCACCGTCACGCCCGTCTCGTCGCCGACCGGCCGCAGATAGAACTCCACCAGGGTGGCCCGGCCCGGCGCGGGCTCCGCACCGCCGAAGGCGCTGGCCCAGCGGAAGGAGGCGTAGCCGTGCGGCTCGAGGCGGACGACGTCGATCACGTACGGCCGGTTGTCTCCGCCGTAGGCGACCGACACCCGCCCGGGACCCCGGGCCGGGTCGGCGTTGCTTCCTGGCAACCACCAGCCGGGCCGCGTGACCATCTGCCACACTTTGTCCTGCGCCGCGCGGATGGTGATCCGCTGCTCGATACGGTCTTCCATGACAGCCTCCCTCGCCCCGGCAACTGCGCGGCCGAGTCTCCCATGAGCCCCACATCGGTGCAAGTCGACGCTTGCAGATATAGCCAGGTAAGAGATGCCCCGCCGCACGCTTTCCGATGCCGGGAACTCGGCGCCGCACCAGGGCACGGCCGGAAGGCCCGGCCGGGCCCAGCTTTTACCGAGATACCTGCGGAGCGGGCCAAACCCTGCCATGATCAGGGGCGCGGCGGGGCGTCCCCGCGGCCAGTGCTCACGACAGGCAGTACTGACAAAGTGATTAACACCGGCCAAAGTCGCCGATAGGCCCCGTAAAATCGCCGTGATGGATCCTGCCCCCGCGGACATGCTCACCGGGCGGATGCTGGACGGACGTTACCACGTCCGGGCCCGCATCGCGCACGGCGGCATGGCCACCGTTTATCTCGCCACCGATACCCGGCTCGACCGTGAGGTGGCGCTTAAAGTCATGCACGCCGACCTGGTGCGTGACGCTGATTTCGTGGGCCGGTTCATCGGCGAGGCCAAGTCCGTGGCCAAGCTGTCCCACCCGAACATCGTCGGCGTGTACGACCAGGGCGCGGACGGGGAGCACCTGTACCTGGTCATGGAGTATGTGCCCGGGCGCACGCTGCGCGCGCTGCTGCGTGAGCGAGGCTGGCTGCCTTGGCAGGAGGCGCTTCAAGTCATGGACCCGGTACTCGCCGGGCTCGCCGCGGCGCACCGGGCCGGGATCGTGCACCGGGACGTGAAACCGGAGAACGTCCTGATCACGGCCGACGGCCGGGTCAAGGTCGTGGACTTCGGCCTGGCGCGGGCCAGCGCGGCCGTCGGGAACACGCGGGCCGGCATGATCATCGGCTCCGTCTCCTACATCGCGCCCGAGCAGGTCACCGGGGCCCCGAGCGACGCGCGGACCGACGTGTACTCCGCCGGCATCATGATGTTCGAGATGCTCACCGGGCGGGTCCCGTTCTCCGGCGAGTCGCCGCTCGCGGTGGCGTACGCGCACGTGAACAGCGACGTGCCCGCGGCGAGCACGCTCGCCGGCGGAATCCCGCCGGGACTCGACCAGCTTGTCGGGTCGGCGACGAGCAGGGACCCGCAGTTGCGCCCACCTGACGCCAGCGTGTTCCTGCGGGTGGCCAGGGCGCTGCGCGGCATCGCCGACCCGGCCGAGCAGGTCGCCGGGTCATGGGCACCGTCGGCGGCGGCCATCACGTCCCCGTACGGCGAGCCAAGCCCCTACGCCGGGGCCGGCGCGGCCCACCTGGGCGACTCGGCCGCCGGCTCGCACACCATGGTCGTAGGCCCCGGCTACGCCGGCTACGACGGCGCGGGGTACGGCACTGGTTACGGCCCCGGCGGGCGGTATGACGCCGCCCTGCCCGCCGACGACGTCGGCGGCTACCGTAACGGGCGGGCGCGCCACGGCGACGAGGAGCCGTTTCTGCAGCGGTGGCTGTTCAGCAGGCGGCTGGTGTACCTGATGGCGGCACTGCTCGCCGTGGTCGGGCTGTGCGGCGGCGGCTGGTGGCTGACCTCCGGCCGGTACGCGCACGTGCCCGCGGTGTCCAAGATGACGGCGACGGCCGCCACGCAGGCACTGCAGCAGGCGGGCTTCCATGTGCGCACCGGGCCGTCGGTGGTCGACGACAACGTGCCCAAGAACGACGTGATCAGCACCTCGCCGTCGGGCCGGGCGCTGCCCGGCGCGACGATCGTGCTGACCATCTCGCTGGGACCGCGGATGATCAGCGTGCCGTCGATCCCGGCGGGCGACTCGGTGGCGCAGGCCGAGGCGGCGCTGCGAGCGGCCGGGCTGACCGTGGCCTCGGCCACCAAGCCGGTCGGCGTGCAGAGCAACCCGGTCATCGGCCAGTTCGCGGGCACCGACCCGCCGGCCGGCACCTCCTGGCCGCAGAACAAGCCGGTGGCCGTCGAGGTGGTCGCCGGGCTCGCGCTGCCCAACCTGGTCGGCCAGGACATCAACGCGATACAGCAGTGGGCGAGCTCGAACCAGCTCAACCTGCAGCAGACGACCGTGCAGAGCAGCGAGCAGCAGGGCACCATCGTCGCCCAGTCGCCCGCGCAGGGCACGCCGGTACGGCCGGGGCAGGCCATCACCGTGTCGGTGTCTGCGGGACCGCCCGGGGTGGCCATACCTAGCGTGCAGGGCGAGAACTGCGGGCAGGCGCAGCAGGACCTGGCGAACGCCGGGTTCACCAACGTCACGGTGCAGCAGGGGTTCTTCCACAGGAACCAGGCGACGGGCACGAGCCCCTCCGGGCAGGCGCCGACGAGCACGCCCATCACCCTGATGTGCGGCTCGGACAATCCCTTCTGATGCCGTTGATCGGATCCCACGCCACCGTCACCGGCGGGCTGGCGACGGGCGGGCTCGGCTACGCGGCGGAGGTGGGCGCCCAGGTCATCCAGGTGTTCGTGTCCAGCCCGCGCGGCTGGGCGGCGGGCCCGGGTGACGCCGCCGAGGACGCTCGGCTGCGCGAGTCGGGGATGCCGGTCTTCGTGCACGCGACGTACCTGGTCAACCTGGGCTCGGGCAACCCCGAGGTGGCCGGGAAGTCGGCCGAGGCGACCGCGTACGCGCTGCGCCGGGGCGCAGAGATCGGGGCGCGGGGCGTGGTCGTGCACGCCGGCTCCGCGGTGGGCTGGACCGGGGAGCTGGCCAGGGAGCAGGCGCTGCGGCAGATCGGCGAGCTCACCCTTCCGCTGCTCGACAAGCTCGGCGAGGACGACCCCGACCTGCTCTTCGAGCCGATGGCCGGCCAGGGGCAGATGCTCTGCGCGAGGACCGGCGACGCGGCTACCTACCTGGCCGCGGTGCAGCATCACCCCAAGGCGGGCCTTTGCCTGGACACCTGCCACCTGTTCGCGGCCGGGCACGACCTGACCGCCCCCGGCGGGGTGGCCGCCATGCTCGACGAGCTCGCCAGCGCGGCCGGCCCGGCGACAGAAACCGCGGCCGGGACCTCCGGCCGCGCGCGGCCCCCGGTGCGGCTGGTGCACGCCAACGACTCGCTGCTCGGCTGCGGGTCCAAGCGCGACCGGCACGAGGCAATCGGCGCGGGCCAGATCGGCACCGGGCCGTTCCGCGAGCTGCTCGCGGCCCTGCCCGATGTCCCGTTCGTCGTCGAGACACCTGGCGGGAAGGCAGGGCACGCGCGCGATATCGCTACCCTGAGAGGACTTCGGTAGCGGCGCTTGCCGGGCGGACGGGTAGCGGCCGGGCGGTCATTCGGGTGGAGGGCTGGCAGATGGTTGTGGTAATGGCTGCGGACGCTTCAGCGTCCGATGTGGATCATGTGGTGAGCGTGGTACGCGACGCGGGCGGTGAGGCATTCGTCAGCCGCGGCGAGTCGCGCACGATCATCGGGCTGAGCGGCGACATCGAACGGTTCGCGGCCACGCTGAACCTGACCGGGCTGCCGGGAGTCGCCGACCTGGTGCGGATCTCCGTCCCGTACAAGCTGGTCAGCCGGGAGCACCGGCGGGAGCGCTCCGTCATCCGGGTGGCCGGGGTGCCGATCGGCCCGGACACGCTGACCGTTATCGCCGGCCCGTGCGCGGTGGAGACGCCCGAGCAGACCCTGGCGTCCGCCCGGATGGCGCGGGCGGCCGGCGCGTCGCTGCTGCGCGGCGGGGCGTTCAAGCCTCGTTCCTCCCCCTACGCCTTCCAGGGCCTGGGCGAGGTAGGGCTCAAGATCCTCGCGGAAGTCCGCGAGGAAACCGGCCTGCCCATCGTGACCGAGGTGATCGACCAGCGCGACGTGGAGCTCGTCAGCAAGTACGCCGACATGCTCCAGGTCGGCACCCGCAACATGCAGAACTTCCCCCTGCTGCAGGCGGTCGGCGCCGCGGGCAAGCCGGTCATGCTCAAGCGCGGCATGTCCGCCACCATCGAGGAGTGGCTGATGGCCGCGGAGTACATCGCGCAGCGCGGCAACCTGGACATCGTGCTGTGCGAGCGCGGCATCCGCACCTTCGAGACGGCGACGCGCAACACCCTGGACATATCGGCGGTGCCGGTGGCGCAGCGGCTGTCCCACCTGCCGGTGATCGTCGACCCCTCGCACTCCGGCGGGCGGCGCGACCTGGTGCTGCCGCTGTCCCGGGCGGCGATCGCGGTCGGCGCCGACGGCATCATCGTCGACGTCCACCCGCACCCGGAGACCGCCCTCTGCGACGGCCCGCAGGCGCTCATCGAGTCGGACCTGCGAGAGCTCGCCTCGATCGCGCAGCACCTGTCGCCCCTGGTGGGCCGGACGCTGACCCCGGCGCCGCCCGCGAAGCACCACCACCCGTGAGGGCCCAGAAG
This sequence comes from uncultured Streptosporangiaceae bacterium, assembly GCA_964581815.1. Taxonomy (GTDB): domain Bacteria; phylum Actinomycetota; class Actinomycetes; order Streptosporangiales; family Streptosporangiaceae; genus Trebonia. Next base: position 9,458 of record CAZORE010000110.1, on the reverse strand, counting down.
GCGCGATAAGACGGCGGTTTCTGCCATCGCGGCTTCAGCCGCCGGGCGGTACTCCTGGGCGTGCTCCGCGAGCTGCTCGGCGAGCTCGTCCGCGTCGAGCCGGTCCTCGATCTTGCGCAGGTCCTCGATCTTCGCCCTGGTCTCCGCCTTGCGCGGGGTGAGCAGCGTGCAGCAGTCCTGGTCAGGCAGCTCGGAGATGGCGAGCGTGCCGAGCCTGCGCGCCTCCGCCATGATCTCGGTCTTGTCCCAGCCGAGCAGCGGACGCAGGATCGGCAGCCGGACGGCATCGTCGAGCGCCGTGATGTTCGGCAGCGTCTGGCTGGATACCTGGCCCAGCGAGTCGCCGGTGACCAGCGCGGTCGCGTGCATCCGGACGGCGAGTGCCTCGGCGGTCTTGAGCATCAGCCGGCGCTGCGCCATCACCTGGAGCCGCCCCGCTCCCGAGCTGGCCAGCGACTGCTGCGCCTTGCCGAACGGCACAACGTAAAGCCGGGACGCGCCCTGGAACCGGTCGAGCCCGCGGACCAGCGCGTAGGCCTTGTACACCGACTCCGGCCCGGTCAGCGGCATGCCGGAGAAGTGCAGGAAGGTGCAGCGCAGCCCGCGCTTCATCATCCGGTACGCGGCGACCGGCGAGTCGATGCCGCCGGACATCAGCGCGACCGCGCGCCCGCTCATCCCGACCGGCAGCCCGCCCTGCCCTGGCTGCCCGCTGGTGAAAACGAACACCTCCTGCGTGTCGACCTCGACGAAGATCTCCGTGTCCGGGTGCTTGAGCGATACCGGCAGCCCGTGCGCGGCCTTGACCTCCGCACCGATCAGCGCGTTCAGTTGCTCGGAGGTAACCGGGAACCGCTTGTCGCGGCGCCGCGACCGGACGGCGAACGTGCCGCTGTCCGCCCCGGTCAGCGCGACCGCGGCCGCGACCGCGGCCTCGGGCGTCTTGTCCACGCGCAGCGCACGGCAGACCCGGACGATCCCCGGCACGTCGACGGACCGCGAGGCCACCCGGTCCACCGCCGCCGCGTGCTGCTCCTGGGTCAGGCCGTCGCGCGCCACCCGCAGCACCAGCACCCCTTCGCGCAGCGCGAGTTCGGCGCGCACCCCGGTGCCGCGCACCGCCGCGCGCAGGTTCGCCTGCAGCATGCGCTCGAACTGCTGCCGGTTGCGTCCCTTAAGAAAGATCTCGCCCTGCTTAAGCAGTACGCACGGCTCGCCTGCGACCAGCCCCGCCGCCTCGGCGGCGGTGACTGGATCGGTCATGGTCATCGTCCCAGTCTGCCAGTTCCGCAGCCTTTTCGACTGGCTCGTCTCCGGCCGGTCCGCAGGAAAGCCGGAAAGTACGGGGCATACCGAACGGAGGCGGCTTACCCGGGCCGCCGTCGTGACACCGTGAGCGCGGGGTGGCCTGCGGGGAGGCGGGAGCGATGCTGTGGCACCTCTCGCGCGCGGTGCCACCGGGGGCCATCCCCCGGCTGAGCGGGGGGCATACCCCCGCTCAAACGATCCTGTTCTCCTGCTTGCCCGACGAGCCGTTTGCGACATAACGTGTTCGCGTGAACGTCAACGAGCGGGATGAGATCTCTGCGTCCGTGGCCGCCCACGCCGAACTGGGGCCACGGTACGACGCGGCCGTCGCCGAGGGCCTGGTCGAGCGGATCGGCGACGAGATCGACAAGCGCATCGAGGCGCGGCTGGGCGGGCAGTCCAGCCCCGGGCGGCCGGGCCAGTACAACGGGCAGCCCCTCGGGTACCAGGGTGCCCCCGCGTACCAGGGACCCGTCGCGCCCGCCCGTCCCGCAGCCGTGCCGCCGCCCGCCCAGGCGCCCTCCCGGGGCAGCGGGTTCAGCGGGGTGGTTCTCGGCCTCGGTTCCATGGGACTCGGCGTCGGGGCCACCAGCGTCGTGGTGGCTCACCACCCAGGCGGCGTTCCCGACGTCCTCATGGTCTTGCTGATCTGGCTGATGATCGCGGTCATCAACGTCGCCCACTCGCAGCGGCGCTGACCGGCCGGGTCCGTTTCCCGTCGGGCGCGGCCCGGCGCCGCAGATTCTCTAGCCGCGCCGTGCCCCGGCAGAAATAAGTTGCCCGGCCGGGGCGCTGAGGCTTAGGTTGATTCGATCTCTGTCGACCTAAGAACGGACCCTGTCATGTTTTGGCGCGCGCTTGGCCGCCGGTATCGAGTGCTCGCCATCCGTGATTTCCGCCTCCTGCTGGCCGACCGGGCACTCGCGCCGTTCTCCGTCGGTTTCTCGATGGTCGGGGTCTCATTCGCGGTGCTCAAGGTCACGGGGTCGACGGCCGACCTGTCCTACGTGCTTGCCGCGCAGGCCGCGCCGATGCTGGTGTTCTCGCTGCTTGGCGGGGTCTTCGCGGACCGGCTCCGGCCGCAGCTGGTGATCATCGCCGCCAACATCGCCGTGGTGGTCGGCGAGGGTGTCTTCGGGCTGCTCATGCTCACCTTGGGGCACCCGCCGCTGTGGGCGATGGTGAGCCTCGAGGCGGTCACCGGCATCGGCGGCGCCTTGTTCTACCCGGCGTCGCAGGCGCTGCTCCCCCAGCTGGTACCGGAGGCGCTGCTCCAGGAGGCCAGCTCGATCAGCCGGCTGATGATGAACATCGGCCAGATGACCGGCGCCGCCGCGGCCGGCGTGGTGGTCGCGGTGGCCGGCCCCGGTCTGGCGCTGACGCTGTGCGCGATCGGCATGACGGGCACGGTGCCGCTGATGCTCGCCGTCAAGGGCGGCCGCGGCGCTGCCCGCCGGCCCGCCGGCGCCGCCCCCAGCCTGCTGACGGAGCTGCGCGAAGGGTGGACCGAGTTCCGGCAGCACACCTGGCTGTGGGCGACGGTGATCCAGTTCTGCCTGGTGATGATGGCGTTCAACGGCGCGTTCCTTGTGCTCGGGCCGGTGGTGGCCCGGGCGCACCTGGGCGGCCCCGCCGCGTGGGGCGCGATCTCCGCGTCCGACGCGCTCGGGCTGGTCGTCGGCGGCCTGGTGTCGCTGCGGTACATTCCGCGGCGGCCGATGCTGTTCGTGGTGCTGACTGGCGGGTCGATCGCGATCTCGCCGCTCGCCCTGGCGCTCGTGCTGCCGCTGGCGGTCATCTGCCTGTCCGCGTTCACCGTCGGGCTGCTGTGCGAGGTGATGATGGTGCAGTGGACCGTTCAGATGGCCACCCGCATCCCGTCGGACAAGCTGGCCCGAGTGTCGTCGTACGATGCGATGGGCTCGCTGGCCGCGATGCCACTCGGCGCGCTCGCCGCCGGGCCGCTCGCCGCGGGGATCGGCGTGTCGGCCACTCAGTTCGCGGCCGCCGGGGTGATCGTGGTGTCCTCGGCGCTCACCTTGATACCGCGCGACATCCGGACGATCCGCAGCGGCGACGTGGCGCACGGCGACGTCACGGACGGGTTCGTCCTCAACGGCGAGCTCTCCCCCGCTATCGCCAGTGCCCAAGCGGGAGCGGACCTCGGCTGAGCACGGTCCTGATCGCGAACGTGGACCGCGCCTCGGTCACCCCGGGGATGGCGAGGACCTGGTCGAGCAGCAGCAGCTCGTAGCCGGCCAGGTCCGGCACCGCCGCCTCGATGAGGAAGTCATCTGAGCCGGAGACCAGGTAGCAGGCAACGACGGCGGGGATGGCGAGCAGGGCCTCCTCGATCACCGATGACGTCGCGCGGGAGTGCCCGTCGACCTTGAGCCCGATGAACACGGTCAGGCCGAGGCCCGCGCGCGCCCGGCTGACCTCGGCGCGGTAGCCGGCGATGATCCCGTCGGCTTCCAGGGCCTTGACCCGGCGCAGGCAGGCGGACGGCGAAAGGCCGACCGCGTCGGCGAGGTCCACGTTCGCGATCCTGCCGTCTCGCTGCAGGCGGGTCACGATGGCACGATCCACTCTGTCTGGAACATGGTCAGGCATGTTCTTAGACTAAATCGCCATATGACGCAATTTCATGCCGTTCGGTTCGGATAGCGGAGCAATATTTGCCATCGCGTGCGGCCCGCTGCGACGCAGTATCGGAGCATGACGGAAACCCTGGCGCCGGCCCGCTTCACCGCCGGTAACGCGTCCCGCTTCACTCGCCACGGCGGAACCGCGCGCGGCCTGCGCCGCGGCGCCGGCGACGGCACGGCAGTGCCGCCGGGTGCGACGCCGGCGACGGCAGGGCTGACGACGACTCGCGGCGCCGCGCTCTACATCGGCGCGCTGCTCGGCCCCGGCCTGCTCCTGCTTCCCGGCCTCGCCGCCGCCGCGGCGGGACCGGCGTCCGTGCTTGCCTGGGCCGGGCTGCTCGTCCTGTCCGGCCTGTTCGCGGTCGTCTTCGGCGCGCTCGGGCGCGGCTTCCCGTCGGCGGGCGGGGTCATCGGGTACGTCCGCGCCGGGCTCGGCGCGCGGGCCAGCGGACTAGCCGGCTGGTCGTTCCTCGCCGGGGTGGTGGCCGGCGCGCCGGTCGTCTGCCTGATCGGCGCCGGGTACGTGACCGAGCTCACCGGCGGCGGCCCGCTCTCCAGGGCGCTGATCGCCGCGCTGCTGCTCGGCGCGGTGCTCGCGCTCGCCGCCGGCGGCCTGCGCACCTCGGCGACCGCCCAGCTGCTCCTCGTGGCGCTGCTGATCGTCGTCGTCATCGTGGCCGTCGCCGGGTCCGCCGGCCAGGCGCGCGCGGCCAACTGGACGCCGTTCGCCCCGCACGGCTGGCCGGCCGTCGGGCACGCCGCCTCGGTGCTGATGCTCTCCTTCGTCGGCTGGGAGGCGGCCGCGCCGCTAACCACCCGGTTCGCCGACCCGGCGCGGCAGCTGCCGCGCGTCATCGGCATCGCGCTCGCCGTCACCAGCGTGCTCTACCTGGGACTCGCGGTCGCCACGATCGGCGTGCTCGGGGCGGGCGGGGTAGGAGGGACGGGCAGAGCAGGAGGGGCGACCGAGGCGCCGCTCGCCGCCCTGTTGCGGGACGCGGCGGGGACGGCGGGCACGGCGGCCGCCGCCGTCGCGGCCGTCGTGCTGACGCTCGGGGCGGTCAACGCGTACGTCAGCGGCGCCGCCGAGATGACCCGCGAGCTGACCAGGCGGGGTCCCGCCGGCCCCGGTGCCGGCCCGGCACGGCCCTCGCCCCGGTTCCTCGCGGCGGTGGCAGTGTCCGGCCTCACGGTGATCGCGCTGTACGGGCTCGGCCTGGCCAGCCCGGCGGCGCTCGTCGCGCTGCCGACGACCCTGTTCCTCGTGGTCTACCTCGGCTGCATGACCTCGGCCGTCCGCGTGCTGCGCGGCCCGGCCCGGCTGGCGGCGGCGCCGGCCGCGGCGATCGTCGCGCTCATGCTCGGCTACTGCGGCTGGGCCCTGGTCGCCCCGGCGCTCGTCACCCTCGCGGTCGCTATCTGGCCGACCCGGTCACGCCGTCCCCGAGCCTGACGACCGCCCCGGCCGCGGATCGCGCGCAGGAGCGGATTGTCGCGGCCACCTGGAATGTCAGACCCCCGGCGTAGCGTAAAGCCATGAACCTCCCCAAGCGCCGCTCCGGCCGTCGCAGCCGTCCCGAGTGCCCCGGCCACGCGGCGGAGGCGGACTGCTCTGGCCAGGATCCAGAGCACGCGGCGTACATGAGCTGGGTCGCCGCGACGGTCGGCGAGCACGGCTGGGCCATCTCCGGTCGGCACGGCGACGAGGCGGCGCCGCCATGGGCCTACAGCGTCGGAATGTGGCTGACCTGCCAGGTGCCGGAGCTCGTGCTGTGCGGGCTGCCGGTCGAGAACGCCGCGTCCATCATCAACGCGATCGGCGTGCGGGTCGCCGACGGCACGGACCTCTCCCCCGGTGACGTGCTCGACGACGTGTGCCCGGCGCCGCTCACCCTGCGCCCGGTCGACGACAGCTGGCGGGCCAGCTCCGGCCTGCTCGGCATCTCCGACACGTTCTACGGCATGGTCAGGCCCCCGTACCTGCAGGTCGTGTGGCCGGACAAGCACGGCAGGTTCCCCTGGGAGCCGGGCTTCCAGGCCGCGTTCGACCGGATGCAGCCGCTGCTGTGGCTGCACCGCGACGACAATCCCCCCTCCCCCTGGACCCGCCTGGACCAGCTCACCTGACTCAACTGAGCCGCTCCGGTAC
>CAZORE010000110.1:0-3253 GCA_964581815.1 uncultured Streptosporangiaceae bacterium | reverse complement strand
TAGACGTTCTTCGCGTAGCTGCGGAAGGTCCTGACCGAGACCGCCACCGCGATCAGGGCGAGGATGAGCAGGCCGCCGCAGCGGACCGCTACCGCGGACCAGTCGGGGCTGCCGGACAGGGCCGCGCGACCGATCTGGACCTCCCAGTTGAGCGGGTTCCGTGAGGCGATGGCCTGCATCCAGCCGGGGAGGAAGCCCGGCTGGATGAACGCGCTTGACAGGAACATCAGCGGGAGCATGAAGAACGTGTAGACGCCGATGACCGCCTCACGGGCGCGCAGCAGCATGCCGGTCATGTTGGACAGGGCGCCCCAGAACACGCCCACCTCGATCGAGGCGATCACCAGGACCACGATGCCGAGCGCGCCGCCCGGGTAGTGCGCGCCGCCGGCGTAACCGAGCAGCACGATGATGAGCGTCTGCACCGTGGTGCTCACCGCCTGCTCGGCGACCGAGGCGTTCATGATCGCCAGGCGGCTGGCCGGGGTGACCAGGAAGCGGTTGAGCGTGCCCCGGTCGATTTCCTCGATCATCGCCATGCCGGCCCACATGTTGCTCGACATCGCGTTCATCGCGACGATGCCGGGGATCAGGTAGGCCAGGTACGAGCCCTGGTAGCCGAAGCCGGGGATGTCGATGACCTTGCGGAACATCTCGCCGAACAGGAACAGCCAGATCACCGGCTGGGTCACGCCCATCGCGAGCACCGCCGGCTGGCGGCTGAGCGCGCGCAGCTTCCGGCCGGTCAGCCACCACGTGTCGGCGGCAACGGTGCTGGCCCCGGGGGCAACACGCACCCGTTCGGGGTATGTCGTGGTGGTCATCGCCCGGCCACCTCCGCAAGCCGCGTCGCGTCGCTGTACCGGCGGCCCGCGTGGCGCAGGTACACCTCGTCCAGCGAGTCCACGCCGAGGTCCCGCTTGAGCTGGCCGGGATCGCCCTCGGCGACCACCCGCCCGCGGTCCACGATGGCGACGCGGCCGGCCAGCCGGTCCGCCTCGTCCAGGTAGTGCGTGGTGAGCAGCACGGTCACCTGGTCGGCCGTCGCCAGGGTGGTGATCTCGTCCCACATCGCCGCGCGTGACTCCGGGTCGAGCCCGGTGGTCGGTTCGTCGAGGAACAGGACGCGCGGCTGGTGGACGAGGCCGAGGGCGACGTCGAGGCGGCGCTGCATGCCGCCCGAGTAGGTGCGGACGAACCGCCCGCCCGCCGCGGTGAGCTGGAAGCGGTCGAGCAGCTCATCCGCCCTGGCCCGCGCCGCGCTGGTGGGCATGCCGTACAGGTGCGCCTGCAGGATCAGGTTCTCCCGTCCGGTGGCCGCCGGGTCGGCGCCCGAGCGCTGCGCGACGACGCCGATGACCCGGCGGGCCTGGGCCGGCGCCGCGATGACGTCGATGCCCTCGACGGTGGCGGTGCCCGCGTCGGGGCTGGCGAGGGTGGTGAGGATCTTGACGGTGGTGGTCTTGCCGGCGCCGTTCGGGCCGACGAGGGCGAAGATCGTGCCCTTGGTGACGCCGAGGGTCAGCCCGTCAAGCGCGCTGACACGGGTCTTCCCCGGTCCCGGATAGGTCTTGACGAGGCCGCGCGCCTCGATGGCCGGCGCGGTCGGCGGAGATGACTGCATGATGGTGACTCCTCGTTACTGGGCTGGTCGTAGTTGCCCAGCTCGGTGCGGAACCACCGGCATACAATCGTGTTGGGCCTCGAATGCCTGCCGGTTACCGCAAGGGCTGGTTGGTGAGGTTGCGATCCCGGTTCGCGGTGTTGCAGCACCGTGAGCCGGGGTCGTTCTTACGCTTCCTTGTCGCTCGCGTCGTTTTCGCTGTCCGCGCTGTCGTGGCGCGGTTCCTCGTCGTCCCACCCCCTCATCGCCTGCTCGTCGAGCGCCGCGAACTCGGGTGGCACCTCGCCGGTCTCGTGGATGTGCCGCCAGGTGTCGACCCCGTCGAGGGTGCCGTCGACGATCTCGCGGATGAGCCCGCGCAGCCAGTCGGCCTGGGCGACCCGCATGGCGAGCTGGTACTCGCCCTCGATGAGCAGCGTCCTCGGCAGCCGCGCGGCCCACCGCGCCAGGTCGGCCTGCTGCACGGCGTTGTCCTTGTCCAGCGTGGTGAGCCGCGTGGTGAGCAGGCCGATCACCGCATCCGGCGGCAGGATGCCCGCCTCGGACAGCGCGGTGACGAAGCCGCCGCGGTCGTCCTCCGGCACGCTGAGCAGCTCGCTCAGCCAGTCCCGCAGCTCCGTCAGCCCCTGATCAGTGATCTGGTAAGTGGTGCGCTCGGGCTGCCGCCCCTCCCGGACGGTGCCAGACTCACGGATGAACCCGTACTTCTCCAGGTTCGCGACCACGGTGTAGAGCGAGCCCCAGTTGATCTTGAAGTTCTTGTCCTTGCCGCGCGCCCGCAGTGTCTGGGCCATCTCGTACGGGTACATCGGCCGCTGTGCGAGCAGCGAAAGCAGCGACAACGCGAGCAGGTTGCTCATCTTCCGCCGTTTAGCCATCGCCCCTCCAGCCGCTCGCTCACGAGTACTCGTAGACGAGTATATGCATGGCCGCGACTAAGACTCAAGACCTATCGCGAAGTAGCCGCCGCTTCCTCGCTGACTGGCTGCCCCAGGTGCCCAGCCGGGCACCTGGGGCCCTTGGTTACAGCTCGCGCTCGTAGACGAACATCAGCGGGCCGTCCGCACCGTTGGTGCGGTTGGTGAAGCCGAGGCTCTCGTAAAGGCAGCGGGCGGCGTGGTCGGGCTCGTCAACCCCGATGTCCATGGTGTCGGCACCCCGCTCACGGGCCTCGCGCAGGGCGGCGTCCATGAGCCCGCGGCCAAGGCCCTGGCCGCGCCGGGCGGGCGTGACGTACAGCTCGGCCAGGTAGCACTCCAGCCCTGCGCTCCAGATCGCCGGGCGCAAGCGCAGCACCGCCAGCCCGTCGGGCCCGTCCCCGGCGAGCAGTACGAGCGTGTCGCCGCCGTCGAGCAGCTGCCGGATCCGTTCCGCCAGCACCGGCGGCTCGGGCGCGGGTTCACCGAACTCCCGGTTGAACGCGCAGAGCAGTCGCCCGATCGCGTCCGCGTCGCCGCGGCCCGCAAGGCGAACCTCTGAAGATGAAGATGAAGACATGGTTCCTCCTGTCGTGGTCCGGTCTACGTAAGCGACTGGTCCACGTGGAGGTCCACGGGCACGATCCCGGGGCTCAGGTCAACATCGCACGCGCCAAGGCTAACACCCCCGCCTTCTGGCGGCAGCCCCATG
>CAZORE010000109.1:22116-23834 GCA_964581815.1 uncultured Streptosporangiaceae bacterium | reverse complement strand
CGGTGGGGCGCATCTGCCGGGGCGGGCCGCCGGCGGCGCCCGCTGTGCTGACCCCGCCCGCCCCCCCGAGCCCGCCCGCCCCCCCAAGCGCACCGGGGTCGCCGGGGTCGCCCGTCAGTCCGTCGTCGGTGTCACTGGCCATCGGGAGACTCCCTCGTTCGTTCGGGATGGTCAATAAGCGAGTCAGTCACCCGCAGCAGGCGGTACCCGCTGCGCGCGGACAGCCGCTGCACCGCCCATCCCTCCTCTTTCTCCAGCCAGCCGTGCAACGAGTCGGCGCCTAGGTTGCGGCCCATCACCAGCGTCGCGGCGGCCCCGGGCGCGAGGCGGGCCAGCCAGCCGCGCAGCATGGCGTGCAACGGCCCCTTGCCGATGCGAACCGGCGGGTTCGACCAGATGCCCGCCAGCCGCGCCGGGATTTCGGCCGAGTCCGGCGGCACGCAGCGCACGTTGGACAACCCGGCACTCGCGGCGTTCGCGGCGGCGAGGGCCAGGGCGCGCTCGTTGACGTCGACCGCCCAGACGGTGGTGCCAGGTGCGCGGGCCGCGAGCGCGCAGGCGATCGGCCCGTAGCCGCAGCCCAGGTCGAGGAGGTCGCCCGACGCGGGCGGCAGCGGCCCCTCGGTGAGCAGCAGCCGCGTCCCCGGGTCAAGCCGGCTGGGGGAGAACATCCCCGAGTCGGTGGCCAGCTCCAGGTACAGGTCGGGCAGCACCACGCGGACCAGGCCGGGACGGTGCGCGGCCGCGGGCTGCGCGGCGAAGTATTGCTGCGACCCGGTCACCGGCTCACGGGCTGCTGCGCTGACGAGGCGGACTCGGCGGCGAGGGCGGGCGCGATGTACTTCCGCTGCATCCGCCGCTCGACGTAGAACGTCATGATGGGGACCGTCCCGGCGAGCAGCAGCAGCACGGTCGGCCCGGTCTTCATCTTGAGCTTCTGCGCGAGGATGTACGCGAAGATGATGTAGACGATGTACAGGAAGCCGTGCACCGTGCCGACGTTGTTGACGATCCATACATTGTGCGCGGCGACCTGCATCGGGATGCCGACAAAGCACACCACGATGATCAGGACGCCGGTGATGTAGGCCATCACCCGGTAACGGAGAGCGGCCGCGCGCATCGTCGGGGTCCTTCCTGCCTGCTCCAGTGTCCGGAGCCTCAATGTCCCGGGCAAAGCCTACTTGGGCCAGTACCCGGGGGTGCCCGCTATCGCGCGCTGATCCACTTGTTGTGCCCCTTTACCTCGGCATTCAGCTTCGCAAGGTAGGCGTTGTAGCTGGCGAGCTCGGCGTCGTCCGCGTCGTCGGCCGGCTGCTCGATCGGCCGTGTGCCGATCCCCGCGGGCAGGACCGGGCCGGATGCCGCCTCGGCCGCGGGCCCGGCGCCAGCGGTTCCCCCGCGCAGCCGGAACTCATCGCGCACCGTGCGCGCCCAGAACACGATCCCGAACCCAGCGAACAGCGGCCACTCGAACGTGTACGCCCAGCTGAGCCCGTTGCCCGCCATGGCCCGGTGAAACTGCCAGTCGCCAAGCCAGAGCATGCCCCAGCAGGCGAGCAAGACGAAGAGGAGCCACCCCAGCCAGCGCGGCCCGATAAGGAACCGCCAAACTGGGCCGGAAGCCGCCTGGGCAGCATCCGTTCCGGTAACGTCGGGGCCGGGCGCGTCGGGGCCGGGCGCGTCCGGGCCAGGCACGTCCGGGCCAGGCACGTCCG
>CAZORE010000109.1:17958-22016 GCA_964581815.1 uncultured Streptosporangiaceae bacterium | reverse complement strand
CGTCCGGGCCAGGCACGTCCGGGCCAGGCACGTCCGCCCGCGATTCGCCCGCGGCTGACGGCGCGGAACCGGGGGTTTCCATGCCGTTGAGCGTATCGCGCCCGGCGAGGGGGCTGATCGCCCGGCCGGGACCGGTGTGCCATGGTTGTGTCATGCCGAGTGAGGAGAACGGGAAGAAGCGGTGAACGCGGAGATTGTGATCTTCGGCGGGCATGCCCATCCGGAGCTTGCCGATGAGATCTGCGCGCACCTGAACGTGCCGCGCAGCCCGACGAAGCTGTCCCGCTTCGCCAACGATTGCATGCAGGTCCAGCTCCAGGCGAACTGCCGGGAGCGCGACGTCTACCTGATACAGCCGCTGGTGCCGCCGGTGCAGGAGAACCTGGTCGAGCTGCTGCTGATGGCCGACGCGGCGCGCGGCGCGTCGGCCGCCCGGGTGACGGCGGTCATGTCGCACTACGCCTACGCGCGCTCGGACAAGAAGGACGCGCCGCGTATCTCCATCGGCGGCCGCCTCGTCGCCGACCTGCTCGTCACCGCGGGCGTGAACCGGGTGCTCACGCTCACCCTGCACTCAGCCGAGGTGCACGGCTTCTTCTCCGTCCCCGTCGACCACCTGCACGCGCTGCGCGAGCTCGCCGCGCACTTCAGTCAGCGCGACTTGTCCCAGACGGTCGTGCTGTCGCCCGACCTCGGCTACGCCAAGTCCGCCGCCGCGTTCGCCCGGCGCCTCGGGGTGCCGGTCGCGGCCGGCGCGAAGGAGCGGTTCAACGACGAGAAGGTGTCGATCTCGGCGATCATCGGCGAGGTGGCCGACCGGGACGTGATCATCGTCGACGACGAGATCGCGCGGGGGACCACGGTGCTCGAGCTGCTTTCCGTGCTGCGCCGTCAGGAGCCGAGGTCGATCAGCATCGCCTGCACGCACGGGCTGTTCGCCGACGGCGCGCTTGAGAAGCTGGCCGCCGCCGAGGACGTGTCCGAGGTCGTCTGCACCAACTCCGTGCCCGTCCCCGTCTGGCATCCGAAGCTCACGGTGCTGTCCGTGGCGCCCGCCCTGGCGGAGGCCATCAGGCGGACCCACGACGGCGAGTCGGTCAGCGTCCTGTTCGAGCACTAGCCGCGATCCCGGGGCCGGAAATGCCACGGCCCCAGGCGGTCAGTGCCGCCTGGGGCCGTGCCCGCGGTGGATTCAGCAGCCGTCGGGGTCACCCGAAGCGGTTTGGGCCGGGGGTCCCTGGCAGCAGGTAGAAGACCAGCAGGACGATCCAGCCGATGATCGGGATGAAGTAGAGCAGGAGCCACCAGCCCGACTTGTCGCTGTCGTGCAGCCGGCGGGCGGCGAGCGACAGGCTGACGGCGAGGATGACGAGGCTGAGCACCACGCTCAGGGCCGTCGAGCCGGCCGTCCGGGCGATGATCTGAAGCACGAAGTTGACGATGAAGCCGGCGAGCCAGAACCACCAGAAGGCGGACCGTGAGGCGCGGCCGTTGAAGTTGGTGATGTTCTGGAGCTGCTGCCTGACCGCGCCCTGGAAGTCGACGGGACCGCCTTGCAGGTAGCCCTGCTGCTGGTAGCCCTGCTGCGGGTCGTAGCCGCCGCCAGGGTAACCGGGGCCAGAGTAGCCGCCGCCCGGATAGCCGCCACCACCCTGCTGGTAACCGCCACCACCCTGCTGGTAACCGCCACCACCCTGCTGGTAACCGCCACCACCCTGCTGGTAGCCGCCGCCGCCCGACGGGTTGTAGGGATCGTTCACGCTTGTTACCTCCGAGTTCCCCGGTTTCACATGTCCCACGTGAGGACGCAGATGATTCTTTAGGTGTTTTCAGACTGTTCGCAGGCAATTGAGAGCTTTGATGGTAACAATTGTGCGCACCGTCAATTGCCGTGATCGGCGCGTTTTCCCAATAAACCGGGCATTTTACGCATTTCGGCCATACGGTCCACCCACCTCGGCTGGTTGATTCTATGGCCTGGAGTTGCCGCCGTATAGGCCCCCGCCGTCGCGCCCCGGTCGCCCCGGTCGCCCCGGTCGCCCCGGTCGCCCCGGTCCCGGCGCCCCGTCCGGGCAGATAATAGGGAGCGCGGGGGTGATCATGCTCGTTACGTTGGCGCCAAAACGGAGCGCCGCGGCCGGGGCGGGAGCGCCGCGACGAGGTGGCAACCGGGTCGCCGAGCCTATAGTCTACTAATTCGATCGATAAAGAGCGTTAAGGAGCCGCCATGAGCGACGATCACTGGCACCGGCCGCTGTTTCAGGTCCGCGCCGGGGAGCTGACCGGGGACACGGGGCAGACCTCAGGCATGACCCGCCGGGAGGCGATCTCCGGCAAGAGCGTGGGCGCGGAGAAGCTGTGGATGGGCCAGACCCACGTCGCGGCGGGCGCCAGGTCCGGCGACCATCACCACGGCGAGGCGGAGACGGCCATCTACGTGGTGTCCGGCACCCCTGCCTTCGTCTTCGCCGACGGGGACCGGGAGATCCGGCTCGAGGCCAAGCCGGGCGACTACATCTTCGTACCGCCGTACGTGCCGCACCGCGAGGAAAACCCGGGCGGCGACGAAGCGGTCGTGGTGATCGCGCGCAGCAGCCAGGAGGCCATCGTGGTCAACCTGGAGAGCCTGTGGCCGGCGGACCCCCCGGCCCCGTCCGCATGAGCACCGGGCGCACCAGCACGGGAAGGCGTCAGCTCAAGCTCGGCGCGGTGACCTACGGCACGGGCGGCCCCGGCCAGCCCTACCTGTGGCTGGACGAGGACATCCCGCCCGACGCGAGCGTCAACGTCAACTGGTACATCGAGCAGGCCCGGCTCGCCGAGGAGGCCAAGTTCGACCTGATCTTCATCGTCGACAGCCAGTTCATCACCGCCGATTCCCCGCCGCACTACCTCAACCGGCTCGAGCCGCTTACCCTGCTGTCCGCCCTCGCGGTCACCACCGAGCACCTCGGCCTGGTGGCCACCATGACCACCTCCTACAACGACCCGTTCAACCTCGCCCGCCGCCTCGCCTCCCTGGAGCTGATCTCCGGCGGCCGGTCCGGTTGGAACGTCGTCACCAGCGGCGACGCGGGCGCGGCGGCCAACTTCTCCCGGGCGGAGCACTTCGACTACGACACCCGCTACGCCCGCGGGCTGGAGTTCGTCCGGGTCGCTCAGGGCCTGTGGGATTCCTACGAGGCTGACGCCTTCCCGCGCGACCGGGCGACCCGGACGTTCCTGGACCCGAGCAGGCAGCACCGGCTCGACCACCAGGGCGAGCACTTCCAGGTGGCCGGCCCGCTCAACATTTCCCGCTCACCGCAGGGCCAGCCGGTCATCTTCCAGGCAGGGGATTCCGAGCAGGGCAGGGACCTGGGCGCCACGATCGGCGAGGGCATCTTCACCCACGCCGCCACGGTCGAGCAGGCCCAGGCCTTCTACAACGACCTCAAGGGCCGCGCGGCCGCCAAGGGCCGCGACCCGCAGGACATCGTCATCATGCCCGGCGTGTCGGTGTACATCGGCGACACCGACAACGAGGCCCGCGAGATCGAACTCGACCTGCAGACCAGGGACAGAGACTTCGGCCGCGCCCTGGCGGAGCTCGGCCGCCCGTTCGCCTGGCATGACTTCCGCCAGTACGACCTGGACGCGCCGTTCCCGCAGCAGGCCCTCGTCCACGCCGAGCGCGGCTTCCGCACCAACGCGGAGCAGATCGCCAAGCTCGCCGTGGACAACGGCTTCACGCTCCGCCAGACCGTGGAGTTCATCTCCGCGCCGCGGCCCACCCCGTTCGCCGGCGCCCCGGCCACCGTCGCCGACCAGATCCAGGCGTGGTTCGAGGCCCGCGCCCTCGACGGCCTTAACGTCGGCGTCGGCCACCCCAGCCAGTGGCGCCGCTTCCGCGAGGAGGTGGTCCCGATCCTCCAAGAGCGCGGCATCGTCCGTACCGAGTACGAGTCGGCCACCCTCCGCGGCAACCTGGGCCTCCCGGTACCGGAAAACCGTTACACCAAGGCCCGCGAGCAGGAAGCCGCCCTACTCAGAGCCTGACAACTAAGAAGCAGAACAAG
>CAZORE010000109.1:0-17858 GCA_964581815.1 uncultured Streptosporangiaceae bacterium | reverse complement strand
CCCGCGAGCAGGAAGCCGCCCTACTCAGAGCCTGACAACTAAGAAGCAGAACAAGCATCATCGGCAGGCCCGCACCGGCTGGGAACCTAGGTCGGCCATGGGGCGTCTTATAGCCGAATGAATACGGCGGCCGGACAGGAGCGGTCATGAGATGGCAGGTGGTTGTCCTCGCCTGCGCGGCGCTAGCCGCGACGGGATGCTCAAGCACCGCCGGCCGGACGGGAACCGTGACGGGGACCTATATCCGGGTCGGCGGCCCGGCGGGAACGGCCAACGTCCCGCTGCCCGGCACGATCAGTTTCCGGGCTGGTGACGGCTCGACGATCAGCGTCAGCTCCGACAGCGCGGGAAGGTTCACCGGGCAACTGCCGCCAGGCACCTACGCCGTGACCGCGTCGTCCAGCCTGATCAATGACGGCAAGTCCACGTGCTCACGGCCGCTGACCACGCGGGTCCAGGCAGGCAGGACCGTCGCGCTGACCATCATCTGCGACATCAGATAAGGCCGCGATCCCCGTCACTCGCGGGTGGTGAACTCGTGGCCCGCCGGGCTGTCGACGCGTGACCTGCCCCGCGGCCGGTGCGGCGCGGGCCCGTGAAATGCGATCATTGGCACATGTCACTTCAGCTCACCGACGTCTGGCGGTACCCGGTCAAGTCGTGCCGCGGCGAGCGGCTCATCGAGGCGCGAGTTGAGCCGTGGGGCCTGGCAGGCGACCGGCGGTGGATGGTCGTGGACGACGCCGGTGACCCAGTCACCGCGCGCGAGCACCCGTCGATGCTGCTCATCACGCCCGAGCTCGACGGCGGGGGCGACAAGATCACCCTGTCTGGCCTCGGCCTGCCCGACCTCGTGGTCCCCGTCCCGTCTGGCGAGGAGCTTGTCCCGGCCAACGTGTGGGGAGCAGACCTGCTGGCCAGCCCGGCAGGTGATGAGGCAGCGGCATGGCTGACCGGAATCATTGGCGAGCCGGTGCGCCTGGTCTACCTGGACGACCCGGCCAGGCGGCGGGTCCGGCCCGACTACAGCGACCCCGCCGACCGCGTGTCGTTCGCCGACGCGTTCCCGCTGCTGCTGACCACTGAGGAATCCCTGGCCGCGCTGAACGACTGGATCGCGCAGGGCCCCAAGGCGTCCGAGGGCCCGGTCCCCATGCGCCGCTTCCGTCCCAGCGTTGTGCTATCCGGCGCCGCGGCTTGGGCCGAGGACGGCTGGCGCCGCCTGCGCATAGGCCCGGTCACGTTCCGGTCCGTCAAGGGCTGCGACCGCTGCGTCATGACCACGATCAACCCCGACACCGCCGCCAAGGGCCACGAGCCGATTACCACCCTGGCCCGCCACCGCCGCTGGGACGGCAAAGTCTGGTTCGGCGTCAACCTCATCCCCGACGACACGGGCCCGGACGCCATCATCCGCCCCGGCGACCCCATCGAGATCCTGGAATAACCGCCTGCCTGACCGCCGTCTCCGGCCCGTCCGTCATCCGGCCGCCGTCGCGGTCGCGATGATCCAGGCGAGCACGAGCGCCTCCTCCTGCCAGGCGTCGTACCGCCCGCTGCGACCGCCGTGCCCCGCCTCCATCTCGGTCTTCAGCAGGAACGGCCCGCCGGACGCGACGGCCCGCAGCCGCGCCGTCCACTTGGCGGGCTCGTGATAGAGCACCCGGGTGTCGTTAAGCGAGGTGAGCGCGAAAATCGCCGGGTAAGAAGCGGCCGCCACGTTCTCATACGGCGTGTACGACTTCATGTACTCATAGACCGCGGGGTCGTGCAACGGGTCGCCCCACTCCTCCCACTCGGTCACGGTGAGCGGCAGCGACGGGTCAAGGATCGAGTTCAGCGCGTCCACGAACGGCACCTGCGCGACGATCCCGGCGAAGTCGGCCGGGGCCAGGTTGACGACCGCGCCCATCAGCAGCCCGCCCGCCGACCCGCCGCGGGCCACTAGCCGGCTCGCGGACGTCCACCCGCCGGATACCAGGTGGCGCGCGCACGCGACGAAGTCGGTGAACGTGTTCTTCTTCTCCAGCATCTTGCCGTGGTCGTACCACGGCCGGCCCATCTCGCCGCCGCCCCGGACGTGCGCGATCGCGTAGACGAACCCGCGGTCGAGCAGTGACAGCCGGGTGATGGAGAACCCCGGGTCGATCGAGTGCTCGTAGCTCCCGTACCCGTAGATCAGGCAGGGCGCGGACCCGTCGCGCGGCGTGCCTGTGCGGCACACGATGGACACCGGCACCCGCGTGCCGTCCGGCGCCGTCGCCCACTCGCGGTACTGCTCGTAGTCGCCGGAGGAGAACGGAACCCCGGCCGGGGAGGGCAGCACCGGCTGCTGCTTGAGCTGGGTCAGCGAGCCGTCCGCGATGTCGTAGTCGTACACCGTCGACGGGGTGACCATCGAGTTGTAGCCGATGCGGAACCGGGTCTGCGTGTACTCGGGGTTCGACCCGAGGCCGACCGTGTACAGCGGCTCGGGGAACGTGATCGGCCGCTCCTGGCCGACGCCGGACGGCGGCAGCACGGAAAGCCTGGTCATCCCGTCGCGCCGGTAGTGCAGCATCAGGCAGGACTCGAACGCGTCCACGGAAAGCAGCCGGGTGTCGGCGCGGTGCGCGATGACCGGCGTCCACGCCGCGGTGTCGCCCGCACTGTTGTTGTCAGCACCGGGCAGGGGCGCCGAGGCGAGCTCGAAGTTCTCCGCCCCGTCGTTGTGCAGGATGAGCAGCCGGTCGCTGGCGATCTCGACGTTGTACTCCACGCCGAACCTGCGCGGCGCGACGACGGAGAACTCCCCGGCCGGCGTGGCCGCGTCGAGCAGGTGCACCTCGCTCGTCAGCTTCGAGGCGGTACCGATCACCAGCCACTTATCGTCGCGTGACGTGCCGACCCCGAGCCAGAACTTCTCGTCGCTCTCCTCGAACACCATCACGTCGTCCGACGTCGGCGTGCCGACGATGTGCCGCCAGACCCGGTAAGGCCGCCACGCCTCATCGACCGTGGTGTAGAACAGCACGGACCCGTCAAGCGACCAGGCGCACCCGTAGTGGGTGTCGGGCACCTCGTCGGGCAGCATCTCGCCGCTGACCAGGTCCTTGATCCGCAGCGTGTACCGCTCGTCGCCGGCGAAGTCGGTGGAGTAGGCGAGCCGCCTCTCATCCGGGGAGACCGCCAGCGCGCCGAGCGAGAAGAACGCCTTGCCCTCGGCCAGCTGGTTCCCGTCGAGCAGCACCTCCTCGCCGTCAAGTGGCTTGCCGTCCTCCGGCGCCGGCGGGGTGACCTCGCCGTCGCGCACCAGGCGGCGGCAGTGAATCGCGTACTGCTGCCCCTCCACGGTGCGCGCGTACCGCCACCAGTTCCCCTTGCGCACCGGCACCGACAGGTCGGTCTCCTGGGTGCGCGCCTTGATCTCGTCGAACACCGCGGAACGCAGCTCGCCGAGTCCCGCGGTGAGCGCCTCGGTGTAGCCGTTCTCGGCCTCCAGGTACGCGATGACCTCGGGGTCCTTAGGGTTAGCCAGCCACGCGTACGGGTCCGTGACTGTGTCGCCGTGATGGGTGCGCTCCGTCGGGACCAGCTTGGCGACGGGGGGGTTAGGCACGGACGAGGACGCTGACTGCGGCACGGTGCTCATGACCGCAAAGTCTAGACCGTGCCACAGACGTGGCCGTCAGGCGAAGGACACCGGCGGCGCCGGCGGCCCGCCCGCCACCACCTCCTGGCCGCGGCGCAGCACCGGTTCGTGGCGGTTGTCCGAGGTGAGGATGTAGAACCGCCGTGACCTGATGCCGTCAACCACCATCCCGGCCACCTCGGCCGGGGAGGCGCCGAGCACGGACAGCTGGTCGAACCGCTCCGCGGCCGCCTGCTCGGCCTCGTCCCTGATCATCGCGGGCCCCGCCCAGGCGGGCCGGTTACGCGCGGAGGTGCCGAAGTTCGTGCGCACCGCGCCTGGGCAGAGCACCGAGACGCCGACGTGCGTCACGCCGAGGAAAAGCAGGTTGAAGTGCAGCGTCTCGGTCAGCGCGGTGACCGCGTGCTTGGACACCCCGTACGGCCCGAGTGTCCCGGCGAACACGCCGAAGATCGAGGACGTGTTGAGCAGGTGCCCGGCGTCCTGCTCAAGCAGCACCGGCATGAAGGCCCGGACGCCGTTCATCACGCCGTCGAGGTTGACCCGCAGCACCCAGTCCCACTCGCCGGGCGGGCATTCCCACAGCGGCCCGTGCGGCCCGCCGACGCCCGCGTTGTTGCACACCACGTGCACCGCGCCGAACGCCGACAGCGCCGCGTCGCGCAGCGCGTCGACCGCCGCGCGGTCCGCCACGTCGGTGACGACGGGGAGCACGGACGCGCCGTTTTCCGCGAGTTCGGCCGCCGCCTTCGCCAGCGCGGGTGCCTCCACGTCGGCCATGACGACGCGCATGCCTTCGGCGGCGAACCGCTCGGCGAGACCGAGCCCGATGCCGCTGGCCGCCCCGGTGACGACCGCGACCCGGCCGGGTGCGACAACTGGCGTGCTGAAGTCACTGGCACTCATGGCCAGTCCATTACCGCCGCGATCGCCGGGAAAACCTACGGTGTCGGGCCATCCGGCATGTTAGTGGGATGGCCACCATTGAAGTGCATGAACGCTAGTGTGCCGGTCGCAATGGTGAGCCAGCGGGTCAGCGAGTTGCGCGGCAGGAGGGCCAGGGTGACCCAGGCGACGGAGGAGTACCAGGGCAGCTGCCACGGCGCGACGACCATCCAGGCGAACGTGAGCGCGCAGGTGGCGGCCAGCACGGTTGGCACGTCAGGCGACAGCCGGTTGTACAGGTACCAGGCCAGCAGCAGCATGAGCGGCGGCCAGATGTACCCGAACGCGCTGGTTATCGTGTTCATGGCGTGGTCGCCGTAGTAGTGCTGCACGGTCACCTGGGCCAGCCGCCAGAGCGTGGGCGAGATGACATAGCTGGAGGCGTCGCGCAGCGGCTTGAGCGCCGTGAGCCCGTAGCTGAAGTAGTAGAGGCAGAACGTGGTCACGCCGGCCACCGCGCCGATCCGGGCGAGACGGCCCCAGGCGCGCTCGTGGATGAGCGGGATCGCGATGGCGACCGCGACGAAGGCCGCGTTGATCTTGATGCCGCCAGCGATGCCGACTAGCACCCCGACGGCGACCTCGTGCCAGGTCCGCAGGCAGCGCCGCGCCAGCACGACCGCCGCGATCGCCACCAGCGCGAGCAGCGCGTCCAGGTGGCCGCCCATGACCAGTTCCACGATCAGGAGCGGGTTGGCGACCCACAGCAGGGTCGCCCGCACCGGGTTCTCCGCGGTCCGCAGCAGGACGTACCCGGTAGCCAGGAACGCGGCCCCCATCATGATCATCAGCATCCAGATGGTGAGCCACGCCCGGTCGCCCCCGACCAGGGCGGCGAGCAGGTGCGTCCAGGTCGCCACCGGGCCGTAGTCCGACGGGGTGGCCTGCCACTTGACGCCGACGATCGCCGTGTACGGGTTGTTGCGCCCTCCGGGCAACATGTTCGGGGTGAACGTGTACGGGTTGTAGCCGAGCGCCGCGATCCGCCCGTAGGCGGCGTAGGACGCGACGTCCCCGGACCCGACCGGCGTGATGTTCACCAGCACGGCGACCGCGGCCGCGGCCGCCGCGAAGACCTTGCGCGGGCTGGGCGACCAGCCCCGGCTGTTGGCCCAGAGCATCATGGCCAGGCCCAGGCAGCACAGGCCGATGGAGATGAACATGATCAGGTTGGCGAGCAGGTCGTTCAGGTGCCGGGCGCCCAGGTTCTCCGCGACCTTGGTCAGCGGCAGCAGCACCGGCGGCGTGGCCACGCTCGGCTGGGGGGCGGTGGCGCACAGGCCGTTGACCGCGACGCCGCAGACGCCGAGCACGCTGAGCATGACCGCGGGCAGCGGGCGGGCCAGCGGGCTGTGCGAGAGCACCCGGATGAGCCGGCCCATGAGGGCCTCGACCTTGCCCCCGGTGATCGGCGGCTCGGCGAGTCGTGGCTCGGCGGTGTCGATGTCGGCGTCGGTGTCCGGTGGCTCCGGCTCGGCGAGTACCGGCATGGGAAGCGTGGCGGTGGTCGCGTCCTTGGCGGCGGACGGCTCGTCAGCAGGCCGGCCGGCAGCATTGTCGCGCTGCGGCGGGTCCACCAACAGGGCCATCAACTTCCTCCCGGTAAGGACTGACGCTCGCTAAGCGGGCGTAAGCGGACCTCCTGCCCCGTACGCACTAAACACCGCTGATCACAGCGAATCATATCGTGATCTTGCGGAACCTTCCCCGCGGGCACCCGGGTAATCCGATGTGCCCAGCAAGCAGCCAACCACAGCCCCTTGCCCGCGGGCGGCGCGCACGATCATGTCGTCACCGATATGTGACCAGCTTCACAAGCAGCGCTCACGGTACCCCGGAAGTGCTACACATCCGGTGAGAAAAGCCTGAGAAAAGCCTCTGAGAGGCTCAAATCCCGCTATGCCCGTGACTGGCCGGTCACGGCGGGCAGGCACAATGAAGACATGGCACACCGAGCGCAGTTCGCCGCCGCGATGACGGCGATCACCAGGCGGCTCCCGTTGGGCCTGTCCAGGGTCGTCGCGCCCAGCTTGGTCGGCTACCTGCTGATCAACCTCTGCACGTTCTTCATCGACCTGGGGCTGCTCGGCCTGTTCCACGGCATCTTCGGGTGGCCCCTTCCCGTCGCGGTGACGCTGTCTTACGGGACCGCGTCGGTGACCAGCTACGTGCTCAACCGGGTGCTCAACTTCCGTAGCCACGGGTACGTCGGCAAGCAGTTCCTCGTCTTCGCCGCGGTGAGCGCGAGCAACTACCTCATCTTCGTCCTCGGCCTCACCGACCTGTTGTCCGTCGCCGGGGTGTACTACGAGTTCTCCCGGGTCATCGCGGCGTGCTGCGAGGCCGTCTACCTGTACTGCATGATGCGCTGGGTGGTGTTCCGCGACGCCGATGCCGCTCCGGCCGGGCCCGCTAGAGGGCCGGCGCGGCCGGCAGCGCAGGCACCACCGCCCACGCCGTCGCCGGAGCCGGCGCCAGCGCCGGCGGGGCCGGCAGCGCAGGCACCACCGCCCAGGGCGTCGGCGGGGCCGGCCGCGCAGGCGCCGCCGACGCCGGTGACGGCGCCGCCGTCGCCGCGGCGGACGGGGCAAGGTTAGCCGCCAGCCGCGGCCCGGCGGCGGCCCGGGCCGCGCTCAGCTCCTGGTGCACTAGCCGCGCGACGTCCTCGATGGTGGCGATGCCGTACTGCTCCGACGGGTTGTCATCGGTCAGCACCACGATCGCGTAGTTCACGCCCGTCCCGGTGAACGCGCCGATGCTGTTGATGTGCCAGCCGGTGCCGTCGGGCAGCCATCCGTTCTTCACGTGCACGGTCACCCCGGCGGGCGCGCCCGCCGGGGTACCCCAGCGCTGCCCGGGGATCACCCGGGCCATCAGCCGGAGCTGATACTCGCGGTACGCGGCCGACAGCACGGGGTTCGGCTGCGTCAGCAAGTCAAGCAGCAGCATCTCGTCGTGCGCGGTGACCTGGGTAAGCCCCCAGTAGAGACCGGCCCCGAGCTCGGTCTCGTTCATCGCCGCGAGGCGGAGGAAGTGCTCCAGCCTGCTGCGGCCGACCCAGTTCCACAGGTCGGTCGCGGCGTCGTTATCGGACCAGGTGATCATCGACGTTGCCTCGCCCTGCTCCCAGGGGGACAACGGCGTGCTGGTCTCCTGGTGCCAGCGCAGCAGGGCGGCCAGGATGATCGCCTTCACGATGCTCGCCGAGTCGAACTGCCGCCTGGCGTCGGCCCGGCAGGAGACCCCGGTCACCTGGTCGTGCACGGTCACCGCCTGATGCCCCGCCCGGCCGCGCAGCGCCGCCTCGATGCCGGCCGACAACCGCGCCGCCAAGGCCTGGTGGGCGGCGGGCGCGGTGCAGGTTACCCGGGCCATCCCGGCGCCCGGCGATGACCGCAGGACGGCCCCGGCCGCCTCGGCCCTGCGGGCGATCCCGCCCCGCATGACGGGTAGCTTGGCGACGGCTGCCGCCGGCGCCGTCCCGGCCACGGCGATCGCGGTCGTAAGCGCCGCAAGCGCGGCCAGGCTGGCCACGACGGCCCGCATGTTCATTCGTCCGCCCCCCAAGGACGGCATGCGGATCGCATGCCGTGCCACTCCTGTCCGCCCGCCATGTCGGCGGGCCCAGGCGCCCCTCGGGAGGGTGCCAGCCCCGTTCCGCGAACACTGTGCCGCAAGCACCGCGGCCAGCACTGTCCGGTAAGCCAAGCTAAGCGAATCAGGTCAAGCAGCTAAGCTGTGCGACCATGACAGCGAGCGCGCCCGTGTCGCACGCCAATCTGCTGATTCGCGGTGGTTACGTCCTGACGATGGATCCGGCAGGCGACATCCCCGGCGGTGACGTGCACGTGTGCGACGGCGTCATCAAGGCGGTCGGCAAGAACCTCGACGTGCCGCAGGCCGAGGTGCTCGATGCCGCGGGCAAGATCGTGGCGCCCGGCCTGGTGGACACGCACTGGCACCTGTGGAACACGCTGCTGCGCGGGATGTCGGACGGGCGGCCAGCCCCCGGCGGCAGTTATCTCCCGGGGGGGCTGACCCCTGGCATGGGGGACTCCCCGCCCCCCATCGGGCCCCCCGGCCCCGTACCCCCTGAGGTCCGTCCGATCGCCTCGCCAACCCGGGGGGAGCCCCCAGACCCCCGGCGGTCGTATCGAACGGACGAGTCAGGCTATTTCGCCACTTGTGTCGCGCTGGGCAGGCACTTCCTGCCCGGTGACAGCTACGCGGGCACGCGCCTGGCCGCCGCCGAGGCGATCGACGCAGGCATTACCACGGTCCACGACTGGTCGCACAACATCAGGGGCGTGGACTGGGCCGAGGCCAGCCTGCGGGCGCTGCGGGAGTCCGGGCTGCGGGCCCGTTTCTCCTTCGGCTACCAGGCGGGCCACCCCAACGACCGGCTGATGGCGCTCGACGACCTGGCCCGGCTGGCCGCGGCGTGGCCGTCCTACGGCGCGGGCGGCCGCATCCAGCTGGGCATGGCCTGGCGGGGGACCGGCGGGTCCAACCCGGCGATGCGGGTCGCGCCCGCCCTGTACCGGGAGGAAATCGCGGCGGCGCGCGAGCTCGGCCTCCCGGTCAGCGTGCACGCGTGCGGCCCCGCGGCCGCCGCGGGCCAGGTGGCGACCTACGCCGACGAGGGCCTGCTCGGCCCCGACCTGCAGCTGGTGCACCTGAACAACGCGTCGGCGGCGGAGATCGCCCTGGCGGCGCAGGCCGGCGCCCCGGCGTCGGTGTCGCCGTGGACCGAGCTGCAGATCGGCTACGGCCAGCCGGCCACCGGGGAACTGCTCGCCGCCGGGCTCCCGGTCGGCTTGTCGGT
The DNA here is from genome assembly GCA_964581815.1 of uncultured Streptosporangiaceae bacterium. GTDB lineage: Bacteria > Actinomycetota > Actinomycetes > Streptosporangiales > Streptosporangiaceae > Trebonia. The sequence goes on along the minus strand of CAZORE010000109.1, from coordinate 8,457 downwards.
GGATACCACGATGCTCTCGGGCAACGCCGACCTGTTCGCCGTCATGAAGGTGACCCAGGCCTGCGCCAACGGGCAGGCGCGGCACGAGTTCGCGCTGACCGCCAGGGACGTGCTGCGGCTGGCCACCATCGACGGCGCGCGCAGCCTGGGCCTTGGCGCGGTCACGGGTTCCCTCACGGCGGGCAAGCGAGCCGACGTCATCGTGGTCTGTCTCGACTCACCGAGCCTGGGCGTCTTCACCGACCCGGCCCGCCTGCTGGTCACCGCGGCGAGCCCCCGCGACGTGGAGCTTGTGGTCGCCGACGGCAGGGTGCTCAAGCGTGACGGCGTGATCACCGCCGTCGACGTCCCGGAGGTGACCCGCGCGGCCCGCGCGTCGCTGTCCGGCGTGCTGGCCCGCGCCGCCGCCTAAGGCCCACCCCCACCCCGCTGCCATCCCATCCCTTCTGTCGTGGCGTGGCGTGCCTCGCGGCCGGGTATAGCCGTCTGAGCAGCGGATGAACACGTAGAGTAACGAACAGGCAGCAGGCTATTCCTGTTACTGCAAATGCTCAGTTTGACTTACTAACCGGATTGTCGGTACTCAGCCGGATTGTCGGTACATGAGGCCGTACGATCGGGTCTGTTCCCCGGTCCCTACCTCGATGGAGTCCTATGCGCCGCCTGGCCGCACGGTTGCTGATCGCCGGGGTCGCCCTGGTCGCGGGTGGGACCGCGGCAGCGTGCTCTGCCGCGCCCGGCCTCGCCTACGCCCAGGCCCAGGGCAATGTCCACTCGACGGGCACGGCGTCCGGGCCATCTACCGCGATGGTGCCGACGTCCGCGCGCGGCAAGACGACGACGGGTCCCATGATCGACGTCGTCGGTGCCCCCGCGGGAGTCAAGGCGAAGTCGGGAATCGTGGTGGACGCCACCACCGGCCAGGTGCTCTGGGCCCAGGACGAGAACGGGGTGCTGCCGATCGCCTCGATCACCAAGGTGATGACCGCGCTCGTCGTCATCCAGGCGGGCGGCCTGAATCAGCAGGTCACCGTGCCCAAGGCGGTGACCGGCTACGTCGCCAAGTACTCCGCGAACGCGGCCGGCCTGATACCCGGCCAGAAGTTCACCGCCGACGAGCTGCTGCACATCATGCTGGTGCTGTCGGCGGCGGACGCGGCCTACACCCTCGCCAGTGCCTACGGCCCTGGCCTGCCCGCGTTCATCGCCAAGATGAACGCGGAGGCGGCCCGGCTCGGCCTTGTCCACACGCACTTCACCACGCCCGACGGCCTGCCGTACCCCACGGAGACCGCCACCTACTCAACCGCGGCGGAACTCGTGCGGCTTGGCGAGGTCGCGATGAGCTATCCGGAGTTCCGCTCCATCGTCGGGCTCCGCGTCTACAACCTGCCCAAGAGCGCTAGCCACAACGCCGTCTCCGTCAGCACTGACAACGCGTTCCTCTCCACGTACCCAGGTGCCGTCGGCATCAAGACCGGCTACACCAACGCGGCCGGCCACACCCTGCTCTTCGAGGCGGTCCGGGGTGGCCGCGTCCTCATCGGCGACGTCCTCGGCTCGCCGCTCAGCGGATTCTCCGCCGCGGCCCAGGACGCCGCCAAGATCCTCAACTGGGCCTTCGCCCTCAAGCCAGCCAGCTAACGGTGCAGCCAGGCAAGCCAGCTAACGCGACAGCCAACAAGCCAGCCAACGCGACAGCCGCACTTCGCTACGCTCGGTTGGCGTCGCTAGTGCCGGCTGCGCCGCCCGCCAGCCGGGCTGCCGCCCTGCGAGCTGGGGCGTCTGACCGTAGAGATCCTCTCCTTTGTCCCGCCCGAAACGGCAGTCACAGGAATCTCTATGGCAGGGTGACCGTCCCCCCGGGATGAGTCGGCTTTGCATAGCCGGTGACCGCCGCGGATCAGCTTTGCATAGCTGGCGACCAATATAAGGGGACGAATCGGGCGCGATAGTGGTCGCCCGCTATGAAAAGAGCGTTTCCCGTGGTCACCAGCTATGCAAACAGTCAGCCAGGTGCGCCGAAGGAGCCAACAGGCGGGTCGTCACGAGGTGCGGCTGTAGTACTTACGCGCCCCTCGTCGGCGTTAGCCGGCCTGCCGGTAGCGGTCGCGGATCTCGGCACCCAAACGCGGTGCCGAGGCGCCGATGACCGACAAGATGCGGTGCGGCACGCCGTCATCCATGGCAAGGAGGGCGAGGGCGATGTGCTCCGTGCCGAGCTGGCCGCCGGGGTGCGCTCGCGCCTCACGGAGCGAACTCTCAAGGCATTTCTTCGCCCGGCGGGTGAGCGGGAGGTCTCCGGTGACGCAACCGGACCGGCGGCCAGGGCGCGATCGTCGCCACCGGCGTGGCGCCGGAGCCTCGGGGGCGAGGGCGGCCGGCCCGAATGCCGCCTCGATCCGCTCTCGCACCGTGTCGAGGTCGATGCCGATGGTGGTCAGCGCGTCGCGGTCGAGGTCGCCGAACAGGCTGCCGCCGGGGGTGTTCCGCGGGCCGATCAGGCGGACGAACTCCGCCTCGACGCGCTCAGGCGTGACGCCCCGCTCGCGCAGCACCGTGCCGGCCTCGCCGTCGGCGCAGGCAACGCCGTACAACAGGTGCTCGCCGCCGATGAAGCCGTGCCCGAGGCGGCGCGCCTGCTCGGACGCGCGAGCAACAACCTGCCCGGCATCGCCGGTGAGCCATTCTGGCATTACCGCCTCCCCGTCCGGTGGCCGTGCTTGCGGTGCACGGTCTGCTTGGTGACGCCGAGCCGGGTGGCGATGTCCTGCCACGACCATCCCAGGTTCCGCGCGTTGTCGACCTGGAGGATCTCCAGCCGTTCCGTGAGTGTCCGAAGGGCGGCTACCGCCCGCAACCCGACGTCCGGGTCGTTGTCGGCCGCGCCCTCGGCGATCTCGAGTGTGCTCTGCATGTACGTCAGCATATGCTGACGATCGCTCGGCCGTCAACATATGCTGACACGCCAGCGGCGTGGCGTGGACTAGTCGCGTGGGCGGGAACTACCCAGCATGATCTCGTCCCAGGACGGCACGGAGGAGCGGCGCCCCTTCGCGGTCTTCTTGGCCCCGGGACGCGGGCGATTCGCCTCGTCCTCGGTGGCTGGCTCCGCGGCGGGCTCGGCGGCTGCCGCCGCGGGAGCTGACGGCTCGGGCGCGGTCGCGGGAGCCGACGCGGGCGCGGATACCGTCGGCATGTCCTGAGCCGCTGTCGCGGGCGGCACTGACGTCACTGCCGCGGGCACCGCGGCGGGCTCGGCGACTGGCGGCGCCGCTGCTCCCAGTTGCGCCCCAGCCTCGGATGTCCCAGGCTGCGCCGTCGGCGCGGGACGGGCGGCGGCCGGGCCAAGCCCAAGCTGCTTGCCGGGGAAGGCTGGCTCAGGGTCCTCGAAGACGACTGGGCGTGAGGGAGCCGGCCGCCCTCGTTCTGGATCCTCGAAGACGGGAGCGCCGGTGGCGGCAGCCGCGGGCGTCGCCGAGCCCGGCGCAGCGGAAGCCGGCGCGGTCGGCGCAGGCGCCGGCGCCTGCGCGTGGTGCGCGGCCGGCCCAGGCTCCGCGTCGTGGAAGGCGGGCTGCCGGGGGACCGGGTCGCCGTAGGCGGCGGGCTCCGGGTGGGCCCGCGGCTCGGCGGGGGCCTCGCGGTAGCCGGGCTCGTCGGCCTGCGCGCGGTAGGCAGCCGGAGCCGGGTCGTCGTAGCCGCGGCCGGCCCCCGCGACGGGCTGCCCGTGAGACTCGGCGGGCGGGCGGTAGGCCGACGGCTCCTGGGCAAGGTCACGGCGCGCGGCCGGCTCGGGCGCGGGCTCAGGGAAGCGGTAGGGCGCCGACTCGGGGAATTCGGCGTAGCCGCCGCCGCGGTGGTCCTGGTAGTCGGGCCGGTCAGGCGATGCGTGGCGCGATGGCGCGGGCGGCGCGGGCGGTCGCTCAGCCGCCGCGTGGCGCTCCTGGGCCGAGGCAGCCGGCGTCGCCGGTTCAGCCGGGGCGGAAGGGGCGGAAGGGGCGGAAGGGGCGGAAGGGGTGGCCGTCCGGTCGGCCAGCGAGCGGTCCGCGCCGAGGGAACGGTCGGGCAGGACAGAGCGGTCCGGGCGGAAGCGGGAGACGGCGGGGCCTGCCGTGTAGGCGCCACCGCCCATCCCGGCGGCGGCACCGAGACGTGACGCGATCGGGGTGACGGTCGCCTCGCCGGGCACCGACACCGGCTCGGGCGGCAACTCGGACTCGGGCAGCGACAAGCGGGCGGCGTTGTCGTCATCGGGCATCACGTGCCGGCGCCGGGGATCGAAGACCCATTCGGCGACGTGCAGCCGGCCACCGGACGGAAATGTCAGCGAGACCTGCCAGCTTCCGTCGCCGCGCTTGCGTGAGTCCCACTGGCCGTCCGCCGGGTCGGTGCCGGCGGCGGTGAGCCGGGCCGTGACGATCTCGCCGAGGCGTGGACCTGGGCCCGAGGAGTCGCCCGCGCGCCGCACCGAGCCGGCCTGGGCCTGATCGGCGATATAGGCGCGCTCCGCGAGTACCGGGCCTTCGAACCAGCGCACGCGCTCGACCGGGATGCCGGCGGCGTCGGCGATCTCCTCTGCCGTCTCGCCGGCGCGGATTCGAGCCTGGATCTCCTTGGGTCGCAACGGACTCTCCACTTCGATCTCGTACTGGGCGAGCCGGGAGGTCTGGCCGAGGGCGACCGCCCGCAGCCGCTCGTCGATCGGCAGAATGTACCGCCCGCTTCGTCCGGGGACCGCGAGGACAGCGTAACTGCCGTCCTCGCTGACCGCGACGAAGCGGAGTTCCTGCACCGGGGTCCCTTCCCTTGCCCCGAGGCCGCACGCCGTCCAAGAGTCTTGCCTGCCCTCGGGTAAATTCTTAGGTCGCAGTCTTCCGGTCAGAGCGCCAGAAGAAAAGCACCCCGCCCGGCATGTCCGGAGAACATGGTGGCATTTGCCATGTCAGGACCTACGGGCGGGGTGTGGGCGGGTACGGGCGAGGAACAGAGAGTGACGTTCAGGATTTTCTGCGTGACTGGTTGTCGGTGCTCGCGTCGGACTGGCCGTCCTGTCCGTCCCGCGGCTCGGACAGCCCGAGCGCGTCCGCGCTCGCCCCCACCGCGTCCGTCCCGGCGGCGGGCGCGTCCATGTGCAGTTTGGACGGCCACCAGTTCCACCGGCCGAGCAGCACCACCGTGCACGGCACGAGCACGGTGCGGACCACGAACGTGTCCATGATGATGCCGACCGCGAGGCCGTAGCCGATGTCGCGGACCTGGCCGCCGCCGGAGCCGCTGCCGCCGACGATCGCGAACACCGCGAACGTGCCGGCCAGCACCAGGCCGGCCGAGGTGACCGTGGTGCCGGTGACGCCGATGGCGCGCGCCACGGCCTGGCGCAGCGGCAGGTGGTGCGCTTCCTCCCTGATCCTGGTCATGACCAGGATGTTGTAGTCCTCGCCGAGCGCGAGCAGGAAGATGAACAACAGGAACGGCAAGATGAAGGTGATGCCGCCGGCGTTGCCGAGCTCGATGAAGATGAGCACCGCGAGGCCGAGCGCCGCGAAGTAGGACAGCGCCACCGAGGCGATCAGGTAGAGCGGCGCGACCAGCGACCGCATCACCAGAGCGAGCAGCACCCCGATGACGATGATCGCGATCGGGATCACGTGCGCCAGGTCGCTGTTCGAGATCGAGTTGATGTCGTAGATGGCCGGCGCCTCGCCCGCCACGCCGTATTCGGTGGCATGCAGCGTGGGCGCGACGGAGGCCGCCTCGGACCGGACCGCGGGCACCGCGTTGAGCGCTGCCGTGGTCGACGGGTCGCCCGCGGTGAGCGACGTCGCGAACTGGATGATCTTGCCGTCGGGGGACACGTACTGCGCGGTTGCCCGGTACAGCTGGTACGCCTGCGCCCACTGCGCGGCCGTGGTGCCGGCCTGGGCAGCTACGGCGGGCTCGGCCGGCGCCGCGACCGGCAGCGGCCCGGAGCCGAGCAGCGCGTGCAGCTGGGTGTACTGGGCCGGCGTGAACCCGGTGCCGCCGACCGGGTTGAGCGGCCCGGTCACCCCGGTGAAGACGTCCTTGGCCGCGGTCAGCTGCTTGCCCGCCGCCGCGATCGCCGCGGCGTCCTGCCAGGCCGGCACGGACAGCCGGTAGACCAGGTCGGTCGGGTTGGCGGCAGTCGACGGGAAGTACCGGTTCATCAGGTCGGTGCCCGCCGCCGAGTCGGTGCCGGCCGGCGCCGAGATGGCGCCGCCGAACCCGGCGCTCTGGTAGCTGGCGACCGCGGCCGACAGCGCGCCGAACACCAGGACGCCGATCAGCAGCGAGGCCGCCGGGCGTTTGAGCACGATGGTGGCAATCCGGCCCCAGGAGAGGCGCCCGCCCTGCGCCGACGGCGTGCTCGACCGGACCTTGCTGCCCCACCAGCGCCACAGCTTGACCAGCCCGCCGAAGGTCACCAGGTTGAGGACCCAGCGCAGCGGCTTGCCGACGAAGCGGACCATGAACCGCCCGACGGGCCCGACCGGCGTCTTCGGCGCGATCCAGAAGGCCCGGGCCGGCCAGAACGCCCAGCGGCAGGTGATGGCGAGCAGCGCGGGCAGCAGGGTCAGGCCCGCGAGCAGCATGACGCCGATGCCGATGGCGAGCGGTATGCCCAGGCTGGAGTAGATCTGGAAGGTGGCGAACAGCAGCGAGAGCAGCGCCGCGATGACCGTGAAGGCGGAGAAGGTGATGGACTCGCCGACCTTGGTCAGCGCGTTGACCACGGCATCCCTTGGCAGCTCGCCCCGCTGGATGTGCTCCCGTACCCGGAAGACCAGGAACAGGCCGTAGTCGGTGCCGGCCCCGAGCAAGAGCACGATCAGCAGCAGCTGGGACAGCTGGGAGACCTTCAGCCCGTGGTTGGCGAGCTCGGCGATGATCGGGCCGGCGATCGACACCGACAACAGCGCCGGGATCACCGTGATGAACGGCGCGAGCAGCGACCGGAAGATGATCAGCAGCAGGATGATGATGAAGAAGAAGGCGGCGTCCTGCACCTGGCTGCCGGTCTTGCCCGACTGCTTCTGCTGGTCGACGTTGATGGCGAACGTCCCGGTCAGGTGCGCCTGCGCCCCGGCGGGCGGCGACGACGCCGCGATCGCCGCGCGCAGGTTGTCGATGAGGGTGGTCTGCGCGTTCTCGTCGTTCGTGCTCACGTTGGACTGCACCTGGATCTGCGCCGCCTGCCCGTCGACCCCGTTAGGCCCTGGAACCTGCGACTGGCCGATCTCGCGCGCCTTCACCACCGTGGGCACCTTGCCCAGGTCGGTCACCAGGGTGGCGAGCCAGGCCTGGTCGGCGGCGCTGAACGACCCGGTGCTCACCGCGGCGACGACCGGGACCGGCACGGTCGACGTGGAGTACCCGAGCGGCGCGGCCAGGTCCGCCGCCTGGTTGCTCGGCGCGTTCGCCGGCAGGAACGCGCTGTTGTTGCCCTGCGTGACGCTGGCCAGGGACGGAAGTCTCCACGGGATCACCACGGCGGCCGCAATCCAAACGATCAATACCAGCCAGCGGAACTTGACGGCGAATTTGCCGATCGCCCGGAAAATGTCATCAACGTGCACGCGCACCACAATAGCGTCCGACGCACGGCGGCCTGTGGGCGGTCTCAGCCTGCTCTCAGAAATGCCTGAAGGTCTTTACTTGCGACTCGGGGGTATCGCGGCGGGATATGGCGCAAGATGTCGGATGAGGAGGCGAGTCGCATGCGGCATGTGACAGGTATCGCGCTGGCCATCGCCTTGGCAGGCGCTGTGTTCTTCGCGGCCAGCTGGGGATACATCCGCCTGCTTCGGCTCGCCCTGTCCAACGCGAACGTCGCGCAGCTGCCCGGCCCGGGCGCGAACCTGCTGCACGACACGACCGTGCTGTACGCGGTCGCCGCGCTGGCGGGCACCGCGCTGCTGGCCGGCGTCTTCGCCGCCGCGCCGCGGATCTCACCGCTGGCCGCCGGGCTGCCCGGCCTCGCGCTCCTCGGGTGGTCGGTCTGGTACGGGCTGCGCATGCGCCCCGCGGTGCAGTACATCCCGCTGCGCGCCGACTCGTTCGGCGCGGGCTTCCTGGCCATGCTGGAGAACGGGCTGCTCGCGGCGGCCGGCCTGGCGCTCATCGTGCCGTTGTTCATCCCGTCCAGGTGGCGTTCCCGGCGGCGCAAGTACTCGGGGTACCCGGCGTACCCGGGCTCCGGCCAGGCCGGGTGGCCGCAACCGGACCAGGCGCCCACGGAGACGATCTCGCTGCTCGCCGACTGGCACGACACCGCGCCCTACCCGACGAGCGGCACGGCAGAGACAGACAAGCCGTTCAGCACGACAGAGAACCCGTTCGCCTAAGCCGGCCCTGCCGGGCACCCGGCACGGCCGGCTCAGGCCGCCGCTACGCCGCGAACTGCGCCTTCTCGGTCGACCCGGCGAGCGCCACCGTCTC
>CAZORE010000108.1:0-24346 GCA_964581815.1 uncultured Streptosporangiaceae bacterium | reverse complement strand
GGTACGCGGGGCCGGGCTGGACTGCGACCGCCTCGCCGCGGTGCGTGCCGGGCCGATCGTCGCGCGAACGGGAACCGTGCCACCCCGGAGGACGAGGCACGGCCAGCCCCGGCGCGACCCCGGAAACCCCGGCGGCTGTGGCCGCACCAAGGAAACCCGCCGCCCCCACGAGGCACCCGGCAGCCAGCTGGCGGTCAGACCGGCATGCCTCACGGGACCACGGCAGGCAACCAGGCGCTTGAAGACCGCTCGCGGGCACCCACCGACCCGATAGTTACTATCACTCGGTGTTAAAGGAACGGTAGGTTACCTCGTATGCCGACAGAGCCCCTTACTGACGGTGTTCCGCGAACCGGCCAGCCGCGCTGGCTCAGCGACGAAGAGCAGCGCGCGTGGCGCGCCTACATACGCCTCGCGCAGCTGCTGATGCGCCAGCTCGACCGGGACCTTCATCCCCTCGGGCTGTCCATGCACGATTACGAGATCCTCGTCGAGCTGTCCGAGGCGCCGCACCGCCGGATGCGGATGACCGAGCTCGCCGACCGGACCGCGCAGTCCCGCAGCAGGCTCTCGCACCAGGTGAACCGGATGGAGGCCAGGGACCTGGTAAGCCGGGAAGACTGCGAGGGCGACAAGCGGGGCACGTTCGCGGTCCTGACCCCGCACGGGGCGGCCATGATCAGCCAGGTCGCGCCGCACCACGTGGCCAGCGTGCGCCGACACTTTATCGACCAGCTCGGCCAGCATGAGCTCAGCACCCTGACCGGCGCTTACGAGCCGCTCCTGGCCGAACTGCGGCTCAACCGCGAGCGCGACTAAGGTCAGAACAACACGGACATGAACTCGCCGACCTCGCGGAAGCCCGCGCGCACGTAGGTGGCGCGGGCCGGCGTGTTGAAGTCGTTGACGTACAGGGACACCACCGGGGAGATCGACGCGCGGGCCACGCGGACCACGGCCGCCATGCCTGGCGCGGCGAGGCCGCGCCCGCGGAAGTCCGGGTGGACCCAGACGCCCTGCACCTGGCAGGCCCGCGGGGTCGCCGCGCCGACCTCCGCCTTGAAGATGACCTGTCCGTCCTCGATCCTGGCGAACGCCCGGCCGGACCTGACAAGTTCTGCGACCCGTGCCCGGTAGGACGCGCCGCCGTCGCCGGCCAGCGGCGAGATGCCGACCTCCTCGGTGAACATGGCGATGGAGGCGGGCAGCAGGGTGTCGATCTCGTCGAGCCGGACGCGGCGCACCGCGGGATCCGCGTCGACCGGGGACGGGCCGTCGATCGCCATCAGCGGCTGCGCGGCCCGCACGTCGCGGGCCGGGCCCCAGTACGGGCGGAGCAGCCCCCACAGCTCGCCGACCGCCGCGGACGCGCCGACAATCGACGAGCAGCGCCGTCCCTGGCGCAGCGCCCGCTCGGCGAAGGCGGCGACGGCCTGCGGGCTGGCCTGCACCGGGACCAGGTTGGCGCCCGCGTAACAGAGTGAGGCCAGCCGGCCGCCCTGCTCCAGGCCCCACGCCTGGGCGCCGAGCCGGCCAGGGTCTAGGCCGAATGCCCTGATCCGTGACTCGACGAAGACGTTGGCCACCGGGTCCGCGGCACACAGGTCGAGCGCGGCGTCCCGGTCGCGGTCATCGAGCAGCCGCGCTTGATCGGAACGCTGCCTAACGCGCAACATATTGCCAGCCTAGCCGCACTCTCTGAGATTAACCTCTTAACCTCACGGAGTGGGATCGGGCACCGGCGCGCAGGTCGCGTTGACCAGTCCGGCCTTTTCCGGAACCGCGCCGCCGACCAGGTAATTGTTGAGGTAGCTGTCGACGCAGGAGTCGGATGGGGACTCAAGCGACTGCCCGTGGTTGCCGCCGCCCTCGACCACCACCATGCGGGCGGTCGGCAGGAGCTTGTGCGCGTCCTGCGCGCCCGCGTACGGGGTAGCCGCGTCGAGCGTGCCCTGCAGCATCAGCACCGGAGGCAGCTTCGCGCCGTTCACCTGGAATGGCTCGGCAGGCCCGGTCACCGGCCAAAACGCGCACGCCGCGTTGAACCAGGCGTTGTCCCAGGCCTGGTACGGCGCGGTCTGGTAGACGCGCAGGGTGTCCGACTGCCATTTCGCCCAGTTCCTCGGCCAGTTCACGTCGCCGCACTCGATCGCGTTGTAGACCGCGAAGGCGTTCTCGTTCTGGGCGCCGTACTCCTGGTACTGGGTGATGAGGTCGGCGCCGCTTCCCTGGTCGAGGTACTGCGAGAGCGCCTGCGCGAAACCCGGCCACAGGGTGTTCAGGTACCCGCCGATCAGGATCGTGTCGTCGAGCTCGTCCGGGCCGATCATCGGCCCGCTCGGCCCGGCGATCGGCGACTTCTCGAGCTTCGCGCGAATCTGGTAGTACGCGGCCCGCGCCTGCGCCGCGGTGCTGCCCAGGTGGTAGACGGAGTCGTACTTCGCCATCCAGGCGAAGAAGGCGTCGAGCCGGCCCTGGAACGCGTAGTCCTGGCTGATGTTGTCCGCGTACCACGCGCCGGTGGGGTCCACGGTCGAGTCGAGCACCATCCGGCGCACCTGGCCCGGGAACAGCGTGCCGTAGACCTGGCCCAGGTAAGTGCCGTAGGAGAAGCCGTAGTAGGTCAGCTGCTTGACGCCGAAGGCCTGGCGGATCTGGTCCATGTCCCGCGCAGTGCTCGCCGTCGTCTCGTACGGCAGGAACCAGCCGAACCGCTTCCCGCACCCGGCGGCGTAGTCCTTCGCCCGGTTGATGAGCACTTGCTCGGCCGCGGCGTTCGCCGGGATATAGTCCGGCCGCACGCCCTGGAAGAACGTCGGGTCGCAGCTGAGCGCCGGCGAGGAGCCGCCGACACCGCGCGGGTCGAAGCCCACGATGTCGTAGTCCGCCCGCACCTGCTGGCTGACCCCGGACGCGATGAATCCGGCGAACGACCGGCCGGGCTCGCCGGGACCGCCCGGGTTGACCAGCATGATCCCCTGCTGCTGCGACGACGGCGCGGTGGCGGGCACCATGGACAGCGCGATCGTGATCTTCCTGCCGCCGGGGTCGGCGTAGTTCAGCGGCACTTGGAGTGAGGCGCACTTAAGCCCGGCCAGCTGACCTGAGCACGCCCGCCAGTTCAACGTGGACGTGGCCGCCGTGGGGACGATGGCCGCCGATCCCGCGGGGTAGCTGCTCGGCGCCCCCGTGCCCGATGACGCGGCTTGCCCGCCCGGCGCGGCGGACGTAGCCGGGCCGCCGCCCGCCGTCGCGGACGAGGCACCGGATGTGCAGGCGGCCAGGCCGGCCAGCAGGCCGAGCACGGCGAGTGAGGCGAGAGCGCGCGGCACCGCGCGGGGAATCAACATTGGCTCCATCCTGCCGCATCCCGCCGGCCGCTTTGGCCCGGCGCACCAGGGACAACGCCGCGCCCCACGGCGGCGGACCGACCCGCACACAGTAGGTCACCCACCGAAATCTTTTCGACACAGACCGCCATTAATTCGATGCCTGTCGTTCCACTTTGCCAGTTTGGGGCACACGATTCGGGACAAGAGGGACAACGCCGAATTTTTTCTCGCGTTACGAGCAAATATCCGACACTGTTGGTCGTAACCCAACAAGGCGGTAAAGCGTCATACTTTTAAGTGTTCGGACACTATTGAGGGGGTAGTGAATGCTGGCTAGACATCGCCAGTCGCTGATTCTGCAGGCCGTCAGAAACGACGGAAGCGCACGGGTCAGCGACCTCACCCAGCAACTCGGCGTCTCTGACATGACGATCAGGCGCGATCTCGAGGTGCTGGCCAAGGATGGACTGGTGGAGAAGGTACACGGCGGCGCGGTGCTGCCGGGCTCACATGCTGGTCACGAACCAGGCTTCGAGGACAAGCTCGTCCTCGAACGCCCGGAGAAGAACACGATCGCACGCGCGGCGGCGGCCCTGGTCAGGCCGAATACCGCGGTCGCGATCGCGTCAGGAACCACCACGTTCGCGCTGGCCCAGTGCCTGATCGACATGCCGGGCCTGACGATCGTGACCAACTCGCTGCGCGTGGCGGGCCTGTTCGGCGCGCCCCGCGGGCCGGAGGGGGGCACCGTGGTGCTGACCGGCGGCATGCGAACCGCATCAGACGCGCTCGTCGGGCCTGTGGCGGACCTGACGATCGGGTCGCTGCACTTCGACACGCTGTTCCTCGGCTGTACCGGGCTCGACCCCGAGGTGGGCCTGTCCACGCCGAACCTCGCCGAGGCGGAGACCAACCGGGCCCTGATCAACCGGGCCCGCCGGGTGGTCGTGCTCGCCGACCACTCCAAGTGGGGCGTGGTCAGCCTGGCCTCGTTCGCCCCCGTCGAGAAGGTCAGCGTGCTGGTCACCGACGCGCTGTTCCCGGCGGAGGGGTACACGGCACTCACCGGGCGGGTCGGCGAGATCATCAGTTAGGGGCCTGCTGGCCCCTCCTTCCGGCGCGCGCCCCGGAGGGAGGGGCCAGGCAGGCACTGCCTGGAGAGGGCTCCCGTCAGCTGACCGTGACGATCGGCTGGCCTGGCGCCTCCTCGGCACCCTCCGCGAGAGCCTGCTCGGCCAGTCGCATCGCCTCGTCGATCAGCGTCTCCACGATCTTCGACTCGGGCACGGTGGCGACCACCTTGCCCTTGACGAAGATCTGGCCCTTGCCGTTGCCCGATGCCACGCCGAGGTCCGCCTCGCGGGCCTCGCCTGGGCCGTTCACCACGCAGCCCATCACCGCGACGCGCAGCGGCACCTCAAGGCCGGTCAGTCCGGCGGTCACCTCTTCGGCCAGCTTGTAGACGTCCACCTGAGCGCGGCCGCACGACGGGCAGGACACGATCTCGAGCCCGCGCTGCCGCATGCCCATCGACTCGAGGATGCCGATGCCGACCTTGACCTCCTCGACCGGCGGCGCGGACAGCGACACCCGGATCGTGTCGCCGATGCCCTGCGAGAGCAGCGCGCCGAACGCGGTCGCGGACTTGATGGTGCCCTGGAAGGCCGGCCCCGCCTCGGTAACGCCGAGGTGCAGCGGGTAGTCGCACTTGGCGGCGAGCAGCCGGTAGGCCTGGATCATCACCACCGGGTCGTGGTGCTTGACCGAGATCTTGATGTCACGGAAGCCGTGCTCCTCGAATAGCGAGCACTCCCAGAGCGCGGACTCGACCAGGGCCTCCGGTGTGGCCTTGCCGTACTTGGCGAGGAGCCGCTTGTCCAGCGAGCCGGCGTTGACGCCGATCCTGATCGGGGTGCCAGCCGCGGACGCGGCCCGCGCGATCTCCTTGACCTTGTCGTCGAACTCCTTGATGTTGCCCGGGTTCACCCGGACCGCCGCGCAGCCGGCCTCGATCGCCGCGAACACGTACTTCGGCTGGAAGTGGATGTCGGCGATCACCGGGATCTGCGACTTCTTCGCGATCGCGGGCAGCGCCTCCGCGTCGTCCTGCGACGGCACCGCGACCCGGACGATCTGGCAGCCGGAGGCGGTCAGCTCGGCGATCTGCTGCAGGGTCGCGTTCACGTCCGCGGTCAGCGTGGTGCACATCGACTGGACGCTCACCGGCGCGCCACCGCCGACCGGGACGTTCCCCACCATCAGCTGACGCGACTTGCGCCGCTCGGCGAGCGGTGCCGGAGGAGTAGCTGGCATGCCAAGGTCAACGCTCATTGGTTTCCATCCCGTCGGGTGCTCGGCCAACTTCGGGGGGTTCGGTGGCTCTCCCCCCGAGGGACTACAGTCCATTCTCGCCCAGCGACTCGTGCCCTTGCCCGCCTACCCTGACCCTCGCGTCAGCCTAATACCTAAATGTCACCGGGCGATCACCCGATGTTCACCGGGTTAACGATGTCCGCGAGGATGAGCATCATGCCGAAGACGACGAGCACGAGAAAGATGCTGAAGCTCAACGGGACGAGTTTACGGTAGTCCACCAGGCCGGGATCCGGCCTGTGGCGCAGCCGGGCGAAAAGGGCCTTGATCCGCTCCCAGATCACCACCGCGATGTGCCCGCCGTCCATCGGCAGCAGCGGCAGCAGGTTGAACACGCCCACGAAGATGTTGAGCGACGCGACGAGCAGCAGCACGAAGCTGACCTTGGACTTCCAGCCCACGTCCGCGGCGACCGCCTGGCCCGTCATCTGGGCCGCGCCGACCACGCTCGTCACGTTCCCGGCCGCGGTCGAGGAGCGGTTCTGTGAGAACAGGTGCGGCACCGCGGCAGGCAGTTGCGCGAGCGCGCTCACCGAGCCAGAGACCACCTGCGAGAAGCTGGTGCCCACGTACCTGACCGCGGCGAGCGGGCTCTGCCGCTGGAACACGGTGGTCGGCGCGATGCCGAAGTAGGTGCCGTGCTTGGGCACATTCGTGAGCGCGGTGTGCAGCGTGACCGGGTGCCCGTTCCTTGAGACGGTCAGCGTGACCGGAGTGCCCGGCTTGACCTGCAAGATCGCGTTGGAGAGCTCCGTCCAGTTCGCCACCGCGGTCCCGTTGAACGAGGTCACCTGGTCGCCCACCCGCAGGCCTGCCAGCAGCGCGGGCGACTTTGCCGCGCCGCTTGGGCACGCGATCCCGCTCGCGATCGCCTGCTGATTCGCGGGCACGCAGGTCGCCACCGTGCCGAGCTGCGTGGTGTTGACGTTCGCTATGCCGATCGCGAGCGCGAGCCCGAAGATCAGCACGGCGGCGAGGACGAAGTGCATGAACGAGCCGGCCGCGAGCACGATCAGCCGCTGCCAGCCGGGCGCCCGGCGGAAGGACCGCTCCTCATCCTCCGGGTCCACGTCGTCCATCGACGTCATGCCGACGATCTTGACGAACCCGCCGACCGGGAGCGCCTTGATGCCGTACTCCGTCTCACCGCGCCAGAAGGACCAGATCGTCGGCCCGAAGCCCACGAAGTAGCGCGTGCACTTCATGCCAAACCGCTTGGCCGTCACGAAGTGCCCGGTCTCGTGCAGCATCACCGAGACGAGCAGGGCAACAAGGAAGATCAGCCAGCCAAGCGCGTCCACCTAGTCGTCCCTCACTTCCTGGTCAGTTCCCTGGCTCGGGCCCGCGCCCAGGCGTCCACGCCGAGGACATCCTCAAGCGTGGTCGCCCCGGTACGCGACGTGTCGTGCTCCGAGACTACGCGAGCCACGGTGTCAACGATCCGCGTGAACGAGATACTTCCCGCGAGGAAGTCGGCCACGCATGCCTCGTTGGCCGCGTTGTACACGGCGGGCGCGGTGCCGCCGAGCCTGGCGGCCTCGCGAGCCAGCGCCACCGCCGGGAACGCCGCGTCGTCGAGCGGCTCGAACGTCCAGGTCGCGGCCGTCGTCCAGTCGAGGCCCGGTGCCGCGTCCGCCACCCGGTGCGGCCACGCCAGGCCGAGCGCGATCGGTATCCGCATGTCCGGCGGGCTGGCCTGGATGATCGTCGCGCCGTCGGCGAACTCGACCATCGAGTGCACGATCGACTGAGGGTGCACCACCACGTCGATCTTGTCGAGCCCGAAGCCGAACAGCAGGTGTGCCTCGATCACCTCGAGGCCCTTGTTCACCAGCGTGGCCGAGTTCGTGGTGACGAGCGGCCCCATCCGCCACGTCGGGTGCGCGAGCGCCTGCTCCGGGGTGACCGCCTCAAGCCGCTCGCGCGGCCAGCCACGGAACGGACCGCCGCTGGCGGTCAGTACCAGCCGCTTGACCTCGGAGTTCGCTCCTGCGCGCAGGCACTGGGCGATCGTGGAGTGCTCGGAATCCACCGGCACGATCTGCCCCGGCTTGGCGCGGCTGGTCACCAGCGGGCCGCCGATGATCAGCGACTCCTTGTTGGCGAGCGCCAGGGTACGGCCGGCCTCAAGCGCGGCGAGCGTTGCCCGCAGCCCGGCCGCACCGGTCACGCCGTTGAGCACGACATCGCAGGGCATGCCCGCTAGGTGGCACACCGATTCCGTGCCCGCGAGGACGGTGATCTCCGCGGCGGGCGCGGCGGAGCCTGCCCTCGTTCTGGCTGACTCCTCCTTGATCGCAGCCGTCACGGCCGGGGCGGCGGCCTCGTCGGCCACCGCGACCACCGGCACGCCGAACTCCACCGCCTGACGGGCGAGCAGCGCGGGACTGCCGCCGCCCGCGGCGAGCGCGGTCACCCGGAAGCGCTCCGGGTTGCGGCGGGCGATATCGAGCGCCTGGGTGCCGATCGACCCGGTCGAGCCGAGGATCACCACGTCACGAGGGGCTAGCGTCTCAGTCACCCGCTCATTCTGCGCCACGAGACGACCCGGCGCGAACCCGGCGCGGCGGATCCTGCGCCGAATGACTTCGGTGAGTCACCAGTCAATTGCTCTCCGTATTCGATACCATCCCCGTACCGATGAGAGCCACGTTCAGTAGCCGGCTGGTCGCGATCGTCGCCGGGCTCGCGATCACTGTCGTCGTGCCGACGCTGGCCGGCCGCCCGGCCGCCAGCGCTTCCGGTGCCGGGGTGAGCCAGCAGGCCGTCGGCGCCACCGCGCAGGCCGCCGCCGTCCGGTACTGGACCGCCAGCCGCATGACCAGGGACCTGATCCGGCAGCCGCCACGGGACACGCGGCTGGCTTGGCTTTCCGGTAACACCGCGGGTGCCGGGCTGCGCTGGACGCACGGCGGCACGGTGGCCGCCGCGGTCGGCCGGATCTTCTTCAGCCTCGGCGGCACTGACTACGTGTGCTCCGGTGCGCTGGTGGGCGGCGGCCACCCGGACGTGGTGCTCACCGCCGCGCACTGCGTCACCGGCGGGCCCGGGCGTGGCCGCGCCACCCAGTGGGTGACGAACTGGGTGTTCGTACCCGGCTTCGCCGACGGGCGGCTGCCCTACGGCGAGTACACCGCGCACCGCTTCCTCGTCTCGCCGGGCTGGACGGCGCCCAGTGGCGGTGAGGCGGATGATTTCGCGTTCGTCCAGGTCACCCCGGCGACGCCTGGCGAGGGGCCGGGCGCGGCCAAGCCACCGCCCGGGCTCTCCGTCGAGTTCGCAAACAGCCAGGACATGGCCGCGCTCACCCGGTCGTACGTATTCGGCTACCCGGCCGAGCCGCCCTACACGGGCCTCTACCTGGCCTTCTGCGCAGGCCGGGTCACCGCGGCGGGCGGCCGGGTGGGGATGCCGTGCGGCATGACGGCCGGGGACAGCGGCGGGCCGTGGCTGGCCGGGTTCCGCCCGCGGCGGGGCAGCGGCCTGGTGACCGCGGTCACCACCTACAAGATGTCCGGCGACCTCGCGGTGCTTTACGGCGCGGTGCTCGGCCCGCAGGCGCGGGCCCTCTACCAGCGGGCCCTCAGGCCAGCTCGCTGATCTCGCGGGCCAGCGCGAAGTCCTTCTCGGTCAGCCCGCCCGCCGAGTGGGAGATCAGGTTCAGCGTCACCTTGTTCCAGGAAACCTGGACGTCCGGGTGATGGTTGGCCCGCTCGGCGAGGAAACCGACCGCGTTGAGGAACAGCAGCGCGTCACGGAAGTCCTTGCGAGTCACCGTGCGGGTGAGCTGACCGTCGCTGATGGTCCAGCCGGGGGTTGCCGCGAGTTCGGATGCTACCTGCTCGGAAGTAAGAGTCGCCATGTCAACGACCGTACCCGGCACCGCTAGGATCAGGCAGGTGACCTCCACCAAGGACACGCCCCTTCGGGCCGTGCACGAACGGCTCGGCGCCACTATGACGGAGTTCGCCGGCTGGCTCATGCCGCTGCGCTACCGGAGCGAGACCGCTGAGCACACCGCGGTCAGGACCGACGCCGCGCTGTTCGACCTGAGCCACATGGGCGAGATCGCGGTGACCGGTCCGGGCGCGGGCGCCGCGCTGGACTACGCGGTCTGCGGCTGGCCGTCGGCCCTCGCCGTCGGCCGCGCCAGGTACACGATGCTGTGCGCGCCGGACGGCGGCGTCCTCGATGACCTGATCATCTACCGGCAGGCGGACGAGCGGTTCCTCGTCGTGGCCAACGCGTCCAACACCGCCGTGGTCCTCGCCGAGCTCATCGCGCGGTGCTCCGGTGCCGCGCTGGTCACCGACGAGTCCGCGGCCACCGGGCTCGTCTCCATCCAGGGCCCGAACGGATGCGGGGTGCTCTCCTCCGTCACCGACATCCCGCTGGCGGACATGAAGTACTACGCGGGCGCGTACGGCACGGTGGCGGGACGCGAGGCGTGGGTGGCCAGGACCGGGTACACCGGCGAGGACGGCTTCGAGATCTTCTGCGCGCCGGCCGACTGCGAGCCGCTGTGGGACGCCCTGTCCGCCGCGGCGCCCGCCGGCGTGCCGCCGGCCGGGCTTGCCGCCCGCGATACGCTCCGGCTCGAGGCCGGCATGCCCCTGTACGGCAACGAGCTCGGCCCGGACGTGACGCCGTACGAGGCGGGGCTCGGCCGGGTGGTGCGGCTCGACAAGCCAGGCGACTTCGTCGGCCGGGACGCGCTGGCCGCACGGGCGGAAGCCGGGCCACGGCGGAAACTCGTCGGCCTGCTCTCCGGGTCGCGGCGGGTGCCACGGCACGGCTACGCCGTGCTGTCCGGCACCGAAGCAGCCGGGGTCGTCACCAGCGGCGCCCCGTCGCCGACGCTTGGCAGGCCGATAGCGATGGCATATGTCGAGCCGGACGCGAACGGGCCGTTCGGCATCGACGTCAGGGGCACGACCGAGCCGGCCGAGGTGACCGCGCTGCCGTTTTACGACAGGAGAAAAGGACGATGAGCGTTCCCGCTGAACTGCTGTACACCCAGGAGCACGAGTGGGTCGCGATCGACGGCGGCACCGCCACGATCGGGATCACCGATTACGCGACGCAGGCGCTTGGCGATGTCGTGTACGTGTCGCTGCCCGAGGTCGGGGCCGCCGTGACGGCCGGCGAGCCCTGCGGCGAAGTGGAGTCGACAAAGTCGGTGAGCGACTTGTACTCCCCGGTGGACGGCGAGGTCACCGAGGTCAACGAGGAGCTTAACGACGACCCGGGGCTGATCAACGCGGAACCCTACGGGCTCGGCTGGATGTTCCGGGTCCAGGTCGCCAACGGGCAGGTGCCCGCGGCCGGACTGCTCTCCCCCACCGAGTACGACGCGCTGACCAAGAGCGCCGGCTGACGAGTGCTGATGTCTCCCGGGGGGACGACCCCCCGGACGAGTACTCTAATTTTGCCCTTGCCGTAAGGTAACTTCCCTGGTGGACGCAAAATTAGAGTGCTCGACCCCCCGATGTTCGGCCGTGCGGGCCTGATCGCAAAGACCGCGATCTTATCAGGCCCGCCCAGCCGAACGAGAGCCGCGGGATCTTCCGTCTACTTGCGGAGCTTGCGCCAGATCACGTAGCAGGTGACGCTGGCGACCGCCAGGGCGACCGCGCCGCCGATGAGGGGGTCGACCTGGCTGAGGCGCTCCTTGGCCTGGTCCAGGGTGCGTCGCGCGACGTTGGCCGGGGACACCCGGTCAGCGATCTCGTCGATCGTCCGTGCGAGGTCGGCCCGGGTGCGCTCGATCTCATCGACCAGCGCGTCAGGCGCAAGGTCGTCCGGCGCTCCGCCGCTCGCCTCGATGTCGGTCTCAGCCATGTTCGTACTGTACTAGCCCGGAGGGTCGCATCCCGTCCGGGCTAGCACTGTGTCTCGCACGGCTACCAGCAGTTGATTCTTTTCACGCGCCTGTAGTCACATTCCTCTATTCAACGGGCCCCAGGGGCCCGAAAACGTTTTGTTGACAATGCTGGACGCTGGTCCGTCCCAAGATTGATTTGCCCAGTTAGCGGCAAACCTCCCCGTTTCACCGGGCTGGCCAATTACCCTCATGCCCAGAGATCCCTTCCATCCTTGCCCTTGCGGCTCGTCCACTCCCCAAGGACGAAGGCAGGACGAAACGGGCTCAGTACTGAGGGAGAACCATGCGGCTCATTAACAAACTCCTATATTGCCTGGCGGCAGGCATTCCCGTGGTCACGCTCGCGGCCTGTTCCAGCGGCAGCGGCAGCGGGGGCGGCGTCGCGTCCGGCCCGCCGCCCGAGCAATCCACCATCACGATCGACATGGTGCCCACGGCGGACGCGGCCGGCGTCTACATCGCACAGGACGACGGGTATTTCGCGCAGCAGGGGCTGACCGTCAAGATCGTCCCGATCAACGGCGGCGAGTACGGCGTGGGCGACCTGCAGACCGGCAAGGCGCAGCTCATCGAGGGAAACTACGTCTCGTTCATCCTCGCGCAGATCGCGGGCACGTTCGCGGCGCCTAACCCGACGAACCCCAAGCAGACCGAGCCCGCGGCGCCCATCAACATGCGCCTCATCGCCGACTCATCGCAGATGCAGCCGGGGAACCAGGGGCTGTACGTGCTACCAAGCTCGCCGTACAAGACCGTGCAGCAACTGGTGCAGCATCACGTGCAGGTCGGCGTCAACTCGCTGCACAACATCGGCTCGGTGCTGCTCGGCTCGCTGCTCGCCTCCAACGGGTACAAGGTGAGCGCGCTGCAGCAGTCGCCGCAGATCCTGCCGCTCATGCCGATGCTGCTCGCCCAGCACAAGATCTCCGCCGCGTGGCTGCCCGAGCCCTTCGCCACCGAGGCGGAGCAGCAGTACGGCGCGGTGCAGCTGGCCGACTTCGACCAGGGCTCGCTGCAGAGCTTCCCGATCGGCACGGTCGCCGGGAGCGACTCCTGGGTGCAGACGCACCCGAAAACGATCGCCGCGTTCCTGCGCGCCTACAACGAGGGCCAGCAGGTCGCGGACACCAACCGCGCCGCGGTGGAGGCGGCGCTGGTGAAGAACAAGGTCGCGCCGACCGCGGAGATCGCCGCCACCATGACGCTTGACACCTACCCGCTCGTCATGGACGTCCCGGTGATGCAGCGGGTGGCCGACGCGATGTACCAGTTCGGCCTCATCAGCAAGCCGTACAGCATCGGCAAGATGATCCAGGCGGAGCCCGGCATGATCAACGGCTAGCACACGCCGCCCTGCTACTACCGCACGCCAGCGCCCGGTTCCGCCACGGAACCGGGCGCTGGCGTTGTATTAGCACCATTTACCATGATTTTTGAGGTTATTACGATGGCCCGCCCGCCTTGATCACATTAAGTGCAATCCAGACATCTCACGCAAAGGATTAAGTGCGATGAATGCCGTGTGCAATTGCATTAAGGTCGGTCACCTGAGGCATGAGGGGGCTGCCAATGTTGACCGGAAGATCGCTTTCTTGGGCCAGCGCCGTCGCGGGCATCGTGATCGCGGGAACGCTCGCGGGCTGTTCGTCGTCCGGCCGGACCCCGGACGCGGCGGCCAGCCCGCCGGAACAGCGCGCCATTACCGTTGATGCGGTGCCCTCGGTGGAGGAAGGCGGCCTTTTCGTCGCCCAGGCCCAGGGCTTTTTCGCACAATCCGGGCTTACCGTCAAAATCAACAGCATTACCGGCGCCGAGAGCGGCATCCCCGATCTTCAATCGGGTCGCGCGCAGCTGGTGGCCGGCAATTACGTGCCGTTCATCATGGCGCAGGTGGCGGGCCAATTCGACCGCAAGCCAGTCAGCATGCGGATCATCGCCGCCGGGTCCGAGATCCAGCCGGGCAGCGAGGCGCTCTACGTGATGCCGCACTCCAGGTTCCAGACCCTCGCCGAACTGGCCAGGGCACACGCGAGGATCGGCCTCGGCGCGGCGGACGACGCCGGCGACGTGCTGGTCGGCGCGCTGCTCGCCCAGGCCGGCTACCGGCTCGGCGACATCAGGCAGGTCATCACCGCGGCGGGCTTCGGCGCGCTGTCCGGCATGCTGTTGTCCGGGCGGGTCGACGCGGCGTGGCTGCCGCAGCCGCTCGGCGAGAGCGCCGAGCAGCGGTACGGCGCGCTGCCGCTCGCTGATTTCGACCAGGGCTCGCTGCAGGACTTCCCGCTCGCCGGCTACCTGGGGAGCACGCAGTGGGTGCGCGCCAACCCGGACACGGTGGCCGGCTTCCTGCGGGCGCTGCACGAGGGCCAGGAACTCGCCGACACCGACCGCGCCGCGGTAGAGAGCGCGATGGAGCAGTACACCGGCGTCCCGCCGGTCATCGCCGGCACGATGGCGATCGACAGCTACCCGCTGGAGATGGACGTGCCGCAGTTGCAGCGAGTCGCCGACTCGATGTACGCCTGCGGCCTCACGCCGGGCGCGAAGGCCCCGTATCAGGTCGCCCGCATGATCGAGCCGGAGCCGGGGCTGGCTGGCGGCTAGCGGCATTTGCCCGGAACGCGTAACCGGTCCGAATTTTTCGTAAACCTCCAACTCAGAATTAGATGCTGGTTTATCCTGCCTGGGCACGGGTGATCTGCGGCTAGCTCAGTGAGGTGTTCCAGTGACCGGCAGGCGTATATGGGGACGCGCGGCGGCGTGCGCGGCGGCGCTGACCGCGGTGGCCGGGCTCGCGGCCGGCTGCTCGTCGGGCAGCGGAAGCGGCAGCGTGATCTCCACGACCTCGCTGGGAAGCTCGCTGCCCACCAACTTCGGCCCGCCGGAGAAAACCACGCTGAACGTCGCCGTGGTGCCCGCCATGGACTCCGCCGGGTTCGTCATCGCGCTCCACGACGGGCTGTTCGCCAAGGAGGGGCTGAGGATCAACTACTCCCCCGCGATCAGCTCGGAGACCGCAGTGGCGCAGCAGCTCAAGGGCCAGCTCGACATCACCGGCGGTAACTACGTCTCGTACGTCAACGAGGCGGCGGTCAACCACGCGCCGATCGAGGTCATCGCCGAGGGCTCGATCATGCAGCAAGGCGCGCAGACGATCTACACCATGCCGAGCTCCAAGATCACCACCCTGTCGCAGCTCAAGGGGCACCTGGTCGGCGTGAACGCGCCGGGCAACATCGACTACCTGCTCGGCGTCTCTGTGCTCCAGGAGAACGGCGTCAACCCAGGCAGCGTCGAGTTCCCCAACGCCACGATGAAGGACTTCGCCGCGACCGGCGGGGCCATCCCGTTCCCGCTGATGGCCGGCGACCTCGCCTCCGGCAAGATCGCCGCCGCCATCATGCCCGAGCCGTTCGCCAGCCAGGCCGAGCAGCAGTACGGCGCCGTCCCGCTCGCCGACCTGAACCAGGGCGCCACCACGGACTTCCCGATCGAGGGGTACGTGGTCACCAAGCAGTGGGCGGCGCAGAACCCGAACACGCTCAAGCGCTTCCTCGCCGCGCTTGAGATCGGCCAGGAGATCTCCGACTCCGACCGCGGCGCCGTCGAGCAGGCCTTCGAAGCGATCAACGGGCCGCAGAACGGCCAGGTCACGGCAGGCATCGCGTCGGTGATGGCGCTCGACAACTACCCGATCGGCGTGGACGCGACCCGGATCCAGCGCGTCGCGGACGTCATGTACCAGTTCGGCGTGCTCAAGACGCGGTTCAACGTGTCAAGCATGCTGCTGCCGCCGTCGTTCTTCAACTTTGCCCAGTTCTCCTCGTCAAGCTCCTAGCTCCTCGCTGGGACCCGCGTACCCCGAGCGGGTACATTGCGTGAGGTGTGGCGACTTCTCGCATGCGCCGCGTCAGGCGCCTCCCGGTGAGCGGCGCGTGAGCGCGCCACCGGATCGTGCCCGATGAGCGGGCAAGCGCAGTTCGGCCTCATCGTCCTGGTGCTCGGCCTGGCCGGGACGGCGGCCGTGCTCTCCAACCGGCTCAGCGCCAGGCTCCGAGTGCCCGCGCCCGCGTTCTTCCTGGTCGCGGCGTCAATCGCGGCGCAACTCTGGCCGACCATCACCGCACTCCCGGTGACCACCGTGGAGCGGGTCGTCACGGTGGCCCTCGCGGTCATCTTGTTCGACGGCGGCATGCACATCGGCCGTCGGCAGTTCCGCACCGCGGCGGCGGCGATCGTCTGGACCGGGACCGCGGGCACGCTGGTCACCGCGGCGGGAACCGCGGCGGCCGCGCGCTACGTGGCCGGCATGAACTGGCACCTGGCCCTGCTCGTCGGCACCGCGGTGGCCGCGACCGACCCGGCGGTGGTCTTCTCCGTGTTCGGCCGGCGGGAGATCGCGGGACGTACCGGGGTACTGCTGGAGGGAGAGTCGGGCGCCAACGACCCGGTCGGGATCGCGCTGCTGGCGGCGCTGCTCGCGGCGCACGGCAGCGCGGCGAGCGTGGCGTGGCACGTGGTGGCCGAGTTCCTGCTGCAGATGACGGTCGGGGTCGCCGTGGGAGTCGCTGGCGGGCTGGCGCTGCTCGCGTTCATGCGCCGGGTGCCGCTGCCGAGCGAGGGCCTCTACTCCCCCCGGGTGCTGGCGGGCGTCCTCGTCATCTTCGGCGCGGCCACCGTCGCTCACGGGTCGGGCTTCCTCGCGGTGCTGGTGGCCGGCATCATCATCGGCGACGAGCCCGCCCCGTACAAGCAGGAGATCGCCCGCTTCCACTCCTCGCTCGCGTCGCTCGCGGAGATCGTCGCCTTCGTCATGCTCGGGCTGACCGTGCGGCTGTCCGATCTCGCGACCGGGTCGGCCTGGGCCTACGGCCTGGCCCTGGCGGCGCTGCTCGCGTTCGTGATCCGGCCTGTCCTCGGCGGCCTGGTGTCCCTGCCGGTCAGCCTGACCGTGCGGGAACGGACGTTCTTCCTGTGGACCGGCCTCAAGGGCGCGGTACCGATCCTGCTCGGCATGGCGATCGTCGAGTCCGGCACCGCCGGCGCCGTGTTCGCCTACCGTGTCATCTTCGTCATCGTCGGGTTCTCCGTCACGGTCCAGGGCGGGCTGGTGCCCGCTCTGGCCCACCGCCTCCGCATCCCGCTGCGGAGCACCGAGCCGGAGCCGTGGTCGCTCGGCGTCCGGTTCAGCGAGGAACCCGAAGGGCTGCACCGCTACCATGTTGCCCCCGGCTCCGCCGCGGACGGCGGCACGGTGAGCGACCTGCCGTGCGGCGAGAATGCCTGGATCAGCCTGGTCATCAGGGACGGCGCGCTGCTGAGCGTCACCGGTGACCTCGCCCTGCGCGCCGGCGACGACGTGCTGATCCTCGCCGGCCCCGATGAGGCCCCCGCCCTTGAGCGTTGCTTCACCGCCCCCAAGGACACCCGCCCGCCACCGAGTTCACAACCCTGAGAGGCCCCAGACGAGTGCCACGGGCGGGGGGTCGTCCTCCCGGAAGACAACAGTGCGGGCGGGGGGATTCGAACCCCCACAGTGTTTCCACCAACAGGACCTAAACCTGCCGCGTCTGCCATTTCGCCACGCCCGCGAGAAACCCGGGCGGCAGCCCTGCCTGTACCGGGAGGCCTGCCCGCGCCGGGAGGTGCGGATGCGGGCCGACGGCCGCATCCGCTGCGAATCTTACTTCCTTTTAGATCCCCAGGTCCTTACGGAGCCGGTCGACGTGGCCGGTGGCCTTGACCGCGTACTGTGCCTTCTCGATCGTGCCGTCCGCGCCGATGACGAACGTGGAGCGGATCACGCCCATGATCGTCTTGCCGTAGTTCATCTTCTCGCCGTACGCGCCGTAGGCGGTCAGCACGGCCTTGTCCGGGTCGGAAAGCAGCGGGAAGGCGAGGTGCTCCTTGTCGCGGAACTTCGCCAGCTTGGCGGGCGGGTCCGGGGAGATGCCGAGCACCGTGACGCCCTCGGCGGTCAGGTCGGGCATGGCCGCGGTGAAGTCGCACGCCTGCTTGGTGCAGCCGGGGGTCATCGCCGCCGGGTAGAAGTAGACGATCACCCGCTGGCCGCGCAGCTGCGCCAGCGACACCGGGTTGCCGTCGGCGTCGGGCAGCGTGAAATCTGGCGCCTGGTCACCGGGCGCGAGCCGCACTTCTGTCACTGTCCCCTCCATTCGCTGATCACCTGCCAGGACATCAAACGCTATCGCAATCCGAGCCGGCCGAACGCCTAGGTTCCGGCGAGCTCGGGCGGTAGCAGCTCGGGCGGGGCCGTCTGGAAGGTGACCGGGCGGAGCCAGCGGTCGATGGCGGTGCCGCCGACCGACGTCGTCGGCGTGGTGGTGGCCGGGTAGGGGCCGCCGTGCGTCATCGCCGGGGCGACAGCGACGCCGGTTGGCCAGCCGCCGAAGATGACCCGGCCGGCGACGCGGGACAGCCGGGCGAGCCAGGCGGCGGCACCGGGCTCGGCGGCTTCCGCGTGCAGGGTCGCGGTGAGGTTGCCGCCAAGGCTGGAAAGCACCGCCTCCGCGTCGGCCGCGTCACGGTACCTGACCAGCACGGTGACCGGGCCGAAGCACTCCTCGAGCAGGTCGCCGCCGAGGTCGGCCGCGTCTACCTCGAGCAGGCCGGCCCGGACGGCCTGCGGCGCGTCGCCGGTCGGCGCGGCGGCGGCCGCCGTCAGGGTACGGACGCCGGGGGCGGCGGCCCGGGCGGCGAACCCGGCGAGGAAGTGCTCCCGCATCCGCGCGTCGAGCAGCGCGCCAGGGACGGCGACCGCGGCGGTCTCGGCGACCGTCCTGGTCAGCGCGTCGCCGGCGGGCCCCGTGGGCACGAGCACCAGGCCGGGCTTGGTGCAGAACTGTCCTTGGCCGAGGATGTAGGAGGCGGCGAGCCCGCCCGCGATCTCCTCGGCCCGGGCGGCGGCGGCCTGCTCGGTGACGAGCACCGGGTTCAGGCTGCCGAGCTCGCCGTAGAACGGGATGGGCACTGGACGGGCCACGGCGAGGTCGAACAGGGCACGCCCGCCGGGGATCGAACCGGTGAAGCCGACGGCGCCGATCAGCGGGTGCCGCACCAGGTCGGCGCCCGCCTGGTAGCCGTGCACCAGCGTGAGCACGTCCGCTGGCAGTCCGACCTGCCCGGCCGCGTCCCGGATGGCGGCCGCGGCGAGCTCGCTCGTCTCCGGGTGGTCGGGGTGGGCCTTGACCACGACGGGGCAGCCGGCCGCGAGCGCGCTCGCGGTGTCGCCGCCGGGGACGCTGAACGCGAACGGGAAGTTGGAGGCGGCGAAGACGGCGACCGCGCCGAGCGGGACCTTCCACCGCCGCAGCTCGGGCCGCGGCGGCACGGCGGCGGGATCCGGCGCGTCGATGACCACGCCGAGGAAGGCGCCGTCGTCAACGATGTCCGCGAAGAACCGGAACTGGTAGGCGACGCGGGCGAGCTCACCGGTGAGCCGCGGCACGCCGAGCGCGGTCTCCGCGTCGGCCGCGGCGATCAGCCCGGCGGCGCGTGACTCCACGGCGCCGGCCGCGGCGCGCAGCAGCGCCGCCCGCCGTGGCCGGTCCGCGAGCGCGTCCAGGGTGGCGTGGGCGGCCCGGACGGCCGCGTCCACCGCTGCGCTGTCCGCCGCCACGGCCACCTGGCCGCGGGCCTCCCCGGTACGGGCGTCGCGGCTCAGCACGGGTTCCATGCTCATACCTCCAGGATGTACCGCGCGATGGCGCGGAAGGCGCGGCCCCGGTGGCTGATCGCGTCCTTGTCCCGCGGTGACAGCTCCGCGGTCGTCGTCTTCATGCCGTCGGGCACGAAGATCGGGTCGTATCCGAAGCCGTTCGTCCCCCGCGGCGCCCGGGTAAGGCGGCCGGACAGCACGCCGGTGGTCGTCCATTCCCTGGTGCCGTCGGGCAGCGCCAGCGCGGCGACGCAGACGAACGCGGCGCCCCGGTTGCCGATATCGCTGAGCTGGCCGAGTACCAGTTCCAGGTTGGCCCGGTCGTCGCCGTGCTTGCCCGCCCAGCGGGCCGACAGGATGCCCGGCATGCCGTTCAGCGCGTTCACGGTCAGGCCCGAGTCGTCGGAAACGGCGGGCAGCCCCGTGTGCGCGGCGATCGCGCGGGCCTTGAGCAGCGCGTTGTCCGCGAACGTGGCGCCGGTCTCCGGTACGTCCGGCGCGTCGGGGAACTCATCGAGGCCGGCCAGCTGGCCGGCGAAGCCCGCGTCGGCGAGGATGCGGTTAAGCTCGGCGACCTTGTGCGCGTTCCGCGTCGCCAACACGACGCGCACAGGTTGCCGCGCGCCCGATACGATGGCGGTTTCTGCCATCGGGCGCGCACTCGGGGCCTCGGGGGGGTATGGGGGGGTCGTCCCCCCGGGGGAGCGGAGTGGGGGGTCGTCCCCCCGGGGGTTAACTGTCATTGAGGGCTGTCGTCTGCAGGCGGGTCAGCTCCGCGCAGCCGGCCACGCCCAGGTCGAGCAGGCTGTTCAGCAGGGCGCGGGAGAACGGCTGCCCCTCGGCGGTGCCCTGGACCTCGATGAAGTCCCCGGTGCCGGTGCAGACGACGTTCATGTCGGTCTCGGCCGCCGAGTCCTCCTCGTAGCACAGGTCGAGCCGCGGCTCGCCGTTGATGATGCCGACCGAGACGGCGGCGACGGAGGCGACGAGCGGGTTTCCCTTGAGCTTGCCGCGGCCGCGCAGCCAGCCGATCGCGTCCGCGAGCGCCAGGTACCCGCCGGTCACCGCGGCGGTCCTGGTGCCGCCGTCCGCCTGCAGCACGTCGCAGTCGATGACGATGGTGTTCTCGCCGAGCGCCTTGTAGTCGACGCAGCCGCGCAGCGAGCGGCCGACTAGCCGGGAGATCTCGTGCGTGCGGCCGCCGATCCGGCCCTTGACCGACTCACGGTCGTTGCGGGTGTTGGTGGCCCGCGGCAGCATCGCGTACTCCGCGGTCACCCAGCCGAGGCCGCTGCCCCGCCGCCAGCGCGGCACCTCCTCAGTGGCGCTCGCCGCGCACAGCACCCGGGTCTTGCCGTACTCCACGAGCACGGAGCCCTCGGCGTGGTCCAGCCATCCCCGGGTAAAGCGCACCTGCCGCAGCTCGTCCGCGGCCCTTCCGTCTGGACGTGTCATGCCGGCCAGCTTACCGGGGAGATATTCAGGTGAACGGCGCGCGCCCCGCGGGCGATACTGCGGAGGTGGACGGGTCAGGGAGCCGCGAGGTACCGCGATGACCGGGGAGGAGATCACCCCGGCCGTGGCGGCGTGGGCGGAGCGGGTCACGCCGGGCGCCCGGGTGGCCGGCTGCACGGTGCGCCCGCTGGCAGGCGGCAGCGTCGCCCGCTGGGTGGAGCAGCTGACGCTGCACCTGTCCGGCGGTCATGCCCCTCTTGAGCTGGTGCGCAAGGAGGCTGCCGGGCTTGAGATCGCCGGGCTCAGCGCCGCGCAGGCGGCACGGGCGGATGACACCGCGATACCCGAGCTCGTCGCGTACGGCAGCGACTGGCTGATCATCCCGTTCGCCCCCGGCGGGCCGCTTGACTGGGGTGACCCGGTCCCGGCCAACCTGTTCGACTCGCTCGCCGCGCTGCACGCCCGCTACCACGGCGGGGCTGGCCTGCCCGACGCGATACCACGGGTGACCCCGGCCTGGTGGCGGGCGCTGTGCCTGGACTGGGTGGACCCGGGGCTCCGCGCGCAGGCCGCCCGGCACCCGGCCGCGACCACCGCGCGGGCCCGGGCGCTCATCGGCCGCGCCGCCAGCCTCCCGGCGGCCTCCGCCGTACTCGCGAGCCTCCCGCCGACACTCCTGCACGGCGATGTGCACCCGGGCAATGTCCTGGTCGACGCAGTGCTGGCCGACGCAGGCGCGGGCCGGGCCACGCTCATCGACTGGGGCGGCAGCCGCGTCGGCCCGGCCGCACTTGACCTGGCCAACCTCGTGACGGCTGACTCCGCGGACGTCGCGCGGTACGCCGGGGCGTGGCTGGAGCGCACCGGGCAGCCGCTGCCCGCCGGCACGGTTGAACTCGGCTACCAGTGGGCCGCCCTGCAGATCCCCGTCCAGTACCTGCCGTGGGGGGCCGGGCACCGGCCCACTCGTGACGTCGAGGCCGCGCTTGACCAGATCGAGCAGGCGATAGACCGGCTCTCCGGTTAAGCCCCCTAGATCGATGACCTGCCCCGCGACCGCGATGTCCAGGTCGCCGGCGAAGGCCGCAGCGGCCTCCGAGCGGGCGTCGTCCGGGCTGGTCCACGGCTGCAAGTGGGTCAGCACCAGCCTGCCCACGCCGGCCCGGCCAGCGTAGACCGCCGCCTGGCGGGCGGTCAGGTGGAGGTTCGGCGGCAGGTCTGGCCCCTCGAGGAACGCGGCCTCGGACAGGAAGACGTCCGCGCCGGAGGCCAACTCCGGTACGGCTTCTGTCTCGCCGGTGTCGCCCGTGTAGACGAGCGACCGGCCGCCGGAGGTGAACCGGAACGCGAAGGTCTCGACGGGATGGTTCACGTGCGCGAACGTGATGTCGAACGGCCCGATTGCCATGCGGCCTGGCCTAAGCGTCTCCCAGGTGAACCGCTTCGTCAGGCCCAGCTCATCACCGTTCGGGCCGTGGATGAGGCCTATCCGCTCGACGGTACCGGCCGGCCCGTAGACCGGGATCGGCGGCTGCGGCCCGGCCGGGGAGAACGCCCTGGCGATCGAGTAGGAGTACAGGTCCACGCAGTGGTCAGCGTGCAGGTGACTGAGGCAGACGGCGTCGACATCGAAAAGGCCCGTGTACCTCTGCAGTGCGCCCAGCGAGCCGTTGCCGAAATCGATCACCAAGCGGAATCCGTCAGCCTCAAGGAGATAACACGATGCAGGACTGTTCGGACCAGGAAAACTCCCCGCGCACCCCACCACGGTAAGCCGCATAGAAGTTATTCTCCCCTGCACGTGCAGGTGCAATGTGCAGATAGATGTATTTAGATATGCCACATACCTGGGGTCAGGCCCAGAGCTGGCCTTCCAGCTTCTGCTCCGCCTCGGTCAGGGTTCCGGTGTAGGCGCCCGTGGACAGGTACTTCCAGCCGCCGTCGGCGATGAGCACCACGATGTCGGCCCGTTCCCCGGCCCGGACCGCCTGGGCCGCCATGCCGAGGGCCGCGTGCAGCGCGCAGCCGGCCGAGATGCCCGCGAAGATGCCCTCCTTGGACAGCAGGTCGCGGGTGCGGCGAAGGGCGTCCTCCGAGGACACCGAGTACCTGGTGGTCAGCACCGATTCGTCGTAGAGCTCGGGGACGAAGCCCTCGTCGACGTTGCGCAGCCCGTAGACAAGCTCGCCGTAGCGCGGCTCGGCCGCCACGATCTTGACGTCGGGCACATGCTCACGCAGGAACCGGCCGGTTCCCATCAGCGTGCCTGTGGTGCCGAGGCCGGCCACGAAGTGCGTCACCGACGGAAGGTCCGCGATGATCTCCGGGCCGGTCGTCTCGTAGTGCGCGCGAGCGTTCGCCTCGTTGCCGTACTGGTAGAGCATGACCCAGTCCGGGTGGTCGGCGGCCAGCCGCTTCGCGACCCGGACGGCCTCGTTCGAGCCGCCCGCGGCCGGCGAGGTGAAGATCTCCGCCCCGTACATGCGCAGGATCTGGCGGCGTTCCTCGCTGGTGTTCTCCGGCATCACCACGATCAGCTGGTAGCCGCGCAGCTTGGCGACCATGGCCAGCGAGATGCCGGTGTTCCCCGAGGTCGGCTCAAGGATCGTCGAGCCCGGCCGGAGCAGGCCGTCCTTCTCGGCCTGCTCGACCATGAAGAACGCCGCGCGGTCCTTCACGGAGCCAGTGGGGTTACGATCCTCAAGCTTGGCCCACAGCCGGACTTCGTCCGACGGTGACAGCCTCGGGAGCCCCACCATCGGGGTATTGCCGAGAGAGGCGAGCAGCGAGTCGTAACGCATCGCACGAGTCCGTTCGGAGTGATCTCTAGCGCGAACCGCCGGCCACGGCCGGGAGCACCGTCACGGTGTCGCCGTCCTTGACGGGGGTCTCCAGGCCGCCGAGGAAGCGGACGTCCTCGTCGTTCAGGTACACGTTGACGAAACGGCGCAGCTTCTCACCGTCCACCAGGCGCTCGCGCAGGCCGCCGTGGGCCGCGTCCAGGTTGTTCAGCAGCTCGTCCAGCGTCGCGCCCGAGCTCTCGACCGCCTTCGCGCCGCCGGTGTAGCTGCGCAGGATCGTAGGGATGCGAACCTCAATGGCCATGTCTGTGGATGCTCCTTAGTGGACTTCTAACGATTTGATGGAACCCGGATCCGGGCCCGATCATTCCGTCACGTCGACCGGCTCCTCGGTGACCTCGCCGTCGTGGATCCGGTACGAGCGGAACTCGGCCTGCGACGCGTCTCGCGTCGACACCAGGACGTAGTGGGCCTGCGGCTCGCTGGCATAGGAGATGTCGGTGCGCGACGGGTACGCCTGCGTGGCGGTGTGCGAGTGGTAGATCACCACGGCTTCCTCGTCGTTGTCGTCCATCTCACGCCAGACGCGAAGCTGCTCGAGGGAGTCGAACCGGTAGAACGTGGGCGACCGCTCGGCGTTCTGCATCGGGATGAACCGTCGCGGGCGGTCGCTGCCGGCCGGGCCGGCGATCACCCCGCAGGCCTCGTCCGGGTGGTCCTTGCGGGCGTGCTCGACGATCTTCTCGTAAAGGTCGCGCGAAATGGTTAGCACTTTGCCGAGGTTACCTGGCTATCGCGCGGACCAGGGACTCCTGGACCTCGC
>CAZORE010000107.1:0-24694 GCA_964581815.1 uncultured Streptosporangiaceae bacterium | reverse complement strand
GCGTGTCCTGACCCGACGCGTTGGTCGGGATGGTCAGGTGGTGCGGGTTGGCGGTCGAGGCGTAGTACTGGAACGGCTCGTGGTGCGGGATGTAGTCGTCCTTGTACCCGTACTGACCGGTCCCGGTGCCGAGCGACGCCGGCAGCTCAGTGCCGACCGGGGTAACCGTGTCGCAGATGCCCTGGTTGGAGGCGTGCGTGCCCGTGATCAGGGTGGTACCCAGGGTCTTGAACTGGTCCGGGACGAACGTCGAGGTGGGCTGGGTGACGCTGATGTCCGTCAGCGCCGTGCTGTACGGCGTCGACGGACGGAAGCCGCCCTGGAACCAGCCCCAGGACAGGCCCTTGGCGTTGAGCAGGTCGCCGACGTTCTGGCCGGACATCGCCACCGCGTCGCGCGTGGAGCAGTCGTCGTAGTACGGCTGGGCGTCGGAGGTCAGCGAGAACCCGCCGGTGCCGTCCGCGGTCAGGTCGGCGTTGGCCCCGGTCTGCGACGGGCTGTTCGCGGTGTGGGTCATGTCCACGCCGCCGGTGTCGCCGGAGACCAGGTTGATCGCGCCGGGCGCGGACGGGCCGAACGTGGTCCCGTAGGAGTTGTCCGACATGGCGAAGTGCTGCGCGTAGTTCCACAGCGCGGTGACGGTGTTGCCGTCGTAGTAGTTCATCACCGTGCTCTTGGCGCAAGCCGCGCCCTCCGGGGTCTTGCTCGTGCCGTTGCCGAGGCTGGTGATGAACTTGTCCATCGCCCCGTTGTCGAAGGCGGTCTGCTCATCGGTGTAGTTGTGATCCTGGTCGCAGGTGAGCACGTCGTTGACGTTGCTCGGGCTCAGCCGCTGCGGGTTCACGCCGTTGGGGTTGCTGGTGAGCAGCGCGGTCGTCAGCCCGGTGACCGACGGAGTGCCCCGCTTCGCGGTGAACGCGGAGCCCCCCTGGCCGGTGGCGTTCGGGTAGGTGCCGAAGTAGTGGTCGAACGACACGTTCTCCTGGAAGATAACCACCAGGTGCTTGATCGGAGTCGAGGTGTCGGGCTTCGGCGACGCCGTCGCCCCGGTTGCCGCCGCTGTGGCCGCACCGCCTGCCACAAGTGCAGCCGTCGCGGCGAGCACGGAAGCTCTCCGCCAGGACATTCGCATAGTTCCTCCAGGAAATGTGAAGCAGGTCCGAAGCTGACGATTGCGATGTCAGGTGCCGCGTTGGTGAACGAATGATTGCAACGAGTCAAAATTGACCATAACAGCGGGAACCGGCGGCTAGCTGCGGGCCAGCGCTGTACAGCGCGATTAAGGGACTCCGAACGTTAGGTGGCGTCGCCCGATTCGCTAGGCTCCGCCCTTATGGACATCGCCGGCACAGTCAATGAGTACCGGTCCCGCCGGACCTGCATGTCGGTGCCCGCGAGCAGCGAGCGGTTCCTCGCCAAGGCGCGCGGCCTGCCCGTCGACGAGGTGATGCTCGACCTCGAGGACTCGGTCGCGCCCGGCGAGAAGCCCGCCGCGCGCGAGCTCGCGGTGGCGGCGCTGCGCGCGGGCGGCTGGGACGGCAAGCTCGTGGCGGTGCGGGTCAACGGTGCCGACACCCCATGGGCCTACCGGGACGTCATCGCGGTGGCGGAGGGCGCGGGGAGCGCGGTCGACTCGCTGATCCTGCCCAAGGTGAGCAGCCCGGCCGCCGTTGTCTGGCTCGACGTGCTGCTCGGCCAGGTCGAGCGCTCCGCTGGCCTTGAACCGGGACGCATCGGCATCGAGGCGCAGATCGAGGATGCCGCGGGGCTGGCGGCCGTCGAGGCAATCGCCGCGGCGTCGCCCCGGCTGGTGTCCCTGGTGTTCGGCCCGGCCGACTTCATGGCCTCGATCGGGATGCGCTCGCTCACCGTGGGCGGCCAGCCGGAGGGCTACGCATTCGACGCGCACCACTACACGCTGATGCGGATACTGGTCGCGGCGAAGGCGCACGGCCTGCAGGCGATCGACGGCCCGTTCGCGCGGATCCACGACACGGACGGGCTGCGTGCCGTCGCGGGCGGCGCCGCCGCGCTCGGTTACGACGGCAAGTGGGTGCTGCACCCAGGTCAGGTGGACATCGTCAATGCGGCGTTCACGCCGTCGCCAGACGACTACGCGCGGGCGGTCCGCGTCCTTGACGCCTACCAGCGGGCCACGTCGGTGGACCGGCGCGGCGCGGTCATGCTTGACGGCGAGATGATCGACGAGGCGTCCCGCAAGCTGGCACTTGCCATCGTCGCTCGTTATCGCCCGGGGGGATGACCCCCCCGGCGAGCACTGTCCGTGACGCCATGTGTGGCGATGACGGGCATGGGTACATACTTCGCCATCGTGGTGATGAGAGCGGTATGCCCGCGTTGCCAGAGGCCAGCACGCGCCCCGACGGCGTGGTCGAGCGCGTGGCGCTGTGACCTGCACGGCGAGATCTACCCGCTGGCCCCGGCCAGGCTGCCCAGCACGGACGGCTTGCACGCCCTGGTCCGGCAGGCGCGGGTTCCCGTGCTGCTGCCGTGGCCGCTGCCGCCCGGCTGGCTGGTCAGCGGCTTTACCGGGGCCGGCGACGAGCGCACGGGCACCAGGGCCTCCGCCGTGTCGCTGTCCGGGCCCAACCCGCTCGGCGGCCCGGCCGACCTGCTGATCATCGCCGAGGAGCCGGGAATCGGCCTCGGCGCGGGGCTGGCCGGCCTGCCGGGACCCGATCCCGGCGACGGCTTCGCATCGAGCCAGCCGAACGCCGCCGTCGAGGTCGACAATCACGACGCACCGCTCTGGCTGGTGGAATCGGACGGCAAGGCGGTCTTCGTTGGCGAGGTGTCGGCGAACTGGGTGTGGCTGGTGCTGTGGCCGGACACCGCGGGGACGCTGCTCCTCGAGCCGTTGCCGCTGCGCGACCTGCGTGACCCCACGCAGGAACTCGACGTGCCGTTCGGCGCGCTTTCCCCGCGCCTGCCGTTATCCCCCGGGGGGACGACCCCCCGGACGAGTGCTCCAATCTTGCCGTTCTCCAACAGTTTGATCCATGTCGGCAGGCCAAGATTGGAGTACTCGACCCCCCGGTGCGCGCCCGATGGCTCCGCCATCGTATCGGGCGCGCGTATCCCGATCGGGGGACTACTATGGCCGCCGTGCGTATTGACCTGCACGCTCACAGCAACGCATCGGACGGAACCGACTCACCTGCCGACGTGATGCTGCGGGCGGCGCGCGCCGGGCTCGACGCGGTGGCGCTGACCGACCATGACACCCAGGCAGGCGTCGCCGAGGCCCGCGCCGCGCTGCCGCCCGGCCTGACCCTGGTGCCTGGCATGGAGCTGTCCTGCCAGCTCGACGGCCGCAGCGTGCACCTGCTGTGCTATCTGTTCGACCCGGACGATCCGGCCCTGCGCACCGAGACGGCGCAGGTGCGCGACGACCGCGTCTACCGCGCCAGGGCGATGACGCAGCGCCTGCGGGAACTCGGCGCCGACGTCAGCTGGGAGCAGGTCACCGCGATCGCCGGCGACGCGGTGGTCGGCCGCCCGCACCTCGCCCGTGCCCTGGCCGCGTCCGGCGCTATTCCCGACCCGGCCGACGCGTTCACCGCGGAGTGGATCGGGGACGGCGGCCGTGCCTTCGTCGACCGGTACGCCCCTGGCCTGGCCCGCGCGGTGGGCCTGGTCCGCGCCGCGGGCGGCGTCCCGGTGCTCGCCCACCCCCGTTCGCCCGGCTACGAGATCCCCGACGCGGTCATCGCGGAGCTGGCCGGGGCGGGCCTGGCCGGCCTCGAGGTCTTCCACCCGGACCACGACGCCGCCGAACGGGACCGGCTGACCGCGCTGGCCAGGTCGCTGGGCCTGATCAGCACCGGCGGCAGCGACGATCACGGTACGTTCATCCCGAGCGGGCAGGTCGCGCGATCCCCGGCCGGCCACGGCCTCGGTGCGGAGACGACGCCGCGGGAAGAGTACGAGCGGCTGCTCCAGCTGGCCGGGACGCGGCCGTGACATTCTTCTTCCAGGCGTTCGTCACGCTGTTCGTCATCATCGACCCGCCGGGCATCGTGCCGGTGTTCCTCGGCCTGACCAGGGGGCGGTCGACCCCCACGAGGCGGCGCCTGGCCTGGCAGGCCGCTGTCGTGGCATTCGCGGTCATCGTCGCGTTCGCACTGTTCGGACGGGCGATCCTGACGTACACGCAGGTCCAGCTCGCCGCGCTTGAGGGAGCGGGCGGGCTGCTGCTCCTGCTGGTCTCGCTGCAGTTGCTGACCGGGAAGACGGACGAGCCGACATCCGTCCAGCGCGCCAAGACCAACGTTGCCTTCGTGCCGCTCGGCACGCCGCTGCTCGCCGGGCCCGGCGCGATCGTGGCGACGATGCTGTTCGTCCAGCGCGTGAATACTCCTCTTGAAGGCGTTGCGCTGGCCCTCGCCATCCTCGCCGTCGCGGTCTGCGCCTGGGCGGTGATGCGCTTCGCTGCCGTCATCCTCCGGGTGCTGACCGACAACGGGGTGGAGCTGCTGACGCGGATCGCGGGCCTGCTGCTCGCCGCGATCGCGGTCCAGCTGGTGGCGCAGTCCGCGCTGGCCTTCGCCGCGCAGGCACCCTGACCCGGCGGCGGGCCGGCCACGCTAAAGTGGCGGGGGCACTCTATGGGTCGGCGCCTGGGACGGGCGCATTCAGGCGGAGGTGCGAATCGTGGAAGCTCGGGTCGAGCGGGTGCTGACGCCGCTGGCGGGCCTCGGCGAAGACGAGCCAGGTAGTCCGGCAGGTGCGGGCAGCGCGTGGCTCATCGGCGACGACGAAGAAGTGATCGTGATCGACCCGGGCGCGGACGCGGAAGCCGTCCTTGACCAGGTCGGTGACCGCGAGGTCCTCGCGGTGATCTGCACGCACGGGCATGCCGGCCATATCGCCGCCGCCGTCGATGTCGCCGCACGGGACGAGGCGTCGGTCGCGCTGCACCGCTCGGACAGACTGCTGTGGCGGATGGCCCACGACGGGGCGGAGGTTGAGATCGAGATGGCCGACGGCGGGCGGTTCGACGTCGCTGACGTGCAGCTCGAGGTGGTGCACACCCCGGGCCACACGCCCGGCTCGGTCAGCCTCTACTGTGCGGAGCTTGAGGTCGTGTTCAGCGGAGACGCGCTGGCCGCCGGCGGCCCCGTGCCGCATGACGGGGTGTTCCCCGACTTCGCCCGCCAGCTCACCGCGATCGGCGAGCGCCTGCTCGACCTGCCGCCGCGCACCAGGGTTTTGCCCGGCCACGGCGAGGAGTTCACCATCGGCGACGCCGCCAAGCGTTTCGACGGCTGGGTGTCGGCCGGCCCGGGCGAGTTCAGCTTATGAACTCCTTTCTTTCGAGGTAGCTGGGCCTGAGACTTCCCGAGCCAGGGCAAAAGAAAGGGTCCACCCCCATGGAACAGCTCGGTTTCGAGGGAATGCCGCGGCGGCTGTACTCGTGCACGCCGACCCGGCTCGCGACCTGGCTTGACTGCCCGCGCCGCTACCGGATGAGCTACCTGGACCGGCCGGTCCCGCCCAAGGGACCGCCGTGGGCGCACAACAGCCTGGGCGCGTCGGTGCACAACGCGCTTGCGGGCTGGTGGCGGCTGCCGCTGCCGCGCCGCACGGTGCAGGCCGCGGGCGAACTCGTGACGCAGGGCTGGATCACCGAGGGATTCTCCGGCGAGTCGCAGTCGGCCCGCTATCGCGACTGGGCCAGGACCCTGGTGGAGTCGTACGTCAGTGAGCTCGACCCGGCCGACGAGCCGGTCGGCGTCGAGCGCACGGTGGCGACGCGGACCGACGCGATCGCGGTATCCGGGCGCATCGACCGCCTCGACACAAGGCCGCGGGCCGATGGCGCGGACGGCACCGAGCTTGTCGTCGTCGACTACAAAACCGGCCGCCACCTGCTGTCAGTGGACGACGCGCGCAGCTCGCTCGCGCTGGCGATCTACGCGCTCGCCGCCGCCCGGTCACTGCACCGCGACTGCCGCCGCGTTGAGCTGCACCACCTCCCGTCCGGGCAGGTGCTTGCCTGGGAGCACACCGCGGAGTCGCTGCAACGGCACCTGCGGCGGGCCGAGGACATCGCCGCGGAATGCGCCGAGGCAGACGAGCGGATGCGCGCCCCGCTGCCCAGGGAAAAGTACGACGAGGTCTTCCCGCCGCAGCCGGGCCCCGGCTGCGGCTGGTGCGACTACCGGCGCAGCTGCCGGGAAGGGCAGGCCGCAGCGGCGGCGCACCAGCCGTGGGACGCCCTGGCCCCGCTCGCCTAGGAGCTTGCTGAATTAGCCACGCCTAGGCGTAGCAGTTCGTCTGTGATCAGGCAAAACCTGCTAGCTCTGGTCCCAGAAACGGTCTAATTCAGCGGGCACCTAGGGCTCGACCGAGTTCCAGAACTTGGTGAGCGCGTGCGCCGTGGTGGCCGGGGCCTCCACGTTGGGGCTGTGCGCGGCGCCGGGAATGCAGGTTCGCTCCGCGCCGAGCCTGGCCGCCATGTCCCGCTGCTGCTCGGTTGGCCAGGCGTTGTCATCCTCGCCGTACAGCACGAAGGCGGGGATGCCGCGGGCGGCGAGCTCGGCCGTCTTGTCCTCGGCCTTAAGCAGGTGGCTGGCCATGACAGCCAGTCCGGTCGGGTTGTTGGCGAGCATGCGTTCTTCGAGGAAAGCGAGCACCTGGCCGTCGAGGCTGGCCGTCGCCGCCTCCGGCTTGAGCACGCCGTGCCATATCTCCGCGACCTTGGCCCGCAGTCCGGCCACCGGGGTGCCGTCCAGGTAGCCGAGCATGAGGTGCAGTTCCTCGGCGCGCGGGCCGGGCAGCGCGGCCGGCCCTGAGCTCAGCAGGGTGACCGACGCGGGCGCGCAGCCGCCGAGTACGGCCTCGCGGACGACCAGGCCCCCGAAGGAGTGCCCGAGCAGGTGAGCGGCCTGCACCGCGGCGGCCATGGCCGTGACATCGGCGCCGAGCTCACGCGGGTCGTAGGCGTCCGGGGCATCGGGGCCGTCGGTCTGGTACTGGCCGCGCTGGTCCATCGCGACGACCCGGCGGCCTGCCGCGGTGAGCTGGCCGAGGATCGCGATGAAGTCTTCCTTGCTCCCGGTGTAGCCGGGCACGAGCAGAACCGTGCCCAGCTCACAGGGGCCCGCCGCGGGCAGCGCGTCAAGCACGGCGAACGCGCCGCGCGCTGTTTCCACAGTGGCCCGCCGCGTCCCCTCGGGCAATTCGAGCGAGGTCGGCGTGGACATTTTCTTATGCGGGCTCGGTGCCCGCTTCGCGGGCCACGTCACGGCCGCCGCGGGTGCGGCGCCTGCTGCGGGCCGCGCGGGGCGCGGCGTCCTGCGCGGTCGCGCCGCCGTCGGCCCGGGACGCGGCCTCTCCGCCGCGGCCGCCGGTGCCGTCGCCGGCCCGCCGTGACCGAGAACGTGACCGCCCGCCGGCCGGCCGGCCGGAGCGGATTTGACCCGTCTCGCCGAGGTCCTCTTCCGCCTCCGCCGCTAGCCCGGCCCGGACGCCGCGCAGCTCCCTGGGGAGCGTGCCGGTGGCGCCCGGCGGGATGGACAGGTCGGTGAACAGGTGCTCGGACGTCGAGTAGGTCTCCGCGGGCTCGGGCTGGCCGATGCCGAGCGCGTCGTTGATGAGCTTCCAGCGGTGCATGTCCCGCCAGTCGACGAACGTCACCGCCACGCCGGCCCGGCCGGCCCGGCCGGTCCGGCCGATGCGGTGCAGGTAAGTCTTGTCGTCGTCCGGGCACTCGTAGTTGATCACGTGCGTCACGTCGTCGACGTCGATGCCGCGGGCGGCCACCTCGGTGGCGACGAGCACGTCGACCTTGCCGCCGCGGAACGCGCGCAGCGCCCGCTCACGCTGCGACTGGCCCAGGTCGCCGTGCACGGTCGCCGCGGCGAAGCCGCGGTCGGCGAGCGCGGTGGACACCTGGTCGGCGGCCCGCTTGGTCTGACAGAAGACCATGGCGAGGCCACGGTCCTTGGCCTGCAGCACGCGGGCGAGTACCTCCACCTTGTCCAGGTGGTGCGTCCGGTAGACGTACTGCGTGGTCAGCGGCGGCGGCGCGGACTCGTCCGGCTCCTCGGCGCGGATGTTGGTCGGCCGGCGCATGTGGCGCCGGGCCAGCGTGACGACCTCGCCGGGCATGGTCGCGGAGAACAGCATGGTCTGCCGGTCGGCCGGGGTCAGCCGCAGCAGCCGCTCGACATCAGGCAGGAAGCCGAGGTCCAGCATCTTGTCCGCCTCGTCGAGTACGAGCGCGCGGACCTGGCTCAGGTCGAGGTTCCTGCGGTTGGCGAGGTCGAGCAGTCGCCCGGGCGTGCCGACAACGATGTCGATGCCCGCAAGCAGGGCCTCGATCTGCGGCTCGTAGGCGCGCCCGCCGTAGATGGTGAGCACGCGCGCGCCGAGCCGGGCGCCGGCCCGCTGCAGGTCTTCGGCGACCTGGATGGCCAGTTCCCTGGTGGGGACCACGACGAGGGCACGCGGCTGCTTGGGCGCCCGCGCGGCGGCGAGCGTGGAAGCCAGCCGGTGCAGGATCGGGACGCCGAACGCGAGGGTCTTGCCGGTCCCGGTACGCGCCTGCCCGATGATGTCCTGGCCGTCGATGGCCAGCGGCAGCGTCAGCGCCTGAATGGGAAACGTGGCGTGGATGCCCGCGTCGTCAAGCGCGGTGCAGATTACTTCGTCGACGCCGAGGTCGCGGAACGGCACAGCAAGCGGACGCCCGGGTGCCGGGGGAATGGCTGGTGCCTCGTCACTGGCCTCGGACTGAATAAGCTGAGTTGTCAGGGGTTCCTCCGTGCGCGCATCACCCGCGTCCGCGCCTGGTGCTCAGGCACGCGACCCACGGGGTGCCGCATCTATACAAACGCTAACTGGTCATATGACATTCCGGTTGTGTCATCGCCACCCACGGTACCAGGGGGTCCAGCGATGTTCCGGTATCAAACGATGTTGCCGAAACCGACGCGGCGCGCCTGATCGGTGCTGAACTCAACGAACGCGATCTTGTTGGCGGGGACCAGGATCCGGCCGCCCTTCTGGGTGGTGAGCGCGAAGATCCCCTTGCCGTCCTCCGCGGTGAGCGCCGCGGCCAGCTCGCCCTCGACTTCCGCCGCGGTCGCGTCGGTGTCCACGACAAGCTCACGCGGGATGGACTGGATGCCGATCTTGACTTCCATAACTCCCCTTTAGTGGGATTCTCCCTGGTCGGCGGTGCGCGGCCAGCCGCTGATGCCACGCCAGGCAAGCCGCGCGACGAGCTGCTCGGCCGCTTCCCTGGGGATAGACCCGAGCGTGCTCAGCCAGTACCGCGCGCTGACCTGGGCCATGCCGATCATCCCGATGGACAGCAGGTACGCCTCGTCGTCCGCCAGGCCGGCGTCCTCCCTGATCACCTGGCTGATCAGGTCCGCGCATTCCCGGTCCGCGGCGTCGAGCCTGGCGCGGACGGCGGGCTCGCTTGAGAAGTCCGACTCGAAGACGAGCTTGAAGGTGCCGCTGTGCTCGGCCACGTACCCGAAGTACGCGGCGAAGGTGGCGTTGACCCGCTGCCGGTTGTCGGACGTCGACCGGACCGCGCCGGCCACGGCCTCGACGAGCCTGCCCACGCTCTCGTCGAGTAGCGCCAGGTAGAGCTCCTGCTTACCGGGGAAGTGCTGGTAGAGGACCGGCTTGCTGACACCTGCTCGTTCCGCGATCTCGTCCATCGCCGCGGCGTGGTAGCCACGGGCGACGAACACCTCCATCGCCGCGTCGAGCAACTGGCGGCGGCGGGCAAGCCGTGGGAGGCGTGTTCCCCTTGGTCGAGTGGCAGAAGTGGCGGTCACCGTAGTTCTCCGGTTTGGGACGATGGTGATTAACGATAGTCCTCG
The DNA here is from genome assembly GCA_964581815.1 of uncultured Streptosporangiaceae bacterium. Taxonomy (GTDB): domain Bacteria; phylum Actinomycetota; class Actinomycetes; order Streptosporangiales; family Streptosporangiaceae; genus Trebonia. The sequence goes on along the minus strand of CAZORE010000107.1, from coordinate 14,828 downwards.
TCGTCATAGCCTGCGTCCCTGATCTGTTCCGCGGCGTCGGCCTCGTCGGCCTCGAAAGGCACCTCGGCCAGTTCCGCGTCCCCGCCTTCCGGGACCTCTCTGGCCTGCTCGGCGGCGTCCTCGTCCGGTGTTTCCATGCTCAGCTCGCTCACTGCCCCACCTCCGCGAACCATTAGCCTGCCTTCCCAGCCCACCCATTGTCGCAGCTATCATCCGGGGGGACGACCCCCGTATCCCCTGTGTGCTGCGGGGGGCCGTCTATTTTGGTGCGGTTCTGGGTAGGGATAGTTCATGCGGAGCATCTGGGCCGGAGCGATCTCGTTCGGCATGGTAGTCATCCCGGTGAAGCTCTACGCAGCGACCGAGCAACGAGACGTTGCGTTCCGCCAGGTGCACCGCGAGGACGGCGGCCGGGTCCAGTTCCGCCGGTTCTGCTCGCTCGACGGCGAGGAGGTGCCCTATTCCGACGTGGCCAAGGGATACGAGCTGGCCACCGGCGACGTCGTGGTGCTGACCGACGATGACCTTAAGGACCTGCCGCTCGCCAGCGCGAAACGGATCGACGTGCTGCATTTCAGCCCGGCGGGCCAGCTCGACCCGATCCTCGCGAACAAGGCCTACTACCTGGAGCCCGAGCCCGCCGGGGTGCGCGCCTACGTGCTGTTCCGCGACGCCCTTGAGCGGTCGGGCCGGGTGGCGGTGGCCAAGGTGGCGATCAGGCAGCGCGAGGCGCTCGGCGCGCTGCGGGTGCGCGACGGCGTCCTCGTGCTCGAGACCCTGCTGTGGCCGGACGAGGTGCGCGCTCCCGACTTCAAGTTCCTCGACGAGGACGTGGACGTCCGCACCCAGGAGCTCAAGATGGCGGCGTCCCTCATCGACACGATGACCGAGGACTTCGACCCGTCGCTGTACAAGGACGCCTACCGGGAGGCCCTTGAGGCGCTCGTCCAGGCCAAGATCGAGGGCAACGAGGTCGTCCGTCCGGCAGGCACCGCGGCGCCGGCCGGCTCGGCGGGCGGGCCCGCCGACCTCACGGAAACGCTTCGCGCGAGCGTCGAGGCGGCCAAGGCGAACCGGGCCGGGGAGGCGGAGCCCGCGCCCGCCAAACGCAAGCCTGCGGGTGGCCGGAGGAAGGCGTCCGCGTGACGACCCCGATCCCGCACTGGCCAGGCCGGATGCGCACCCTCATGGGCGGCGACAAGGTATGGCTAGCCGAGACGCCGCACTTCGGTGCGTCCGCTAAGGACCTCGTGCTCTGCGTGCACGGGATGTCCGGGTCGGCCACCAACTGGACCGACCTGATGGCCGAGCTCGCGCCCGACTTCGACTGCGCGGCAGTTGACCTGCCTGGTTCCGGCTTCTCCGCGCCGCCGAGTACGGGTGCCGGGTACCGGGTAAGCGCTCTTGCGGGCACGGTGATCCGGCTGATCGAGACCCTGGGGGGAGGCCCCGTTCACCTGGTCGGCAACTCGATGGGTGGCGCGGTGTCGGTCCGGGTCGCGGCCCGCCGCCCGGACCTGGTGAAGACGCTCACCCTGATCTCGCCGGCGCTGCCGGACCGCCAGGTCCGCGGCTCGGTGGCGCATTTCCCTGTGCTCGCGCTCCCGTTCGCGGGCGAGTGGCTGGTTCGCCGTTACTCCGCGCGCTTCCCGGTGGAGAACCGGGTGGCAGGCGTCTACGCGACCTGCTTCTACGACTCGGCCCGCCTGCACCCGGACCGGTTCGCGCTTGAGGTCGAGGCGCTGCGCCGCCGTGACGAGCTGAGCTACGAGGCGACGTCGCTCGCCCGCGCCGCGCGGACGCTGGTCCTTGAGACGTTCCAGCCGGGCCCCTTCTCGCTGTGGCGGGCGGCCAGGCGGGTGACGGCGCCGTCGCTCGTCCTGTTCGGCCGCCATGACCGCTTGGTGGATCCGAGGCTGGCCGCGCGGGCGGCAGGCACCTTCCGCGATGCCCGCGTGGAGGTGCTGCCGGAGACGGGCCATCTCGCGCAGATGGAGTGCCCGGGTCTCGTCGCGGCCCTGTTCCGTGCGATGGTTGACGAGACGCGCGCGCGGGGCGCCGCGAGCTCGGAGGCGAGCCAGGTTCCAGGCTGACGATGCGGGAATTCCGGCCGCCGCGACCCAGTTGATGCCTGATGAAGTCACGTCAACCTGAGTGGAGTTTGCCAGTGTCGCTGCCACCGCTTGTTGAGCCGGCCGCAGACCTGTCGGTCGATGAGGTGAAGCGCTACTCGCGTCACCTGATCATTCCCGACGTCGGCATGGCCGGGCAGAAGCGCCTCAAGAACGCGAAGGTGCTTGTCGTGGGCGCGGGCGGCCTCGGCTCGCCGGCGCTGCTCTACCTCGCCGCGGCGGGCGTCGGCACGCTTGGCATCGTCGACTTCGACACGGTCGACGAGTCGAACCTGCAGCGTCAGATCATCCACGGCGTGTCCGACGTTGGCAAGTCCAAGGCGGAGTCGGCGCGCGACTCGATCGCCGAGGTCAACCCGTACGTGAAGGTGATCTTGCACAAGACGCGGCTCGAGTCCGACAACGTGATGGAGATCTTCGAGCCGTACGACCTGATCATCGACGGCACGGACAACTTCGCCACCCGCTACCTGGTGAACGACGCCGCCGTGCTGCTGCACAAGCCGTACGTATGGGGCTCGATCTACCGCTTCGACGGCCAGGCCAGCGTGTTCTGGGCGGACTACGGGCCCTGCTACCGCTGCCTCTACCCGGAGCCCCCGCCCCCGGGCATGGTCCCGTCCTGCGCCGAGGGCGGCGTCCTCGGCGTCCTGTGCGCGTCGATCGGCTCGATCCAGGTGAACGAGGCGATCAAGCTGATCACCGGCATCGGCGACCCGCTCGCCGGGCGCCTGATGATCTACGACGCCCTGGAGATGAGCTACCGCACCGTCAAGGTCAACAAGGACCCGGACTGCGCGGTGTGCGGTAAGAACCCGACGGTCACCGAGCTGATTGACTACGAGGCGTTCTGCGGCGCGGTCTCCGAAGAGGCCGAGGCCGCCGTGGTCGGCTCGACGATCAGCGCCAAGGACCTGGCGGCCATGCAGGACCGCGGCGACAACATCTTCCTCGTCGACGTCCGCGAGCCGAACGAGTACGAGATCGTCAGCATCCCCGGCGCCACGCTGATCCCCAAGGGCGAGTTCCTGAACGGCTCGGCGCTGGAGAAGATGCCACAGGACAAGCAGATCGTGCTGCACTGCAAGAGTGGCGCGCGCAGCGCGGAGGTCCTCGCCGTGCTGAAGAACGCGGGCTTCGCCGACGCGGTGCACGTCGGCGGCGGCGTCCTCGCCTGGGTCAGCCAGGTCGACCCGTCCCTCCCGACGTACTAGGACCCAGCGCACTGGTGGCCGGCGGTCGCGGTTTTCCCGCGGCGGCCGGCCACCGCCGTTTCCGCCTCGGGAAGAGTGCGCCCGCCAGCCGCTTCCGCGCCGGCCGCATCACGGCCGGCGGCCGTGAGGGACGGAAGTTTCGGCGGTGCCTGAGGTGGTATGTCATAGAACGTACGTTCCAGCCGTGGAGGGCGCCGTGAGAGGTGACCGCGTCGAGATCGTGGTCGACACCGGAGACGGCGCGAAGACCTATGAGGTCATCGCCACCCGCGCCGGGCGCCGGATCGAGGTGAGCACCGTGCGGGGCGTGGTCGAGGTGAACGAGGTCACCAGGACGGGCACGCTGGTGCGGACCGCCAGGTTCATGGCCAGCCGGGTCATCGCGCTCGTCGAGCACCCCGCGGACACCTCCGCCGTCGGGTAGCGCCTGCCGCGGTCCGGCGGGCCACGGTGCACTACCATGCCCGGGTGGACCTACTCGAACCGGTTGTCCAGCCGTACGCGTGGGGATCGCACACGGCTATCGCCGAGCTGCAGGGGCGCCCAGCGCCGACCGCGGCGCCCGAGGCCGAACTGTGGATGGGCGCGCACCCGTCGGCGCCGTCAGGCGTGCGGCGCCCGGGCGGCCGGACCACGCTCGACCAGGTGATCGCCGCGGACCCGCCGCGCGAGCTCGGTGCCGCGTGCGCCGCGCGGTTCGGCGGCCGGCTGCCGTTCCTGCTGAAGGTCCTCGCCGCTGAGGCGGCACTGTCCATTCAGGTGCACCCGTCGCGGGAGCAGGCCGAGGCCGGGTACCGGGCGGAAACCGCGCGCGGGCTGGCGCCGGGCGACAAGTCGCGCAACTACGTCGACGACTGGCCCAAGCCGGAGATCCTCTGCGCGCTTACCCGGTTCGAGGTACTGGCCGGCCTGCGGACCACGGCAGACGCCGCCGCGGCGCTCGGCGCCCTGCGGGTGCGGGAGCTTGACCCGCTCGTCGCGGACCTGGCGGCCGCGGCTGGGCGGGCCGGGCGGGGAGGGCGGGGAGGGGAAGATGCAGCGCTCACCGGGGCGCTCGGCGCCATCCTGACCTGGCCCGCCGAGGGCCGCGCAGCCCTCGTCGCCGCGGTCACGGCTGGCTGCGAGCGGATCGCCGCGGCCGGCGGCGAGTACTCCGCCGCCGCCGCGGCGACCGTGCGCATCGCGGGCGACCACCCGGGTGACCTCGGCATCGTCGCGTCGCTACTGCTGCGGCACCTGGTCCTGCGGCCGGGTGAGGCGGTCTTCCTGCCGGCCGGCGGCCCGCACTCCTACCTGCACGGCACCGGCATCGAGCTGCTCGCCAACTCAGACAACGTGGTGCGCGCCGGGCTCACCCCCAAGCACATCGACGTGCCCGAGCTGCTGCGGCTCGTCGACCCGGCGGCGGCCGTCCCGGTCATCGAGCCACGGCCGGACGGCGCTGGCGTGCTGGCCTACGACTCGCCGGCGCCGGAGTTCAGGTTGTACCGGGCCGAGCCAGGCCCGGCGGACGTGACACTGCCGGGCGGCGGCGGGCCGCGGATCGTGCTGTGCACCGCCGGGGCCGGCCTGCTGCGCGCGGGTGCGGTCACGCTCAGGCTGGCCAGGGGCGAATCGTGCTACCTGTCGGCGGCCGAGGAGACGGTGACCGCGTCCGGGCCCGCGTCCCTCTTCGTGGCGGGATGCGGCCGCGAATAGCGAGCGGAATTTGCGAATAGTGAAAATGCAGCTGCACGTGCAGGTGAACCGCGCATTCTAAATGTGCAGACTAATTGCCGGCTATTTACCTATGCGCGCCTAGCCAGTGCAAAGCTGAACGGTTAGCGTAATGCGTGGTGTTAGCCCTTTCCCCCTGTACTTGCCGATGAGGCCGGAATGCGCCGGCAGACCGGGGCGGAAAAGGTCCGGTAATCGAGCGGCTAATTATCCTGGGCAGGTACGCATGGCAGACGGCACGGTCATGGTCCCGGTGGGACGGCACAAGCTCGCGGCGACGGTTATCGGTGCGGGATCGCCCGCGGTGGTCATCGAGCCCTCATTCGGCGGCTGCGCGGCAGACTGGCAAGAGATCGCCGCCGTGCTAGCCGAAGACACCACGGTCGTCACCTATGACCGGGCACCCTACGGAGCGAGCAGCGCCGCACGGGACAAGCGGACGCCGCACGACATCGCCACGGACCTCGACCGGCTGCTGCGGGAGCTCCAGGTCACCGGGCCGGTGGTCATCGTCGGGCATTCGGCGGGCGGCCTCTACGGCCGTGCCTACGCCGCGGAGCACCTGGACCGGGTCGCGGGCATGGTCCTCGTCGAGTCGAGCCACGAGGGCCAGCGCCCGGTCCTCGACCGGCTGCGGCCCCGCGGGGTCCGGCTGCGAGGGGCGCTGACGATACCGGAGATCATCAGGGAGACGCTGGAATCGCGGCGCGGCGGTGACCGGCGCTCGATCATCCGCGAGTGGCGCACCTTCAGGCGGGCCACCGCCGGGCGGCCCGTGCTGCCGCCCGGCGGTCTCGGCGCCCGGCCCCTTGCCGTGCTGACCTGCGCGCAGGGCAATACCGCCGTACCTGAGCCGGTGTACCGGGCCTGGTACGCCCTGCACAGGGAGCTGGCCGGGCTGTCGTCAAACAGCCGGCACGTCGTCTCGGCGAGCCCGGATCACTACCTGAACTTCGGCGACCCGGAGCTAGTCATCACCGCCGTCCGCGACGTAGTCCGGGCCGCGAGGTCGGGCGGCCCGCTCGCGGAACCGGTCGCCGCGTCAGACGCTGAGTGACCCGCCGGCCTGCACCGAGGTGAGCGGCAGCCCGGTGAGCCCCTGCTCGCCGAGGATCATGTCGGCCAGGTGCAGGCCGATGTCGCTGAGCAGCATCTCGTGGATCTGGATGAGCTGCTGCGGCCGCACCGCGCGCACGAAGTCGGCGGCCTCGGCGAACTTCATCCACGGGCCGCTCGTCGGCAGCAGCAGGACGGAGACGGGAGCCTCGGGCACGAAGTAGGCGTCACCCGGGTGGTAGAGGCTCCCGTCGAACAGGTAACCGACATTGGCGATGACCGGGATGTCGGGGTGGATCACCGCGTGCTCGCCGCCGTGCACCGTGACGCCGAAGGACGCCACGGTCAGCGTGTCGCCGGGCGCGACGGCGGTGAACTGGCCCGCGTGCGCGGCGAACGCGCCGCCGAGCGCGGCCGGCCCGTACACCCGCAGGTCGGGCCGCGCGGCGAGCGCCTCGCTGATCGCCGCCTCGTTGACATGGTCGAAGTGCTCGTGGGTGAGCAGGATGGCCTCCGCGCCCGCGATGATCTCCGCGGCCCCCGGCGAGAACGAGCCGGGGTCGACGACGATGGACGTCCCGTCCTTCTCCAGGACGACGCAGGCGTGCTCGTACTTGGTCAGCCTCATGGTGTCGGTTCCTCGCTTCCGGGATTCCGCCGCCAAGGGACGGCGTCAGCCCGACACAGTACTCCCGGTAGTGCGGGCCACGCTGGCCGGGAACCAAGCGGGTGAAACGAACTGGCCGGAAACCCGGCAGAGCAGGTGAAACGCGCTGGCCGGGAACCCGGCGCGGGTGAAACAAGCTGGCGGTGAACCTGGCGGGGCGGGTGAAACAAGCACCCGTTCTGATTAATTTTGAATTGTGACTGTTAATGAAGAAGGCGCCACCTCATTCGGCCGGGTGGCCGGCCGCTACGACCGGGTGCGGCCCGGCCCGCCCGCCGCGGCGCTTGACTGGCTGGTGCCCGCCGGCTGCCGGGTCGCCGTGGACCTGGCGGCGGGGACCGGGCTGTTCACCCGGGCACTGCTCGGCCGCGTGCCGCGGGTGACGGCCGTGGAACCGGACCCGCGGATGCGGGAGGTGCTCGCACGGCGCTCGCCCGGGCTCGACGTGCGGGACGGCCTGGGCGAGGCCATGCCGCTGCCTGACGGCGGCGCGGACGCCGTGTTCGTCTCGACCGCGTGGCACTGGCTCGACCCGCACCGGGCGGTCCCCGAGATTGCCCGGGTGCTGCGGCCGGGCGGGCGGCTGGGAGTCATCTGGACGAGCAGGAACCGGGACGAGGACTGGGTGGCGGAGCTTGACCTGCTCAGGCAGGACGGCGACCAGCGGGGGACGCCGGACACGGTCCGGGCCTACCTTGAGCGGCACCACACGGTGACCCTGCCGGACGGCGCGGCGTTCGGGCGTGCGGAAACCGCGTCATTCCGGTTCAGCCGGACGATGCCGCTGGCCGACGTCATCGACTGGCTGGCGACGAGCAGCAACGTCATCACCGCGTCCGCCGCCGACCGGGAGGCCGGCCTGGCCCGGTGCCGGGAGGCGCTGCTCGGCCGGGCCGTCAGCGCGGCGGGCGGCACTGGGCCGGTGATCGAGATGCCGATGCGCTCATGGTGCTGGCGGGCCGGCCGCCAGCCGGCCGCCTAGGCCGGGCCGACGGTGGCCAGACGGTTAACGTCAGGTTCAGGTAATAACTAATACGCATCAGAGCCGGACCGAGCGCTCACTACAGCCCCTACCATTTTCCTGTGGCGAGGGACTACGGCGGGGGGCGCGGCGGGCAGCCGTGGCACAGTGCCCAGCCCCCGCCTCCCGGCCAGCCGTATCCCTGGCCGGAGCGCCCCGGCGAGGTGTACCCGGACCAGCGGTATCCAGGTCAGCAGCGCCCCGGCGAGGCGTACCCGGGCCAGCCGTACCCTGGCCAGCGGCTCCCAGGCCAGCTGGGCTACGGGCCGCCGGGCTACGGGCCGCCGGGCTGGGATCGGTCGCCGGGTGGCCCCGGGGCAGGCGCCGGTGGTGCTGGCGCCAGGGCCGTGGGGCGGGGGCGCGGGGCCCGGTACCTCGCGGTCACCTTCCTCGTGCTCGGCGTGGTCGGCTTCCTTGGCTCCGTGGCCGGGCTGGCGAGCCAGGCGATGCCGCGAAGGTTCACCGCAAGCCAGCAGCGGCAGATCACCGACTGGGAGATGGGCAAGCGGTGGCGCGGGCTCCCGGCCAGCGTGATCTTCCCCGCCTCGGTCAGCTACCAGCCGCCCGTATCGGTAGAAGACGGCTCCTCGCTGACGCTGTCGGTGCAGCGGGTCGGCATCGCCGGCCAGGCCAGCTGCGCCGCGGCCGCCGACCCCACCGCGGCGGCCGTGCTCGACCGCGACGGCTGCATCGCCATGCTGCGGGCCACGTACGTGGACGAGACAGGGAGCTACGTGGTGACAGTGGGCGCCGCCGTGCTGCCAGGCTCGGCCTCAGCGGCCGCCGCGGCCAAGGCGATCACCGCCGATGGCGCATCCAACGGGCTCGGGCCCACCGTGCACACCGTGCGGTTCGCCGGCACGTCGGCGGCCGGCTTCACCAACGGGCGGCGGCAGCTGTCCGGCGTGTTCTCCGCGGGCACGTACGTCGTCCTGTACACGATCGGCTACGCAGACAGCAGGCCCAGGGAGCCAGTCGCGGGGGACAGTTACGCGCACGATCAGATGATGGGCGCCGGGGCCGGGACGGCGCGCGCGGTGCTGTCCGTGCTCGCCGCGCCGGTACCGTCGCCCCGCTGCCCGGGGACGACGGGATGCTGAGGTCATCGGGGCTGGGCTCGTCGGGGCGCGGGACGCCTGGGCTCCGGGTGCTCGCGGCCGGCGCGGCCGCGATCCTGCTCGGCGTACTCCCCGCGCTGCCCGCGAGCGCGGCGCCCGTCGACTCGGTCCGCGACCAGCAGCTCTGGGTGCTGGACATGATGCACGTCCGCGACGCGTGGAACGTCACCTACGGCTCGGGGGTCATCGTCGCGGTGATCGACAGCGGCGTGAACCCTGACGTGTCCGACCTAACCGGCTCGGTGGTCACCGGCCGCGATTACACCGGGGTGCACACCAAGGCTAACAACCCGAACTGGGGGCTGCACGGGACTTGGATGGCGTCCATGATCGCCGGGCACGGCAATGACGGCGGCGCGGGCAGTATCGAGCCCGACGGGATCGTCGGCGTCGCGCCGGAGGCGAAGATCCTCTCGATCCGCGTCATCCCGGACAAGGAAGATCCCGGTTACCAGGCCTACAACAAAGAGCCCGAGCAGCAAATCCAGCAGGAACTGGCCCAGGGAATCCTGACGGCGGTCAAGGACCACGCCCGGGTGATCAGCATGTCGATCGGCTACTCGGCCCCCAGCGGGGCGGTGCGGGCCGCGATCAACTACGCCTACCAGCACGGCGCCGTCCTCGTGGCGTCGTCGGGCAACTCGGGTGATAACGACACGCAGCACGCGGCCCAGAGCTCCCGCATGGCACCGGTGTCGTTCCCCGCGGAGTACCCGGGCGTCCTCGGCGTGGGCGCGGTCACCTCCGGCGGGCAGCCGGCCAGCTTTTCCAGCGGCAACCTGTCCGTCCAGGTAGCCGCGCCGGGCAAGGGGGTCCCCGCCCAGGGCGCGAACGGGCTGTACTACACCGTCGACGGCACCAGCCCGGCATGTGCGCTCGTGGCGGGCGTGGCGGCGCTGATCGAGTCCAGGTACCCAGGGATCTCCCCGGCACTCGTGACGCAGGCGATGACGAGCACCGCGCTGCAGAACCCGCCGGGCGGTTATAACGTGCTCACCGGGTTCGGCATCGTCGACGCGAGCGCGGCGCTCGCCAAGGCGGGACAGCTGATGAAGGAGCGGCACCAGGGGTCGCAGGTACCGCTGGACGCGCACTTCGGCGGTGGTGCGGCAGCGGAGCCTGCCGCGCCGGTAACCCCGCGCAGCGACGGCCCGCTGGTGGCGTTCCTCGTCCTCGCGCTGCTATCGCTCGCGGCCGGGGCGGCCGGGGTTACTGGTGTCATCAGGGCCCGTGGAAAGCGCCCGTGACGACAATCGACGACTACACCGCCCGCGTGCTCGACGTGGTGGACGCGATCCCGTCCGGGCAGGTGATGTCCTACGGGGATGTCGCCGAGTACGTGGGCGCGGGCGGCCCGCGCCAGGTCGGCCAGGTAATGTCCCGCTACGGCGGCGCCGCGCCCTGGTGGCGGGTAATTCACGCGGACGGCACACCGGCGCCAGGGCACGACGCGGCAGCGCTGCCGCACTACCTGGCCGAAGGGACGCCGCTGCGCTCGGCGCAGCCGCCGGTCCGGGTCGACATGCGCCGGGCCCGCTGGCGCGGGGACGGCGGCGAGGGCGGCGGGGATAGGGCGGGCGGCGGGAGGTAAATCAGCGCCCCAATGTCGGTGCCCCGTGGTGGAATCGACTTGATGAACGGTTACCGGCTTGTCCGCCAGCCGCCGGCCGCGGGCGGTAACGCCCGGGTGGCGCTAGACGAGGCGCAGCAGCGGGTGGTCGACCACAAGGGCGGCCCGCTGCTTGTGCTCGCCGGGCCAGGCACCGGCAAGACCACGACGATCGTGGCGGCCGTCGCGGAGCGGATCGAGCGCCGCGGCATGGATCCCGGCCGCGTCCTGGTGCTCACGTTCAGCAGGAAGGCGGCGGGCGAGCTGCGCGACCGCATCACCGCCAGGCTCGGCCGGACCACCTCCGAGCCGCTCGCGCTCACCTTCCACAGCTACGCCTACGCGCTCGTCCGCCGGGAGTTCGTGCTGGCGGGAGACGAGCCGCCGCGGCTGCTCTCCGCGCCTGAGCAACTGCTCGAGATCCGCCGGATGCTGCGCGGCGAGGTGACCGACGGCGCGGCGAACTGGCCGGACCGGCTCCGGCCCGCGCTCGCCACCAGGGGGTTCGCCGAGGAGCTGCGCGACGTGCTGATGCGCGCCGCGGAACGCGGGCTCGACGGCAAGGCGCTGCGCCAGCTCGGCCGCCGCACCGGGCGCGACGACTGGGAGGCGGCGGGCGGGTTCCTCGACCGCTACTCCGCGCGCTTCGACCTGGCCCCGGTGCCCGCTTACGACTACGCCGAGATCGTCAGGATCGCGGCGCGGCTGCTCACCAGGCAGTCCACCAGGCAGCGGGAGCGGGACGCGTACGACGCGGTGCTCGTCGATGAGTACCAGGACTGCGACCCGGCGCAGGAGGCGCTGCTGCTCGCGCTGGCCGGCGACGGCCGGGACCTGGTGGCCGTGGGCGACCCCGACCAGTCGATCTACGCCTTCCGCGGCGCTGACGTGCGGGTGCTGACGGGCTTTCCCGATAAGTTCCGCGGCCCGGACGGCGCCCCCGCCCCGGTCGTCGCGCTGCGCACCTGCCGTCGCAGCGGCCCGGTGCTGCTCGCCGCGTCGCGCCGGGTGGCCAGGCGGCTGCCCGCCGCGCCGGGCGGCGGTACCGCGCTGCACCGGCAGCTGCGCCCGGCGCCCGGCAGCCCGGCCGGGCAGGTCAGGATCTGCGTCGCGGACACCAAGGCGCAGGAGGCGGCCGTGGTCGCCGACACGCTGCGCCGGGCCCACCTGGCGGACGGGGTGCCCTGGGGGCGGATGGCGGTGCTTGTCCGCTCGGCGCGGTGGCAGGTGCCCGCGCTGCGCCGGGCGCTGAGCGCCGCGGGCGTGCCGGTGACCATCGCCGGCGACGAGCTGCCGCTGCCCGACGAGCCGGGCGTCCGGCCGCTGCTCACGCTGCTCCGCTGCGCCGTCCGCCCGGAGCGGCTCGACGAGGATGCCGCCGCCGAGCTGCTGACCGGCCCGCTCGGCCAGACCGACAGCCTCGGCCTGCGCAAGCTCAGGCGGGCGCTCGACGGCACCCCGCTACGCGAGGCGCTCACCGACCCGCGCGCCCTGCACGCCGTCCGGGACCGCGTCGCCGCGCCGGCCCGCCGGGTCGCGGCGCTGCTCGACGTGGCGGCCAGGCAGATCAAAGACGGGGCCAGCGCCGAGGACGTGCTCTGGGCGGTCTGGGACCAGTCGGGGCTGGCCGACCGGTGGGAGGAGCAGGCCGAGCATGACGCCGCCGCCGACCAGGACCTGGACGCGATCCTCGCGCTGTTCGAGGCCGCGGCGCGGTTCACCGACGACCTGCCGCCCGGTAGCCCGCAGCTGTTCATCGACAGCCTGGCCGGCCAGGAGATTCCCGGCGACACCCTGGCCGAGCACGCGGTCCGCGAGGACTGCGTCCGCCTGCTGACCGCGCACCGCGCCAAGGGGCTCGAGTGGGACGTGGTGGTCGTGGCCGGGGTGCAGGAGGAAGTCTGGCCCGACCTGCGGCTGCGCGGCTCTTTGCTCGGCGCGGACGAGGTGGCCGAGGCGACCGGCCCCGCCGCGAGGCTAGCCGCGGCCACCGGGCCGGGCGCGCCGCGCGACGTCGCCGCCGCGGCCCTGGCGGCCCGGCTGCTCGCCGAGGAGCGACGGCTGTTCTACGTCGCGGCCACCAGGGCGAGGAAGCTGCTGATGGTGACCGCCTCGGGCGGCGATGAGCAGGACCAGCGGCCATCACGGTTCCTCGCCGAGCTCGCGGGCGAGGACATCGAGATCGAGCGGGCCGGCGCCGCGACCCGGTGGCTGTCCCTGCCCGCCCTTGTCGCGGACTTGCGCAGGACCGCGGCGGACCCGGCACGCCCGTCGGCGCTGCGGGCGGCGGCGGCCCGCCAGCTCGCCCGGCTGGCGGACGCCGGGGTGCGCGGCGCCGACCCGCGCGACTGGTACGCGCTGACCGAGCTGTCCGACGCCGCCCCGATCGTCGGCGACGGCGAGCGGGTCAAGCTATCGCCGTCGCACGTGGAGACGTTCACCCGGTGCGGCCTGCGCTGGCTGCTCGAGTCCGCGGTCGGCGCCGGACGTACGGACGTGCTGCGGCACCTGGGCACGGTGATCCACGCGGCCGCGCAGCTCATCGCGAGCGGCGCGACGGAACAGCAGGTGGCGGGCCGCATCGATGACATCTGGCACCACCTGGACTTCGGCAGCGTCTGGTACGGGCACCGGCAGCGGGAGCTCGCGGAGCGGATGGTCCGCAAGTTCCTCGACTGGCATACGGCCAACCCGCGGGAGCTGCTCGCGGCCGAGCAGTCACTCAAGGTGCAAGTGGGCCGGGTAGAGATAACCGGCCGGGTGGACCGGCTCGAGCGGGACGACACGGGCCGCGGCGTCATCGTGGACCTCAAGACGGGCGGGTCCGCGCCACGCGATGAAGAGCTCGGCCGGTACCCGCAGCTCGGCGTCTACCAGCTGGCCGTCCTGCTTGGCGCGTTCGAGCAGTTCGGCGTCACCGAGCCGGGCGGCGCCGAGCTCGTCCAGGTCGGCAAGGCCGGCCTGACCGCCAAGGCGCGGGTGCAGCGCCAGCACCCGCTGTCCGACGACCAGGACCCCGGCTGGGCGGGCAAGCTGGTTGACGCGGTCGCCGAGGGCATGGCGGGCCCGGTGTACCGGGCCCGGGTGAACGCCGGCTGCCGCACCTGCCCGGTGGCGTCGTGCTGCCCGGTTCACCCGGACGGCGGGGAAGTCACCAGGTAAAGCGCGCCCTAACGGGATCTTTACCCGGCCGGTACATTGGACCGGCAGGAGGTACATCCGTGGACTATGTGACAAGCCGGGGGCCGGCGTCGCGAGATGACCGGCGGGCCTGGGCGGAGCCAGGGGTGGAGGACCTCGGCGGGGGGCTGTACCGGATACCGCTGCCGCTGCCGGGGGACGCGCTGACGGCGGTCAACGTTTACGCCATCACCGGCGACCACGGTGTGGACCTGATCGACGCGGGCATGGCGCTCGCGCAAGCCCGCGAGCGGCTGACGGAGGCCCTCGGCCAGCTCGGCTACGCCTTGCCTGACATCAGAAACTTCTTCATCACCCACATTCACCAGGATCACTACACGCTCGCGGTTGAGCTGCGGACCACGCTGCGCGGCCAGATCACCCTCGGCGAGGCCGAGCGCGCCAACATGAACGCGATCAGGGACGTCGCGGCCGGCCGGGCCGAGGTCGGGTTCATCGAGATGCTCCCGCGGATGGGCGCCGCGGAGCTGGCCGCGAAGGTGCACGGAATCCTGGATCCCCGGCTCGTCGACCCGCAGCCTAAGCTCGAGTGGTCCGACCCGGACCGCTGGCTCCCCGACGGCGCGCTGCTCGACCTGCCGGGCCGGACGCTGTGCGCCATCCACACGCCCGGCCACACCACCGGCCATGTCGTGTTCCACGACGCGGCGGCGGCCGTCCTGTTCGCGGGCGACCACGTGCTACCGCACATCACGCCGTCGATCGGCTTCCAGCCGGTCATCACCCGGCTGGCGCTCGACCAGTACCTGGGCTCGCTGTGGCTCATGCTCGCGCTTCCCGACACACGGCTGCTGCCCGCCCACGGCCCGGTCCAGCCGTCCACCCACGCGCGGGTGCACCAGCTGCTTGAGCACCACGAGACCCGGCTCGCGCAGACGCTGGAGGCCGCGAGCGACGGTCCCGTCACGGCCTTCCAGGCGGCCGGCGCGCTGCCGTGGACCCGCAGGCGGCGCAAGCTCACCGAGCTCGACCCGATGAACCAGCTGCTCGCCACCGGTGAGACCGCGGCCCACCTGGAGGTCCTCGTCATCCGCGGCCAGCTGTCGAGGGAGACGACCCCCGACGGCATCGACCACTACGGGCCGCCGCAGTAG
>CAZORE010000106.1:0-25065 GCA_964581815.1 uncultured Streptosporangiaceae bacterium | reverse complement strand
AAGTCGTGGTCGTTGTTGCCGGGGACGGTGAGGTCCCACATCCAGCCGGTGGTGTCCCGCGGGGTGCTGCCGCCTAGGACGGTGGCGGTGCTGCCGGTGGGGGTGCGCAGGTGGGTGCCGTATTTGAGGGCGGCGGCCTTGATCCAGCGGCGGGAGTCCTGGTCCCAGAACAGGTGGCTGCTTGTGGTGTTGATGACGGCGGTGCGGCCGGCGGCGCGGACCTTGAGGTCGTAGAGGTCGTGGTCTTGGTGGACCAAGACCGCGGCGATGGCCTCGGCCTGGTTCTTGCCGGTCTTGGTGTCGGTGGCCAGTACCTTCTGGCCGGGTTTGAGGGTGCTGATCGACTGCTTCTTGCCGTTGGCGAGGACGACCTTAGTTCGCGCGGTGAAACTCTGCCCGCCACAGCCTGGACTGGACTCTTCGCCGTCGCGGGCGTTGGCGTCCTCGCCGGCGGACTCGGTGCTGGCGTCGGCGGTCTCGGCGGCCGAGCCGGTCGTCTCGTCGGCGGCCTCGCTGGCCGCGCCCTCGGCCAGGGAACTGGCCGCGTCCTCGGCACCGGAGCCGAGCAGGCCGCCGGCCAGGCCGGTGGCGCCGTCCATCAGCCCGGCGGTCGCCGCCCCGACGATCGCACCGGTCGCGCCGGCCATCAGCAGGCCGCCGACAGAGAAGTGACCGGTCTGAGCGGCGGTGACGGCGTAGGAGGCCATGTTCGCCGCCGCGCCGGCCAGCGCGGCGCAGCCGATCGAGCCGACCCCGACGGTGACCGCCTCGCAGCCGGCGAACACCGCGATCCCGACCACGATCGAGGTGATCGCCGCCGCGTGATGCTTCACGAACGCCACCGTGGCGGTCGCGGCCTTCTTCACCGCGTGATACGCGGTCTTGACCACGTGCACCACCGCGTGGCCGACCGCATCCGCCGCCCTGGTCACCGCGTGATAAACCCGCGACCCGGCCTGGGCGGCATACCTGACCACCGTCCCGACCGCATGCACGCCGTACTCCGCGGCGTCCTTGACCGCGTTGCCCGCGGCTCGCGCCGTCCGCTGCACGATCTCCCACCCCGGCCGCAGCACATCGGCATACACGTCACCACCGGCATCACTGATCGCATTGACCACCGTATCGGCCCCGGCCGCCACGTCATGGCGGGCCTTATCGAATTTCTTCGCGATGGCATGCCTGATGCAGCCGGACCACAGGAACCCGC
This sequence comes from uncultured Streptosporangiaceae bacterium, assembly GCA_964581815.1. Classification (GTDB taxonomy): domain Bacteria; phylum Actinomycetota; class Actinomycetes; order Streptosporangiales; family Streptosporangiaceae; genus Trebonia. Next base: position 23,855 of record CAZORE010000106.1, on the reverse strand, counting down.
AGGAATGATGCGCCTTGGCCTTGGCCCTGGCCCGTGCCGCCCGTTCCCTGGCCGCCGCCTGCGCCTTGAGCTGATCGTCGTGCGCCTGCATCTGCCTGAACTGCGACGCGCTGACCGGCTGCGGCGGATGCGACTCGCACGCGGCGTTACACGGGTTGGCGGCCTTCACCGCCGCCGTCGACCCAGGGCCGCCGCTGCCCCCGGTAACCATCATGTGCCCGGTCGGGTCGGTCGCGCCCATCGGGTTGTCGCCCACGTAGGCGAACGGGTTCGCGTCGCCCGAGGCGGGCACCGCGCTGGGGCCTGCGGTGTCCCTGTTGCTGAATCCGGCCCGCGACGGGCTGTACCAGCGGGCTCCCATGTCGACCTGGCTGGTGGCCGGGTCGGTCCAGGCCGACTGGTAGCCCAGCCGCCCGGCCGGGGTACCGCTCGTCGTGAGCACCGTGCCCCACGGGTCGTAGGCCTGCGAACCGGACAGGGACGAGCCCGTGGCGGTGAAGTTGCCGACCAGGTCGGTGTGCGCGTCTGTGTAGGCCAGGACCCCGGCGGAGGTCCCGCCGCCGGGCTGCCCGATCCCGGTGAGGCTGCCGCCTGGGTCGTAGCTGTACGTCGAGCTCCCGTCGGCGGCGATCCGGTCACTGTTCCCCGCGTAGGACATGGACGCGACCGTGGTCCCGCCGGTGCCTGTCACCGAGACCGTCCGGCCGAGGGCGTCCGTGCTGTAGGACTCGGTGCCCTCGGTCACCTGGGTGCCGTACGCGTCGGTGGTCGCGGCCACCGTCGCGGTCGGGGTGACCTCGGAAGCCAGGGTCCCGTTCGCGTTGTAGGAGTAGCTGTTCGTCCCGTCCGAGGTCAGCTCGTCCCTGGCATCGTAGGTATAGGCCACGGCACCGGCCTGGATCCGGTTGCCGTTCGCGTCGTAGGAGTAGCCGGTCGTCGTGGTCCCGTTGTTCCACGACGTGAGGCGGTTCGCCTCGTCGTAGGCATAGGTGTTAGCGGACGCGCCCGCGAAGCCCGCCGTGGTCTTCGACGTCAGGTTCCCGTTCGGGTCGTACCCGTAGCCAATCGAGGCCACGGCGGTCCCTGCGTGCGTGGCCAGCGTGTCCGAGGTCAGCTGGTGCAGGCTGTTATAGCCGAACGACCTGGTGTTCCCGCCCGACCCGTACGACACCTGCGACACCTGGTCGAGCGAGTTGTACCCGTACGTCAGCGTCGTCCCCGTGGCCGGGTCGGACAGCGTCCCCAGCCGGCCCGCGGTGTCATAGGTGTAGCCGGTCGTCCCGGCCGCGTCGGCGACCGAGGTGACCTGCCCGTCGCCGTTGTAGGAGAACGAGGAAGTACCGGCCGACCCGGCCGCGGTCAGCGGCAGGCCCCGGTCGTCGTAGCTGAACGACTCCGAGGTGGCGGCCTGCGATCCCGCGACGGCCGTCGAGGCCGAGGTCATGTCCCCGGCCAGGTCATAGCCGTAGGATCGGGTCGCCGTGGGGGCCGAGGCCGCCGATCCCGACTGGCCGGTCAGCCGGTTCATCGAGTCGTAGGAATCGGTCACGGTCGTGCCGCCCGGCTGGATCTGGGTCGCCGGCCGGCCGTCGGCGTCGTAGGAATCGGTGAACGTCGAGTTGGCGGTCGAGGAGTACTGGGTCGTGGCCGGCTCTACCACCGTGGCCGGCTGGTTCCACGAGGTGTACGTCGTCCACCACTGGTGGTTGTTCCCGTCGGTGTACAGCGTCCGGTTCCCCGCCGGGTCATACCCGAACGACGTCGTGACCGACGAGGTCGACGACACCGGCTGCACCTCCTGGGTGACCTGCCCGGTCGCGCTGTAGCTGAACGTCGAGGCGTTCCCCCGGTAGTCGGTGGACGACACCAGGTCGCCGTTCCCGTCGTACGCCGCCGACGCCGAGCGCAGCGTCGTCCCCGACGCGTTCAGGTCCGCCGTCCCGGTCTGGCGGCCCGCCTCGTCGAACGTCGCCGTCGACTGCGTCCCGTCCGGGTAGGTGGTCGAGGTCGGGTCGCCGGCCGCGTCGTACCCGTAGGACGTCGTGTTGCTCGCGCCGTCCGTGACCGACGTCTGCTCCCCCGCGGCGTCGTACCCGTAGGACGTCGCGACCCCGTCCGGGGACGTCGCGGACGCCAGCCAGCCGGCCGGCGCGTAGGAATAGTCCGTCGTGTACGACGCGGCCGCGGGATACCGTTCCAGCTGCGTGGACGTGACCGTGCGGCCCATGTAGTCATACGTCGCCTGGGACACCGCGCCGGTCGGCCCGGTCACCGAGAGCTGATCCCCGTCCGTGTCGTAGGTGTAGCCGGTCACCCCCGTGTCCGGAGCGGTCTGCGAGGTCAGGTCGCCGAGCTGGTCGTAGCCATAGGACACCTTGTTGCCCAGCGGGTCGGTCTCCGAGCTGAGCTCGCCCAGGTTGTTGTACACGTCCGTTGTCGGCGCGGTGATCGACGCGGTCGAGCCGGACGGCTTGTACGGCGGGTCGGTCACCGATACCGGGTTGCCCGCGGCGTCATAGCCGGTGACCGTCACGTTCCCGTTCGGGTCCGAGGACTCCACCGGCTCGCCGAACGTGTTGTAGCCGGTCATCGTGGTCGGCGCGGTCGGAGCCGCGGTGCCGCCGAATATCTGGGTGGTCACCGTCGGCTCGGTGGTCACCGCGAGGCGGCCCGCCTCGTCGTAGGAGTAGAAGGTGGTGTTGCCGTCCGGGTCCTTCATCGAGGTCGGCAGGCCGCGCTGGTCCAGGGCCCAGGTGGTGGTCAGCTTGTTAGCCGCGTTCACCCCGCCTAGCCGGCCCAGGCTGTACAGGGCGGAGACCTGCGCCGCCGACAGCGCCTGCTGGTACACCTGCACGTCGGACATGGCGCCGAAGAAATTGTCGCCGTTCCCGTTCGCCGCGGTCTGGTCGCGGCCGATGGCCAGCGGGCCGGCCGAGCTGACGGGGGTGGTGTCGGTGGCCGTGCCCGCCGCGGCCCCGTTGACGTACAGGGTCATCGTGCCGCTGCTCGCGTCGTACACGCCCACCAGGTGCGCCCAGGTGCCTGTCGTCACCGTGGCCGACGAGGACGCGGTCGCGTAACTCGGGGCCGTGGTCGTGCTCAGCGGCCGGCTGAACGTCCAGTTGTTCGTGCCGAAGCCGAGCCGGCTTGAGCTGCTGGTGATGCCGAGGGTGAAGCCCGAATTGCCATAGGTCGGCGGCTGGAAGGGGTTGTTGCTGGCCGCGGCAGGTGGTGGGTCCTGTGAGACAGCGGTCTCGTTGGTGCCGTTCACCAGCGGCGACGAGGGGTTGACCCACGCGGAGACGGTGAACGAGCCTGTGGTGTCCAGGACCGGGCCCCTGGTCGTGATCGTCCCGCCGCTGAGCTGCGCGGCGCCACCGGACCAGGACACGCTGCTGGCCGTCCCGTTGTGCCCGGTGCCCGTGGTGTCGGTCACCGTATTGCCCGACGTCTGGTTCAGCGGCCACCAGGCGGTCGGCAGGTTCCCGCCGCCCTGCACGGCCTGCGACTGCGAGGTCATGTTGCCCATCGGGTCATAGGCGTAGCTGGTGGACCTGACCGGCGTGCTGCTGGCCGCCCCGGTCAGGGTCTGGCTGGCGAGATAGCCGTCGGCGGTGTAGGCGTAGCTGGTGGTGCGGTCCAGGCCGAACGGGTCGAGCGTCTCCGACGTGGTGCGGTCGGCGGGGTCCACAGCGTAGTTCGTGGTGGTGGCGCCATTGTTGGTGACCTGCGAGGCCAGGTTCCCGGCCGGGTCGTAGGTGTCGGCTTCCTCGGTGTAGGACGCGCCGGCCAGCGGGTTGCTGCGGGTGACCGAGGCGATCAGGCCGTCGTCGGTGTAGCCGTAGGAGGTGACCCAGCCCATCGCGTCGGTGATCGAGGCCAGCCGCCCGGCCGGGTCGTAGGCCCGGGACGACTCGGTCAGCGGCGCAGGCGGCGTCGGGTTCGCCGGGTTACCCGTGTAGTTCGCCAGCGTGACGGTGAGCAGCTGCCCGGTGGCGTCGTAGCTGTAGTTGGTGACGTTGCCGGCCGGATCGGTCTGCGAGGCCAGGTCACCGTAGGCGTTGTAGGCGTAGTGGGTGACGTTCAGGTCCTCGTCCGTGGCCGAGGCTTTCAGGTCGTTGGCGTTGTAGGTGAACAACTCGGTCCGGGAGGCGTCGCTGCCCGTGGTGTCCGCGACCGTCTGGGACAGCACGTCGCCGTCCGGGTCGTAGCTGGTGCTGATCTGCGCCGTGTGCACCGCGCCGGTCACCCGGTCGTTGACGGCCGGATCGGTCTCTGTCGCCACCTGGCCGTCGAGCGTGTACGTGTAGGAAGTGGCCAGGCCGTTCGGATAAGAGTTGGAGACCACCGTCTTGGTGCTCACCCGCCCCAGCCCGTCATAGGAGTACTTGGTGACCTGACCGTCAGGGTCGGTGACCTGGGCGAGGTCGCCGTTCAGGTCATACCGGTAGGTGGTCACCGCGCCGCCCGGCGAGGTCTGGGTGTACGGCAGGCCGCCCGGCGGGTACGGGTTGGTGCTCGTGCTGTTCACCGCGTTGACGCACGTGGTGCCCGGTTCGGTCACCGGGCTGACGATGCCGAAGGTATTGGTCCAGTCGCAGGTGTAGACCATGCTCGTGGTCTGCCCTGACGGGTATCCGGCCACCGGCGGCGTGGTCACCCCGGTGACCTCGCCGAAGCTGTTGTAGGCGTAACTGGTCAGGTAACGGGTGTCGCTGGCCGAACTGGAGCGCGCGTCAAGGGAGCCCGTGATCATGTCGTTGCGCGGATCGGCGGCCGGCGCCGCGGTGGTGTCGTCCGGGTAGTACGTGAAGTACGACGTGGAGCAGGCGCCGGTGGCCTGGTTCTGGCACTTGGTCTGCGAGACCATGTTGCCGCGGATGTCGTAGCCGTTGGAGGTGACGTCGCCGTCGGGGTCGGTGACCGTGGAAAGGAATCCGTTCGAGTCGTACCCGTACCTGGTGGTGCCGCCGTCCCCGTCGGTCTGCGCGATCAGCCGGTAGCCGTTCAGCGGGTCGTACTGCCAGCTGAGCGTGTTGTTGCCCGGGTCGGTGACCTGGACGGTCTCGACCGGGGTCAGGCCCTGGGAGTTCTTCGCGGCCGCGTACTGCGCGGCGACCTGGCCGGCGCTGAGCTGCGAGCGGAACGCGGCGAACTCGGCCATCGAGCCGGTGAAGTACGAGGCGTACCCGGTGCCGCTTGTCGAGCTCTGCTGGGACTCATCAGGCCAGGAGCCGCCTAGGTAGCCGGCGCCGAGGTACACGTCGCTTGTGGCACCGGAGTTCACCAGGGTGCCCGCGTTCGTGCCGACCGCGGTCCCGTCCAGGTAAAGCGTCTGGCTGCCGGTGCTCGCCGAGAGCACGGCGAGATGCCACCGGCCGTCGTTGACCGCCGTCGCCGAGGTGATCACCTCGGCCGCGAAGGAGTTGGAGAACCTGCCGATCAGCTTCCCGTCCGAGCCGATGTACAGCGAAGGCTGATAGCCGCCCGTCACGGTGGCGGCACCGACGGCCGCGGCCTGCGTGGAGTAGAGCACCTCGTTGCTCGCCGTGGTCTGGAACCACAGCTCGACCGTCCCCGGCCCCGTCGTGACCTGGTCCGCGGCCGGCAGCACGACATAGGAAGAGGTCCCGTTGAACGAGTCCGCGGTCGAGTCGGCGAACGGCCCCGCCACCCCCTGCGTGACGTTGTTGTACGCGGCGGTACCGCCCTTGACCTGGTCCAGGGCCGTGCTGGTGCCGGTGTCGCCGAGCCGGTAGTAATCGGTCGGGTCCCCGGCAAGCACCGAGCCGACGTAATCCTGGCTGGACCCGGTGACGGTCGTGTTGCCCATCGTCCAGGTGCCGCCGTTGCTGTCGGTTACCCCGGTGATCGCGCCGGTGACCGTGCTGTAGGACGCCTGGGTGAACACGCTGCCCGTCGGCCTGGTGATCTTGGTCAGCCAACTGCCCTGGGTGGTCCCGGCGGCGTAGAGCCCGGCGATCTGCGGGGCGGTGATGTTCTGGTCCCAGAACGCCACGTCGGAGATGCTGCCGTTGAAGTACGACGCGAACCCCGTGCTGCTCGTGGTGCTGAAGTTCGGCTCGGAGGGCCAGGCGCCGCCGAGGTAGCCGGCGCCGACGTACTGGTACTGCAGGCCGGTGTTGCTCACCGTCCCCGACAGCCCGCCGACGACCGCGCCGTCCAGGTACAGCGTCTGGGTGCTCCCGGCGGCGGTGATCACCGCCAGGTGCCAGTGGCCGTCGTTCACCGCGGCGGATGACGTGACCGGGGCGATGCTGCCCTGGTAGAACTCGCCCCGCAGCTTCCCGTCGGACCCGATGTACAGCTCGGGGTTGTAGCTGCCCGACTGCGCGCCGGTGACCGGCGAAGCCTGATCGGAAAGGAGCACCCCGCCCGCCGTGGTCGTCTTGAACCACATCGACATCGACTGGGTATCGGCGCCCGACGCCAGGCTGGTCGGGAGCTGCAGGTAGGAGGAGGTGCCGTTGAACCCGGCCGACGTCGCGGACAGTCCGGGCAGCGGGCCGGGCTGTCCGAGCGACACCCCCGAGTAGGTGCCGTTGTCCGCGCCCTCGTTCACAAGTTCCGAGCTGACCGCCGTTGTGCTTGCGGCCGGCTCGTCGAGCCGCCAGTACGAATGCGGGCTGGTGTCGAGGACCGCCGCAGGATAGTCGGACCCGGTGGTGTAGGTGTACGGCGTGCAATGGCTGCCCGGCGAGCACATGCCGGTCAGCTGATCGCCTGTGTAGCTGTAGGTCCAGGTCAGCGGGTTCCCCGTCGTCACGGGGTTGGTGGCTACCGCGGTCACGTGCGGATACGCCGCCCCGGTCGGCGTGGACCAGGTGATATTAAGTGACCGGCCGGACGCCGAGGTCAGCTGGGTGACCTGGCCTGCCGAGTTCCTGGTGATGGTGAGCTTGTTGCCGTACGCGTCCGTGATCGTGGTGAGCCCGCCGATGCTGACCCGGCCCAGCGTAAACGGGGCGATGCCCGAGGTGGCCGACTTGAAGGCGTAGACGGTGTCGTTCTTGTCCGTCAGCGTCCACCCGGTGCTCACCGTCGCGAGCTCCGCAAACCGGCCTGACGGCGGCGTGAAAGAACCGTCGGCGTTCTCCCCGTAGGCCACCTCTTCGCCGTCGGGGTAGGTCACGACCACGGTGTGCGCGTTGCCCGAGGAGTCCACATTCCCGTTGACCGCGCCCACGTCAAGGATGCTCGACCAGCCCGCCCCGAACGCACCGCTGCTGCGCGGATCGCGGCTGTTGTAGTACCGCTCGATCGACAGCGCGGGTCCGACCGTCGATACCCGGGCGTCGGTGACCGACGTGGCGTAGTCGCCGTCCGCCGCGTTGAATCCGGGCCCGTCGGTGTTCTGCGACAGGTCCGAGGTCAGCACCGGCTGCGGCACCTGCGTGGAGAAGTAGGAGGGCGGCGAGGCGGGACTGTGGGTCGTGCCGTTATAGGCCTGGACCGTCCAGTAGTAGGTCTGGCCCCAGACCAGGTTCTTGGTGTAGCCGGTATTGCTCTTCGGGACCCAGGGCACGGTCCACTGGCTGGCCGTCGTGTACCCGGAGGTGTTGAGCTGCGTGCCCGCCGCGTTGTAGATGGTGAACTGGTACTGCAGCGGCGCGGTCACGCCCGCGGGTTCGGTCCCCGAGGCCATCAGCACCGGGGTCACGGACGGTGAGTTGTAGTTGGCCGACGGGTACTGGGCGGTCACCTGCGGCGCCGTCAGCGGCGTGTAGGTCAGCGACAGGTACGGGGCGTCCGGGGTGTTGAACGAGTCGAACTCTTTCCACTCGTTGTCGTCGGTGACCGAACTCGACAGCGCCAGGCCGTACTGCACCGCGGTCGGCTGGCCGGGCAACGGGAAGCCAGAGCCGCTCGAGGAGGAGGAACTGTTGAACGAGCCGGCGTCCAGGTTCACGGTCATCCAGCCGCCGACCGTGGGGTTCCCCGTCGTGTTGGTGCAGGCCGCGGCAGGCGCCGTGACGTCTGACTCGCCGATCTCGCCGGCGATCGTCGGCCCGGGCCAGCCCTGCGCGCCGGTGACGGTCCAGGCCTCGCTGACCGGGCTCACCCAGAACGGCTCAGGGGTGCTGCAGTTCGTCGCGTAGGCGTCCCAGACGTTGAGGGTCGCGGCGGTGACCGTATCGGCGGTCAGCGTGTTGCTCAGCCCGCCGAACTGCAGGAATGCCCGCGCGCAGTGGTTGCCCTCGCAGCCTCCCTCGGAGACGGGGAAGAAGCTCGGCGTCGGGGTGGCGGTCGGGGTCGGGGTCGGGGACGGCGTGCTCACCGGCGGGGTCAGCGGGCTCTGGCCAGGCGCGTCGTAGGTCCCCACGTCGAGCAGCGCGCTACCCGAGTAGTCGGCCGTGTTGGGGCTCATCACCATCGTGCTGCCGGTCGTCGTCGTGTTCAGCGACGGGTCCACCGTCACGGGGAACACCCGGGCCCGGTCATCGAGCCACGCCGCGGGGATCGACGCCTGCAGCGCGGGCGCGCCCTGGTAGGTCACGATCTGGTAGGTGACCGGGGTGACCGCGTTCGCTCCGGTGCCGGTGCCGGTGCCGGTGCTGGCACTGGCGTCGGTGGCCAGGCCGCCGGGAATCGTCGCCTCGACGGTGCCCGCGGCGTCGGTCAGGGCGACGGACCCGTCGGACCGCAGGGTCGGCGTCAGCCCGGTGAGCTGCAGCGGGAATACCCACGTGGTCGGTGCCTGCGCCGAATGCAGCAGCAGCGACTCGCTGATCCCCACCGCGGTGCCCGTCTCCACCAGATCGGTGTCCGCCAGCGCCGCCTCGTACTGGACCGACGTGCCGGCCGCCGTGCCCGGCACCGCCGCCGCGCCCGCCAGCCCGAACGCGACGTTATTCGTCCCGAGGGCCAGTGACCCCAGATCGGTGCTGTTCGCCTGGGCGGCGAAGCTCACCCCGATCGAGTTGGCCGCCTCACGCCACCCGCCGCCCGAGGCTGCCACCAGCCCGGTCTGGATCGGCGCCCAGGTCCCCGAGCTCGTCTGGTAGTTCACAGGGGTCGCGTACACGTGCCGCGTGTACGTGCCGTCCGCGTTCTGGTACAGGTCGGCGGTCGCCGTCGACTTCGACGCGATCAACGTGCTCGTGGCCGGATTGAAGTGATCGACGCCGATGGCCGCGCCGGTGGTGTCCTTAGCCACCTTCGGCGCACGCACCGTGTACGGCGGCAGCTGGCCGTGCCCCGGGCCAGGCTGATGTCCCTGGGCGCGGCCCACCGCGCGGGTCACCGCCGCGGGCACCTCGTGCGGCTTCCCGGCCGCCGTGCCCCCCTGCTGGTGCGGTGTTTTCGGCGGCGCCTGATGGTCTCCCGACAACCACGACAGCAGGCCCATGACCGAGGACCGCACCGCCAATCTGGTGGGTATCTTCACGTTCAGCGGCGAGGCATAAGCCGCCGGGGCTGCCGCCATCAGCGGCAGCGAGACCGCCAGCAGCAACGCCATGGTCCGGGATACCCGCCGACGCGCGTTAGCGCGGCGGCCTGTGCGCAGGCCACGTCTCAAGGCACACACCATCCGGTTCGCCGGGAGGCTTGCGGACCCCCGGAAAATCCCCCATGTCACTAATCGGTAATCCTTGAGAAGGTACTTGGAGGCGGTCAAGAGATTCTTAGGTGTCGGTTTAATAACTAATTATCAGAATTAGACAAATAAGCATGATATTGACCATAAGTCCGCCAGAGCTCGTAGTGTCCCTCCGCGACCCAGGCGGCATAAGCGGCACAGCCAGGTGCTTACGGTGCGTAGGCCGCTTACGGCGGATCAGGTGTTCGCGGCGGCGTGGGCGGCCGCGGTGACGAGGCGGTCGACCGCGGGGGTGATCTGGCCGGTGGCGGTGGTCAGCACCGTGACGTTGCGCCCGCCCGCCGGGCCGCAGACCGTCACGAACCGCACCGCCGGATAGCGGGCCGCGTCCTGGCGCACGGCCATCACCTGCGGCGTGCCCATGGCGATGATCTGGCGGGCGTCGCACGTGTGCTGACATGCGCCGTTCGCGCAACCCTTGTTGGTCTCGGGCTTATGGTAAGAGCGGTCGCACTTCTTGATGATCGTCGCCTGTACTAGCCTATTCTGACCTTTGACCGCCCTTTGTGATACTTCCTGACTCCTGACTTTTACCTGACTCCGGGAAGCTTATCAGGCCATTTACCTGGCCTAATAGCAATTATCCCGGTAATGGCCACGTGAGGCAACTACCCAGCGTATGCAACCGGACACAAGCTTTCTCGGAAACGAACCGGATTCTCGCCGGCGGCCCGGGCGTGCGGGCTGGGTCGCGGTCGGCGCGTTCACGCCCTAGGCCGGGCGCACGGCGGCGTCGAGCGTGCGAAGCAGGTTCTTCCGCCAGACCATGATGGTGTACGCGCCGTAGTGGTAGGTGCGGGCCGGCTCTCCGAACGTATTGACGACGATCTTGCGGCCGATCACCTGTTTGGGCATGACGATGACGAAGCTGGCGGTGTGCCTTCCCGGGGCGGCCAGCCGGCCGTCGGCCAGCCACGCGTCCAGTGCCAGCCTGTTCTTCCTGTCGTGGGATAGCGGGAGCACCGTGATAGTGCCACCCGAGTCCAGCGTGACGCTTGATGCCTGCCAGTACGGGGCCAGCCCGCCGTGCAGGTGATGCCGGCGCAGCCAGGCGGTGAGCTGGGCGCTCTCCGGCGGCCGCTGCGGGAATGCCGTCGCGACCCCGAGCAGCAGGACATAACCGGCCAGCCCGGCGGCGAGGGCCGGCAGGAGCACCGGAGTGCCACGCCACGGCCGCCCGGCGAGCGCCGGCCTCAGCGGCAGCAGCCGGGGACGGAGGCGGGAGCCAGCCCGGCCGGCGCGGACGCGAAGCAGCGGGCCGCCGAGCATCCGGCCCGTCAGTGCCGCGCCCAGCGCCACGACCGGGCCGATCTCGTGCGCGCTGTAGATGCGGTCAATCGGGACAAGCAGCAGGTAGCCTGCCATGTTGGCCATGATGGCCAGCACGAGCACGTCGGCTACCAGGTCCCCTCGCGGTGCGCTACGCGACGGCCGGATCAGCCGCCAGGCCGCGAAGGCGACGGCCGCGGCCACGAGCGCTACCCCCGCGAGGTGCGCGAGCGCGAAGGCCACGTTCCTCGCGCCGGTCACGGTGGTGTAGTCGGCACCGAACAGCACAAGCACGCTCGGCCAGACCATCGGCGCGTCCGCGGCGATCCGGTGCCAGGTCAGCCAGTGATAAGACGGTGCCGCGAGCTTGTACCCGTGATGTTCCGTGATCAGCGAATTCACCACATGGGCGACGAAAACGGCGATCACCGCGGCGGCGGCAAGCGATGACTCGTACCAGGCCGCGCGCCGCGCCGCGATGACCCGGCCGGCCCGCAGCAGGCAGGCGAGCGTCAACGGGACGACGCCGACCACCACGGTCAGCGGGTCGCCCACCACCGTCCAGCCGAGCAGCACGGTGACGCAACACGGGACGAGCCAGCGCGCCCGGGCGGCCGAGTCCTGTGCCCAGCCGAGCCCCAGCAGCAGCGCGAGCAGCGGTGCCGCAGTACCCACGTGATCCGGGCTGCCGAGCAGGACGGTGGTCGGCTGCGGGGCCAGCATGACCACGGCCGCAAGCAGGGCCCGGACCACGCCCTCGGCACCACGGGCCCGGCCACGCGCCACGAAGGCCGCGAGCAGGACGAGGAGCGTGTAGGTCAGCGCTGCGCAGACGTCCACCACCTCCGGGCGGACCCCGGCAGCCGCCGTCACTGCCATGTACTCGGGCAGTTCGGTGGTGACGAAGGATACGTCCGCGCCCCACCAGCCGTGCAGCAGCAGGTTCCCGTGCAGCATGTCGGCGGCCTGCAGTACCGCCGCCCCGCCGTCGGAATTCACTGCTACGGCTCCCGCGACGCGCAGGTAGCAGAGCATCAGCACGGCGCCGGCCAGCACCGTGGCAACGGCCCACCAGGTCGGCTCGCGATGACGCCGGGTAGTCCCCTGCGACTGGCGCTGTGTCTCTTCCCTCGTCGCGACCACGAGCGAAGATTACCCTCAGCGACTATATGGTTACAGATGTTTACTGAAGTCTCTGGATTCTCACTGGTCGCCCGCCCTGATACGGTCAGCCAGAGCGAAACGGACGGCGGGAGCAGGACATGGAATCGCTGAGGGGCCGCGCGGCTATCGTCACCGGCGCCAGCCGGGGCATCGGCCTTGGCATCGCCGCGGAACTGGTGCGGCACGGCGCCCGCGTGTGCGTCACCGCCCGCAACGCTGAGCATCTCGCCGCGGCCGTGGCCGAGCTCGGCGGTCCCGACGTGGCGATCGCGGTGCCTGGCAAGGCCGACGACGCCGGTCACCAGGCGGAAGCCATTGCCCGCACGATCGAGGCGTTCGGCCGGCTTGACATGCTCGTCAACAACGCGGGCATCAACCCGGTCTACGGCCCGGTCGCCGGGACCGACCCGGCCGCCGCCGCCAAGGTCCTCGCGGTCAACGTGCTCGCCCCGCTCGCCTGGACCACTCAGGCGCGGGACGCGTGGATGGGCGAGCACGGCGGCTCGGTGGTGAACGTATCCTCCGTCGCCGGCCTGCGGCCAAGCCCGGGGATCGGCATGTACGGGATCAGCAAGGCGGCCCTGATCCGGCTGACCACCGAGCTTGCCGTCGAGCTCGGCCCGCGCATCCGGGTGAACGCGGTGGCGCCCGCCGTGGTCAAGACGAAGTTCGCCACCGCCCTGTACGAGGGCCGCGAGGAGGAAGTGGCGGCCGCCTACCCGCTCAAGCGCCTCGGGGTACCCGAGGACATCGCGGGCGCGGTCGCGTTCCTGCTGTCCGATCAGGCGAGCTGGATCACCGGCCAGACGCTCGTGCTCGACGGCGGGGTGACCCTGACCGGCGGCGTGTGAGCCGGGCGCGCTCGCCCAGCCCGGCGTGGGTCAGGCCCGGGGCAGCGTCCTGAGCAGGTTCTTGTCCCAGACCATGATGGTGTACGGACCGTCGCGGTAGGTATGCGCCGGCTTTCCGAACATCTGGACGGCGAGCTTGATCGGAACGAGGTTGTCCGGCGCGTTGACGACGAAGTTCGCGCTGTGCTTCGCCGGGTTAGCCAGCCTCACGTCGGTCTCCCACTTGTCCGGCGCCAGCAGGTGCCTTGAGCCATGGATCCCGACGGCGAGCATGGTGATCTTGCCACCGGAGTCTACGGTCACGCTCGACGCCTCCCAGTAGGAGGCAATGCCGCTGCTCAGGTGGTGCTCGCTCAGCCAGGTGGTGAGTGTGTTGTTCTGCGCCGGCGCCTGGGGGTACGCGGCGGCGATGCCGAGCGTCGCGATGTAGCAGGCGAGCCCGGCGGCCAGCACCGGGGCGAGGATCCGGGCGCCGCGCCGTCGCGGCGGGGCGGGGCGGGGCTCGCCGTCCGGCTCCCGCGCTGGCCGGCCAGGCTCCTTCTCCTGCTTCTCCCGCGCGGCCCGCCAGGCCCGGAGCAGCGGGCCGCCGAGCATCCGGCCCGCCAGAGCCGCGCCAAGCGACGCCACCGGCCCGATCTCGTGCGCGGTGTAGATGTTGTATGGCTGGACGAACACGAAGTAGGCCGCGATGTTCACCAGGACGGCGAGCACCAGGAAGTTGGCGACCAGGTCACCGGCCCGGGCGGCGCGCACAGGGACGAGCAGCCGCCAGACGGCGAACGCGACCGCGGCGATCACCACCGCCACCCCGGCCAGGTGGACCAGGGCGAGGGTCATGTTCAGCGCGCCGCTCACGTCGGCGTAGTCGGCGCCGAACAGCACGAGGAAACTCCGCCAGATGATGGGCGCGCTCTTGACCATCTCGGGCAACGGCTGCAGGCCGTACAGGTTCGGACCGAGCTGGTAGCCGTAGTGCTGCCTGATCAGCGAGTTCACCGCCCCCGCGAGGGGCACCGCCGCCAGCGCGGCGCCCGCGAGCAGCAGCTGGTAGCAGGCCGCGCGCCATGAGGTGTCCGCCGCCCCCCGGTCACCCGGCGCCGGGTCCGCTCCCGGCCCCCCGGCCACAGGACCGGCAGCGGCCTGGTCATCGGCCGCGGCCGCGGGTTCGCCGTCCCTGGCCGCGGGGCGCCGCGCCCGGATGACGCTTATCCTGACGGCCCGCAGCAGGCAGGCGAGGACCAGCGGGACGACGCCGATCGCCTCCGTCAGGGGATCACTGACGATCATCAAGGTAAACAGCGCCGCCGTCGCGACGCAGATGGCGCCGCAGGCCGAGATATACCAGCGCGCTCGAGCTCCAGGGTCCGGCGCGCGGTCAAGCAGCAGCAGCAGGAGCAGGACCGGCAACGCGGTGCCGACGTGGTCGGGGCTGCCGAGCAGCACCGAGGTCGCCCCGGTCGGCTGGGGCGCGAGCATGACCGTGGCCGCCAGCACCGCCCGGACCACGCCCTCCGCGCCCCGCGCCCGGCCGCGAGCCACGAACGCCGCCAGCAGCACCAGCACCGTGTAAGTCAGCGCCGAGCAGACGTGCACCACCTCGGGACGGACCCCCATGACCGCCGTCACGCCCATGTACTCCGGCAACTCGGTCGTAATGAACGAGACATCGGTATCCCACCAGCCATGCAGCAGCAGGTTCCCGTGCAGCATGTCCGACGCCTGCAGCACCAGCCCGGCCGCGTCGGAATTCACCCGCACCGTTCCGGCGATGCGCAGGTAGCAGAAGAACAGCACGGCGGTGCAGCCGAGCACGGCGCCGGCCGCGTACCACCGCCGGCGCCGACCGCTGACCGCCGCGGGCTGCTTCTCCCGGGCCCTCACCCCGATCGCGTGCACCCGGGAAAGCTACCTCCGCGCAAACTACCTAAGACACCGTTTAGTAGGAATCAAGGAATTCCTGCAGACTTTACCTCGCCCGGCGACCTGATAACCGGCCCGTCAGCGGAGAGCGCCGCGGAAGACGGGTTGACGTCCCGTCTCATTCCCGGTTTGCCGCTTGGTTATCCCCAGGACACACTCGACGGGCGGATCGCGGGCGAGCAGCCGGTCCGTCGGTGCTCCCGCGACAAGGCAGCCGCCCTGGCCGCAGGTCGGCTAGGGCGTGCTCGCCGAGCGCGAACTGCCCTGGTGCCCGCGATCGGCGCGACGTTCAATGAGGCTATGCGCGCGCCGTACGACGAGATCGCGGACTGGTACGAGCACGAGTTCCTTGGCCCGCAGGACGCGCGGGCGGCCGATCCGCTCGGCATCAGTCACTGCCTGCGGGAGTTGCTCGGCGAGGGCAGCGGACCCTGCCTCGAGATCGCCTGCGGCACCGGTGTCCACGCGGCGACTGTCGCCGGCCTGGGCTGGTCCCCCGTGGGTATCGATGTCTCCGCCGGGATGCTGCGACATGCCCGCGGGCGCCTGGTCATCGCCATGGCCGACGCTGAGCGCCTGCCGGTCAGGGACAACGCCCTGCCGGCGGTCATCTCGGTCATGGCGCATACCGACATTCCCGGCTACCCGGCCGCGCTGCGCGAGGCCGCGCGAGTACTCCGGCCCGGCGGGGCGCTGGTCCACGTCGGCGTGCACCCGTGCTTTTGCGGCGGATTCGCCGACCGCAGCGACCCGGCCGCCATCCTGATCGGCCCCGGCTACCGCGACGGCCACTGGACGAAGGCGTCGTGGACGGACAAGGGGGTCCGCGACAAGGTCGGCGCGGCTCATTTCCCCCTCCCCGGCCTGCTGAACGCGATCAGCGACGCGGGCCTGGTGCTCGAGCGCTTCGCTGAGGGCGGCGCTCCCACCCCGATGGTGCTCGCGGTCAGGGCCCGCAAGCCGCGGCCGTTACCAACGAGTGGGATGCTGGTGACGCCGGACGCAGGCACTAGCCGAGGAGGACCGATGGCAGCACGAGGCTCGAACGAGCACGAGGACGGCCCGCAGTTCCACCGGGACCGCCGGGAGCACGGCGGCGCCGCGCAGCACCTCGACGACGACCGGCTGGCCGCGCTGGCCGAGGAAGAGCGCGTCGAGGCGGGGCTTGACGACTTCGATCCCGACGAGGTGCCCCCCGCCACCGACACGCCGCCACAGCCGACGGACATCCGCGAGACCGAAGCCTACGAAGAGGAGCGAGCGGAGCTCCGCCGCCAGATCGACGAGGGCGAGATCAGGGAGCCAAGCGAGCGCGACCCGTTCCCGCCAACCCGTTACGACGACTGAGGCTGCCGTTCACGCGGGTGTAAGGGGTATTTCGTAATTGTTATGGGAGGCTCTCCGCGGGCTGTCCCTCATTTACTAGTTCTTAGTACTTTCTGCCTGGCGGCTTACATGCTCCTTAAGCGAGCGCACGGAGCCGTAGCCGCAGGACGGGGCGTGGTTAGGCTCAGCCCCGGCAAGACAGCAACAGGTCACGGTGGGCGGGACCTTCGTGCTTGCCGCATCAGAGCCAACCGAAAGGGACTCCGTCATGAACATCGCGGACAAGCGCACTCCTGGGCGGGCCGCCGCGTGCGCTGGACTTATCCTCGGCAAGTTCCGCCCCCGCGCACTGCCGCTCGTGTCGGGAACGCTGGCCGTCGCCGCGGCGTTCGCGGCCGCCGGCTGTTCCGCGTTCGGCGGCGGCACCCAGAACGTGGCGCTGGCCGGACGTACGAGCGGCGCCACGCCATCTTCGATCAGCGGCTCGGCGCAGGTCACCAACGGCATGGCCGGCGCCTACCAGGTCCTCACCCTGAACGACCGCCGCGACCTCACCTTCAACCAGCTCCTCGGCATCAACAATGAGGGAGTGATCGCCGGGTACTTCGGCAGTGGCGACGCTGGCCACCCCAACAAGGGCTACCTGCTCCGGCCGCCGTTCGCCCAGGGCAACTTCGTCAACGAGAACTTCCCCGGTGCCGCGCAGACCCAGGTCGTCGGGCTCAATGACGACGGCATCACCGTCGGCTTCTTCTCCACGATGAACGCGGCCAACCCCGCGGACGACAACAACATCGGCTTCTGGCGCGAGGACGGCCAGTATCACGCGGTCAGGTACCCGACGCGGAACAACGCCACGCCGTCGGTCAACCAGCTGCTCGGCATCAACGACTCAGGGACCGCGGTCGGCTTCTACAACGACGCCAAGGGCAACGCCCACGGCTACGCCTACAACCTCGAGTCCGGACGGTTCAAGCTGATCACGGTGCGCGGCGCCACCTCGCTCACCGCCACCGCGATCAACAACAACGGCGCCGCGGCCGGCTTCTACACGAGCGCACAGGGCGCTACCGACGCCTTCCTCCAGTACCACCACGGCCGGACCGTCACGATCGCGTACCCCGGCGCGTCGGCCACCCAGGCGTTCGGACTTAACGACAACGGCGAGGTCGTCGGCACCTACACCATCGGCACCGGCGACAACGCCGTGACGCACGGCTTCACCTGGTGGAACGGCACCTTCACCACGGTGAACTACCCGAAGGCGAGCTCCACCACCATCAACGGCGTCAACGACGAAGGCGACATCGTGGGCTTCTACACCGACGCCAAGGGCAACACCGACGGCTTCCTAGGCCTGCCGTCGTAGGAGCCTGCTGAATTGGCACGCTCGGGCGGGCCAGTCGCACTCCTCGATGCGGTCTCATTCAGCGGGCTCCCAGGCGCGGCCGCCAGTGGCGGCGTCGGCCACAATGGTGGCCATGGTTTCTGAGATCTTCGACGCAGCGCGGTGGCGCGTGGTGGACGGGTTTTCCTTTACCGACATCACGTACCACCGCGCTGTGGATTCTGGCACCGTCCGCGTCGCCTTCAACCGGCCCGAGGTACGCAACGCCTTCCGCCCGCGGACGGTGGACGAGCTGTACACCGCGCTTGACCACGCGCGGATGTCCTCTGACGTGGGCTGCGTGCTGCTTACCGGCAACGGCCCGTCG
This sequence comes from uncultured Streptosporangiaceae bacterium, assembly GCA_964581815.1. GTDB lineage: Bacteria > Actinomycetota > Actinomycetes > Streptosporangiales > Streptosporangiaceae > Trebonia. The sequence goes on along the minus strand of CAZORE010000106.1, from coordinate 5,988 downwards.
CCCAGGGACGGCGGGTGGGCCTTCTGCTCCGGCGGCGACCAGCGGATCCGCGGCAAGGACGGCTACCGGTACGCGGAAGGCGAGACGAGCGAGACCATCGACCCGGCGCGGAGCGGGCGGCTGCACATCCTCGAGGTGCAGCGGCTGATCCGGTTCATGCCGAAGGTCGTCATCTGCGTAGTGCCCGGCTGGGCCGCGGGCGGCGGGCACAGCCTGCACGTGGTCTGCGACCTCACCATCGCCAGCCGGGAGCACGCCCGGTTCAAGCAGACCGACGCGGACGTCGCCAGCTTCGACGGCGGCTTCGGCTCCGCCTACCTCGCCCGCCAGGTGGGCCAGAAGTTCGCCAGGGAGATCTTCTTCCTCGGCGACACCTATGACGCCGAGCAGGGGCACCGGATGGGGACCGTCAACGCGGTGGTGCCGCACGCGGACCTGGAGAGCACCGCCCTGGAGTGGGCGGCGAAGATCAACGGCAAGAGCCCGACCTCCCAGCGGATGCTCAAGTACGCGTTCAACGCCATCGACGACGGCCTGGTCGGCCAGCAACTCTTCGCGGGCGAGGCCACCCGGCTCGCCTACATGACCGACGAGGCCGCCGAGGGCAGGGACTCGTTCCTGGAGAAGCGCAAGCCCGACTGGGACCGGTTCCCCTGGTACTACTAGGAGCCCGTTGGCACTCGCCAGCGACGGCGCGGCCAGGTAGCGTCTGCGCTATGGCCGCTCAGCTGTGGCGGGTCGCCTCGTTTTACCGTGTTATCACCCTGTGCTATGCGGCCGTGATTATCCTCCGCGACCACCGGTCTTACGCGCACCCGGCGGCCGGCCTGGTGGCGCTCGCGGTCATGGCCGGCTGGACCTGCGTAACCGTCGCCGCCTACCGGCGGCCGACCGGGCGGACCGCCTGGCTGGTCACCCTCGACCTGGGCGTCGCGGTGGCGCTGATCCTGAGCACCCGCTGGATCGACACGGCGGCCAGGATCAGCGCGGGCGCGCCGACCATTCCTACCGCCTGGGCCGCCTCGCCGGTCCTCGCCTGCGGGCTGGCGAGCGGCCCGTGGGCGGGGTTCGGCGCCGCACTGCTCATCGCCGCCGCCGACCTCGTCGAGCACCCCGCGATCTCGTCGGGCGCCACGTTCAACGGGATCGTGCTGACGGCGATCGCCGGCACCAGCGGCGGCTTCCTCCTCCAGTTTGGCCGCCGGGCCGAGGCGGAGATCGCGAACGCCGCCAGGCGCGACGCGGCGGCGGCCGAGCGCGAGCGCATCGCCCGCGGCATCCACGACTCGGTCCTGCAGGTACTCGCGCTCATCAGCAGCCGGGGGCATGCCCTGGGCGGGGAGGCGGCCGAGCTCGGCAAGCTCGCCGGCGAGCAGGAAGGCGCGCTACGGGCGCTTCTTGTCTCCGGCGGCGACCAGCCACGCCCGCTTGGCGGACTGGTCGACGTGCGGAGCCTGGTCGGCCCGCTGGCGGACGCGCGGATCACGGTGTCCTGCCCCGCGACGCCGGTGCTGCTCCCCGCGGTGACGGCGACCGCGCTGAGCGGCGCCGTCGCCGCCGCGCTCGACAACGTGGCGCGGCACGCCGGCCCGGACGCGCGCGCCTGGGTGCTCCTGGAGGATGAGGAACGGCAGGTGACGGTGAGCGTGCGGGACGACGGAGCGGGATTCAGCGAGAGGCGGCTTGCCCTGGCCGCGGCGGAAGGACGGCTCGGTGTCTCACACTCCATCGTGGGCCGGGTCCGCGCGGTGGGCGGCACCGCGTCCCTGATGTCGTCCCCTGGCCTCGGAACGGAGGTGGAGCTTCGTGTCAGCAGGACCTGATCAGGCGATCCGCGTCCTGGTGGTGGACGATCATCCGATCTGGCGGGAAGGCACCGCGCGCTACCTGGCTGAGGCCGGGTACACGATCGCCGGGACGGCGGGCGACGGGGCGCAGGCCCTGCGCATCATCGCCGCCGCCCGGCCCGATGTCGTGCTGCTCGACTTGAACCTGCCCGACGAGTCCGGTGCCGAGGTGGCCCGCCGCCTGCTGGCGGCGCAGCCGTCGGTCCGCGTCCTCATGCTGTCCGCCAGCGGCGCCCAGCAGGACGTGCTGGACGCGGTCACGGCCGGCGCGGCGGGCTACGTGCTGAAGTCCGCGAAGCTGACCGAGCTGGTCGACGCGGTACGGTCGGCGGCGGCCGGGCACCCGGTCTTCACCCCGGCCCTCGCCGGCCTGGTGCTCGGCGAGTACCGCCGGCTCGTCCGCACGGACGGCAAGGGCCCCTCGGTTGGCCAGAACACTGGCCGCGAGGACACTGGCGGAACACCGCGACTGACCGAGCGGGAGACCGAGATTCTCCGGCTGGTCGCCAAGGGCCTGACCTACCCGCAGATCGCCCAGCGCCTGACGCTGTCCACCCGGACCGTGCAAAACCACGTCCGCAATACCCTGACCAAGCTCCAGTTGCACAACAAGGCACAACTGGTGCGCTACGCCCTGGAGAACGGGGCGGACTTAGGCGCCTGCTGACAGCGCACCGCGTTCGCGGAGGTCGTCAACCGTGTCCGCGATCGTCGCCTCCAGCGGCCGCGGCCGCCAGCCGAGCTCGTCCTTGGCCCGGTCGTTGCGGATCACCAGCCGGGGCAGGTCGTCGCCCGGCGCTTCTTCGGTGGGCACCCGGGCGGCCAGCGAGCCGAACTGCTGGCGCAGCATCCCGGCGAGCTCGAGGTAGCTGATCGTCGGGTGGTCGGAGACGCAGATGAAGCGCTTACCCGCCGCCGCGGGCGCGCCCATCGCACGGATGTGCAGGTCGGCCACGTCGCGCACGTCGGCGATACCGAAGCGGTGCCGCGGCGCGACGCTCATCTCCCCGTTGAACATCGCCTTGACCAGGTACATCGAGGAGCCCGTCGCCGCCGTCAGCGGCGGGCCGAGTATGAACGTCGGATTGACCACGACCAGCTCGGTGCCGCCGCCCTCGGCGCGCATGAAGTCCCAGGCGGCGCGCTCGGCGATCGTCTTGGAGCGCGGGTAAGGCGGCAGGCCCGGCATGTCGGGATCGGTCCAGTCGTCCTCGGTGAACTCGGCGCCCGGCTTCGGGGTGTAGCCGATCGCGGCGAAGGACGAGGTGAGCACGACCCGGCGGGCGCCCGCGTCGCGCGCGGCGCGCAGCACGCGGACGGTGCCCTCGCGGGCCGGGACGATCAGCTCGTCGGGGTCCTCCGGCTGGGCCGGAGGGATGGGCGAGGCGACGTGGTATACCTCGTCGACCCCGTCCATGGCGGCCTTCCAGCCCTCGTCTGACATCAGGTCGGCGGTGACGACCTCGAGTCCGGCGTCGTCGCCCGTGCTTTCCCGTGAAGCAGTCCCTCGGCGCACCGCCGCGCGCAGGCCGTCCTCGCGCGCGGCCGAGCGGACCTGGGCGCGCACCGGCTGCGGCGCCCCGCTACCTGACCCACCGCGCAGCGCGGCGATCAGCTGCGTCCCCACGTACCCGGATGCTCCGGTCACCAGAATGGTCATCGCTTGATCTCCGTTTCCATGTCCATGCGGCTGAGTGCGGCGTGCACCCGCCGCTGCGCCGTGGCCTCCGCGGCGGCATCGCCGTGCGCCCGTGCGTCCCACAGCGCGGCCTTCTCCTGCAGGTAGTCAAGCCTGGTGTGCAGCGCGGCGATCTCCGCCGCCATCCGCGTCGAGTGCCGGAGCAGCAGGTCACGCTGCTCGGCGGCGACCGCGGGGCCGCTGCGGGCGCGGTTGGCCTGGTAGGTGCGCATGTCCTCGATGCCCAGGCCGAGCGCGCGCAGGCAGGCGAGCGCCTGGAGCACGTCGAGGTCAGCGTCGTCGTAGCGGCGGTGCCCGCTCCTGGTGTCCCGGTCGACCGGGCCGACCAGCCCGACCTCCTCGTAGTAACGCAGCGTCGGCTCGCTCAGCCCGCTGCGCCTGGACACCTCCTGGATCGTCAAGGCGGTCATGCGGACAGCGTCACACACCTCAAGCGCTTGAAGTCAAATGCGCCGGCCCACTGATGAGCTGGGCGAGCTGCTGGGCGTTGACGTGGGCGTAGTCGCGGTAGCAGTTGTTGAACACCACGTGGGTCTCCGCGGCGTCCTCGGCGAGGCGCCGCACGTTGTCACTCCACCTCGTCAGCTCTTCGTCGCTGTACCGGTAGCGAAACCGCTCCTGGACGCTCTTCGCCTCCCATTTGTCCGAGTGGCCGTGCAGCCGGACGACGGCCAGGTCGCTGGTGGCGGCGACGACCGGCGGGATGGAGTTCGGGTAGCCCTGCGGCTCGTCCACGCACACGTACGGGAGCTGGTGCGCGGACAGGAAATCCAGGGTCTCCTTCTGGTTGTCCTCGGTCATCCAGGTGTGATTGCGGAACTCCACGCAGACCCGCCGCGGCGCGACCCGCTCGGCGCAGCTGATGATGTACTGCTTGTTCGCTCGGCCGATCGGAAACCAGGGTGGGAACTGGAGCAGGATCGCGCCGAGCTTGCCTGCCTGGCGCAGCGGTTCCAGCGCGCTGAGGAACCTGTCCCAGGCCTGGCCGGCCACCTCCTGGCCGACGTCCTTGAGGTAGACGCGGTCCTTGCCTGACTTGCCGGCGGACTCACGCAGGTCTTTCGGCAATGCTTTTACCGGGGTGGGGTGCTGGGTGAACAGGCTGAACGCCTTGACGTTGAAGGTGAAGTTCTCGGGTGTACGTGTCGCCCAGGCCTGCGCGGTCTGCTCCGACGGCAGCGCGTAGTACGCGGAGTCCACCTCGACCAGCGGGAACTGGCTCGCGTAGTACCGCAGGCGCTTTTCCGGATTGCTGGCGTCGTCCGGGTACCAGCCGGATTCGATGAGCGTCTTGTCGGTCCATCCTGCCGTGCCCACCCGGATTCGTCCCATGCAAGCAGCCTAGGCACCTTTCCCTCAGCGGGCAGGCAGCCGCTCCCGGCTGCCCGGGCCCGGCTCGACGGTGAGCCGCGGGCGAGGTCCGAGCTCGTGGCCGTCCTCGCAGGTCAGCGAGACCTTGATGGACGCGCCGCAGTCCGCGTGGCGGACCACGGCCGGCGGGCCCTCGGGCCCCGCGAGGTGCCGGTCGCCCCAGGCCATGAACGCGAGCAGGATCGGGACAAGCTCGCGGCCGGGCCCGGTCAGCCGGTACGCGTGCCGCTCGCGCGCGCCGGCCTCCTGGTAGGCGGTGCGCTCGACCAGGCCGGCCTGCGTCAGGCGGGCGAGCCTGCCGGACAGGATGTTCCGCGCGATGCCCAGGTGATCGGCCAGCTCGTCGAAGCGGCCGACGCCGCCCGCGACGTCACGCAGGACGAGCAGCGTCCAGCGATCACCGACGAGGGCGAGCGTCCTGGCGATAGAGCAGGTGCCGCTGTCGTACGCGCTATACGGCCTCATGACGGGAATCGTACTCATGCTAGGTTGTATTTTAAAACCCAGAAGCGGCGAGTGAGGTGTCATGACGACAACACAGGATGCCGGACAGCCGGAGACGCAACTGCGGGAGCGCACGTTCTCCTGGTCCGACCCGGCCGCGATCGCCGCCGCCGGAGCTGGCCTGAGCGGCGCCGAGTTCTTCGCCGCGATCGGCGCGGGCACGATACCGCCGCCGCCGGTGATGCGGGCCCTGGACTTCGACGGCGTCGCCTTCGGCGAGGGTCGCGCCGCGTTCCGGCTGACGCCGCGTGAGTTCCACTACAACCCGCTCGGCAGCGTGCACGGCGGCGTGTTCGCGACCATGGTGGACTCCGCGTGCGGCTGCGCCGTGCACACCATGCTCCCGGCGGGCGTCTTCTACACCAGCCTGGACCTGTCGGTGAAGTTCCTGCGGCCGGTCACGGTCGACACCGGCCCGATCACCGCCGAGGGCACCGTCGTGCACCTCGGCCGCCGGACTGCGCTCGCCGAGGCCCGGATCACCGACGAGGCGGGCAAGATTTACGTCACCGCCACAAGCAGCTGCCTGCTGATCCACCCCGAGAAGCCGTCACCGCAGGCTCGCTA
>CAZORE010000105.1:9531-25360 GCA_964581815.1 uncultured Streptosporangiaceae bacterium | reverse complement strand
CGGACTGCACCGGCTGCCGCTCAGCGAATTCCCGCTGCTGCGCAGCCTCGCGCACACCCTGGCCTGCTACGACGGCGCCGCCGAACTCGAACGCGGCCTCGACATCCTGCTGGCCGGGCTGGCCGCCACGCTGTCCCCGCCAACGTAACCGGCTGAGGGATGGCCGTTGGCACCACCGTTTTGCCCTGTTCGCTGATGTCGCGAGGTGTAATCGGTCCTGGTGATGGGCCTTGCCCGGATTGCAAGTTTCCCCATGACCACAGACGGCGTTCACTGGTTTCGTGAACCGATCTATGCGGATGCGACCGTGATGGGCGCCGTTGACGCGTCCAGGGGACCGGCCCAGGTCCGGGCAGAGGCCAGCCTGCCCGTCCCGGCCGATCCTGGCTTCACCATCGCCAGGCTGGAGGGTGATCTTGACGTCGCCACCATGCCCGCGCTGCGTGAGCGTCTTTTTAGCGTCTTCCGCCCTGGCCTGCGGCTGCTCATCATTGAGCTGCCCGGCGTGTCATTCTGTGATGTGTCAGCGCTGGCGGTGCTGGTCGGCACGCAATGCCGCGCCGGGAAGCTAGGCATCACCGTTCGCCTAGCCGCTCCTCGCCCCCAGATGACCAAGCTGCTGAGCATCACCGGCCTGGACGGGCACTTCACGGTATGCGCCACGCTTGACGACGCGCTCCCCATGCGGAGCGGTGGGCGCGCCTAGATTAGCGCCCTGACCACTTAATTTCGGCCTGGACGGCCTTGGCCGCGGTTTCGACGAGTCGTGCCACCTCGTCTGGATGGGAGAGCATCGCCAAGTGGCCTGACTGGACCTCGATGGTGGTGGCGCCCATGCGCTTGGCGAACTGGCGCTCGGCTTCCGGCGGGATAGCCTGGTCGTTGCCGGCGACAAGGTACCAGCACGGGTGCGACTGCCAGGCAGGGACGCCCATCACGTCCTGCAGGGCGGTGGCGGCTAGGGGCTGCTGCACCGCGTGCAGGACCCGGGCCTTTACCGGGTCGACATCTGCCGCGAAGTGCTTGACGAAGTCGTCCTCAGGCAACCAGGCGAAGCCCTGGGAGTCGATTTCCAGGTGCGCGAGCGCGGGGGTCGGCGGGCCCTGCGCCAGCAGGGCGCCGATCGACTCGCCCTCGTCGAGCCCGAAGGCGGCGATATACACCAGGCCGGCGACGTTCCGCGCGTTGGTGCCGAGGGCGGTCATGATCTGCCCGCCGTAGGAGTGCCCGGCGAGGATGACCGGGCCGTCTTGGCGGTCGAGCACCAGCCGGAGTCGTGCGACGTCCGCCGCCAGCGACGACTCGGGGAACTGCGGTGCGGTGACGTCATAGCCGCTGGCCTGCAACTGCTCGATAACGTCGCTCCAGCACGAGCCGTCGGCCCACGCGCCGTGCACTAGGACGATTTTCGGTTGAACGGTCATATCGGTGATTCCTCTCGCGGGGGCGCCGGCGTCCCCGGCCTCCCCGCATGTTCGCGGTCAGGCTTTGCTGAAGCGCGCAGGTCAGCTGGCGGAGCTTCCGTTGGCGGCGCCGATGCGGGCCGACTTGCCGCTGCCGTCGGGCAGGGCGGTCACAATGACGCTCCAGCAGCCTGTGGTGAGCGTTCCTTACGGCGCTCATGGCCATCCGGCCCCTACACCGTAGATCTACAGTTAATGTGATGACTAGCTCGATGTCAACACTGTAGAACTACACCGCATTTCCCAGTAGTATAGGAGAAAAGGGGCAGACAGATGGCAGACGACACACTCACTGCAGCGCCCGGCAGGCAGGCCAGGACGAGCCCGCTCCGTTGTAGCGAGATCATCCGGACTGACCGCGGCTGGGAACGCTGCCACCTCGACGAACATAGCCCGAGAACCCGGCATCATGTACGGGACCGGTCGTGGCTGACGTCGGAGAACACGCCACAGCTGCTGCTCGGCCAGCCTTGCGGGGCAGGCTGCACCTGGCCAGATGTGGTCATTGCGTACCGCAGCGGGACAGGCCGGCGTGATTCAGCTCGTTTGGCCGCGAGGTCAGGCTAGCCGCTGAACGTAAAGCCGGTTCCGGTAGCGTGCGTGATGCGGTACGGGGAGTTGACACCGTACCAGGCAAGGTGGCTGCCGGTGCTTGTCCGGTAGTGGCTGACGCTTCCGTTCATCGTCGGGATACGAGATCCGCCCGGCGAGTTGTTGTAGACCTCGCCGTAGGTCTGCGTCTCGGTGACGGCACGAAAGCCGCCCGGCCAGTGTGACTTGCTGACGTAGCCGATGTTCTTTCCGCCGTAAGTGAACCAGACCTTACCGCCAGTGATCGTGTAGCCGAACTCGGGGCTTGTGCCTGTCGGCGGCTTGAACGAGCCGGGCTTAACCGAGCTTGTTGACACGAAGCCGGCTTCATAGCCGTCGAACTTCCCGGCCGTCCAAGTGGTCGTGAAGAGCGTAGGCCGCATCGTCGGGTTTGCCCCGTCAGAGCTGACGCCGAATTCGAAGGCGTTACCGGCCTTGTCCCGGACGTAGGTCTCCGTTATGGAGTGGTTATCCTCAATAGAGCCGGTACGGTCAATCAGGCTCTGGCTGCGGATAAAGAAGTTTTCATGGATCCAGTTCGGCCCGGAAGAACCGCTATCGAAGCCGGTGGCCCAGGAGTACCGGTGCGCCTGGATAGCGGAAGAGCTGGTGACGCCCGCGGGGATTGGCTCGTGCACGGGGTGCTGCGTACTGGCGCTAGCGCCTAGTGCCGGCAGTAGGAGACCGGCGAGCGCGATGCCCGCGCCGACTGTGAGCCTGGTTCTGGTCCTATTCATGTTCGTTTCTCTCTAAGAAATTGTCGCCTGCACCATTGGCATAGGTCGGGTGATCGGGATCCACAAGGGAGAAACCTCGAGAACCTAGAGCAGCACTGTCCTGATAGGTGGCGGCGGAGAAACAAACCAGAACTGAAGCGCGGTAACATTCGTTTCTGCTCAGCTGCTTTATAGGATGAATGTGCCACGCGAATGTAGCCGCCCGGTGTGCCGTCAGGTTGCCGTCAGGTTGCAGCCAGGCGTGGTTCGCCGTGCTCTGGCCCTACATCGCTCCAAGGTGACACCACGGGACAGGGAAGAACGGCCCGCATGGCCGGGAATCCCCGGCTATACGGGCCGTTTTCGCGGGTAGTGGCGGTGTTGGGCCAGCCCACGTAAATCCGCGAGCTGGCCGTGGCGCGATGATCCTCAGCCCGTCACTGGGCTGGGTGACGACAGGCCCCGGTCATGGCGCAGGCCCGGGTCCGCTCTACTCCCCGGTTGGGGGCACGTCCCCGCCGACCCCGAGGGAGGCGGCTGCCACGATCTTCGCGGCCCCCCGATCCGGCTCATGCGCTTTTCCGGCGTCAGCGGGCCCGGGCGCCGTGACGATGGCGGCCAAGTCCGCCCCGTTGATTGTCTCGCGCTCAAGCAGCAGCCCGATGACCCGGTCCAGGGTGTCACGGTGCCCGCGCAGCAGGCTGGTCGCAGTTTCCTCGGCCTGCCGCAGCAGCCTGGCCACCTCCTGGTCGATGGAACGCTGCGTCTGCTCGGCATAGGGACGGCCGGCGAAGGGATTGTCGCGGCTGGGGCCCTCCGGCCCGTAGCTGACCGGCCCGACCTCCGCGGAGAACCCCCACTCCCGCACCATGTGCGTCGCCAGTTCGGTCGCGCCCGCGAGGTCGTTCGCCGACCCGGTCGACGGCTCCGCCAGGACGATGATCTCCGCGGCCCGGCCGCCGAGGCGCACGGCGAGTGAGGTGGTCAGGTGGCTCTCCGGGTACAAGTGACGTTCGAACGCGGGCAGCTGCTCGGTCACGCCGAGAGCGGCGCCACGGGAAAGGATCGTGACCTTCGCGACGGGATCGGCATGCGGCGAGAGCGCCGCCACGAGTGCGTGCCCGGCCTCGTGGACGGCGACGGCGCGCTTCTCCTGTGGCAGCAGCGCGTTCGACGCGTCCCGGCGGCCGATCAGGAGCCGGTCCCTGGCGGCCTCGAAGTCGGCCGCGGTAAGCACGCCGCGATCAGCGCGCACCGCGTTGATCGCGGCCTCGTTCACTAGGTTGGCGAGGTCGGCGCCGGAGAATCCGGGCGTGCCTCGCGCTACGACGTCGAGATCCACATCGGGCGCAAGCGTCTTGCCTCGCGTATGAATAGCCAGGATCGCGGTCCGTTCCACGTAGTTGGGCAGGGGGATCTCCACCGTCCGGTCGAAGCGCCCGGGCCGCAGCAGGGCCGCGTCGAGGATCTCGGCCCGGTTGGTCGCGGCCATGACGACCACGCTGGCGCCCGGCTCGAAGCCGTCCATTTCCGACAGCAGTTGGTTGAGTGTCTGCTCGCGTTCGTCGTTCGAGCCGAACCCGCCGGGGCCGCGCCGGCCGCCGATGGCGTCGATCTCGTCGATGAAGATGATCGACGGGGCCCGCCTCCTGGCGTCAACGAACAGGTCCCTGACCCGCGAAGCGCCGACGCCGACGAACATCTCGACGAAGCTTGAGCCGCTCAGCGAGAAGAACGGCACGCCGGCCTCGCCGGCGACAGCCCTGGCCAGCAGGGTCTTGCCGGTCCCGGGCGGCCCGACCATCAGCACGCCCTTCGGGCCGACCGCGCCGGCCCGGTCGTACCGGGCCGGATGCTTCAGGAAGTCCACCACTTCCATGACCTCTGCCTTGGAACCCTCGTAGCCGGCGATATCCGCGAAGCGCGTGCTCGGCCTGTCTTCGTCGTAGACCTTGGCCTTCGACTTACCGAAGGCCAGGATTCCGCCGACCCGCCCGGTGAGCTGCCTGCTGCTGCGACGGCCGAGCCACACGAAGAGCCCGACGAAGATGAGAATCGGGAAGACCCAGTCAACGATGAACCCGAGCGCCGAGTTCGAGCTCGGCGTGGTTCCTGTCACCTGGACCTTGTGCCCGAGCAGGAGGGCGGGAAGAGCGCCGTCGTTCAGCGCGGTCGGTATCTGTGAGGTGTAGGCGCTGCCATCGCGGAGCTTCCCGCTCACCGATCCCGCCGCGCTGATCGCCGCCGTCGAGACCTTGCCCCCGGTCACGTCGCCGACGAAGCTGGTATAGCTCAGCACCTGCGTCGGCGCCCCGCCGCCGACCGGTCGGAAGACCAGAAGCGCAATCAACGCAACCATGATCCCGGCCGGCACCAGCCATCTCCACCGAGGCGGCGTAGGCGGGGCCGGAGTCGGGGCCGGGGTGCGGCCGGAGGCCGGTGCTGGCCTGCGCGGAACGGATTTCTTTGGTGGGCCCTTCGGCTGCCCCGGACGAGACGAGGTCGCGCGATGCCAGGTGCTCACGAACAGGACCCCCTTGGACGAAAGGCGGGTGGACATAGCACCATCCCCAGCGCCGGCCCAGTCGATCTCTTAGTAAGCCAACCCCGGTAATGCTCAGGTGGAAACAGGCAATGCGAGCACGGCCCATCATCAGATGTGATCACCTGCCGGCCTCAAGGCGCTGATGGGCAACCAGGCGGCCCGTCGACTCCGCCGGCTACATCGACGTGATCATCACCGCGAACACGAGCGACGGCTTCACCCGCCGCTACGCGGGCCGCATCGCGTAAGAAAGGAGCATGGACAAAAGCAGTCAGGGTGACCCGCCCGAGGGAAGACCGCCCGGTACCGATTACCGCGGGCCGGCGCCGTTCCTTGCCGCGGTCAGCCGTCGCCGGTTCCTCCAAGTGGGCGGCGCGCTCGCCGGGGCCGCCGCGGTCGGGGTGGGGGTCAGTCAGCTGGCCGGTGCTTCCGGGCCGGGCCCTGCGGCGGCCGCGGGAACGATCGCCGACCTTAAGCACGTGGTGATCCTCATGCAGGAGAACCGGTCGTTCGATCATTACTACGGCACGCTGCGTGGCGTCCGGGGCTTTGCCGACCGGCAGGTCCTCAGGTACCAGGACGGCACGACGATCTTCGAGCAGCCGGACAAGTCACGAGCCGACCTCGGTCACCTGTTGCCCTTTCACATGGACTCCACGAAGGTTGACGCGCAGAACGCGGGCGACCTCGACCACAGCTGGGACGGTGACCACAGCGCACGGAACGGCGGGCTGTGGAATAACTGGATCGCCGCCAAGACCGAGCAGACGATGGGGTACTTCACCCGGAGCGACCTGCCGTTCAATTACGCGCTGGCCGACGCGTTCACCATCTGCGACGGCTACCACCAGTCGATTCTCGGGCCGACCAGCCCGAACCGGATGTACCTCTGGGCAGGCACGTCACACGGCTGGACGTCGAACCCGCCGGACTACACCGTCGAGTTCACCGACGTCACCACTTACCCGGAGCTGCTGCTGAAGGCGGGCATCTCCTGGCAGGTGTACACCAACCATGAAGTGGGTGACGGCGAGGGGGACGACGGGTGGGTGGGTGACTACGGCGACAACCCGCTGTGGTTCTACCAGCAGTACCAGGCCTCACAGAAAGCGGCGACGGCGGCCGGGCAGGAGCTCGCTATTCGCGGCGCCGTGCAGCCGTGGCAGCCGAACGCGGGCACGCCGCTCGGGCCGAATCACGTCAACCACGTGCTCGCCCAGTTCATCTCCGACTGCGCCGCGGGGAAGCTTCCCCAGATTTCCTGGATCGTCGCGCCCTATGAGTACTCCGAGCACCCGTTGGCCAGCCCGAGCTACGGCGCGCACTACGTGCGGACGGTCCTTGAGGCGCTGATGAGCAACGAGCAGCTGTGGGAGTCCACGGCGCTGTTCATCACCTACGACGAGCACGACGGCTACTTCGACCATGTGCTGCCGGCGGCTCCCGAGGCGACGGTTACGAGCGAGTTCATCGGCGGGCTGCCGACCGGTCCGGGTTCGCGGGTGCCGATGATCATCTGCTCGCCCTGGACGCGCGGCGGGTTCGTGGACTCCAACAGCTACGACCACACGTCGATTCTCCGCTTCCTTGAGACCTGGACCGGTGTGCAGGCACCTAACATCACGAGCTGGCGGCGGTCGGTCACCGGTGACCTGACCGCGGCGTTCGACTTCGGCAACCCGGACTTCTCGGTTCCCTCGCTGCCGGACACCGTGCCGCTCATCGCGCAGTCCGACGCGGAGAAGTCCTTCCCCGCCGTCACGCCGCCGGCTGAGGGCGCGCAGGCGATGCCAGGCCAGGAGGCGGGCACCCGGCCGCACCGACGGAGCCTGCATATGCCGCACGCCGACGTCACCGTCGACCGCTCCGCTTACACGGTGACGGCGACGATGTCCAATGCGGGCGCGGTCGGCGTCTCGCTGCTGGTCTTCCCGGACAAGTACCGGCCGGCGGCGGCGACTACGTGTACGGTCGTCAACGGCACGAGCAAGACGTACACGTGGTCCGCGCTGGCGACGGCCGGCCACGGGTACGCCTTCTCGGTCTACGGGCCGGACGGGTTCGTCCGCTCGTTCGCCGGCGTCGTCGTCGCGGCCGGCGTCACGGCGGGGCAGATCCCTCGGGTAGCCGCGATGCCGGTCACCGGGCCCCCGGCGACCCTGCGGCTCACGCTGGCCAACGACGGCAGCACCGCCGTCGCCTACACCCTCACGGCCAGCGACCACGGTGGCACGACCCAGACGCTGACAGTGGGCGGGAACGGGTCAGCGACCGTCTCCTGGCCCGTTGCCGCCGACGGGTACTACGACGTGATCATCACCGCGAACACCAGCGACGGCTTCACCCGCCGTTACGCCGGCCGGATCGCCTAGCCGGCCTGCTCGGGCGTCGCCCCGCGGTTGCCAGCGGGGCGACGCGGGACGTCCCAGGTTCGAAGAGTGTTAATCATGGGTTCCCTGGTCTTGCGCGTCGTGGTTACTGAAGGCATGTTTCGTTTATCGAAGGTGAAGTTTGCCTAGCGCGGGCGACCTGCCCCGTGGCGATCGTGGTGTCAGGAGCTCATGAGCAGAAAGTTCCGCAGGCATCGGGTTGGTGCCGCGGCCGTTGTGGTCGCGCTGGCCTCGCTGGGCGGCCTTGACGTCAAGCTGGTTACCTCCCGCGGTGCTCCCGCGCCAGAACTCGCCGTGGCCGCCGCCAATCAGGTGACGCCCGTCGCGTCCAGCCAGGTTCCCGCCTCGCCCGCCCAACCAGGTGCCACCGCAGTGCCAGTGGCGCCGGCGGTGACGGCACCCGCGCCAACGCAGGTGACGGAAACGCCCCCGCCGGTCGTGGACGGCGTGAAGCGGGTCAATGTCGGGTCCGCTCACTCGCCGCGGCTCCTGCAGCAGCTCGCCACATCCCCCGCCACGATGCCCCCGCCCGCCGATGCCGGAGCACTCGGTGTCGACGTGGCTGACTATCAGCACCCGAACGGCGCCGCCATCGACTGGGTCCAGGTCGCTGCCGCGGGGTACAAGTTCGCGTTCGTCAAGGCCACCGAGGGTGACTACTACGCTAACCCCTACTATGCCTCCGACCTGGCCCAGGCCAAGGCGGCCGGGCTGTACGCGACCGGCTACCACTTCGCCATACCCAACGTCAGCGACGGCGCCAGCCAGGCCGATTACGCCCTCACGGACGGCGGCTACGCTCCGGACGGCCGCACGTTGCCGCTGGCGCTTGACATCGAATACAACCCCTACGGCGCCGAGTGCTACGGGCTGCCGCCAGCGCAGATAGTCTCGTGGCTCTCCGCGTTCGCTGCCGAGGTCCAGCGGGTGACGGGCCAGCTGCCGATCATTTACACCACCGCGGACTGGTGGAATACCTGCACCGGCGACAGCACGGCGTTCGGTTCTGACGCGCTATGGGTGGCCGGGTACCAGGGCGGCAGCCCTCCGATGCCGGCTGGCTGGGGTAACTGGACGTTCTGGCAGTACACCAGCCGAGGCAGCGTCCCGGGGATCACGGGCAGCGTCGATGTCAGTTACTTCCTCCAAGCCGCGGTGCGCCTGCTCGATCCGGGCAACCAGCAAGCTGCGGCCGGGACCGCGATCAAGTTGCAGGTCACATCGCTCAACGCCGCGGACGGTCAGTCGCCGCAATTCGCCGCGTCGGGCCTGCCGCCCGGCTTGTCGATCAGCGGCAGCGGGCTGATCACCGGCACCATCGCGTCGACCGCATCGGGCACGTATCAGGTGACCGTTACCGCAACATCCCCGACCGGTGCCACGGGGTCGGTTAGCTTCATCTGGGCGATGACATCCGCGTCGCCTTCCGTTTCCGCGGCGCCGGCGCCCACGCCTTCTCCGACGCCAACCCCAACGTCAACGCCGGCCGAGTCCGGGTCGCCGTCACCGCCGACTGGTACGGCACCCGGGTCACCGGCGCCGACTGATTCTGCGCCCGCCTCGCTGACGCCGACCGACTCAACGTCGCCAACGTCCACGCCGGCCGACTCAACGTCGCCAACGTCCACGCCGACCGACTCTGCGACGCCGTCACCGACGCCGTCACCGACGCCGACCGACTGTGCGCCGCCCACGTCCGCCGGCTCAGCGACGCCGACGGACTCCGCCACACCGACCGATGCCGCGGCACCGACACCGACACCGACCGACTGTGCGACGCCGACGCCGACGCCGACTTCGACCGACTCTGCGTCCCCGACCGGCTCGGCGTCGCCCTCTGCCTCGGCGTAGGGGGGCTGCGCACCTGGCGAAAGCGTTCACTCGTTCCTGGCGACCTCGGGGCCTGTTATGCGCTCGAGCAGCGGAAAGGTGGCCGCGATGATGCCGAGGGAGACGATGATGCCGGCCCCGGTGAGCAGGTAGTAGCCGATGCCAGGGGCCACCATCGGGTGGTTTTGCGCCTCGGTGGCGAACATCGCCGCGCCGGCGAACCCGGCGCCGATCGCGACGACGGCGACGGAGAGCAGCGGCACGGCGCCCTCGAGCGCGACGACGCGGCGCAGCGTGGCGAGCCGGGCGCCGGTGAGCCGCAGCAGGCTGAACGGCCGCTTGCGGTCCGCCAGCCCGGCCGCGATGCCCGTCGCGAGCGTGCAGCCCGCGATCAGCAGGCTGACCAGGATCACCACGTTCGCGAGCTGCTGGTAGGCGTTGTGAGTGGAATTATCTCGCTTGACGATGTCGCCGAGCGTGGACGGCGCGCTGAACACCGGGTAGGCGCGCGAGTTCTCAAGCACGGTCCGCGCCTGCTCGATCGCCGCCGTGCTGCCGTCCGTTCCCACGTAGATGGAGTCCACGCTGAGGCTGTCCAGCCGCGCGGCCGGGACGTTCGCGGCTGGCCAGGTGACTCCGGTGAGGATCGAATCGTCAAGCACGCCGTACTCGCCGAGCGCGCCCGCCGGGAAGGCCGCCGTCGTCGCCCCGGCCGGGCACTGGCCAAGGGCGGGAACGTTCGCGAGTTGCGCGCAGGGCATGACGCTCGCCGGGACCGGGCTGAAGTGGCCGTTCCCGTCGCCGCCGAGGTCGTGGAAGGTCCCGGGTATGGTCAGGCCCGGGTCAACGCGGACCACGACCGTCCCCTGGACTCCGTGAATCGCGTCCAGCTGGGCGGCGAGCCCCGCGGCGGGTGCGGCCGCCCCGCCGCCCGTCACGGCCGAGCTGTTCGGCGACTCGATCGCGATCTGCTCACTCAGCATGTTCGATTCCGCCACGGTGCCGAACCGGGTGACGTTCTTGACGTCCTGCGTGGCGATCGCCACGGCGGCGACGGTGGTGACAAACAGGGCGAGGACCAGGCCACTGACCGCGCGGAAGGCGGCCTTGGGGTCGTCGGCGATGCGGCGGGCGGCGATCAGCGTGCCTGGGCGGCTGGTCCACCGGGCCATGGCCCGCGCGGCGGCCATGGTGAGCCACGGGCCGGCGATGAACAGGCCGACGAGGATGAGCGCGAAGCTGGACAAGAACGCCAGGATCTCCCCGGACATGGAGGCCGGGTGACCGTGCACGGTCCAGAAGCCGAGCTCGGCCAGGCCGGCGAGCAGCGGCAGCACGCGCCAGGCGCCCGGCGGCGTCGGCCTCGCCCGGCGGGCGACGCCGAGCGGGGAGATGTGCACCCGGCGCAGCGCTAGCCGGGCCGCGATGACGGCGAAGACCGGCACCCCGATCGCGACCGCGAGGACGTCAAGCGGGCTGAGTGTCAGCTCGGCGGGGAAGAACGGCTCTCCGATGAACGGCACGCTCGCGACCGGGATGCGCAGCAGGAAGAAGATCCCGAACCCGGCGGCCATCCCCAGGATCGCGGCCGCCGTCGATTCGGTCGCCGCGATCAGGGAGACCTGCTTGCGGGTCGCGCCGGCCAGGCGCATCGCCGCGAACCGCTCCTCGCGGCGGGCCGCCGACAGCCGGGTCGCGGTGGCGATGAAGATCAGCACCGGGAGCAGGATGGCCAGCGCCACGACGGACAGGATGAGGTCGATGGAGCTCGCCCCGCCGCCCGGGTCGGGCGGGGAGAATTCCAGCCCCTGGGGGTTCGGCTGCGGCGGGCAGCCAGGGCCACGACAGTGGTACTCGAAACCAGGCACCGCGTCGGCGATCGACGTCACCTTGACGGTGTTGGGGGTCTGGGCCAGCTGCGCCGGGGTGCGTCCGATGACGATGACCAGCGAGTCCGGTGATGGCAGCGCGGCCTCGCCGATCGGGCCGGCCAGGTGGCCGGGGTAGCGGCTGGCGAGCACGTCCGCCGGGTAACTGCGCATCAGCGCGATCAGCGCGGGCGAGGCGTAGTACTGGCCTGGCGCCGGGTCACGGGGGATGCCGGGCGGCACCGGGGACGAGGCGCCGGTGGCGGCCACGTCGAAGAGGTCGATGCTCTGGCCGGCGAAGAGGTCGCTCATGGGATGCCACCACAGCGGGGCACTGTGCTCGCCGCTGGCCGCCGTCGGGCCCGCGGGCACGGACGAGGTGCCGGTCCAGAACCAGGCGTGCCGGTTGTTCCAGGCGACCGCCGCGTTGGTGGCGGCGACCGCGGTCAGCAGCAGGCCGACGCCGAGGCCGACCGCGAGCGTGAGGATCACCAGCCGGGTGACCGCCTCGCGGCCGCCGTTCACCATCAGCCGCAGGCCGAGGGGGATCACGCCTCCGCCCCGGTGAGCGTGCTGACCTTGCCGTCCCTGACGATGACCTCGCGGTCGGCGTAGGCGGCGACCCGCGCGTCGTGGGTGACCAGGAGCACGGTGGTGCCCTGCTCGCGGGCGGCGGCGGTCAGCAGGTCCATCACCAGCTCGCCGGACATGGAGTCGAGCGATCCGGTCGGCTCGTCGGCGAATAGCACCTCGGGGCCGGCGACCAGGCCGCGGGCCAGCGCGACCCGCTGCGCCTGCCCGCCGGACAGCTCACCGGACCTGCGCTGCTCGAGCCCGTCAAGGCCGAGCGTGCCGAACCACTCGCGCGCCGCCTTCATCGCCGGCCCGCGGCGCGTGCCGGAAAGTAGCAGGGGCAGGGCGACGTTCTCCTCCGCGGTCAGCTCGGGGACAAGCTGGCCGGTCTGGAACACGAACCCGAACCGGTCCCGGCGCAGTGCGCTGCGCTTGTCGTCGCTCAGGGCGTCCAGCCGCAGCCGGTTGAACCAGACCTCGCCCTCGTCGGGGACGAGGATGCCCGCCAGGCAGTGCAGCAAGGTGGACTTGCCGGATCCGCTCGGCCCCATGACCGCGACGATCTCGCCGCGGTGCACGGTCAGCGAGGCACCGCGCAGCGCCGGGGTGCTGCCGAACGAGAGCACCAGGTTCCATGCCCCGATGAGCTTCGTGTCACGGCCCTCGGTGACGGCGCTCACTGGTGCACCGCCCGGGCGAGCAGGTCCAGCCTGGCCGCCGTGTGGTCGATCCATCGCAGGTCAGCCTCCAGTCGGTAGAGCGCGTGGTCGGCGAGCAGCACGCCGAGCTGATCTGAGTCCCGCTTGAGCTCGGTGAGCTCGCGCATCCGCTGCAGGTGGGCGGCTCGCTGGGCGTCGAGGAAGCCGGCGGGCGGGCGGTCGAGCATGAGGGCGAGCACCACCTTGGCGAACAGCTCGCTCTGCAGGTCCGGCTCCGGCGGGACCGGCTCAGCCAGCCAGTGCCCCACGTCGGCGATGCCCGCCGCGGTGATCACGTACCGGCGACGTTCCGGCCCGGCCTCCTTCTCGACGGGTCCGGCCACCGCCTTGCCGTCCCGGGCCAGCCGGGACAGCGTCGCATAGACCTGGCTGTACCGCAGCGGCCTGCCCCGGCCGAAGAACGCGTCGTAGTCGCGTTTCAGGTCGTAACCGTGGCTCGGCCCTCGCTCGAGGAGGCCGAGCAGCGTCAGTGGAACACTCATAACCGGGAGAATACTCCAAGAGTATTCTCCCGGAAAGTAGTTGAGGGATATTGACCCTGGACCGACGGCGGCGCGCGGGAGGGGACGCGGCTGGAGGCGCGCACGGCCAGCCCCAGACGCGCCGCCGCGCCGCCGCCGCACCGCCGCCGCGTCACCGCCTTGACGGCGAGCTGGTGAAACCGGTCACGCCCGGAAGTTTCGGCGAGCTATCGGAGAATCTTGCCCCACCTGTATCACTGGTCACAATCGCCACCATAGGCGGATATTCAGCCGACCCTAGGACTCGACGGGAAAACATCGACGGACGTGTATTGATTACGGAGCGTATTGTCTAAAATCGCGCAGTTCGGACTGCTCGCGGTCGATTACCGGCCACGATGAAGATTTTGCACCAATGTGATGAACCACGGTGTGGGTCGTTGCGTATCACAATGTAACGAGTTACCGTCGCAGAGTGCTCCATCGCTGCGGCAGAACCGAGGCTGTGACGGATGTGACTGAAGGAAACTTCAGTGCAGACGGGCGGTCCGACAATGTGGTCGGATCGATGCGGTTTGTTCGGCTCTAACGCCGCACGAGTGGTCGGTTTATGCCGCACAATGGAGCACGGGATCGGCAGTAGCCCAGCCGTACCTGGCTGCCAGGCGCGAACGGGCGGAGGAGTGGTGGTGCAAAGGCTCAGCGTTGCTAGCCGCGAATGCGGTGCGGAGTCGTCCGTGTACGCTGCAGCACCGTCGGCCTCAGTCGACCGTGATAACCCCGCGGCCGCAGTGCTGGCGCCTGTGCGCGGCGGTCCGCCGGGTGCGGCCGCGCCGCGCCGGGCCGCGCGACGCGCGGCAACACGGCGCGCCGGTTGTCGACCAGCCTGGCCGAAGATGGTATGTAAAGGACATCCGTGCATCTATGCGGCCGATGGGGACTCAATGACCCAGTTCGCATCCTCGAAGGTCGTGCCTTGCGGCCACCGGCGCCCGCGCAAGCTCAGTGATGTCCACGGAAGGGAAGGATGATGTCCGTATCGATCCTCGCTGCAGCAGCCCCGCAGGCGGCGGTCAGCACCGTAGGTCTCGTCAACTACCTGCAGAGCCTTTTCGGCCCGCTATTCCTCGGACTAGTAGGCATCGTGGCGCTCTACTTCCTCTTCACTCGCGAGATCACCAAGTTCGTGCAATTCATTGTGCTGGCAGTCGCGATCGCCGTGGTCTTCTACACGCCGGCCATCGTGGAGACCCTGGCCAAGGGGATAGCGAACGCGCTCGGGGTCCACTGAGGTTATCTCGCGCTGAGGAGAGCAGTCCTGTGGACCTGCCCACGTATACGAATATCTGGCGGATAGAAAAGCGGCTATATAAGCTTTACGACGTCCGGCTGCCCATGCCGCTGCCGATCAACTGGATCGCCGTATTCGCTGGGATCACGATCCCTTACATCATCCTGCTCATCGCCATAGGGCTGCCCTTCAATCACACCCTGGTCTGGCTGTACGTACTCCCGCCCGGCGTGCTCACCTGGCTCACCACCCGGCCGGTCATCGAGAACAAGCGGCTACCCGAACTGGTCGAGTCGCAGGCCCGCTACCTGATGGAACCGCGGACCTGGGTGCGGCTCGCACCGCTCAGCGAGAAGGACCAGATGATCCTCACCGCCCGCGTCTGGCGCAGCCGCCCGCCGCGCCGGGCCGCCGGCCCGGCACCCGGTCAGCGCCCGGTACCCGCGTCACGCCCGGCGCAGCCCGCGGTGGAGTCGGCCAGGGAGTCGCGGCCGATGCATAACGGGCCGGTGCTCAAGCCCACGTCGGTCTTCCGGCCGGAACTCGCCGCCGCCCCGGGCCAGGCCGTGCGCCAGCGCCAGCCAGCGGGCGCGCAGCAGCGGTCCCGGGCCCAGGAGCCGTCCAGGACGCGCGACCGCTCACCGGACCGCTCGCGGGTCCAGGAGCGGTCCCGCGCGGCGGCCGGCCGCGACATGGCCCGCCGGGCCCCCATGCTGCCCGCGGCCCGCTCGGTGCCGCCGGTAACTGCCCGCTCGGTGCCGCCGGTAACTCCTGTCGCGGCACCCGATGCGTTCGGCCTGCCGGCCAGCCTGTTCGGTCCCGTGCTGAACCCTGGCGGCCTGCCTGGCAGGCCGCCGCGGGAAGACGGCCCGGTGCACGCCATGCCCGACGTCTTTCCCGCCGCGGCGGCGGCGCCGTCGCAGGCGGCGGTCCCCCCGCCCGTGCCCGTGACGCCGCCCGCGTCCACGTCGCCGGCCGGCCCCGTGTCGCCGGAGGCACCCCGGCTCGCCCGGGTGGTCGTGCCCGCCGTCAAGCCCGACAAGCCGCCCGTGCGGATCCGGGCAGGCGCGCTAGGCGGCGCCAGCCTTGAGCTGTCACACGACGGCCCGGGACGGCGCCCCGTCCCGGCCGGCCAGCCGGCGGAACCCGGCGCCCCGGCCGTTCCGCCCGTCTGGCCATCCCAGCCGTTGCACGCACCGCAGGCCGCACAGCCCGCCACCCCGGTCACTCCGGTCGCGCCGGTCGCGCTTGCCCCCCCGGCTAGCCCAGTGCCGTCGGCCCCGGCATCGCCGTTGGCCGGTCAGGGACAGCCGGCCGCGTCGGCAGCGCCTGCTCCGTCGGCACCGCCTGCTCCGTCGGCAGCGCCTGCTCCGCCTGCTCCG
>CAZORE010000105.1:0-9431 GCA_964581815.1 uncultured Streptosporangiaceae bacterium | reverse complement strand
GCCTGCTCCGTCGGCACCGCCTGCTCCGTCGGCAGCGCCTGCTCCGCCTGCTCCGTCGGCACCGTCTGCCCCGCGTGTCTCGCTGGTGCGCCCCGGTCTGGCCTCGCCGCCGGCCTCGCCGTTCCAGCCGGACGATCCGGCGCGCGGCTGGCCTGCGCCGGCCCGCCCGCTGCGCACGGTGCCACCCGCGGCGGACACCGGCGAGCCCCCGGCCGGGGAAGGCGAGCGCGCGGCCGCGTCGGCACCGCCACCCGTCGAGGCGCTCGCGGCCCCGGTAAAGGCGCCGCCGGCCCCGCCGGAGATGCCGCGGGTCTCAGCCGCACAGGAACCCGCCCCCGCGGCTCCGGCTCCGGCGCCAGCGCCGGTTGTCCAGCGGGCCGCGGCACCCAGGCAGCAGGCCGTGCCGTCGATCGAGCGGGCGCTCAGCCGCCCCGGACAGGACATGAACTCCTCCTGGGGCGGCAAGGTCAAGGTCGTCACGGGCAGCGGCGCCGCCCAGGGCCCTGGCGCCCGCGACCAGGAGGCGCAGGACAGGAACCGGGCCCGGCTGCCCCTCGCCGACCCGCGGCGGATCCTCGTCCTCGGCTGCACGAGCGGCGCCGGGCAGTCCGTCACCGCCTATATGACCGCGTTCATGCTCGCCAGCCTGCGGGAGCACCCGGTCGCCGCGGTTGACCTGCACGACGGCACCCTCGCCCGCTTCCGCGCCCCCGCGGCCTGGCTTGAGGAACTGCTCGCGGGCAAGCCGCCGCAGCACATCGTGTCGGGCCGGCCGGACGGCCTGCAACCGAGCCCCAGGCCGAACCCGGCGCGGCTCGACGTGGTCGCCTCGCACGAGCCCCTGTCCGACGGGGACGAGATTAAGCTCGCCGTGCAGCTGAACAGGCATTACCCGCTGACCGTGCTCGACCCTGGCGCGGCCGGCCTGACCCGGCTGCTCAAGGTGACCGACCAGCTCGTGGTGGTCGTGCCCGCCAACGGGGACGCGGCGGGCGCGCTCGCCGACACCCGCGACTGGCTAGACAACAACGGCCACGCGGACCTGGCCATGCAGTCGGTGACGGTGATCAACGGGGTGAGCCGCCGCTCGCTAACGGACGTGGAGCAGGCCGAGTCCGTCGCCCGCGGCCGGTCGCGGGCGATCGTCCGCGTGCCGTGGGACGACATGCTGCCGGTGGCCGTCGCCGGCCCCTCCGCGCTCCGCCCCCAGACGCGCGTGGCCTACACCGCGCTGTCCGGGGTGCTCGTAGCGGGCCTGGCCGCCGCCGGAAGGAAGCAGACATGAGCGGGAGGTCGAAGGGACGCAGCCGCCTGACCGTCAGGTACTTCGACGACCGGGTACTGCTCACCGACACGCACGCGTGGGCGTACTACCGAGTGCCGTCGGTGTCGTATGAGTTCACCACGCCAGACGAACGTGAGGCGCTCGCCACCAACATCACCGTGGCCCTCGCGGCGATCAGGATGCAGGACGCCGAGGTGCACCTGCGGATCGCGCACCGGCCGTACCCGGCGGTGGAGTGGGCGACGGGACTCGACGCCACCTCCGACGACGGGCCCGGCTGGCGTGAGTACCTCGAGGAGATCTACCAGCACGTCTGGGCCAAGGACTTCTGGTCCAAGGAGATCTACCTCGGCGTGCGGCTCGGCCAGCGCTCGGTGCGGGCACAGCTCACCGGCGGCCTGGTCGGCGGCTTCCTGAACAGCTACCGCGGCGCCGACCGCGGCAAGGGCGCGGAGGAGGACGCGCTGCCGCCGGGCGAGGTCGGCAAGTGGACGGAGCAGGCGGAGCGGCTCGGCCGCGCGCTTACCGCGTCCGCGCTCGCCGCGCGGCACGCCACCTCCCGCGAGGTGGCCTGGCTCTTCCGGCACACGCTGATGGGCTCGCTCGGCGACCCGCCGCCGTCCGCTACCAGGCGCAAGCCCTGGGGACAGGGCGAGATCGAGCAGCTTTACGAGGGCGTGGTGCACAACGGCCGCACGATGCTCCGGCTCGAGCAGGTTCAGGGCGACTCGTGGGCGGCGTTCCTCTCGTTCGCCAGGTTCCCCGACCTGATGGCGTTCCCTGACGGCGAGCCGTGGCTGCATCACGCGGACTCGCTGCCGTTCCCCGTGGAGATCTCCTCCCGGATGAACCTGATCTCGCCGGCCAAGGCGTCCAAGGACGTATCGCGGCGGCTGGCGCACGCCCGCGACATGGACGCGCACATCCGCGAGGCGGGCGCGGAGGCGCCCATCGCGCTCGCCGAGCAGATCGCCGCCGCCCGCATGCTCGAGCACGGCATCACCAAAGAGCGTCTGCCCTTCGTATACGGCTGGCACCGGGTGCTGGTGACCGCGCCGTCCAGGGAGCTGTGCGTCCGTCGCGTCGAGGCGGTCACCGAGCATTACCGGGACATCGGCATCGACCTGGTCAACTCCACCGGCGACCAGTTTTCGCTGCTGTCGGAGTCGCTGCCGGGCGAGAAGGTGCGGCTGTCCTCCTACGTGCAGCGCCAGCCGCTGTACACGATCGCGGGCGGCATGCCGACCGCGACCGTGGAACTCGGCGACCGGATCGCCGACGGCGTCGGCTGGATCGGCCCGTACATCGGGGAGACCCTGGGCCGGGCGCGCTCCGTGGTCCACTTCGACCCGATGCTCGCCGCGGCGCGGAACCGGCCGACGGCGGTCGCCATCACCGGGGAGCCGGGCGGCGGCAAGACCACCCTGGCGATGCTGCTGATGTACCAGCTCGCGCTGCGCGGCGCGACCATCGCGGTCATCGACCCCAAGGGCGACGCGGAGCCGCTCGCGGAGTTCCTGACCAGGACCGGGCGCAAGGCCCGGGTGCTGCCGCTGTCGTCGGCGGCGGCCGGGCTGCTCGACCCGTTCTCGTTCGGTGACGACCTGGCGGAGAAGCGAACGATGGCGACGGAGACGCTGCGCCTGCTGCTGCCGCGGATGAGCGAGGAACGCGAGTCGGCGATGATCCAGGCGGTCGGCGCGGTGGCCGTGGGGCCGCGGCCGAGCCTCGGCAAGGTCGTCCGGCTGCTTGAGGAGTCCGACGACCCGGCCTGGAAGAACCTGGGCGCCGTGATGCGCTCGGTCTCCGAGATGCGGCTCGCCCGGCTGTGCTTCGCGCCGTCCGGCGGCCAGCAGATCGACGTCCGGGGGTGGACCACCGTGTTCACGCTCGGCGGGCTGACCCTGCCGGACACCACCACCGGCCGGGAGGACTACTCCTACGAGCAGCGGCTCTCCGTCGCGCTGCTGTACCTGGTCTCCCAGTTCGCCCGGCGGCTGATGAACACCATCGACCGGACGGCGGCGAAGGCGATCTTCCTCGACGAGGCGTGGGCGATCACCTCCACCCCGGAGGGGGCCAAGCTCGTTCCCGAGGTGTCCAGGATGGGCCGGTCGCGGAACACCGCGCTGGTCCTCATCTCGCAGAACGCCGGTGACCTGCTCCACGAGCAGGTGACCAACTGCATTTCCAGCGTCTTCGCGTTCCGCTCGTCGGAACGGGCCGAGGTGACGAACGTCATGTCACTCCTCGGCGTCGAGCCGTCCGAGGAGCACAAGGCCAGCCTTCGCGCTCTCGGCAACGGCGAGTGCATATTCCGTGACCTCGACGACCGTGCGGGCCGCATCGGCGTCGATCTCGTATCCGAAGAACTACGGGACTGGATCGACACAAATCCGACACGTGCCCGCCGGCCTCAGCCGGCGGCTACCACCCCCAAGTAAGACCGCCGAATACAGGAGCCTTCCGAGATGGCTGAACCCCACCCGCGCGCTGGCCGACCAGGGAAGAGCCGGGCCGCTCGCGCGCTGCTGCTGGCCAGCGCGATCGCCGCGATCGTGCTCAGCGTGCTGTTCATGGCCCGCCCGGCGTCCGCCGCGCCGGCCGCCAAGTCGGCCCCCGTCGCCGCCGCGGCCCACACCGCCACCGTGGCCAGGACGGCGACGGCCGGCCAGGCCGGGCACCTCGCCGAGAACCAGCTGACCTCGCTTGTCACGCCTGCCGCGGCCGACGCCGGCATCTGCAACGTGCCTGGCGTCGGCGACATCGGCGGCTTGATCGGCCTCTGCCAGGCAGGCTCGGGCGTGGTCGGCGACCTGAACAACATCTGTACCTCGGGCGCGCCGGAACCCGTGTCCGCCACCACGGGCATCGACTCGATGATCACCACGCCGGGCAGCCCCACCACCGGCAATACGCTCTACGACAACTACGGCATGGCCGGCCAGGACTGGGCCTCGTACGGGCTGACCTGCTCCCAGGAGACGTCCTCGATCGGCAACAGCGTCGCGGGCATCGTCTTCGACATGGCCAAGTCGCTGGACCGGGTCACGATCACCGTCTACCAGTCCGCGGCCGGCTCGAACATACTCGGCTGGCTGAGCGGCGATGTGGACCGGCTGATCACCGCGCTCGGCAACGCGATCTACTTCCCGTTCCTGGCCCCGGTGGTGGTCATCGCCGCGATGTGGCTGGCCTGGCAGGGCCTGGTGCGCAAGCGGGCCACCAGGACCATCGAGGGCACGATCTGGATGGTCATCGCCTGCGCCGCCGCGGTCTGGCTCATCGGCCGCCCGGGTGACTTCACCAACGTCGGCACGACCGTCGCCAACGGCACCACCTCGGTGCTCAACGCGGCGTTCGCCAACCTGCCCGCTCCCGCGGAGAGCAACTGCCTGCCGGTCGCCGCGGGCGACCCGCAGTCGGTCACCGCGAACTACTCGTTCACCTCGGCCAACGGCCTGGTCGACCAGAACGCGAACGAGCTGTGGACGGTACTCGTCTGCAAGCCGTGGCTGGACGGCGAGTTGGGCACCACCCAGTACGCGGCACCCGGCACGAACCAGCCGCAGACCGTCGTCAACCAGTACGGCAGGCAGCTGCTGTGGGCCCAGGCGGTCGCGGGCAACGAGCAGCCGGTCACCACCACGCTCATCAACGCGAAGCAGGATACCTACAACGGCATCGCCATGCAGCTGCAGCAGACCAACCCGGGGGTTTACTCGGTGTTCCAGGGCGATCAGTGGACAACCAGGCTGGAGATCGGGTTCGAGGCGCTGTTCGCCGCCGTCGCGGCGGGCCTGCTCGTCCTGCTCATCGCGCTCACCCTGATCATCTTGAAGCTCGGCTTCCTGCTGCTGCTCGTCGCCGGGCCGTTCTTCCTGATCATCGGCATCCATCCGGGCTTCGGCCGGGTCGTCGCGATCCGCTGGTTCGAGATGCTCGTCGGCGTGCTGATGAAACAGGTCGCGGTCGCGCTAACCCTGAGCGTGCTGCTCTACTGCTACACCCTGATCATGGGCACCACCGACCAGGTGCTGCCCTGGGCGCTGAAGATCATGATGATCGCGCTGGTCACGGTCGCGGTGTTCATCTACCGCAAGCCGTTCCAGCACTTGTTCTCCTCGGTCGGCTACGGCATGCTCGGCGCGGACGAGCGCGCCAACGTGAGCTGGCGCGAGTCCGGCTTCGGCTTCCGCCGGGTGACGGCGGGCGCGGCGGGCGTCGTGGTGCCGGGGATGGGCGCGTCGCGCGCGTCCCGCTGGGCGCGCCGCGGCACGGTGGCGGACGGGACGGGCGACGGCACGGCGGCGGACGGCGGCGCGGTCGCCGCGACCGGCGCCACGGTCCCCGAGGGGACGGCCACCGCGCCCGTCGCCGACACCCACGTCAGCGCCAGGCAGTGGCCGGACACTGGGGTGGGCGCCGGCCGGACCGCGCCGCCGCTGCCGCGGCCTAACGGCGGGTCGCCCGCGAGCGGCGCCACCACGGCAGGCTGGGCCCGCAGCGGCGCCACCGGAACGGGCACCGGGGCGCGCCGGCCGGCGCGGCCGCCGGACCGCCAGGGCGGAGCCGGCACGCCGCCCCCGGTCCGCCAGGGCCCGGCGCCGTCGTCTCGCGGCAGCGCCGGAAGCGCGTGGCCGGGTGGTGCAACACGCCCCCGTTCCGGCGAATCTTCCAACGGGGCGGCCGGGGGAGCGGGACAGCCCGCCGCGGCACCGTTCTGGGCGCGCTCGCGCCGGCGGTCCAAGTAGCGAGGGCCGGGCATGGAACTGACCACCGGGCAGCGGCGGCTGCTGTTCGTCGTCGTCGTCATCGCGCTTGCCGGGCTGGGCTTCTACCTGGTGAGCAGCCGGTCTTCCGGCGGCTCGCCCGGCGTCGCGGCATCGACGCCGGCCAGCAGCGGCTCCCAGCCGGCCGCGAGCGGCACGACGGCGGCCGGCGTCCCGCCGTCGACCGTCCCCGCGGCCACGCCCGTCTCCACCACGGGCGGCGCCGAGATCTACCAGTGGCTGCCGTTCACGGCGGCGGACCTGACCGCGGCGGCGCACACCACGGTTACCTTCGCCGGGGACTACGCCACCTGGAGCTACACCGAGGACGCCGCCGCCTACGGCGCCAAGATGAACGGACTGGTGACGGCGCAGGAGGCGGCGACCCTGGAGAACGACTACGGCACGTCGGGCGTGGCCGGGCCGCGGACCGCGGACAAGCAGGTATCGACGGGCAGCGGCACGATCGACTCGATCAGCGCGTTCGGCAGCAACCCGACGTCGATCACCTTCGTGGTCACGATCAGCCAGCAGGTCAGCTCCACGCAGCCGGCGAAGTCTATGACCGGCCAGTACACCGTCACGCTGGCCTTGTCGGGTAACGCCTGGCAGGTCAACGACATCGAGCTGTCCGGGATAGGCAATACATGAACCGTCGCTCCGTAGGGCCGATCGTCATCGGCATCCTTGTTATGGGGCTTGTCGCCTTCCTTGTCGTCCCGATGCTCATTGTGGGCGGCGCGTCCATGCTGTTCGCCGGGAGCTCCGGCGCGCGGTGCGGCACGGCCGGCGCGAGCGCGGTGCAGCCGGGGGTCTCCAACGAGGCGGCCAACTCGATTCCCGCCACCTACCTCAAGTGGTTTCAGAAGGCCGGCCTGCAGTACAACATCTCGTGGACGGTCCTGGCCGGCATCGGGAAGGTGGAGAGCGACGACGGGCGCACCACGCTGACCGGCGTCATGTCCGGATCGAACAACTTCGGCGCGGCCGGGCCGATGCAGATCGGCATCGACGGCGCGTCGGGCAACCAGTGGGGCGGTAACCCGATCCACTCGGCGTCCCAGGTGGTCAACGGCGTCGCCACCGACGAGGACGGCGACGGGATCGCCAGCGTGTACGATCCCGCGGACGCGATCGCGGGCGCGGCCAAGTACCTGGTCGAGCACGGCGCGCAGCAGAACATCCCCGCGGCGATCTTCGGCTACAACCACGCGGACTGGTACGTCGAGGAAGTGCTCTCCTGGGCGTCGACCTACGCGTCCGGCGGGTTCACCGTCAGCGACGTCGCCCAGGGCGCCAACGCGGCCGCCGTGACGGGTAAGGGCGGCGGGGGCCAGTTGTGCAGCCAGAACAGCCAACTCGCCGCGTTCGTCGCGCCGAACGCGATCGTGAGCCAGGCGGTCAGCTACGCGGAGGCGCAGCTGGGCAAGCCCTACCTGTTCGGCGGTACCGGGCCCGCCGCCTTCGACTGCTCCGGGCTGGTCATGATGGCCTACCGGGCAGCGGGCGTGAACATACCGCGTACCTCGCAGCAGCAGTTCGCGCAGCTGCCGAGCGTCCCGGCGGCCAAGGTGGTCCCCGGCGACCTGGTGTTCTTCGCGGGCTCCGACGGCACCCCCGCGGCACCAGGGCACGTCGGCCTGGTGATCGGCAAGAACACGATGATCGAGGCGTACGCCACCGGCACGCCGGTCCGGGTCTCCACGTTCGGTACCCCGCAGTCGCCGCAGGGCGACGGAACAGTGGTCGGTTTTGCCCAGCCATGGCCCGGCAATGCGGCTAACGCCCCGGTTTCCGGGTGAAAATACGGTGCGGGGTGCCCGGTGGCCGGGCCGGCCGCGGCAGTAACCCACGGGCGGGCGACGCGGGCGATGTCCGCGTCGGAGGCGCGGGCGAACGCGTCGAGTTGCAGGAAGTGCCTGGCGATGATGAGCCCGAGGATGCTGCTGACGGTCAGCGCGGCCCGCAGGTCTGCGTCGTCGCCGCTCATGGCGCGGCTCAGGTTGGCGGCCCGCTCGTTGAGGAAGGCGCTCACCTGGGCTGCTGCTTCCGGTGCGGTGAGCATCGACCGGACGAGGGCCCTGGCCTCCGGCGGCAGGGCCGCGAGCCGGACGTCCAGCACGTCGTGCAGGTGGGCCTCGATCTCGCCGGGGCCTGCTTCCCCTAGCTGGATGGCGCTGTTGAAAAGGGCGGCCTTCGACCCGTAGTGCTGCATCACCAGGGACGGGTCGACTTTCGCGCGACGGGCGATCCCGCGGATGGTGGCCGCCTCCAGGCCGTGCTCGCCGAATTCCGCGCGCGCCGCCTCGAGGATGCGCTGCGCGGTGGCTGCCCGTTTGGCGGCCCTGCTGTTCTGCTCGTCCACAAGTCCACTCTACCGTTGTTGAGCGAAACGTGTATAGTTGGCTCAACAAGCGATGAGTGAGGTGGGCCTGATCGTGGGCCAGGCCGTCCGCTGGCCGCGCGACTTCATCGTGAAGGGAACAGGAAATGACTTCTTCGCGAAATGGCTCACCAACACGCGCTCTCGTCCTGGGAGGCGGCGGCGCCGTCGGTGTCGGCTGGCAGGCCGGCCTGCTCACAGGGCTGCACGAGGCCGGTGCCGACCTGGCGGGAGCGACGGCAATCGTTGGAACATCCGCGGGCGCCCTCGTCGGCGCGCTGCTGTCCAGCGGCCGTGACGTCACCGATGCACTCACCAGCCTGGCCGCGCTCGGGCAGAGCATCGACCCCGACAGCCTGGCGGCAGGCGATGAAGCCTTCCTAAGAATAATGCGCCAGGCGAGCCTCGACACCGACCCGCGGCAAGCACTACGGGCGATCGGCCGCGCAGCGCAGAAGGCGAGCACGCCCGCCGAGGACGTCTACCTCGGCCTGTTCGGCACACTCGACGGCACCGCCTGGCCCGCAGGCTTCCGGTGCACCGCGACCGACACCGAAACCGGCGACCTGGCCGTGTGGGACCAAGGATCCGGCGTGCCGCTGCTGCACGCTGTCGCCTCCAGTTGCTCCGTACCGATGCTGTTCCCCACCGTCACCATCAAGGGCCGCCACTATATGGACGGAGGCATCCTCAGCCACCTGAACGCCACGGCGGCACCACCGGCCGGCGTCCTCCTTGTCCTGTCCTGCCACCCCCTCGGGTCCCAGGGCGCCGGAGGGGGCGGGTCACTCGCCGCCTCCGTCACCCCGGACGCTGAACTGGCGCCATTGCGCCAAACCAGACGGCTGGTAGCCGTCGAGCCCGATTTCAGCGGCATCGAGGCTCCGGTGAACATGATGGACCCGAATTTCGCCATCCAGGCTTTCCAGGCCGGCCAGCGGCAGGCGGAACGCGAAGCCGCAGCGATCCAGCGCGCCTGGAATTTGTGAGA
>CAZORE010000104.1:10881-25751 GCA_964581815.1 uncultured Streptosporangiaceae bacterium | reverse complement strand
CGCGGCTACGCCGCGAAGCCCGCGAGCCGGTGAGTCTCGTCGCTGATCGCGACGGCTATCTTCCTCAGGGCGGACGCGTGCTGCCGGTGGTGGTGCGCGCAGAACAGCAATTCCAGGTGACCGGGCAGCAGGACCCTGACGTAAGCCTGTGCGCCGCAACGGTCGCAGCGGTCCGTCACGGTAAGCCTCCTGACGAATATCGTGCCCGCCCTTTCGCTTTCCGGCCGGTCATCCTGGTTCCTTTCCCAGAATCTGCGTCCGCTCATGACTTTCACCTTCCTCGGTTTTCTCTCCAGTCCATCCCAGGCGGCCGTCAACGGAAAGACGGTGGCACCGGTCGCGGCATTGCCGTGCGCTATGGCCGCGGCTCGGTCGCGGGCTTTGCCTTTCCGTCGGCACCGCGCCGCAGCCTGAGCCAGACATAGGCGATGGCGCCGGGAATGAGCGGCGCCCAGAAGTTCACGATCCGGTAGCCGAGCACGGCGAGCACCGCCGTGGGCCGCGGCGCCCCGAAGCCGACGGTGACGGCCACCAGGGTGACCTCGATGACGCCGAGCCCGCCAGGGGTCAGCGGTATGGCGCTTGCGATGTTCGCCGCCGCGTACGCGACGGCCAGCGGCCCGAAGCCGGGCTGGTATCCAAGCGCGACGAACACCAGGTCAAGCGAGAGCAGGTCGAAGAGCAAGTCGGCCGAGGCGAAGCAGAAGCTGACGGCGAAGGCGCGCCCGGACAGCGCGGACCGGGCTAGCGAGGCGAGCTGGCTGGCGGTCTGTCCGACCTTCTCCACGTCGATGCCCGGCCGGACGCGCTTCGCCAAGCTCGCGGCCCAGCGCCCTGCCCGCGCGGCGACGGCGGGATGGGCCCCGACGGCAAGCAGCACGGCCACCACCGCCGCCACCAGGAAGAGCGCCACGCCGGCGATCAGCAGGTACTGGTAGGCGACGTGCCGGCCGGCCGTGGCCACGAACCCGACACCGAACAAGGCGATCAGGGCGACCGTGGACGTCAGGCTGGTCAGCGCGATGCCCTCGCCGGTCGTGGCGGCGGCGACGCCGTCGGCCTCGAGCGCGCTGGTGTTCACCAGCGTGCCGGTCGCCGACCCGAACGGGGTGAGGTGGCTGACGAAGAAGGTGGCCAGGATGACGTCCGCCGCCAGCCAGAACCGGATGCGCGCCCCGAGCGCGGCAAGCACCTGCCGGTAGAGCTGGGCGTAGCTGCCGAGTGAGAGCGCCTGCGCCACGACCGCCGCGGCCAGGAAAGCCGGACGGGCGTGCCGCAGGCTCCTCGCGTCGCCCGTCAGCCCGCCAAGCCGCGGCAGCAGGCCGAAGAGGCCCACCGTCAGGGCCGCGAGCAGCACGCCGTGGACGATCCAGCGCACGGCCCGGCGCCGCCGGGCCCTCGGCCGCGGCGGCGCCTGGTCCGTGCCCGGATCCTGCTTGCTACCTGCGCCCTGCTGAGCTGTCATGGCCTGACGGCGCTCATCGCTTCTCAGGCCGCGTGGCGCAGTTCAGACAGCGAGCTCACGTCCGCGCCCACGCGGCGGACCTGAATGCCCGCGGTGATCTGGGAGAACCCGTAGACCAGGCTGTACAGGCCGAACAGCAGGGCCAGGGTGACGGCGCCGACGCCGGGGCGGGCGAACAGCAGCACGCCGAACGCGACGGACACCAGGCCGGACAGGATGAACAGCGCGCGCGTCCCCGCGGTCTCCCCCGACTGGAAGCCGGCGAAGATCTCGACGAAGCCGCCGACAACCGCCCAGGCGGCCACGACGATGACCAGCACGTACGCGGTAGGTGCGGGCCAGACCAGGGCGATGACTCCGGCCGCCAGGTCGACCAGCCCGAGGAACAGGTGACCGAAGACCGGCCCGGCGGACCCGCTGCTGAAGGCCCGCGCGGCCTGCAGCCCGGCGTCGATGAACGCGTAGACCGCGAACAGGATGACCAGCGCGAGGACCGTGATGCCCGGCCAGGCGATGGCGAGGATCCCGGTGATGACGGCCAAGATGCCGAGCAGGATCAGTGAGGTGGACGTTGACTTGAGCATGACGGGCATTCCCTTCGCTTGTTTCAGCGGCACCACCTCATCGGGTAGGTGCGCGGTGCGTGTCATGCTCAGCAGACCCGACCGCGGCGGGTTCCGGCCAACACCTGTCGCCTATGGAGGCATAGCCCCCGCCTTAGGAGGCTGCGAACAGTCCGAGGGTGCGGGCCTGCTCAACGGCCTCGGTGCGGCTGTGCACGCCGAGCTTTTCGTACAGGCGCCTGATGTGCGTCCGGACCGTGGTCACCGACACCGACAGCTGCTCGGCGATCTCGGGTCCGGACAGGTTGGTCGGCAGGAGACGCAGCACCCGGGCCTCGCTTCTGCTGATCGGCTCGCGGAGAGCGGGTTCGCCGGGTTGCGGAGCGGGCGCGTTCCCCACGGCCGTCAGCCGGGCCAGCCTGGGATCGGCGGCGTGCAGGGCCGCAGGGAAGCCCGCGAGGAGCCCGTCCGCGACGGCGCCTTGGCCGTCACGGACAAGGCCGAAGAAGTGGTCCGACAGCAGACGCGCGGCCATGGTCCAGTCCTGCGCCGCCTGCGCGTGCCTGATCGCCTCCACTGGATACCCGTGAGCCGCGAACCACCCTGCGGCCGCGCCGTGCAGGCTGGCCAGATCGGCCGGCTCGGCACACCGCAGTTCCAGCTGCAGCAGGTCGGCGAACAGCGGGTGGTACCGGAACCAGGACCGCCGGGCGTCGACCGCGACCACGAACGCGCCGGCTTCCTCGAGATCTTGCAAGATCCGCTCCCCGCCGGAGCCGCCGGTCAGCAGGTCGGCCAACTCGCCGGTGATCCGCTCGCACACGGAGGTGCGCACGAGCAATTGCCGGGCTTGCTCACTCTGGCGGTCAAGCACCTCGGCCAGCAGGTACCCGGCCACCGTCCGTTCGCTACCGGAAAACTGCGCAACGAACCGCTCCGGGTCGGGGTGCCCGGCCAGGGAGGAAGCGGCCAGCCACAGTCCTGCCGCCCAGCCCTCGGTCCGCTCGTGCAACCGGGCGAGAGCCGGCTTGGGCAACCGTACCCCGGCCGCGTGGAGCATGTCCCGCGTCTCGTCTTCGGTGAACCGCAGGTCGGCGGCGCGGATCTCGGTCAGCTCCCCCTCCAGCCGCAGCCGGTGCAGCCCAAGCCGCAGGTCCCGCCGGGTGGCCAGCACGAGCCGGAGCGTGTCAGGTGCCCGCAGCACCAGCAGCTCCAGCTGGGCCAGCGCCTCCGCCGACCTCAGTTCGTGCACGTCATCGATCACCAGCCACACCCGGTCCGGTAGCCGGGCCAGGTCCTTCAGCAGCCGCTCCACGCGTCCCCACCCGTCCTGGTCCGGTGCCGCCGTCGGCTCCCGCACCAGCTCCGACCCCGCCGCCGTGTGCCGCAGCCCGCCCACCACCGAGACCCAGAACCGCCGCGGATCCCGCTCATCGCGCCCCACCGGCACCCACGCGGCGCGCCGGGCTAGGCCCGTCGCACCGATCCACGATCGCAGCAGTACCGTCTTGCCAGTGCCCGCGGGCGCGGACACCACTGTCACCCGCGCCGCCCCCGCCAGCCGCTCCCACAGGGCCGGACGGGACACCGCTGTTTCGGCGGGATAGCGGAACATCTCACGTGCCGCGACCATGTCGACTGCGCCGGCGACAGGCTCCATGACCGTTGTCATTTCTCGTCTCCTAGTCGCTGCGGCTCTCCGCGTTGCTGATTGCCTTAGCCACGAGTTCGGTGAACCTGACCGCCCGGGTTTCTGTTTCCACGGGGAACGGTGCGGTTTCCCGCGACGCCGCGACGCTGATCCCCCACACGCGAGCGTCGACCATGACCGGTACCGCGACAAGCGCGCGGATCCCGTGGCGCCGTAGCTGGGAGGTGAATGGCCCGGTGAGCGGGACGTCGAACGGTCCGCAGCGCAGAGGGCGAGTGGTATCGCGCAGGCGGCGCAGGGCGGTGTTCACCGGTTCGCACTCACCGGAGGGAACGGGGGCGCCTGCGGCGGTCCACGTGGTTACCAGCGTGACGGTGTCGTCGGACTCGAACCTCAGCAGGGCTGCCCCGTCCGCCCCCACGAGGTCCGCCAGTTCCCGGCTTACCACAGAGAACAACTCCTCGAAGGAGACCCCACGGGTGACGAGCTCCGCCACGCGCCGCAAGGCCTCCTGCTCAGAATCGATCTCCGGCATGCTGGAAGTGTCGCCTCGCGGGCCGCACCGCCGCGTCAGTGACTCCCTAGCGCCGGTCCCTAGTCCCGGTCGGTACCCACCCAGTCCCCGCTACGCGCTGCCGTCGTCGATCAGCGCCGGCTCGAGCTGGTGGCGGGAGCTGATCTCAAGCTTCGTGAAGACCTTGCGCAGGTGGTATTCGACCGTGCGCGGGCTGAGGAACAGCCGGGCGGCGATGTCCGGGTTGGACAGGCCGATGCGAGCCAGCCGGGCGATCTGGGCCTCTTGGGGAGTGAGCTTGTCGCGCGCGTCGACGGCGTGCTTGCGGGCGGTCTCGCCCGTGGCGGACAACTCGCCGCGGGCTCGCCCGGCGAAAGCCTGCATGCCGATCGCGGCGAACATGTCCTCCGCCGCGCGCAGCTGCGCGCGGGCGTCGGTCCGCCGGCCCTCGCGGCGCAGCCACTCGCCGTACAGCAGGTGCGCGCGCGCTAGTTCGGGGCGAAGGCTGGTGCGGCCCAACCGCTCGATCGCCTCGCGATACAGGTCCTCGGCATCCTCGCCCTCGCTGAGCAGCGCGCGGGAACGCGCGTAGATGCCCAGCCCCCAGTCGGTGCCGCCGACGCTCGTGGCCTCGGCCAGCCGCTCGAGCGCGTCAGCGGCCATCCGGGTCCGCCCGGTCCTGCTGGCCGCCTCGATCAGCTCAGGAAGCGCCCACATGGACACGTACAGTTCCGGCTGCTCCTCGCTCGCCTGCTGTGCGTGGGCAAGGGCCGTACCGTAGCTGCCAAGAGAGTTGTCCAGTATCGCGGATACCCATTGTGTCCACTGGATCCACTCGCCCTGCGCGGCCACCCGCGCGTCTCTCATCACCAGTTCGATGAGCCGGGGAACCTCTGCTTCCCCTCCGAGGAAGCCGGCCAGCAAGACCGCCGCGAACGGGGCGACGGTAGTCCCGGTCGCCTCCGCGATCGCGTCAGACTCCGCGATCAGCGAGGCAGCGGTCGCGAAGTCACCGCTGGCTACCGAAAACACGGCCAGCACGTTCACGTAGAGCGGCAGGTAGAAGAGCAGGCCCGCCTCGCGGACGGACTGGAGTTGCCTGGCCAGCAGGGCGTGCCACTGCTTCTCGTCCCACACCATGATGGGGGCGATGCTTGCCAGCCAGCCCCATAGCAGTCCCTCCTCTGGCGAGACGTCTTCCACGGCGAAGACGCGGGCCGCCCGGCTCAGCAAGGGGGCCGCCGCCGCGCGTCCGTCGGTGACCAGGACCGCGAGCGCGTCAAGCAGCAGGTCGGACGGACGCGGCGGGCCAGCGGGCGGAGGGGCTGACCTGGCGGCAAGGGACACCTCACGCAGATCGCCCGAGCGTGCGGGCCGGCCTGCGAACTTCCCAGCCGCCCACGCGTACAGGTAGGTCTGGCGCGCGAGCGTGACATCCAGCGGCTCGAGCTGCCTCGCCGCCTGCAGGAGCAGTGCCGCTGCCTCGCTGCCCGCGCTTGAGGCGAACGCGATCTGGCCGCGCAGCAGGCCGGCCTGGGCGCGCATGAACTCATCAAGCGACCCGACCTCCGCCACGGCGACCAGCTCGACCGCCGCGTCGAATGCGCCGGCCTGCAGGCTCGCTTGCGCGGCCGCGAACGCGCGCTCGGCCCGCCGTGCGGGCTCGCGCGTCAGCGCGACCGCCCGCTGCAGAAACGCCGCCGCCGCGGCCGCGCCGCCACGGGCCCGCGCCCGGTCGGCCGACCGCTCGAGTTCCACGGCGACCTCCTCGTCGGGACCTGGCGCCGCCGCCGCCAGGTGCCACGCCCGCCGGTCGGGGTCGAGGTCGCGGTCGGTCACCTCAGCCAGCGCCAGGTGCGCCGCCTGGCGGTCCCGCGGCAGGGCCGACCGGTAGACCGCCGAACGCACCAGCGGATGGCGGAACTGCACCCGTGTTCCGATCTCGAGCAATCCGTCCGCGTCTGCGGCAGCAGCGGCCGAGGTGGTCACCCCGAGCCGCTCGGCGGCCTGCCAGACGAGCACTGGGTCGCCGAACCGCTCGGCCGCGGCGACCAGTAGCAGCAATCGCGTATCGGCGGGGAGTGCTTCGAGCCTGCGCCGATAGCTCTCCTCGATCCGCGCCGGCAGTGGCTGCGCGCCAAGCAGACCGAATTCTCCCGCCAGCTGGGTCGGGCTCAGCCCGCGCGGCAATTCGAGTAGCGCCAGCGGATTGCCCTTGGTCTCAGCCAGGATCCGGTCCACTATCCGTTCATCAAGCCGAACCCGGACGACCGAGCGCAATAGCCTGCGTGCGTCCTCATTCTGCAGACCCCGGATCTCGATTTCCGGAAGCCCCTGAAGGTCCTCACCCGGCTCGCGCGCGGCGAACATCAGCCCGACGCGCTCCGCGACCAGTCGCCGCGCCGCGAACGCCAGCGCCTGCGCTGACGCCCGATCCAGCCACTGCGCGTCGTCGACCACGCACAGCAGCGGCCTTTCCTCCGCTGCCTCCGACAGGAGGGTCAGCACGGCCAGCCCCACCAGGAAACGATCGGGCGTACCCCCGCCGCGCAGCCCGAAGGCGATTTCCAGCGCCTCCCGCTGCAGGGGCACGAGCCGGTCAAGGCGATCGAGCAACGGGGCGCACAGCTGGTGCAGGCTGGCAAACGCCAGCTCCATCTCCGATTCCACCCCCGCCGCCCTGACCAGCCGCAAGTCCGGCGCCGTGGCGACCAGGTACTCAAGCAACGCCGACTTGCCTATCCCCGCCTCACCGGTCGCCACAAGCGCCCACCCGTGCCCGGATCTCAGGTCCTCGACGAGGTCGTCGAGTACCTCACGCTCCCGCTGCCGTCCCAGCAACCTCGGCGCCGGCTTGGATCGCTCAGGCATGCCATCTCCACCACGGAGCCGCGGCACCGCAGCCGCAATTAACCAGGACATCGAGGAACGTCAGATATCCACGGCGTGTAGCCGAGGCACCTGCTATCCCGCAAGCGTTATCGCTATGCGGCAAGCGTAATGCTTCACGTCCGGTTTAGCTCCCCTATGGGGCTATGGCACCAGTTCACTTATGACGTTCATTACGCCGCTGTTGGACGGGCTCGCGAGGTGCTATGGGCGCTGCGGTGTCGCCTGGCGGGCTGCCCCTGAGCGGGTGCCGCCTGGCCGCCTGGAGGTTCTCTGGCCGGCGGCTGAGCCGCGCCGGACGGAGCGCAGGTAAAGCCCGTACCTGACTCTCGCAGCATGGAAGCGAGCTGCACCCTGCTTGTGATGCCAAGCTTGCGGAAGACCTTGCGCAGGTGGTAGTCGACCGTGCTGGCACTGACGTAGAGCTGGGCGGCGATCTCCTTATTCGTGGCGCCCTCGCCGGTCAGCCGGGCGATCTGCGCCTCCTGCGGCGTGAGCAGGTCCGCGGTAACGGCACGGCTCGTGGCGGCGTGCTCGCCAACTCCACGCAGCTCGGCCTGGGCTCGCCCCGCGAACGCGGCCATGCCGAGCGCTTCGAACATGTCGTAGGCGGTGCGCAGTTGCTCGCGCGCGCCGCGGCGGCGGCGCTGATGCCGTAGCCACTCGCCGTACAACAGGTGGGACCGGGCTAGCTCGGGGGCGACCTGGCACTCCCCGAGGCGCTCGATGGAGAGCCGGTACCCGTCCTCAGCCTGGTCGTCGTCGGCGAGCAGCGCCTGGCAACGGGCCAGCAGCCCAAGCGACCATGGGGTCGCGCAGGCGAGCCACCAGGGCGCGACGGCCTCGAGCGCCGCGGTGGCGGACGCCCGGTCTCCGCATTTGACCGCGGCCTCGATCAGCACCTCCGGCCTTGTCTGGTAGCTCAGTACCGTCTCGCCCGTGGCGACCTGCAGCGCATGCCGCAGCGCTGCCGCATGATTGCCCAGGCCGAGCTCCAGTATGGCCATGGCCTTGTTGACTCGCTGCATCTCCAGCGCGTGGCCATGGCCGGCCATGGCCTTCGGCAGCCGGGCAGCGAGCGGGCGAATGGCTGCCTGACCACCGCGCCAGGCGACCAGCTCAAGCTCAAGGCTGGCCAGGCCGCCGAGATAGGTCTTATTGCCCACGGCTTCCGCTAGGCTCCTCGCCTCGGCGAGCGTGGCCTCGGCAGCACCGAAGCGGCCCTCGGTCAGCTGGCTGAACGCCTGGCACGCGAGCCCGACCACTAGGGCCACGGGCGCGCCCCGGTCACGCGCCCGCGATACCCAGCCGACAGCCAGCTCGCGCCATGCGGAGTCGTCGTAGAGTTCGGCGATCGCCAGGCGGACGGCCAGGAAGCGCTGCGGCGCTTCGTCAGGCATCGGCTGGCCGCCGGTCACCGGGGCGACGGCCTGCCGCAACAACCCGACGCCGTCCGCAAAGCACCGCTCGGCTACGGCGGCGAGGCCGTCGAGCAGCAGGTCACCTGGCGTGGCTGCCGATTCCGGTGCCAGGGGCGACGACCGGATCGCCCGCAGGACATCGGCCATGCCCACCGCACGCCGGCTCGCGAGCTGCGCCCCGAAGGCCTGAAGCAGGGTGTCGCGGCGCAGTCGCACGTCGTCGGGCCCGATCATGGCCGCCGTCTCGAGCAGGACCGACGTCGCCGTGGCCAGGTCCCCGGCCGCGAATGCGATATCGCCCTCAAGCCGTCGGGCTCGGGCGCTTACCAGCGGTTCCGTCACGTCGGCGGCCGCGCGATCGAGCAGCGCCCGCGCGGCCGAGGTCTCACCGGCCGCCTGCCTCGCCTCGGCCGCCGCTACCAGCCTGCGGCCCCGGCGTGCCGGGGTGGACGTCAGCTCCGCCGCACGCTCAAGGAAGGCCGCGCAACTGGCCCAGCCGCCGCGAGTCCGGGCGCGGCCCGCGGACCGTTCAAGCTCCGCGGCGACTTCCTCGTCTAGCCCAGGCGCTGCCTGGGCCAGATGCCAGGCCCGCCGGTCCGGGTCCCGTTCCGGGTCGCTCACCGCCGCCAGCGCCTCATGGACTCGCCAGCGAGCCGACGGCGGCGCTCCGTAGTAGACAACCGATCGCATCAGCGGATGGCGGAACTGAA
This sequence comes from uncultured Streptosporangiaceae bacterium, assembly GCA_964581815.1. Lineage (GTDB taxonomy): Bacteria > Actinomycetota > Actinomycetes > Streptosporangiales > Streptosporangiaceae > Trebonia. The sequence continues at coordinate 16,538 of CAZORE010000104.1, read as the reverse complement.
GGCTGGGCGTCCAGCTCACGATCCGTTCAACCGCGGGAAGCTCCGCCGCCTCAAGGCCGATGCCCAGTTTGTCGGCCGCCCGCCATACCTTCGCCGGATCACCGAGCTGGTCGGCGGCGGCCACGAGCAGCAACGTCTGTGCGTCCGCCGGCAGTGCCTGGACCCGGGACAGGTACAGTTCCTCAATCCGGCCCCCGAACCGCAGCGGACCAGCCAGCGGCTGTGCACCGGAAAGGCTCCCGTCGATGAGCTCGCGCCCGAACTCCGTAAGCGCCAAGGGGTTGCCGGCCGACGCGGCTAGGACCCGTTCCGCAAGCCCCGGATCTACCGGGCTGCCCGCCGAGGCGGTGAGCAGGCGGCGGGCCGCATCCGCGGTCAGCCCGCCTACCGGCAGCTCCGGCAGCTCCCTGAGCACCGCTGCCCGTTCCTCCGCGTCCGGGACGGCGAAGATCATTCCCACCCGGTCGGCGAGCAGACGGCGGGCGACGAAACCCAGCACGCCGGCTGATGCGGGGTCGAGCCACTGAACGTCGTCGACCACGCAAAGCACCGGCCGTTCTGCCGCCGCGTCGGTGAGCAGAGTGAGCGTCGCCAGCCCGACCATGAACCGGTCCGGCGCCGGCCCAGCCACCATTCCGAACGCTGACTGCAGGGCACCCCGCTGCGGCGCGGGCAGCCGGTCAAGCTCGCCAAGGAACGGCACAAGCAGCTGATGCAGGCCGGCGAAACCGAGGCCCATCTCCGATTCCACTCCAGCCACCCGGGTTACCCGCATGTCGCCGGCCCTGTTTGCCGCCCAGTCAAGCAGCGCGCTCTTGCCGATGCCGGCCTCACCGCGCAGCACAAGCACCCCGCTCAGCCCGTCCCGCACGGTCGCAAGCACGCCGTCGAGTGCGGCAGTTTCCTTGGCCCGGCCGATCAGCATGACCATCGCTTTCCCGAGATCGTATTCGTGCTCCCAGGTCTAGACTGCCGGACCGGCGGGGTCCGCTGCTATAGGCAAATGACTACATCAAATAGGCACGTGTCTTTCCTGGCCGGGTCCGCCGATCATGAGGCGACCGCGGTCGGCGGCTGAGCCTGGACGATTCCAGGGTCGGCGGTGTCAAAGAGAACTTGCTGCAGGTCGCGTGGCAGGTCGCCGCTCCACACCAGGACGGCTGTCGCGCGCAGGGGCCGGTGCCGTAGGCCGACCCTGACCATGTTGTAGCTATCGGCCATCCGGCGCGTGACCACGGTGGCGGCGTCGCCGGAAACCGGGCGGAGCGGGCTGGTCAGCACGGCGGTCGGGCGGCTGGCCGCAGCCGCGAACGCCAGGGTCATGGGCAGCGAGTGCCGGAACGGGGGGTCGGTGAAGCAGAAACGCGGCCGGCTCTCGCGCAACTGCGCCAGCCAGGCGTCATAGGAAGCCGGACTGGTGCGCCGCGGGCCGTGCACGACGTCCATGTCGGCCAGTTCGTCAAGGCCGATCTGCTGGCGATCGCCGGTTCCCGCGGCCACGGGAACCCAGACCTCGGGCTCGAAGTCTTCGATGGCCATTACCTCAAGCGGATCAGGCAGAGCCTCGCGGCCGGACATCAGCCAGCCAAGCCCGGCATCCGCGCGCCGCTGGCTGATCGGCGAGAACTCGGCGTCCAGCGGCTCCTCCAGCCACTGGACGTCGGCACCTGCTGCAGCCGCGGTGGAGCGCAGCCGGGACGCTATCGTCACCGCGAGGCCTTCTGGCAGCTGGGGTGGCAGCACGAACCTCAGCCGGGGCCTGCCGAGGCCCGCCGCCTGGCGCGTCCGGCTGACTCCGTGCTCAACCAGGGACAGTACGGTCCGCGATTCCTCGAGTAGCACGCTGCCGGCCTCGGTGAGCTGCACGCCGTCGCGCCGACGGCACAGCAACGGGGTGCCCACCATCTCTTCAAGCCGCCGTATCTGCTGGCTCAGCGTGGGCTGCGCGATGAACATCCGCTCCGCCGCGTGCGTGAACGTGCCCGCGTCGGCGACCGCTACTAGATAGCGCAGGTGCCGGAGCTCAAGCCCTTGGTTGGCCGGGTTCGCCTGGGGGGGCACTTGTCCGGGTACGGTCGGGTGGGTCATTTCTGTCACCTGCTGTCCGTTGCCGTGAACGCGGCCCGCGTTGGTCTGCGAGCTCTCCTCCGACAATGCCGTACACCGCCGCGCGCCGAAATCACGCGAACGCGTAGGCTTGCCCGGCCCGGGATCCGCCCAGCCAGCTTCGGGCAGGCGGCTAAGCGCGCCGTATCACGCATTCGCGTAGTCAGTCATAGTCGGTGAGGCACATGACGGCGGGCATCCTTGCCCGCTACGCGGTGATGCCGCTGCACGTAGCGTGGACGGAGAGTACGCCGCGTTCTGCATCCGGCGGTGACCGGTAGGCCGGGTGAAAAGCACTATGTGAACACGTGATTCGGGGACCGGCTCAACCGAGGATGCTGATGCCCATGGCGAGGTCCCCCGACGCGATCAACGCGCTTATCAAGTCCTCTGACGTTCCGCTCGCGGCGGTGGACCTGCCGTCTGGGCGGTTCCTGGCGGTGAACCAGGCGATGGCCCGCGCGCTAGGCTCCGCCGTCGGCGCGATCACCGGCTCGTCCAGCCTCGACTGGTTGTCCCCCGATGATCAGCGCGCCGCCCGGCTCGGCTTTCAGGCGCTCGCTGACGGTGACCTGATCGGGTACCAGGCGATGCGCAGTCTCGCCAATCCGAAGGACCCTCATCAGTTGTTCTCTGTCTGGATCAGCACCGTCGATGTCGACGGCTTCCGGGTCGGGCTCGCCTCCGTCATTCCCGCTGCGGACCGCGACAGCCAGTTCCGCGCCATGCCGCCGGCGTCCAGCGTCCCCGAACCAGGGAACGTGGTACTCGGGACCGTGGACAACTACTGGCGGATCGATCGCATCAGCCAGGACGTCTCTCCGCTGCTCGGACTCGACCCCGAGCAGTGCACCGGCGCGCCGCTCCTCGGGGTCATCCATCCCTCCGACGCGCCCGCCCTCCTCGCGGCGGTGGAACATGCCCGCCGTGGCGGGCGCGCGGTGCGGCTCAAGCTCCGGGTGAGCGCCAGATCCCGTGACTGGACCGAGGTTACGGTTGTTCTCGCGACCATCTCGCCGGGCGATCCGCCCGCGCTCGCGTTCGCGCTCATCCGCGACGACGCCGTGGCTGAGCTGCCCGCGGGCAGTTCGCGCGAGATGCAGCTTGAGGCCCACATGCTCCGCATGGCCGACGAACTGCACGCAGCCGGCCTGATACCCCGGCTCCACCAGCTGCCCACCATGACCGACGAGCCGCAGTTCGGCAAGCTCACCAGCCGTGAATGGGCGGTGCTCACCCGTCTGCTCGACGGTCAGCGAGTCGCCGCCATCGCCGCCGACCTCTATGTCAGCCAGAGCACCGTCCGCAACCACCTGTCGTCGATCTACGCCAAACTCGGCGTGCACAGCCAGGTAGACCTCATTCGGCTGGTCAGGCCCGCAGGAAGGCCAGCAGATCGGCATTGACGGTCTCCGCCTGGGTGGTGGGCATGCCGTGCGGGAAGCCGCTGTAGGTCTTCAGCGTCCCGTCCTTGAGTAGCTTCGCCGCCAGCGGCGCGGAGTCAGCGTAAGGCACGATCTGGTCGTCATCGCCGTGCATCACCAGGACGGGCACCGAGATCTGCTTCAGGTCCTCGGTGAAGTCGGTTTGCGAGAAGGCGACGATTCCGTCGTAGTGCGCCTTGGCACCGCCCATCATCCCCTGGCGCCACCAGTTCTCTATGATCGCCTCTGAGGCTTCCACGCCCGGCCGGTTGAACCCGTAAAACGGTCCCGCGGCCAGGTCACGGTAGAACTTCGTGCGGCTGGCCGCGAGCTGTGCCTGCAAGCCGTCGAATACTTCTTTGGGCAGGCCGCCGGGATTGGCTTCGGTCTGCACCATGAGCGGCGTCACCGCGCTTATCAGGACGGCCTTCGCCGCCCGGCCTTCGCCGTGCCTGGCCAGATAGTGCGCCACCTCGCCGCCGCCGGTCGAATGGCCCACGTGAACGGCGTCGTGGAGATCGAGGTGTGCCGTCAGCGCGGCAAGGTCGTCGGCGTAGTGGTCCATGTCGTGGCCGCCGCTCGTCTGGGTGGACCGTCCGTGGCCGCGCCGGTCGTGAGCGATGACACGGTAGCCGTGCTGCAGGAAGAACAGCATCTGCGTGTCCCAGTCATCGGCCGACAGCGGCCAGCCGTGGCTGAACACGATGGGCTGGCCCGTTCCCCAGTCCTTGTAGAAGATCTCCGTGCCATCGGCGGTAGTGATCGTTCCCACGTAGTGCCTCCCCTTGATCGCCACGAGATGTACCCCGGGCTGCGGCCGGGTCACCGGTTCATCCCAACTGCCGATGCGGTGGAAGGTCCAAGAGTTCCGGGCTATGCGAGGAGAGCCCGCGTCGCTTTTTGCCCGCGCTGGCCGCGCGGTGGAATGGCAGCGTGCACAGAGAGGGCCGTCATGATTGATTCCACTAGCTACAGCGGGACGGCGAGCGGCGAAGACACGCACACGCTGTTCGGTCAGACGATGGGCTACGTCGCGGCGACGGGCGGACTGTTCGCGCTCGGCGCCTACCTGGGCCGCGATCTGCCCTACGGCTGGTCGTTCGCGGGGTATATCGCCGCATTCATCTGCCTGATCGGCATGAACTACACGCGGCAGTCCGGCGGCGCAAGCACCGGGCTGCTGTTCGCGGTCGGGCTCCTGCTCGGGCTGGCCTCGTCACCGGTGCTCGCGTACTACGCGAGCACGGACCCGGCGGTGCTCTGGCAGGCCGGCGGCGCGACCGCGCTGTTCATCGCCGGCTGCGGCGCGATCGGCTACGCGACCCGGCGGGACCTGTCCGCGATCGGCCGGGTGAGTTTCTGGGCCCTCGTGGGGCTCATCGTCTTCGGCGTCGCGATGATCTTCGTCAACATCCCGGGGGCCGACCTCGCGTACTGCATCCTCGGGCTGGTGATCTTCGCCGGCCTGACCATGTTCGACTTCCAGCGGCTGCGGCTCTCGTCGGACGCCGATTCCGCGCCGCTGATCGCCGCGTCGATCTTCCTCGACGCGCTGAACGTCTTCTTCTTCTTCCTGCGGATCTTCTCGAGAAACAGCGAATGAACGCAGGAAAACGGAGGATGCCGCGCATCGCCGCCGTCGTCGTCGGCATGGCAGCGGCTGCGGTGACAGGGTGCAGCATCGTGGTCGCGGAGCCTTCGGAAGGCCACGGGGTGAGCGCCCCGGCAAGCCCCGCGTCGGCGCTGGCCGAGGGCCACGGGAGATCGCCGCGGGCCGGGCCGGCGGCGTCGTAGCCATCGGCTACCCGCCGTTCCTTGGCGTCATCCTCGGTTCCGGTTCGGACGGCAACCCGCAAGACCAGGCGCCGCAGGAGCAGCCGCCCTACGGGTTCTCCGGGAGCGGGTCTTGCTCGGGGCAATGCCGCGAGCGATATAGCGCGAGCCAATATTCCCACAGCCGCTATCGCTTGGACCGCGGGCAATTCCCCCGGTGGAGTAGAGGGAAGAGGACCGGGTGTCCGGGCGACCGGGCTGCGGTGGACGGGACGCCGGTCGTGAAAGCGGTGGTCCGCCACCTGATCCCTGTTATTTGCCACGGAAAGGCGTGAAGACATGAGCAAGGCCCAT